>JAVKBW010000033.1:0-168011 GCA_040222995.1 Alphaproteobacteria bacterium | reverse complement strand
GCGCGCGGCCTTCTCCTCCAGCGGAAAATTGTTTTCCGGTCCCGAAACAGGGATCGTCATACCCTCGCGCAACTGGTTGCACATGAAAGCCGATCCGCCGCGCCCGTCCAGTTCGTCGAGAACCGCGATCCGGTAGGCGTCTGTTTCGCCGGGTGCGTTGGTCAGGGAGTAATGCCGTGAAATTGCGTTCGGCAGATGTACGATGATGTGGCCGCCCGGCTGGAAAGCCCGGATCGGCGTTCCATCCGCCGGAACAAGCTCAAATGCCTTGATCCGGTCTGCCACCGTTTCCGCGCGACGAACCACTACGTCTTGTGTTTCGAACGACATCGCTTACTCCCGATTAACCTAACTTCTCAAGCCGCGATCGACCCCTTAACCGAACATCGCCCATGCGGCAACCGGCTTCACCTGCTTTTGCGACAGATTTCAGCGATCAGCGACCCATCGCGTCGCCAATGCCGTACAGTTTCACCATGGCGCCGAGAAACCACGGTTTGCCTGAAAAGAACGGAATAGCCGGAAACGGCAGGCCGTCGAACGCCGTCTTTCCTTCCGCATCGCCCATCACCTGCTGCGCGATGCGATGACCGAAATAGCTGGCCCAGATTACCCCCGATCCATTGTATCCGCAGGCATAGTGAATGCCGTCATGAACGCCGATCTTGGGCATGAAATCCATCGTGAACCCTGTATAGCCGAACCATGATCGTTCGATCGGCGTATCGCTGAGTTCAGGAAACATCTCGACCATGCGGGCGCTCAGTTGCGCGCCGCGCTGCAACGGGTCCTGAATATCGTTGTGAACCCGCCCGCCGAACAGGATGCGGGCGCCGTCCGGCGACGGCCGGTAGTAGTTGAACAGCCGGTCGGTTGTGCCGCACATCCGGCCTTTCGGCATAAGCTGCTTCATCAGATTCGGCGATATCGGCGCGGTCGCGACAATCTGGCTGGGGATCGGTACGACCCGGCGCTGCAGCCACGGCAGATAGGAATCGGAATATCCGTTGGTCGCGGCGATCACATGACCAGCCCGGATCGTCCCGGCGGAGGTATGGACGAGATGTCCGCCGCCGTCCCGTTCCAAAGCCTCCACCGTCACCCCGCCATGAAAGGCCGCGCCGGCGCGGATTGCGGCGTGCAGCAGGCCGAGCTGGTACTTACCGGGGTGAAGGCCGCCGATATCCTCGCGCACATAGCCGCCATGGAAAAGTTCGGTTCCCAGCTCTTCGGAAACGTTCTGCTTTTCGACGAACCACGAGGATATGCCGAATTCGCTGTTCAGCATGTCGACCTCGCGCTTGATCCGGTCCAGATGGCGCGGATGCGTGACGCCGGTAAACCGGCCGGTCATCTTGTAGTCGCAGTCGATGCCTTCCTCAAGAATCCGCTCGCCGACGAACTTTCGCGCCGAGATCCCTTCCCTGAAGATCGCCAGCGCCCGGTCGCGCCCCAGCTTCTTCGTCAGCGTCGCCAGCGACGGCTTCAGATTTCCGCTGCAGATGCCCCCGTTTCTGGAACTCGCGCCCTCGCCGGCCCGGCGCTTATCGAGAATGGCGACCTCACGGCCCGCTTTCGCCAGGGTCAGCGCGGCGGATGACCCGGTAAAGCCGGACCCGATAACAAGCACGTCGACCTTTTCAGGCACTGTTGCGGGTTCCGCATCCGGGCGTGGCGCTTCCATCCACCAGTACGGGTGGCCGGTTTCCGTTTCAGGGGAATCATCGACTGGCACGGCGTCGTCTTTCGGCTAGGATATTGATAAAGTTACCGCTGAAAATCAGGATGCCGCCGAACAGAACCGCAATCTCGAACGGTTCGAAATAAAACAGCACACCGACCAGACTGATCAACGGTAGACGAAAGAAATCCATTGGCGCAACAAGTGTCGCATCCGCCAGCTTGTATCCCTGGGTTATGCAGAAATGCGCGCCGAGACCGGCAAAGGCCAGCGACAGCGTCCAGAACAGGGTCCATCCGTCCGGCGGGATTTCCGGCAGGCCGCCGCTGACCAGCATGCCCATCGGCGCCTGCATCACGGTCAGGTAGAACAGAATGCACAGGGTGGTTTCGGTCCGCGACAGCCGTTTCGTCGATATCAGCGCCGCGGTGAAGCCGAATGTGCACAAAAACGCCCAGATTGTGCCTTCCGTTATCGGTTCCGCCCCCGGCCGAACCACGACCAGAATGCCGGCGAATCCAAGAACGATCGCACCGATGCGCGCCCAGGTGAACTTCTCGCCAAGCAGAAACGGGGCCAGCAGCGCCACCCAGATCGGCGTGGTGAATTCGAAAGCGAACAATTGCGCCAGCGGTATCAGCATGACGGCGGTGTACCAGCAGTACTGTCCCGCGAAGTGGCCGATATTCCGCACCAGGTGCATGCCAAAACGGTTGGTTCGCACCTGCCGGAAACCCGAAGGAGAGAAAAACAGGCAGACCACCACGATCAGCGCGCCGACCAGGCTGCGCCAGACCAGAAGATCGGCTGTTTCCATCACGCGCCCTGCTTCGCGACCGGCAACCGCCATCAGGCAGAAACATAACATGCCGAGAAAAACCCAGCCGGCCGCCGCGATGGGACGGTCTGTGTTCGGCATTGCAGCGGCAGGGGTTTCGGGAATCGCCATCGGGGTCCAACGATCGGATAATCAGTCACGCGCCATGACGCGACTAACCGTCTGACCGGTATTTCTCCAGCAGCAGGGCTTCAACGCGCGGCGATACGAATTCGGAGATTGCCCCGCCCAGAGAAGCGATTTCTTTCACAAGACGACTTGAAATGAACTGTGTGCGTTCGGATGACATCAAAAACACCGTTTCGACATCTCGGTTCAGCCGCGCATTCATGCCGACCATCTGAAACTCGTACTCAAAGTCCGATACCGCCCGCAGGCCCCGAACGATAAGTTCCGCCCCCTGCTCCGCTGCGTAATGGATCAGCAGATTTTCGAATTCGCGAACCTCGATCCGCTCGGCCAGCTCTTTCGGCAGATTTTCAATCTCTGCCTCAACCATCGCCCGGCGTTCCTGCAACGTGAACAGCGGCCCCTTGCCGGCATTCACGGCGACAGACACGACCAGCCTGTCGCAGACCGTGCGCGCTGCGCGTGAGATGATATCCATGTGACCGTTGGTGATCGGGTCGAACGTCCCGGGATAGATCGCCGTCCGCATTTCTACTGCTCCGAACCGCTATCCGGCGTCGTGTCATCTTCATCCGCCGGTGTTTCCGCATCGACTTCCGCGACAGGGTCGACATCGCCGTCCGGCCCGGATATTTCCTCTTCCTCATCGCGCTCCGACATATGGGCGACCGAAACCACCCGCTGGTCCTCGCCGACGTCAAACACCCGGACACCCATGCCGTTGCGCCGTTTCGGGCTGATTTCGTTGACGCCGACCCGGATAAGCTGACCGCCGTCAGTAACCAGCACAAGTTCGTCTTCCGACCGGATCGGGAAACAGGAGATCACCTGACTGCCATCCGATTTGCCGAGATCCATGTTGCCGATGCCCTTGCCGCCACGACCGGTCACCCGGTAATCGTAGGCGGAGGTCAGCAGACCGTAGCCGGCATCGCTGATCGTCAGCAAAAACTCCTCGCTTTCCTCCATCGACCGGTAGGGTTCCTCGGTCAGAATCTGCGCCCGCGCTTCGTCTTCCTGACGTTTATCCGGATCGACCTGTTCCTGTTCGAGGCCGGCAAGACGGCGCTTGGCGTAGATCGCCCGCAGATAGGCATCGCGGGTTTCGGTATCTGTTTCGACATGGGTCAGTTTCGACATCGCAATCACGCTGTCTTTCTTCGCCAGACGGATACCCCGCACACCGGTGGAGTTACGTCCAACGAACACCCGGACATCGTCGGCCCGGAACCGGATGCAGCCGCCCATCGCCGTGGCCAGCAGAATGTCTTCATTTTCCAGGCAGGTCCGGACGGCGACCAGCCGGTCGCCGTCATCCAGTTTCATGGCGATCTTGCCGTTGGACTTGATGTTGGTGAAGTCGCTCAACCGGTTACGGCGCACGTTGCCGGACTGTGTGGCGAAGAAGGCGAACATCTCCTCCCACTGATTTTCATCTTCCGGCAGCGGCATGACGGTCGAGATATGCTCGCCCTCTTCCAGCGGCAGGATGTTCACCATCGCCTTGCCCCGCGTGGTCGGCGAACCGAGCGGAAGGCGATAAACCTTGAGCTGATAGACCATACCCCGGGTCGAAAAGAACAGCACCGGCGTATGCGTCGAGGTGACGAAGACGTTGACGACGAAATCGTCTTCCTTCGTCGACATCCCCGACCGCCCCTTGCCGCCGCGCCGTTGCGCCCGATAGGTCGAAAGCGGAACCCGCTTGATATAGCCTGAATGCGTCACCGTAACGACCATATCCTCGCGCTGGATAAGGTCTTCGATATCGGCGTCGATGGCGGTTTCGTCGATTTCCGTACGGCGCGGCGTGTCGAACTGTTCCGTCATCTCGGCCAGTTCGCCGCGCATCACATCAAGACGCCGCGGCCGCGACTGAAGAATATCCAGCAAATCCTTGATTCTATTCGCAAGGTCTTCTGTTTCATCGGTCAGTTTGTCGCGTTCCATGCCGGTCAGGCGCTGCAGGCGCAGTTCAAGAATGGCCCGCGCCTGCGCTTCCGAAAGCCGGTACTTTCCGTCAACGACGACATGGCCCGGATCGTCGATCAGGGCAATGAACGGTTCGACATCGCGCGCAGGCCAGTCCTGTTCCATCAGCGACGCCCTGGCGGTTGCCGGGTCGGCCGCCGCGCGGATCAGTTCGATCACCGGATCGAGGTTGGAAATCGCCACCAGAAGACCGGCCAGGATATGCGCGCGGTCCCGCGCCTTGCGCAGTTCGTATCGGGTCCGGCGGGTCACCACCTCTTCCCGGAAGGCGACGAAAGCGGCGATGATTTCCTTCAGGGTCTTCATTCTCGGCTTGCCGCTGTCGAGCGCCAGCATGTTGACCCCGAAACTGGTTTGCATCGGCGTGTAGCGGAACAATTGCTGCTGCACCACCTCGGCATCCGCATCGCGCTTCAGTTCGATCACCACGCGAACGCCGTCGCGGTCGGATTCATCGCGCAGGTCGGAAATCCCCTCGACCAGCTTTTCGCGCACCACTTCGGCGATCCGTTCCAGCATGCGGGACTTGTTCACCTGATACGGAATTTCGGTGACGACGATGGCCCAGCGGTCCTTGCGAATTTCCTCCACCATCGTGCGGCTGCGGATCACGACGGACCCGCGTCCTTCGGTATAGGCCTTCGTGATGCCGGTGCGGCCACGGATGATGCCGCCGGTCGGGAAATCGGGTCCCGGCACCAGTTCCAGCAGGCGCAGATCGGAAATGCCCGGATCGTCGATATAGGCCAGACAGGCCGAGATGACCTCGCCCAGATTGTGCGGCGGAATGTTGGTCGCCATGCCGACCGCGATGCCGCCGCCGCCATTGACCAGAATATTCGGGAATCGCGCCGGCAGAACCGAAGGTTCGCGCGTGGTTTCGTCGTAGTTGGCCTGGTAATCGATGGTTTCCTTGTCGATATCGTCCAGCAACGCTTCGGCGGCCTTGGCCAGCCTCGCCTCGGTATAGCGCATCGCCGCCGGCGGATCGCCGTCCATCGAGCCGAAATTGCCCTGCCCGTCGATCATCGGCAGACGCATCGAGAAATCCTGCGCCATCCGCACCATCGCGTCGTAGATCGCGGTGTCGCCGTGCGGGTGATACTTACCCATCACGTCCCCGACGATGCGCGCGGACTTGCGATACGGCTTGCTCGAATCGTAGCCGTTTTCCTTCATCGCGTAGAGAATTCGCCGGTGTACCGGCTTCAGACCGTCACGAACGTCCGGCAGGGCGCGGCTGACGATCACGCTCATCGCGTAGTCGAGATAGGACCGCCGCATCTCGTCGACGATCGATACCGTTGTTACATCGCTGCCAGAGGGGGGGGCCGGGTTCGAACCGGGTGGATTTAGAGGCGAATCGGACAAAGAACTATTACCGTTTTGCGGTCAGAGGAAAAGTAGGAAACCGGTTGCAGAAAAGTGAGGAAATTCCGTAATTTCGGTATAACCAAGCGCCTTGTCATGAACCTGTCGAATGAATGGTTTAATTAGCATGATTCAACAGGCCCGAACAATCTAAACAATGCCTTTTCACAGCTTCCGCGGAACGCGCCGACGATGAAAATCATTCACCTCACCGATACCCATCTGGTTCGCCCCGGCGAGACGCTGTTCACCATCGATCCCCTGCAGCGTCTTCGCGCCGCCGTCGATCATATCAACCGGCACCAGAACGATGCCGAGGCGATGATGGTGACCGGCGACCTGACCAACTGGGCCGACCCTGAAGCCTTCCTGTCCTTTGTCGAGGAAACCGGCCGGCTTGCGATGCCGGTCTATCCGGTGATCGGCAACCACGACAGCCGGGATGGCCTGCACGCCGCCCTGCCGGACCTGCCGCGCGATGCGAACGGTTACTTCCAGTATCGCCTCGACATGCCGGCAGGCCGATTTCTGGTTATCGACACCATTCAGCCGGGCACCCATGCCGGCGCCTATGACGAAGCCCGCCAGGCCTGGCTTGACCGCGAACTGAAGGACGCAGGCGACCGCAACGTCTACGTATTCGGCCATCATCCGCCCTTCCCGATCCGGATACCGATGATGGATGCGATCCAGATCGCCGAGGCCGGCGCCATGGTCGATATCCTGACCCGGTACGGCAATGTCCGGCACTACTTTTTCGGTCATGTCCACCGGCCGGTTTCCGGCTCGTTTCACGGCATCCCGTTTTCGACCCTGTACGGCACCAATCATCAGGTCGATCTGGATTTTTTGAACCCGAAATTCGACGCCGACACCGTGCTGGAACCGCCGGCTTACAATGTCGTCTTTCTCGAGCCGAATTTGACGCTGGTTCACACCTGTTCGTATCTTGACGCCAGCCCGCGCGTTCCGTGGGACGACGAAACCGGACAGCGGTGACGGCCTACCGGCCAACACTGTTGTGATCAAGACAGCCTCATTCGGCCCTAGGCGAAGGCCTCCGATGCGTGTAGACCGGTCTCCATGACAGATATCATCCTGCACAACTACCCGCAGTCGCCGGTCGCCGAAAAAGTCCGGACGGCCTTCGGATTTAAGAACCTCGCCTGGAAATCGGTTGCGATTCCGCGCATTCCGCCAAAACCGAAACTGACGGCGATGACCGGCGGGTACCGGCGCACACCGGTGATGCAGATCGGCGCGGATATCTTCTGCGACAGCCGTTGCATCCTTCGCGCCATCGAGCATCTTTATCCTGACCCGACCTTCTTTCCCGAAGGAAACAGCGGTTTCGGCTTCGGTCTCAGCCGCTGGCTTGACGGCACGATGTTCGATCTGGCGGTCAAACTGGTACTGTCGAGCCAGATCGACGATCTTGATCCCGATTTCGCCGCCGATCGGGGTCGCCTGTATCTCGGTCCCGACTGGGCCGCCGGACTGCGCAAGGCGAATGCCGACCTGCCGCACCTTGCCGCCCAGATGCGCGGCCAGCTCGGCTGGCTGGATACCGTTCTTGGCGACGGCCGTGCGTTTCTGACAGGCGACAGGCCCGGCTATGTCGATGCGCTCGCCTATCATGTCGTGTGGTTCATCCGCGGCCGATGGACCGGCGGCGCTGCCCTGTTGTCCGAATTTTCCGCGCTGGAACCCTGGGAGGCCCGTGTTCAGGGAATCGGCCACGGCACGGTTTCCGACCTTGACGCCGATGCGGCGCTGGAAATCGCCCGCGACAGCGAACCGGAAACCCGGGAATGCGAAGACCCGAACGATCCGCAGGGTTTGAAAGTCGGGATGACGGTTTCCGTCGGTCCGGATATCGACGGCGGCGAACAGGATGTCGCCGGCACCGTTCATGCGGTTAACCGGGAAACCATCGCCATCAACCGCACGGATGACGACCTGGGCGCGCTATGCGTTCATTTCCCGCGTGTCGGCTACAAGGTGACGATTCCGGAAGCGTGACCCGTTCTAGAACGGAATTTCGTCGTCCAGGTCCTGATTGAAATCGCCGCCTGACGATCCGCCGCCCTGCTGGCCGCCACCGGACGAGCCGTTGCCATAACCGCCACCACCGCCATCCGAATAACCGCCGCCACCGCCGCCGCCGTCACTGCGGCCGTCGAGCATGGTCAGTTCGCCGCGATAGCGCTGCAGTACGACTTCGGTCGAATATTTGTCCTGGCCGGACTGGTCGGTCCATTTGCGGGTCTGCAACTGACCTTCGACATAGACTTTCGACCCCTTGCGCAGATACTTCTCGCAGACCTCGGCCAGTTTTTCGTTAAAGATGACAACCCGGTGCCATTCGGTCTTTTCCTGACGGTTGCCGTCGCGGTCGTTCCAGCGTTCGGATGTCGCAACCGACAGGTTCACGACCTTGCCGCCGTTCTGCATCGTCCGCACTTCCGGGTCGCGCCCGAGATTTCCCACCAGGATTACTTTGTTAACACTGCCAGCCATCGACCATCCTCAATAAAAGCAAATTTGTCCGTGCCCGAACCTTAAGGGACGCCACCCGGCGAAACCAGACCAAACAACCTTCGATATGCGGAAATTCGTTGCCGGGGCGAACCGGCTGCCGGTCCACGCTCTCAAAACAGTGAGCGCCACAAGCCTTGATCCGGTGCCGTTTAGTTCTACCCTCAAATGAACATAATCCGGGGGACACCAGCATGAGACAATCACTGATACTCGCTGCTGCCTTTTTGGGCGGCATCGCCATTGCGCCGGCATTTGCGCATGATTCATCGCACGGAACCCAGATCGCGCAATCGGAAACCGAGGTCACGATCGCCGCGACCGAATTGAACGACACCCTGACCATGCTGTCCGGCGTCGGCGGCTTTTCCGGCGGCAACGTGCTGGTGTCGAACGGGCCTGACGGCATGCTGATCGTCGACGACAAGCTGGAAAGCATGTCGGAAAAACTGAACGCAGCCCTGTCAGCCGTCGGCGACGCATCGGCGCTGAAATTCGTGCTCAACACGCACTGGCATTTCGACCATACCGGCAACAACGCCGAACTGGGCAAGACGGCCACCATAATCGCGCACGACAACGTGCGCCGCCGGATGTCGACCCACCAGCGCGTCGACGCCTTCCAGATGGACCTGCCCCCCGCTCCGGCCAGCGCCCTGCCCGTCATCACCTATGCGGACTCGGCCTCGGTGCATTTCAACGGCGAGGAACTGCGCCTGATCCACATGCCGCACAGCCACACCGATACGGATTCCGTGGTCTATTTCACCAAATCGAACGTGCTGCATACCGGCGACCTGTTCTTCAACGGCATCTTTCCGTTCATCGATGTCCAGAATGGCGGCGACGTACTGTCGCTGACCGCGAATGTCGAACGGCTGATCCTGATGTTCCCGCCCGATGTCACCATCGTGCCGGGCCACGGCGCGCTCGCCACAATGGACGATCTGAAGGGCTATCTGCGGATGCTGAAGGAAACCACCGGTATCGTGCAGGCGCATCTGGCAGCCGGGAAATCGCTGGAAGACATTCAGGCGGCCGGTCTGCCGGCCGAATGGGAAGGCTATGCCTGGATGATCGATGTCCCGACCTTCATTTCCATCATCCATGCCAGCCTGACGAAATAGCGTTCGCTTTTTGTTGCTTTTGCCCTCGCCCCGTCCGGGGCGGGGGTTTATACTGCGCGCCCTGTTGAGACGGCGACGAGCGCGCCTATATCGATGGGACCGACATATCTCCTGCTCTTGAGGCCATCATGACACCGACCATCCGGGTACGCGGCGCGCGCGAACACAACCTGAAAAACATCGATGTGGACCTGCCGCGCGACAAGCTGGTGGTGATCACCGGGCTTTCCGGCTCCGGCAAGTCGTCTCTGGCCTTCGACACGATCTACGCCGACGGCCAGCGCCGCTATGTCGAAAGCCTGTCGGCCTATGCGCGGCAGTTTCTGGAAATGATGCAGAAGCCCGATGTCGACCTGATCGAGGGCTTGTCGCCGGCGATTTCCATCGAACAGAAAACCACCTCCAAGAACCCGCGCTCCACCGTCGGCACGGTCACCGAAATCTACGATTACATGCGGTTGCTCTGGGCCCGGGTCGGCATTCCGTATTCCCCCGCGACCGGCCTGCCGATTGAAAGCCAGACAGTCAGCCAGATGGTCGACCGCGTGATGGCGATGGATGACGGCACCCGGCTGTTTCTGCTGGCCCCCATCGTGCGCGGCCGCAAGGGCGAGTACCGCAAGGAGTTCGCCGATCTGCAGAAACGCGGCTTCCAGCGCGTCCGGGTCGATGGCGAGATGTACGAGATCGAGGACGTGCCGGCTCTGGACAAGAAGCTGAAGCACAATATCGAGGTCGTGGTCGACCGGCTGGTGGTGCGCGAAGGCATTGAACAGCGGCTGGCGGATTCGCTGGAAACCGCGCTTAACCTTTCGGACGGTCTGGTTTTCGCGGAAAACGCCGACAGCGGCGATCAGGTGATCTTCTCCGCAAATTTCGCCTGCCCGGTTTCCGGATTCACCATCGAGGAAATCGAACCGCGGCTGTTTTCCTTCAACAACCCGTTCGGCGCCTGCCCGGCCTGCGACGGCCTGGGATCGGAAATGTACTTCGACGAAATCCTGATCGTGCCGGATACCTCGCTGCCGCTGAACAAGGGCGTGATCGCGCCGTGGTCGGCCTCCACGTCGCCCTATTACACACAGACCCTGAATTCGCTGGCCGAACATTTCGGGGTGAAGATGTCGACGCCGTTTTCCGAACTGCCGGACAATGTGCGCAAGGCGCTGTTATACGGCACGGACGAGAAGATCACCTTCAAATACGATGACGGTTTGCGCTCATACCAGACCAAGAAAAGTTTTGAAGGCGTCATCCCGAACATGAAGCGCCGGTACCGGGAAACCGATTCGTCCTGGGTGCGCGAGGATCTCGGCAAATATCAGGCGGTGCATCCGTGCTCGGTCTGCGACGGCTACCGGC
The DNA here is from genome assembly GCA_040222995.1 of Alphaproteobacteria bacterium. Lineage (GTDB taxonomy): Bacteria > Pseudomonadota > Alphaproteobacteria > UBA8366 > Aestuariispiraceae > JAVKBW01. The sequence continues at coordinate 156,973 of JAVKBW010000033.1, read as the reverse complement.
TGAAACAGGAAGCGCTGGCCGTGAAAATCGCCGGGCAGCATATCGGCATCGCCTCGGAAATGTCGATTGCCGCCGCCGCCGACTGGTTTTCGGCGCTGGAAAGCGAACTGACGCCGAAGCAGAATGAAATCGCCTACCGCATCCTGAAGGAAATCAATGAACGCCTCGGCTTCCTCAACAATGTGGGTCTGGAATACCTGACCCTCAGCCGTGGCTCCGGCACGCTGTCGGGTGGCGAATCCCAGCGCATCCGGCTGGCCAGCCAGATCGGCTCGGGCCTCACCGGCGTTCTCTACGTGCTGGACGAACCGTCCATCGGCCTGCACCAGCGCGACAACGACCGTCTGCTGGGAACGCTGAAACGGCTGCGCGATCTGGGCAACACGGTGATCGTCGTCGAACATGATGAAGACGCCATCCGCACCGCCGACTATCTGGTCGATATGGGGCCGCGCGCCGGCATCCATGGCGGCCATGTCGTCGCCGCCGGCCTGCCGGAAGAAGTCCTGCAGGTGCAGGAAAGCCTGACGGCGCAGTATCTGACCGGCTTCAGGCAGATCCCGATCCCGAAAAAACGCCGCACCGGCCATCGCGGTCAGGTGCTGGGACTTGTCGGCGCAACCGGCAACAACCTGCAGAATGTCTCTATCGATATTCCGCTCGGCACGCTGACCTGCGTTACCGGGGTTTCCGGTTCCGGCAAATCCACCCTGATTATCGAAACCCTGCACGCGGCGTTGGCCCGCGCGCTGATGAAGGCGCGCACCACGCCGGCGCCGTATGACCGGATCGACGGGCTGAAGCATCTCGACAAGGTCATAGATATCGACCAGTCGCCCATCGGACGCACGCCGCGCTCCAACCCGGCCACTTATACCGGCGCGTTCGGGCCGATCCGCGAATGGTTCGCCGGTCTGCCGGAAGCCAAGGCGCGCGGCTACCAGCCCGGCCGGTTCAGCTTCAACGTCAAGGGCGGCCGGTGCGAGGCCTGTCAGGGCGACGGCGTCATCAAGATCGAAATGCACTTCCTGCCCGATGTCTACGTCACCTGCGATGTCTGCAAGGGCCACCGCTATAACCGCGAAACGCTGGAAGTCGAGTACCGCGGCAAGACCATCGCCGACGTGCTGGACATGACGGTCGACGAAGGCGCCGAATTCTTCAAGGCGGTGCCGTCGATCCGCGACAAGCTGACGACATTGCAACGGGTCGGCCTCGGCTACATCAAGGTCGGGCAGCAGGCGACGACGCTTTCCGGCGGCGAGGCGCAACGGGTGAAACTGGCCAAGGAACTGTCGAAAAAGGCGACCGGACGAACGCTCTACATTCTCGACGAGCCGACCACAGGCCTGCATTTCGAGGACGTTAAAAATCTGCTGGAAGTGCTGCAGGCGCTGGTCGACAGCGGCAACACCATCGTCGTCATCGAACACAATCTGGAAGTCATCAAGGTTGCCGACTGGGTGATCGATCTGGGGCCGGACGGCGGCGACAAGGGCGGCGAAATCGTCGGTCAGGGCACGCCGGAAGACATCGCCAAAATATCTCGCAGCTATACCGGCCAGTATCTCGCCCCGTATCTCGGCCGGAAACTGACGAAGAAGGCGAGCTGACGAAGCGGAGAAAGCGATGGTTGACGCACTGAAACTCAGCGAGAGGCCGGTCCATCTGGGGCTCGGCGCAAGCGCGGAAGTCCAGCCCGCCTTCACCGGCGACATGAGCTGGTATGAAGCCTACGGCGCGCGGCATGACGGTGACGGCCCCGAGGGTCGGCTGGTCGCCCAGCACACCTTCAGCGAATCCTGGGGTATGTGGGAAATACACCCGCATGGCGCGGAAGTCGTGCTCTGTACCGACGGCGAAATGACGCTCATTCAGGAAACCGAAGACGGCGCTCAGCGCGCAATACCCCTCAAGGCCGGTGACTACGCGGTCAACGACGCCGGTGTCTGGCACACGGCGGATGTCGAGAACGAAGCCACGGCCCTGTTCATCACCGCCGGGCTTGATACCCAGCACCGGCAGCGGTGACGCCACCCATACCCAAGCAGGGCCGGACCTGGCTCGTCCCGCTGCTCTGTCTGCTGGCAACCGGCATGCTGCTGGGGTGCATCACCAACATGGCGAAGCTGGCCGGCGATGCGGGTCTTTCGCCGGTCTCGTTTCTCGCCTGGTCGGTATCCGGCGGCGCACTGATCCTGCTGGCGCTGAATACAATGCGGCGGCGGCTGCCCCGGCTGAACCGCCGGTCTCTCGAATATTTTCTGATCGCCGGCCTCATCAGCATCGCCGCGCCGAACCTGATCCTGTTCGCCGCCGTACCGCATGTCGGGGTCAGTTTCGTTGCGCTTGCCGTCGCCTTTCCGCCGCTTCTTACCTATATCGGGGCGCTGGCGATGGGGATGGAGCAGTACAGCCACCGGCGAGCAGCCGGCGTTCTGCTGGCCCTGTCGGGTGCTGCCTATCTGGCGATGCTGAAACTGCAGGCGCCGGACGCCCCGACCCTGTGGATTATCGCCACCCTGTTCGGTCCGGTGCTGCTGGCCATCGGCAACATCTACCGAAGCATCCGCTGGCCGGAAGGCGCGCGGCCGGATGAACTCGCGCCAGGCATGCTCGGCGCAGCGGGTTTGATGTTACTGGTTTTCGGCCTGCTGCCCGGCTCAACGCTCGGCGTCCCGGACACAACGGACCTGCCGCTGATCCTGATCGCAGCGCAGTCCGTGCTGTTCGCCCTGCAGTATTTCCTGTTCTTCATCCTGCAGAAAACCGGCGGCCCGGTTTACCTGAGCCTGATGGGGTCGGTCGCCGCCGTGTTCGGCGTGCCCATCGCCGTCTTCCTGCTTGGCGAGACGCCGCCGGACGGATTGTTCATCGGCGCGGCTCTGATCGCGAGTGGCATCTGGTTCGTGACACGGGGCGCGGCCAGAATAGCCGACTGACAGGATCAGGAAAGCCGGCTTTCAAACGTGTCGTAGTCGAACTGCCGGATCACTTCGAACCGGTCGTCGCGCCTGTCCCACAAGGCAATCGACGGCAGCGGCGTACCGTTGAAGGCGGTTGTTTTGACCATCGTGTAGTAGGCCTGATCCAGCACCATCAGGCGGTCACCGACCTGCAGCGGCTTCGCGAACAGGTAGGTGCCGATGGTATCGCCGGCCAGACAGGTCGGCCCGCCCAGCCGCACCGTGCACGGGTCTGCCGGGTCCGCCCCCTCGCCCACAATCGTCGCACCGAGTATCTCCGGCGTATAGGGGGCTTCAATGACATCCGGCATATGACAGGTGGCGGAACAGTCGACAATGGCGAAATGACCGTCGTTCCAGCCGGTATCCAGAACCTCTGTCACCAGCGCGCCGGCGTTCAGCGCCACCGCCGTGCCGGGTTCCAGATAGACATGCAACCCGGTCCGCGCGCGAAAAGCCTTCAACCGGTCGATCAGGCGGTCGACGGGATAATCCGGCGCGGTCTGCAACTGGCCGCCGCCGAGATTCACCCAATTCATTCTTTCCAGAATGCCGCCAAAACGGTCTTCCGTCGCGGCCAGCAACCGGTCGAACGGATCGAACCCCTGATCGCACAGCGCATGAATGTGCAGGCCGGAAATACCATCCAGAGCATCATCAGCAATCTGACCGACCGTCGTTCCCAGCCGCGACCACGCCGCGCAAGGATCGTATAGCGGGTTTTCCGCCTCGCTGTGGCGCGGATTGACGCGCAAGCCATAAGCGCAGGATCCGTCGCGTTTCAGTGCGTTGGAAAACCGGTGAAACTGGCCGGCGGAATTAAAGATCAGATGATCGGACAGCGTTTCGATCTCGTCGAGCTGATCGGGTTTCAGCCCCGGCGCGAACGTGTGTACCTGACCCTTGAACCGGGTACGGCCCAGCCGCGCCTCCCACAAACCGCTGGCCGCCGTGCCGTGCAGATAGTCACCGATCAGATCAGCGACGGCGAAACAGGAAAACGCCTTCAGCGCGAGCAGAATTTCGACATCCGCCCCGTCGGCAATGCGATTCAATACACGCAGATTGTCTTCAATCTTCCCGACATCGATCACATGACAGGGCGACGGCGCCCGCGCCGGGTCGAAGCCGGAAAATCCGTGTGCCGGCTCAGTCATTGCTTTGCGGCCAGGACCCGTCTACCGGCAAATCGATAACCTGCCAGTTGATCCCGACCTCCGGCATCAGCGCCATGAACGGGTCCGGGTCAAGCGTTTCGACATTCGACATCGTGCCGCTGTCCCAGTCGCCGCGCGCCAGACACAGGGCGGCGGTCATGACAGGAATGCCGGTCGTGTAGGAAATCGCCTGCGACCCGGTTTCCTTGAAACAGTCCCTGTGGTGGCAGGTCGAATAGACGAACACGCGCCGCTTCTTGCCGTCTTTCACACCGGTAATGTCGCAACCGATGCAGACCGACCCGGTATACCCCTCCGCCAGTGTCGACGGGTCGGGCAACAGGGCTTTCACCAGACGCACCGGCGTTACTTGAACGCCATCGACATCGACCGGCAGGCTGGATGTCAGACCCAGGTTTTCCAGCACATCGAACACTTTCAGATAGTGGTCGCCGAACCCCATCCAGAATTCGATGCGGTTGGCTTCCGGGAAGGCCAGCGGCAGCGAATGCAGCTCGTCATGCCCCATCGAATAGACGGTATGTTCGCCGACCAATGGCAGATCGACCGTCATCTTCTTTGAATGATGCGGAATGGTTCGGAACTCTCCATTCTGCCAGAAAATCGCATCCTCGCGAATTTCCCGCAGATTGGTATCCGCATCGAAATTGGTTGCGAAATACTGGCCGTGATCGCCGCCGTTCACATCGATAATGTCGATTGTGTCTATGCTGTCCAGCAGATGTTTCCGGGCATAGGCGCAGAACACATTCACCGTACCGGGGTCGAACCCGATACCCAGCAACGCGGTTTTGCCCGCCGCTTCGAATGCCGGACGGCGCGGCCATTCGAAATTCGCGTACCACGGCGCAGGCACGTTCTCGACATGCTCTTCTTCCGCAACCGCCGTGTCGATGTAGTGCGCACCTGCCTCGATACAGGCATCCATGATCGCGACATTGCAGTAAGGCGACGCCGTATTGATGACGATATCGGCACTGCTTTCGCGAATCAGACGCGCCATGTCGGTCTGGTCCTGCGCATCGACCGTCCGGACCGCCAGACGGTCAGCCGGAAAGGCCGGATGACGGGCCAGCACCTGCTCGGCCAGCGTTTCGAGTTTCGACAGAGTCCGACTGGCAAGTGTGACCGTGCCGAAGTCGTCACCGAACTGTGCGGCCTTGTGAGCCGCCACGGCGCCAACACCGCCCAATCCGACGATCAAAAGATTCGGTTTTGCCATCATCCCCTCCGTGTCGCGGTCGTGAGGCGTCGTTTTCCTCATCCAATCCCGCAAGGTCAATGAAAATCAGGATAAATCTTCGTTGGTTATACGCCATCCGCCCGCGCCTGCCCCTTGTCCTGCCTTGGTTGCCGCCCCAGATTTGATTTCACCGGTGGGGTTTGCTGTACTTGAGCCTCATCAAGCGAACTTGAGCGCGTGCGGCGTGACCGCACACTTTAACGAACTTCCCGCGCCCTGACCTTCTCGTGTCTGTTCGCTGCCAGCCCTTGCGTTACGTTATGAAATACGGAGATCTGTATGTGCGGCATTGCCGGCGAAATTCGCTTTGACAATAATCTGGCCGATACCGAAGCGGTGGCCCGCATCACCCGTGCGCTTGCGCCGCGCGGGCCCGACGGCAGCGGCATCGTCAGCCAGGGCCGCATAGCATTTGGTCATCGTCGCCTGAAAATTATCGACCTGTCCGACAAGGCGGCGCAGCCGATGGTCGATCCGTCGCTTGGCCTCAGCATTGTCTTCAATGGCTGCATTTACAATTATCGCGACCTGCAGGCAGAGCTACAGCAGCAGGGTTACCAATTCTTCTCCGACGGCGATACGGAAGTTGTTCTGAAAGCCTTCCACGCCTGGGGCGAGGCCTGTGTCGAACGGTTCCACGGCATGTTCGCCTTCGCCGTCGCCGAACGCGACAGCGGCGTCGTTACGCTTGCACGCGACCGGTTCGGCATCAAACCGCTTTATTACACACAAACTGATAAACGGCTGCGATTCGCGTCCACCCTGCCCGCCCTTCTGGCCGGTGGCGACGTCGATACCGGAATCGACCCGGCCGCTTTGCACCACTACATGACCTTCCATGCCGTTGTGCCGCCGGCGCGCACAATTCTCGCCGGCGTGAAGAAACTGCCGCCGGCAACGATGCGGCGGATCGAAACCGATGGCAGGTTTCGCGATACGAAATACTGGGATCCGGAATACACGCGCCTTGAAAAAGATGCGGACCTGACAGCGACCGACTGGCGCGACCTAGTCCTCGAGAGTCTGCGGGTCGCCGTCAAACGGCGAATGACGGCTGACGTTCCCGTCGGCGTGCTGCTGTCAGGCGGCGTCGATTCCAGCGTCATTGTCGGGTTGCTGGCTGAACAGGGCCAGACCGGCCTGTCGACCTTTTCCATCGGGTTCGAGGAAGCACACGGTGAAAAAGGCGACGAGTTTTACTATTCCGACCTGATTGCCGAGCGGTTCAAGACCGATCACCACAAGATCTTCGTTCCGTCCGACGATCTGATCGACGAACTGCCAGGCGCCATCAATGCCATGTCCGAACCGATGGTGTCGTACGACAATGTCGGATTCTACCTGTTGAGCCGCGAGGTATCGAAGCACATCAAGGTCGTGCAGTCCGGCCAGGGCGCGGATGAGGTATTCGGCGGCTATCACTGGTATCCGCCGCTGCTGGAGACGAACGACGTTGTCTCGGACTACGCGAAAGTCTTTTTCGACCGCAGCCATGAGAAACTGTCGACTCATCTTTCCGAAGACTGGATCAGCGGAACCGATCACAGCCGCGAATTCGTCGAGGCTCACCTGATGGCGGGCGGCGCGTCGACTTCGGTCGACCGCGCGCTGCGACTGGACAGCCATGTGATGCTTGTCGACGACCCCGTGAAACGCGTCGACAACATGACAATGGCCTGGGGCCTGGAGGCGCGTGTGCCGTTTCTGGATCATGAACTGGTTGAACTGGCGGCGCGCATTCCGCCGGAGCATAAGCTGGCCAGCGGCGGCAAGGGTGTATTGAAGGACGCGGCGCGGCTGGTCGTGCCGAATGAAGTGATCGACAGGGAGAAGGGATATTTTCCCGTTCCCGCCCTGAAATACATCCAGGGACCGTATCTCGACATGGTGCGGGACGCCCTTAATTCGACGGCTGCAAAAGACCGCGGTCTTTTCCGGGGCGACTACCTCGACAGGCTGTTCGACGACCCGACGGCGCATATCACGCCACTGCGCGGATCGGAACTGTGGCAGGTCGCGCTTCTTGAACTGTGGCTGCAAGAACACCAGATCTGACCCGGTGCATTGACCATGACCCAGAAAAAACAGACCCAGGACACCCGGCAGACTCGGCACCGCAACCCGGACTCCTCCGACCGCCGGCTGAAGAAGATGCGCACGGTCGCGTATCAGAAAATCGACGGCGATACCGGACAGCAGAGCGATATGTTGCGGGAAAACGCCGTCATCGACTGCGGCTGGGGCCGTCTTCTGTTTGGCCAGACATTCACCGACCCCGATACACTGGTCACCGCGCTTCAGAAAGAACGGCCCGACCGCCGGGATATCGCGCTCTATATCACTGATCCGCACGTTCTGCTGTCTCTGGCGCCGCAGCGTCTGTTTCTCGACCCGTCGCATACCTTCCGCATGGAACTCGCGACCTATCGCGCGCCGCGCCGCAAGCCGCGCAGCTTTTTCGTCCGGCGACTGACATCGCGCCACGACGCCGATGAAATCAACCGAATCTATATTGCCCGCGGCATGATTCCGGTGCCGGCCGATTTCTTCTGGGACAAACGCGATGCCCGAGCGATTTCGTATTTCGTCGCCGAGGATGAAGCGACCGGCAATGTGCTTGGCGTCGTTACCGGGGTAGACCACCGCCGCGCCTTCAACGATCCGGAACGCGGTTCTTCGCTATGGTGCCTGGCGGTCGATCCGCAGGCGCGGCACCCCGGTATCGGCGAGTTTCTGGTCCGTCATCTTGCGGAATTCTTCAAGGCGCGCGGCGCAAGCCATATCGACCTGTCAGTACTGCATGACAACGAACAGGCGATAAAGCTGTATGAAAAGATCGGCTTCCGGCGGATTCCCGTCTTCGCGGTCAAACGCAAAAACCCGATCAACGAAACCCTGTTTTCCGGCCCGGTCGCCGACGACCGGTTGAACCCCTATGCGAAAATTATCGTCGATGAAGCGCGGCTTCGCGGTATCGCCGTCGATGTAATCGATGCCGAAGGCGGCTTCTTCCGGCTTTCCTATGGCGGCCGCAGCATCCAGTGCCGCGAAAGCCTGTCGGAATTCACGACATCGGTCGCCATGTCGATCTGCGACGACAAGGCGGTCACCCGACGGGTTGTCGAAGCCGCCGGTGTGCGCACCCCGGAACAGATTCCCGCCGATGCCGGCTCTGACGAAATCGCCGCTTTCGCAAAATCGCATGGACGGGTGGTCGTCAAACCGGCCCGGGGGGAACAGGGTCGCGGCATATCCGTCGGCCTGTCCGATCCGGCTGAAATCGAAAAGGCGATAGAGTTCGCCAAATCGGTATCGGATTCAGTGCTTATCGAGGAATGTATCGAAGGCCAGGATCTTCGGGTTATCGTCATCAACTACAGGCTGGTAGCGGCGGCCGTGCGCCGGCCTGCCACCATCACCGGTGACGGCCAGCACACGATCCGCGACCTGATCGAGCGCCAGAGCCGCCGGCGTGCGGCGGCGACCGGCGGGGAGTCGAAAATTCCACTCGACAGCGAGACCGAGCGTACCGTTGTCCAGGCCGGATACACTTTCGATACTGTACTGACTGCGGGTGAGGAACTGGAGGTTCGCAAGACCGCCAACCTGCATACCGGCGGCACCCTGCACGACGTGACCGGCGTTCTGCATCGTCAACTCGCCGACGCGGCGATAGCCGCCGCACGGGCGATAAACATACCGGTCACCGGCATCGACCTGATGATCGATGCCCCGACAGAGCCGGAATACGCCTTCATCGAGGCCAATGAACGGCCGGGCCTCGCCAATCACGAACCGCAACCGACCGCCGAACGGTTTATCGACCTGCTGTTTCCGCTGACGGTCAGCAATGCGTCGAACCGGACGGAACCGGACGGATAATACAAATGGGAGAAACAATGAAAAAACCGGAAATCGATACCGACTATCTGACAACCACCCTGCGCGATCTTTTATCCATTGCCAGCCCCAGCGGCTATACTGATATGGTTGTGCATTATGTGTCGGAAGCCCTGGAGAAAATGGGCCTGACAGTCGAACTGACGCGGCGCGGCGCCATCCGCGCAATCCGGCCCGGCGAACACCGTCACGAAGGGGCCCGCGCCATCGTCTCGCATGTCGATACGCTGGGCGCGCAGGTGAAATCCCTGAAGCCGAACGGCCGGGTCGAACTGGTGCCGATCGGCCACTGGTCATCGCGGTTCGCGGAAGGTGCGCGGGCAAGCGTGTTTTCGGAAAAAGGCGCGTATTCCGGCACGATCCTCCCGCTCAAGGCATCAGGCCACACGTTCAACCGGGAAATCGATTCCCAGCCGGTCACCTGGCAGCAGGTGGAAATGCGGATCGACGCCCTGTCGCGCAATATCGACGAGCTGCACGCGCTGGGTATTGAAATCGGCGATATCGTCGCCATCGATCCGCAGCCGGAGATTCTCGACAACGGCTACATCGTCTCCCGTCATCTCGATGACAAGGCCGGCGTCGCCGCGATGATGGCGGCGCTGAAGGCCATGCAGGAAAACAGGATCTATACGCCTGTCGATACCCATTGGCTGTTCACCATCGCCGAGGAGATCGGTGTCGGCGCGTCGACGGTCGTCACGTCGGAAATCGCGTCGATGCTGGCCATCGACAACGGCACGACCGCGCAGGGTCAGAATTCGTCGGAGTTCGGCGTTACTATCGCCATGGCCGACCAGCAGGGGCCTTTCGATTACCATCTGACCAAGAAACTGGTCGATCTGTGCCGCAACAACGACATCCAGTATCAGAAGGATGTCTTCCGGTTTTACCGGTCCGATGCCGCCAGCGCGCTGGAAGCGGGCCACGATGTCCGCACCGCGCTCGCAACCTTCGGCATCGACGCATCGCACGGCTACGAACGCATTCACCTGCATGCCCTGCGGTCGGTCGCTGAACTGATCGCGGTCTACGCCAACAGCCCGGTCAATATCCAGCGCGATTTCCGCGAAACCGCCGATCCGACAGGGTTTACCGAACAGCCGGTCGACGAGGCGGAAGATCAGGTTCTGAAACCCGATCTGGAACAGGTCGAAGAAATCACCTGACGGAATTCGCCATAGCGGATCATACGTCAGCGAAGGCTCCACCTGAAAGCCGTTCGATCTCGGCAAGCGTGGCCGGAAAGGTATAGGGCGGATGCCTTGCGGCCTCTGTTTCCCTGTGATCCCGTTCCACGCCGGCTGCGTGGGTTCTGTTTCAGATGCGTGCACCGCGAATAACAAGCGCACGCCGTGGAATGGCCAAGCCCAACCCCGTTGCATATGGACGGTGGAAATCCTCGAATGCGGCTCTGAAAGCCTCTCGCTGTTCTGGCGGCAGCGCGGCGTGGGTGGCCGCGACCGGGCCGAACCCGTTAACGTATTCCTCCCATACGGTCGTCACATCCGGTGCATAAAGTGTTGTCACCTGTTCGCGGATGTCGATCTCAAAGTGCTCCTCCATGACTTTCCGTAACCAGTCTTCGCGCCCCCAGTCAAAGGGCGAGGCAGGCGGCGGCGGTGCATCGGACCATTGTCCGATCAGTGCGAAGAAGCCTGCAATGTAGCCATCGGGGCTGTCGGCCCATGTTGCCAGCGCCAGTCGACCGCCAGGTCGAAGCATGCGCGCCATCTCGGTCACGGCCTTCGACGGCGCGGTCGAAAAAATGACACCGTAGGTCGAAATCACGCCATCGAAACTTTCATCCGGGAATGGCAGCGCCTCGGCTGCGGCATGTCGGAACTCGGGGCGCGGATCAAGCCCGGACGACAACGTCTCGGCCGCTTCAAGCATGCCGTGCGCAATGTCAACGCCGGTGACAGTAGCGCCACGCCAAGCTGCAAGACGGGCGGCCCAGCCCGTGCCTGTTCCAATATCGAGGATGCGTTCGCCGGGGCGAGGCCATAGAGCTTGAACCGTGTGTGAGATTGTATCGGACAGGCCGAACGAAATCCCGTCGTAGGATACACCCGGGTCTCCCCACATCTGTGCTTCGGGGCTCATTGTATCGGCGCTCATGGCGGTTTCTCCTCAATGGCTACGAACCGATTGTGGCAACCGGGGAGGTTGATAGCTACTCCACGATCTGGAGTATTAAGGGTGAGGCACCTAGTGTACTCTGGTGAAGGACGCGCGAGGCAGCGATGAAAAGCTATGGCCAATTCTGTCCCATTGCCAAGGCCGCAGAAATCTTCTGCGAGCGTTGGACCGCGCTGGTCATCCGCAATCTCGGGGCCGGTGCGGAACGGTTCAACGACATACATCGCGGCGTGCCGCATATGTCCGCCACATTGCTGACGCGGCGACTGCGCCAGTTGGAGGCCGAAAGTCTCGTCGAGCGCAGAAGAAGCGAAACAGGAAAGAGCTGGACGTATCACCTGACCGATGCCGGCACGGAGTTTCTTCCCCTGGTCAGCGCGCTCGGAACCTGGGGACAGAGGTGGACGCGCCGCGAACTTACGGATGGCGAACTTGATTTGGGCTTGCTGATTTGGGGATTGGAATACTCCGTGGATCCACTTGCATTTGGACAGAAGCGCCACGTGCTTCGTCTAAGCGTGTCTGACCAGCCGGAACACAAGAAGCGTTACTGGTTCGTGTGCGAAGCCGGGAGCCTCGACCTCTGCGTTTCCGATCCCGGCGGTGAAACCGATCTGTTTCTGGATGCCACACTGGCCACCCTGATCCGGATCTATCGCGGCGATGTCGCGTTGGAGGCTGCAATCGCCGATGGGCGACTCAAGGTCGATGGCGCGCCGAAACACCTACGGTGTCTTCGCCGCTGGTTCAACTTCGATACGGTGGCGAAGGCACCCACGGTGGAGGCTGGTCGCGCCGGCAGTTAGAATCGATGCCTTCTGCATGATGAAACCCGACCGCACCAAACCAGGATAGATCCGCACAAGCCGACGGTGTTACGCCCGGATTTCACGAGGTTGCTTCCCTGTCAAAACCAGACATTCATACCATACAGGCGACCGCCATCCAGCATGGCGGATCACAATTCCGCAACGATGCCGCCGGTCAATTGTTCAAGTTCCGCAAGGGTAGTCGGGAAAACACAGTGCGGATGCCCGGCCGCCGCATAAACCGCTTGGAACCGGCCGAGGCTGGCATCGATTGCAACCGGCAGGGCCGTCGCATGCGCCACCGGTGATACCCCGCCGATGGCAAACCCGGTCGCCTGCCGCACCGCATCGGCATCCGGTCGTTTCACCTTGCCGGAAAGACCAAGAACATTGCGCAGCCTTTTGGTGTCGCATTGCCGGTCGCCGGCGACCAGCGCCATCACAGCCTGCCTACCGACCGTGAAAACAAGCGATTTCACGATAGCCCCCTGCTCGACGCCGAGAGCGGTGGCGGCCTCGGCGGCGCTGCGGGTCGTTTCCGCAACGGCGACCACCTTGTCCCCTACCCCGGCCTCAACCAGCGCCTGGCGCACCCGTCGAACGGACGGATTACTCAGGGCGTTTGTGTCAACTTCCATTTCGCAACCTTATGTTTTTATGAACTTTATGTGTCCCCTTAGTGCGTTTGTTAACATTGTCTACAGTTATTCACATGATTGGTTGTTCATTCATATCATATCCCCTGAAAAACCCAGGAGCGAAAGCTACATACAACGATGAAAGGTTAGCAATGCTGGCCTAAATAGAATTCTGGAATACGGGACCAACGAATAATGCTTCGCAAACTTGCAGTAACGGCAGTACTGGCGACCACGGTAGCAGCAGCCATGCCGGCACAGGCGGCCAGTTTCGATGCGCGGTCGCTGATGCGCAGCTTCAACGCCATTGTGCTGAATGACCTCGATACGCAGGTCGAGACCGAAGGCGCGGTTTATGTCGGCGGCGACTATGTCGGCGGCGCAACCGTCAACTCGGACAACAGTCCGGATGTCGATCTCGGCAACGGCATTAAGGGTAGCCTGATCGTCGGCGGCAGTTTCACCGGCAACCACATCAACCTGGAGAGTGGCGACGCTTTCTTCGGCGGCTCGATCAACGGCAATGTCAACAACAACGGTGGCGGCGTTATCAGCACCGGCGTTTCCGGTATTCCCGTCAACGACATCAAGACAATGATGATCGATTTCTCGGCCGAACTGGCCGCACTGGCCCCGACCGGCGGCGTTGCGAACGTAACCGACAACAACAATATCGGTTTCATCGCCAACCCTGACGCGAACAATGTCGCCGTGTTCAACATCGACGATACAGGCCTGAAAAACGCCGGCACCTACTTCGGCGTTACAGCCGATCTCGGCGTCACCACGGTCATCAACGTTTCCGGCAAGCATATCGACTCCAGACTGAACCTGAACCTGACGCAGAATTCCGTGATCTTTAACTTCTACGAAGCGGAAACCCTGAATATCCATGCGGCTTTCAATGCCTCCATTCTGGCGCCGCTGGCCGATCTGGTCCTGACAGGCGGCGGCGTCAACGGAACGCTGGTTGCGAATAATTTGAACCAGGACTCGGAAATCCGTGCACCGCTCTACAATGGCGTCATTCCGGTGACTTCAGTGCCACTGCCAACGCCGATCCTGATGCTGCTGACGGCGCTTGGCGCGCTTGGCGTCGCCTCCCAGCGCCGCCGGTTGCTCGCCTGAGTTAACGGACTTTCCCCTCAATAGCGGGAACGCCAAAGGGCAGGCCTCACGCCTGCCCTTTCAGCATTGTAGCGGCATACCAGCGCGCGAAAGCGGCGACAGCCGGTTCGTGGCTGGGCGACAGATAGCCGGACCGCGCCTCGGGCGACGCCAGCCCTCGCTGCTGGTTTTCCAAAGCCGGAATATCCTCGTCAATCGCCGCATCCATTCGGCTGAAGTAACGCTGCACTTTTTCATCATATCCCGGTGTGTCGAACGCCGTGGGATGCAGGCAAACGCTTTGCGCCACCCGGCAGGCGCCCGGTGTTAGCGGATAGGCTTCGTAGACCCACAAGGCATCCAGCGAGGCCGAAAACGTGACAGTCGGGAACAGCCAGGTATAGCGGCTGCCGGCGGCATTCCGTCCGGTCAGCCCAGGCAGTTTCGGCAAAGCGTGCTGCTGTTCGTCCTGCAGAAGTCCGCCGGTGCCTTCAGTGACGCCGAACTGGGTGGCGAACGCGCCTGTCGTGCGGTCCAGCGGATCGGGATCGGCATACAGATTGGCGATGGAATTCGGATGCACCGCCGCCAGATGATAATATTCGTTGAAGACGTCCAGAAACGCTTTCCAGTTACAATTCACGTCGAATATCCGCCGCCGCGCCGTCACCAGATCGGCCAGCGGCCACGGACTGTGCATCGCACTGAAGTCACCCAGGCAGTCTTCGATAGGCTCCGGGTTCGGCCCCAGATGGATAAAGGCAAATCCATGGGCCTCCGCCGTTGTATACGGCGTCAGGCCGTTATCTTCCTTCCGGAACCCGTCGACACCGTCCATTTTCGGCGCACCGGCAAGCCTGCCGTCCAGCCGATACGTCCAGGTATGGAACGGGCAGCGGATGGCGTTGACCGTGCCCTGCCCGTCAAGCAACCGCGCGCCGCGGTGCCGGCAGGTATTGGCGAAGGACTGCAGCCTACCCTTGTCGTCACGCAGCACGATCACCGGATTGTCGGCGATATCCAGGGCTTCGTAATCGCCTTTGTTCGCGAACCGGTCGGACCGGCCGATGCCGATCCAGCACCGTCGGAAGATCGCCTCGCGTTCGGCATCCAGAACAGCTTCTGACGAATAACAGTGCGGTGGGATACTGAGATTGCCGGTCGGACAGGAAAGAACGGCGCGCAAAGCGCCCTGCCCGGTTTCCGGTTCACCGTCGATCGGCCCGCTGCCCGCCACGTCCGGCATGTTTTTACGTCCTGAAGGGTTAAACCATCGCCACACAGTCGATTTCGATCAGCATATCCTTGTAGGCGAGATAACTGAAAGGAATTCCTGTCGAGGCCGGGCCGGGCGATTTGTAGTACCCGGCCCGCACCGATGCGTTGCGCAGCAGGTCTTCCTGCCCTTTCGAGCCGGCATAGAAAGTGTTGATCTTCACCAGATTTTCCATGCCGAGACCGAATTCCGCCAGCACCTTTTCGATGTTCCGCATCGACGTATGAGTCTGTTTCTGGATATCGCCCGGGTCGATGATCTGTGCGTCCGGTGTCAGCGACACCTGCCCGCCGATGAAAATCAGGTCACCCACCTTCACCCCGTGACGATATGGCAGATGCACCGGCCAGTCCCAGTGTCCGGTCGGCCAGACGCCTTCGCGGTGCAGTCGCGCGCCGTCAACGCCGCGCATGGCGATGACATCGTTGCGCACCATCAGGCCGTCTTCCGCCAGACGTGGCACCGAAATGCCGGTCGCCGCCGGTCCCGGTTCCTTGTAATGCGACGCACGAACCATCGCCGCCGCCTTCCAGTCTTCCTGATCGCCAGGCTCCACATTGAAGACATTCGCCTTCACCGCATCGTGCAGATCCGCACCGAGCGCGGCGAGCAGCCGGTTCAGCTTGTTCAGCGTGATCTTGCTCTGTTCGCTCAGACTGCCGGGATGCGGGATATCGCCGTTCGGCTGCATCGCCGTCTGACCGCTGGTGAACAGCATTTCGCCGCAGCGGATCGCCTGGCTGAACGGCGATGGCAGAACCGACCCGTCGGGAATCCAAGCTGCCGCTTTCGCCAGTACGTCGCCGTTTTCGCCGCGCATGGCGATGCCTTCGATTTCAATCGACAATCCGTCGAAACAGTTGGTTTCGATGGGTATCAGCGTCAGGGCCGGACCCGGACCGCTGACAGCGCCCAGCTTCGCCGCCATGGTGCGCGCAATCAGCGCTTCATCCGGGTTGCCGCCATGCACGTAGAACGCCGTCAGCTTCACGAGATCGCCGGGGCCGGCGCCGATACCGTCCAGCACGGTCAGAACCCCGTCCATCGCGATTTCGGTCTGGGCGACGATATCGTTCGGACGTGTCACCGTGGCGTTTTCGTCGATATCGGCCTGCCCGCCGATAAAAATCATCCGGCCGCATTTCAGCCCATGGCTGTGATTCAGCGGAATGCCGATGGACAGGTGGTCTTCCGGGTGAAAACGCTTGCGCGGCAGCATGTCTACAACTCCATCGCTTCGGCATACAGTTTCTGGAAGTGGTGCACGCCATGTTCGCCGATTGCCGGATTGCTTTTAGACGTCACGAACCGGCCCTGTCCGTAGCCGCGCGACTTGAGCCCCCGCTGTACGGATTCGCAGATCGTCTCGTCTTCCGGCCACAGCACATTCCAGCGGTAATTCAGGCATTCGTCGTCGACGCTTTCATCCGGTCGCGTCAGCAGGGTGCCGAAGGTCTTTGTCTGTTCGGCTTCCGCCGGGAAGAAATGGAACGAGGTCAGCGCCTCGACGCCCGGCATGATGCTGAAGGCGGAACCCGGCCAGAGAAACCAGAACATCGCCACCTGGCACGGCGCGTCCGGATCGACCTCGTAGGCGGCGTTGTCCGTCTTGCCAAGCTGGCCGGTGCTTTTGATCCAGTTGCCCTGCGGCGCGACCGTGTAGCTGTTCATGTCCACCATATCGACAAAGGCCGGATGCGTCGGGTTGCAGTGGTAGCATTCAAGACAGTTCTCCGCGAGAACCTTCCAGTTGGCATGCAGAACCGAGCCGCCCCAGTCGCCCATTTCCGCCGCCGTATCGACATGCATCTCGTCAACCCAGGTGACATGCTTGCGCAGGTCTTCCTCCAGGCCGACATAGGTTTGCCCGAAACTCTTGGCGTTCGGGTCGAGATTGACGAAGCAGAAGCCGAACACCTCTTCCACCTGTACCGGCGTCAGGCCGAAATCCACCGGGTCGAAGTCCGGCATTTCGCCGGTTTCGCGCGCCGCCCGCAGGCTTCCGTCGAAGCTGTAGCTCCAGGCGTGATACGGGCAGACAATCGCGGCGCGGACATTGCCCCGCCCTTCCAGCAATACATGCGCCCGGTGCTGGCAGACATTGTAGAAACCCCGCGCCTTGCCGTCGCGCCCGCGGATCAGGAAAATCGATTCACCGGCAATCGTGCCGCAGACGTAATCGCCCTTGGCCGGAATCTCCGTGCCGTGGCAGAACAGATTCCAGCTTTTCGCGAATATCTTCTCGTTCTCGATCTCGAATACTTCGGGCGAGTAATAATAGCTGCCCGGCAGGGTCGGCGACCGTTGCGGGTCCTGTTCAAGTTTCCGAACGGAGAAATCTTCCAGCCGCGCCATATCAACCTCCCGCTAGAAAGTAAGGAATATAACGCATGCAAGCATGGTTATCCTGCAGGCTAGCGGGTTCAATCCGGCGGCGCCATCCGTAAAAACTCACCCGCAGATGAGAAAATATTATGCCGCCTGAGGCTTGACCGTGTTCAGCCCGTCGATGTCGCGCGCGGAAACGCAGTAACTGACCAGGGTGCGCGGCTGCTCGTACGGCCACGGCGTGCCGCGATGCAGGATGGCGCGTTCGTCCCAGACGATGACGTCGCCCGGCGTCCACTGATGGCTGTAAATGTGTTCGGGTTTCGTAACGGCCTCGGTCAGCTCGTCGATCAGGGCCTGCCCTTCCGCCGGGTCCAAGCCTTCGACCGCGAAGGCGTGCGAGGCGATATAGAGGGATTCCTCGCCGGTCACCGGATTGGTCCAGACGGCCCGCCATTTCTGGTCCGGCCACATGGTGAACAGGGCTTGCTTCGCCAGCTCCGGGTCGATCTTCGCACGCGAATGACCGTATCGGTGATGGAAAAACAGATGCCGCAGCCTTTCCTGCAGTTCCGGCGCGAACGAGGCGAAGCCCGCCTTCGATGACGCGAATTCCGTCGCCCCGCCTTCGCTCGGCACGACCCGCGCCTGCAGGATGTTCGCCAATGCCGGCACCGGCAGAAAGGTGCTGTCGGTGTGCCACAGCATGTTCGATTTCAGATTCAGCAGTTTCTGGTCTTTCGGGTCCAGCAGCTTGCCGTCTTCCTCGACATTGCTGACCGGCGAGATTTTCGGCGGACCGTCCATCCGGATATTGGAGCGGTCTTCCAGCGGTCCGAACAGTTTCGAGAACTCGGTATGTTCGTCATCGTCCAGATGCTGGCCGCGAAACAGCACCAGAGAATGCCGTTCGAACAGATCGCGGATTTCCGGGTACAGACAATCCGGCGTGGCGTCACGCAGATCGACGCCGTCGACTTCGATACCGAATAGCGGATGAACAGGTTTGGTTTGCATCGACCCCTCCAGCAGATTTCAAACCCCGTCATTCGACGAAGCGAGACCCAATATCATTGATCCATTGCCCTGCGCCTGACAAGCATGAGTATTGTTACCGCATCGGAAAATGCGGAAGCCGAAGCCCGTACTGGTTCGCCGGGGGTCAGACGGTCAGTCTTGCGGTTTCCGCATCAAGCGTCTGTTGCTGTTGCAGGTCGGCTTCGTATTGCAGACGGGCTTCATTATCCAGCGTCCGTTGCCGTTGCAGATCGGCTTCGTATTGCTGCAGTGTTTCCGAAATCGCCCGGTCCAGCCGGTCTGCGAAACCTTCAAACCATTCCTCAATCCGCAGATCGTCCGCCGTTTCGACCCTGCCGCTGCTGGTCATGCCGGGGTTGGTTTTCCAGGCATCAATCGCCTCGCGGATCAGTTTCACCAGCGGGTGATCGATATCGAAATTATCCGGTGTGCCGCCGCGACCGGCGACAATGTCCTCGTAAGCGTCTTGCATGATGGCTCGCTGGTGCGCCCATTCGACGTCACCCGCCTTTTCTTCCGCACTGGCCCTGTCCATGAACAGAATGCCGGCCTTGAACTTTTCTTCTGTATTTGTCTGGCTAACGAACTTGCCGGCAAGCTCGGTCGGTCCCCAATAACCGCCCATTGCCATGCCTTGCTGGCCACGCATCAGATCTCGTGCCTGGCTTTGCTCGGTTTCGGTAAACAGCCCGCCTTCGTTGCTGGCCACAGTATACAGGGCGCGCCGGTCAAGCTCGCCGTAAAGGGAATAAACATCCTTGCCCGCCACGCCGGTTTCGCCGAACGGCATACCGATCTGCCGCATCGTTTCGTAACTGGCGTCCATGCTGTCGCGCGCTGCCTGCGCCACGTCGGCGGGCGACCGGTTCTGCGAGAACGGTTGTGCGCCGGGATCGACAATGCCCAGTGCCAGATTGCGGGCGCTGAACCCGTCATAGGTCGGCCGGAACTGTTTATAATAGGAAACCTTTGCGTCGAAGACGGCATTCTGTGCCGATTGGGCTTTCAGCAGATCCTGCGCTTCTGGCGAAAGCCCCACCGTAACGGCGGTATCGGCCCCCGTATCGGCAGCCTTCTTCTGCGAGTCTGTGTCTGTCGCACGTGCGCCAGTGGCGGGAAGCCTGTTCGCGGCGTAGGCCTCAGTCCCCTGTGAAAACAGACTCGCAATACTGACCATGATGTTTCTCCTGCCTGTCGCTTGAGCTACGCTACGTCACCAGACGGCACAGCAATTCCCGTACCAGAAGCGCGCCCTGTCTTTCGAATTTGACAAGAGCGGCAGGGACGACGAAAACCGGGCTGCGGGGTAAAGATGACCGGTTCGGAAGCGATGACGCTTCGCCGCCCCTGTATTAACGGAGCGACATACAATGACGGCGGACATTCATATCATTGGCGGCGGTCTGGCCGGATCGGAAGCTGCCTGGCAGGCGGCAGAGGCCGGTCTGCGCGTCGCCATCCATGAAATGCGGCCGGTGCGCAAAACCGACGCGCACCAGACCGACGGCCTGTCGGAGCTGGTGTGTTCCAATTCATTCCGCTCCGATGACGACGAATACAACGCCGTCGGTCTGCTGCATCATGAAATGCGCCGCTGCAAGTCGCTGATCCTGCGGGCCGGCGACGAAGCGAAGGTGCCTGCCGGCGGCGCGCTGGCGGTCGACCGCGACCGGTTCAGCGCCATCGTCACCGAAACCCTGCAGGCCCATCCGCTGATCGAGATCCATCGCGGCGAAGTCGACGGCCTTCCGCCGGAAGACTGGGCCAATGTCATCGTCGCGACCGGGCCCCTCACCTCGCCGGGCCTGTCAGACGCCATCAAGTCATTGACCGATCAGGAAGAACTGGCGTTTTTCGACGCCATTGCGCCGATCATCCATTTCGACAGCATCGATCTGTCAAAAGCCTGGTACCAGTCGCGCTACGACAAGGGCGACGGCAAGGATTACATCAACTGCGCGATGGACCGGGACCAGTATTTCGCCTTCATCCAGGCGCTGCTGGACGCCGAAAAGACCGAATTCAAGGACTGGGAAAAAGACACGCCTTACTTCGAGGGCTGCCTGCCGATCGAGGTGATGGCGGAACGCGGCGTCGAAACCCTGCGCTGGGGGCCGCTGAAGCCGGTCGGCCTGACCAACCCGCATACAGACGAAAAACCCTATGCGGTGATCCAGCTTCGGCAGGACAACGCGCTCGGCACATTGTGGAACATGGTCGGCTTCCAGACCAAAATGAAATACGGCGCCCAGGTCGAGGTTTTGCGCACCATTCCGGGCTTGGAGAACGCCGAATTCGCCCGGCTTGGCGGCATTCACCGCAACACGTTCCTGAATTCGCCGCGCCTGCTCGATGGCGCGCTTCGCCTGAAGGCGATGCCTCGGCTGCGCTTCGCCGGCCAGATTACCGGCGTCGAGGGCTATATCGAAAGCGCCGCCATCGGGCTGCTGGCCGGCAGGCTGGCGGCAGCAGATGTGGGCGGTTTCGGCTTTACCGCTCCACCTCAGACAACCGCGCTTGGCGCGCTGCTGGCGCATATCACCACCGGCGCGGATGCCGAGACCTTCCAGCCGATGAACGTGAATTTCGGGCTGTTTCCGCCGCCGGAACCACCAGCGGGCAAGAAGAAGATCAAGGGCCGCGACCGCAAGCTGGCGATGACGGTCCGCGCCAAGGCCGATCTTGACGCCTGGCTGGGCGCACAAGCGAAAGCGGCGGCCGAGTAACCAATCAGGACAGGTCGGATGTTGTCTGTTTGAAGGCAAGCGCCGCGTAGGTCGAAAAAACCAGTCCAAGACAGAACAGGATAGGCGGCACGACAAATGTGGCCTTGATCATCCCGTCGACAATAAGCCGGCCAAGTTCTTGGGACGATCCGGATAGACCTGCTATTGCCGGCATATACAAGTAGGCAAGCGCCCCAATTATTCCCACGACGACCGGCGTCGTGACGAACAGTACCACTATGAAATTACGCCAGCCAAGATCGCCGGACCACGCCCAGCTTTCCCCAAAGGACATTGGATCACCAGAAGCTATCGAAGGAAGGACGAGAGCGAAACGCGATGCCAGATACAGGCCGACTAAATGAGCGAACAGCAAACTAAAGGCAAACTCCGGAAGGTTATCAATTGGGCGGATACTCCAAGAAAAAGTCGAAACGATGGCAATTGGCAGGAAGTACGTTGCTCCAACCACGATGCCCTTCGACAGGTAGCCAGGAAACGCTCGCCAAAGCCCGCCACCATTACGACCGACGAGTTTCCTTTGCCAAACGTAGTAAGCTGGAAAAAAGGCCACCAGAGGTACAATAGTTAGGAGTTCGACACCGAAAAGCGTCACCCAATCCAAAACAGGCGAGTCAACGGAATACGCCCTCTCTCCACGCACCCTTATCTTTAGTATTGTCACTGCAGAATCTAAAACCAAAGCTACTAGAATTGGTATTGCAGACACGAGCATAAGGTAAGGAAACTTTGACACAATTCGAGAATAAACAGCCATGACCGAAAGAAAGGGCTGTTGAATATTACCGCTACTTCTTGATGTAGTAGTCTTCATCCCGGAACAACAGCACATCGGGTCCTGGGATAAAAGAACGACGCCAAACGCTACGAAAAGCGGCGGCCGAATAATCGACCGCCGCTTCCATAACAAGAACCCTTTTAAATCTTTATGCGGCCGATCCGTTGATCAGGCCGACGATGGCGCGCTGCTGGCCACCGGAAATCGCCAGCGACTGGATGCCGAGCTGCTGACTGGTTTCCGCTGCGACAGACCGCGCCGCTTCTTCCGTCAGATCGGCAAGCGTCAGGGCATCCGCGCCGGCCTGCAGTTCATTGGCCCGGTCCTCGACCGCGCTCGCACGGGTTTCAAGAATGGCGATATTGCTGCCGAGTTCCTGCGCCCGCGCCCGCACCCGCTCGACGCCCTGATCGAGGCTGCGGATGATCGACTGCAAGGCGTTCGGGTCATTCTCGATCCCGACGAAAGTACCGCCCGGCACGCCGAAGGCTGCCAGATCGAACGACCCGTCGGCAGCGAAGGCGTCCACCGCGAACAGGCTGTTGTCTGTCGCACCATCGGTCGGCGTCAGATCGTTGCCCTGGATCGTCAGCGTCGAATCCTCGCGCTCGCTGAACTGCACCTGAAGCTGGCTGTTGTTGGAATTCAGCAGGTTGACCCCGTTGAACGATGCATCCTGCGCGATCTGCCGGATCTGGTTGCCGATTTCCTGAAACTGGTTGGTGATGGCCTGCTGTTCCTGCGGGCTGGCCGACCGGGCCGATTCCGCAAGGCCGCGAAGCTGCTGTGTGAAATCCTCAATCGCATCGGTCGCAACGGTCGATGTCCGCACCGCGCTGATCGCCTGATCGATGTCGGATTGCCGCTGCACCAGATCGTTGGCGGTGCTGTTCAACTGCTGCGCCAGGAAAAACGCCAGCGCATTGTCGTTCACGTCGTTGACGCGGCGACCCGTTGCCAGATTTTCCTGAGTCCGGTTTTGAACGTCGTTGGTCCGGTTCAACGAAAACAGGGACGAACGCTGCGCGCCCGTTAACGAAACGTCAGACATTGCACTCTCCTCGGGTTCTCCCAAGACGCGGCCAAATAGCCGCCTCTCTCTTCTCTCACCTGTAATATGGCATGAAACCGCGAAAATTTCAATTTTTCCGCGCCCGAACAGCTAAAATACCGTCTATCCGAATAATCCAAGACTAGCCGAAGAATAATTTACTCAGTTTTACTTTTTTCTTAAGTGTTACTTCAGATAATCCGGTCAAGCATAAGTAATAGCGGCAATAATACCGGTTTTTTCTCTATGGAAGGAACGAACGGATTGCCGCCGGCCCGTATCAGCCGCCGCCGGTAACAGTCGGCGATCCGGGCGAGCGCGATCACCGGATAGGCGTCGGACGGCCGCACCGACCGCGCCTGCAGGATATGGCCTTCCCCCTTTTCGCACAGCGCGACGAGAGCCTGTCCCAGCGCCGGATGGAACCGCATTTCCGACAGCGCGAACCGGTCGACGCCATGTTGATCCAGCAGGGAGGACGGCAAATGGTGCCGCCGCTGGCGCAACAGATGCGGCAAGGCGCGGATCTGCCCGATGGTTGCGAAGGCCAACGCGGCCGCCCTGCCCGCCGCAACCCGGTCCGGCGCCTCAATTCCCAGGATGGAAAGCGCAAGATCGGCCAATGGCGTCGCCGTGCCGTCCAGATAGGCGTCGAAGCCCTCCAAAGTCGCCGGCGGTTCATCGTCAAGATCAGCCGCTCTTGCATCCAGCAGACGGTCGAATGGCGCGCGCGGCAGATCATACCGGCGGATCGTCTCCGCCAGCGCCTCAGCTACGGCATGGCGGCGCACCGGCCCGCCGGAAAAGCATTCCTCGACCGCTTCGCGCCACCATTGCAGGCGGATATCGCCAATCATGCCTTCCGATACGGCTTCCCGCGTTTTCGCCACTTCCAGATTGAAGGCGTAGAGGCTTGCGAGATCGCCGCGCCGCGCCATCGGCGCCAGCATCACGGTCAGAAACCGGTCCGGGTCGTGTTCCTGCACCTGATCGGCGCAATACGCCACATTATCCGACACTGTGTCCGTCCCGGCCATCGGCGTCAGACCGAAAGTCCTGAAGCGGCGAGAATCTTCCGGCGCAGCCCGTCGCCGAAGCCTTCCGGCTTGCAGATCACGCCCGCCGGGTCTTTCAGCACCCGGTCGTGCAGTCCGTAATAAACCGACAGCAACCCGTCTAAAATGGCGGCTTCCGGCTTGCCCAGACAGGCATCCAGCGTGGCGCGAGTCCGAACCGCCCCTTCGCGGTACGCGGTCGCCCGCCCGGCAAGGTCCTGCACCAGCCCGACCAGCCCGTCGGTCTGTCCGGATCGCGCCTGTCCGGCGAGACCTTTCCGGTCGAGACCGTGCGGTGACAGAATATCGTCGGGAATGGTCAGCAGGGTTTCGCCGCGTTCGGCATCCTTGCGGAGATCGCGCAGGATATGCACCAGATAACAGAACACGCCCATGTCGCGCGCCAGATCGGCCGGGTCGTTCGCCGCGCCCGGCAGACCGGAGACGAACCCGGCATCCGCATCGCCGCGCATCGCCAGCACATACAGGAACACCGAGGCCGGCGCGACCGTCGCGCCTTCGCAATAGGTTTCGAAATCGCCCCAGGTGACGAACCGTTCTTCATTCACATCGTGCCGCATCGCCTGCGCCATGCGCCGCCACGGCCGATCGCCCAGATCGCTGCACCCCAGGGTCGCCGCAAGGCCGGTGAACAACCGGTCGTCGAACCCGCTATCCGGCAGAACATCGCCGTGCGCCGCCTTTCCGCTCGCAGCCTCCCAGGCATCGACGACACCGGCCGCTTCGGTGCGTCCCGCCTGTCTCGCCTCGTCAGACCGCTGCAGAAAATCGTCATCGACGAAATCGTCAATCACACGCATCGAGGCATAGGACGCCGCAAAGAACGCCCGGCGCTGCGGCTTCAGCAACCGTCCGACCAGCCACAGGTTGGACTGGCTGGCCTCGGCGACCGCCAGGCAATGGCGGATATCGTCACGGGAAAGCAGCGGATCGGTCATGCGGAAGAGTCAACGCGATGCCGCGCATTAAGGCAATCCGCAATATTGCGTGATTTCTTGCAATACTGTGGCGACTCTTAGTAATTAGATAGGTGAGTTAAAATAATTTCAGTCTGTTCGGTCGAACCGCGCCGGGGCGCGAACTTGTTATCGACCGACAATTTTGTGGGGGGAAACACAATGGCTGCCATACTATCCAACCTGAAATCCACGGTTATCGCCGGGATCATTCTGACAATCATCATGGTGATCGGCATGTCCGCCGGTTTCGGCAACGACGGCGCGTTCGATCACGCCTGGTTTGCGTTCTTCTTCCGCTGGCTGCATGTGGTCAGCGGCGTGATGTGGATCGGTCTGCTGTGGTACTTCAACTTCGTGCAGATTCCGAACATGCCGAACATTCCGGACGACCAGAAACCGGCCATCGGCAAGGTCATCGCGCCTGCCGCCCTGTTCTGGTTCCGCTGGGCGGCCCTGGCGACGCTGGTTACCGGCCTGATCGTGGCGATGATGAACGGCTATCTGGTGCCGGCCCTGACGCTGGGCCTGATGGACGGTGTATCTAAGCATACCGCCATCGGCATCGGCATGTGGCTGGGCATCATCATGGCCTACAATGTGTGGATGGTGATCTGGCCGAACCAGAAACGCGCGCTGGGCATCGTCGAGGCAGACGCGGACACCAAAAAGGCGTCGGCCCGCACGGCGATGCTGTTCTCGCGGACCAACACGCTGCTGTCGATCCCGATGCTCTACGCCATGGTTTCGGCGCAGAACATCTACTGATCCATCATCTTAACGATGCGGTTGAAGGGCCCCGTTCGCGGGGCCCTTTCTCATGCGCCCCTAACCGCCGGCCAACCAGCGCCGGGTACCGGCATTGCGAAAATTTCATAAGAATTTCTTGGGCCGCGGACGGGACATTTCGGAATTCCTTACTATATTACCCCTGAGAGACAAAAAGCCCGCCGAACAAGAGCGGGCTTTGCCTTTTAAATCCGCCGGTTCGGGGGGACCGGCCTCAGTCCCGAAACGAAAGGAAAGCAATAATGGCTTTTGAACTACCCGATCTTCCCTATGACAAGAACGCCCTGGCGCCGCATATCAGCGCCGAAACACTGGATTATCACCACGGCAAGCACCACAACAGCTATGTCGGAAACCTGAACAATCTGGTGAAAGACTCCCCCATGGCGGACCAGTCGCTGGAAGACATCATCAAAGCGACCCACGGCGATTCCTCGAAAGCCGGCGTTTTCAACAACGCGGCGCAGATCTGGAACCATACCTTCTATTGGAACTCGATGAGCCCGAAGGGCGGCGGCAAGCCGACCGGCGCCATCGCAGACAAGATCGACATCGATCTCGGCGGTTACGACGCCTTCGTCGATGCCTTCAAAACCGCTGGTGCGACGCAGTTCGGCAGCGGCTGGGCCTGGCTGGTGCTGGATAACGGCAAGCTGGCCGTCACCAAGACGCCGAATGCGGAAACCCCGCTGGCGACCGGCCAGACCCCGCTTCTGACGATGGATGTGTGGGAACACGCCTACTACATCGATTTCAGGAATGCCCGGCCGAAATACATCGAGACGTTCCTCGATCACCTGATCAACTGGGACTTCGCGAACAAGAACCTCGCCGCCGCGTAACGCGGTTATCGCCTGGCACAACGAAAAGGGCGGTCTTCGGGCCGTCTTTTTTGTTGCCCCGCGCCCTGCTTAACCGCCGCTGGCCGGTCTCGTCGATATCGTGTAAGCTTTTCTTCACGAGTAGCATTGGTCCGGACACCACACCGGACCCGATTTACCGCTCTCCCGACAAAACATTCCGAAAAATGTCGCGTGCAGCACTCGTCGCTATACCATTTGCCAGCAAGGGCCCTTCTGTATGTTGATCCGTTTCGGCTTCGAGATCGTTGTTTCCTGCCCTGAACCCGTGCCCATGCTGCTGGCTCTGTCAGTGCACAGCGATTTTGCCGGCAGGCTGATTGGCAGCGACCGGGTCAGAAGTCCGCAAATGCCGGGCCTGCCCGGCTATATCGATCAATACGGCAACCGGATTACCCGCGTCACCATGCCGGTCGGCGAAACAATGATCTGGTCCGACTGCATCGCAGAAATCGACGCGCTGGCGGACGATGTGGTTCCGCATGCCCGGCAACACGCGCTCGAGCAGTTGCCCGACGAAACACTGACCTATCTGTTGCCCAGCCGGTACTGTGAATCCGATCTGCTCGGCACCTTCGCATGGAAAACATTCGGCCGGACACCGACCGGATGGGCGAGGGTGCAGGCGATCTGCGATTTTGTTCATAATCATGTGAGTTTCGATTACAAGTTCGGCCGGCCGGACAAGACCGCGAATGATGTGCTGACCGAAAAAACCGGGGTGTGCCGGGATTTCGCGCATCTGGCGATCAGCCTGTGCCGGGCGATGAACATCCCGGCCCGCTATTCAAGCGGTTATCTTGGAGATATCGGGGTTGAAGATACCGGCTTCGACGATTACTGCGCCTGGTTCGAAGTGTTTCTTGCCGGCCAATGGTACACATTTGACGCCCGCTACAACACGCCAAGAGTGGGGCGAATTCTGATGGTGCGAGGGCATGACGCATCGGATGTCGCCATCATCACGTCCTTCGGTGCGTATGAGCTGAAGGAGTTCAGGGTCTGGACTCACGAACTGCCCGCTGAAATTGATGATGCCGCGCTGCACACTATGCTGTCGTCCAGACCGGACCCGAAACAACGCGGAGTCAGACGGCCGCTGGTGACATCCGCCTACATGCAGCATGCCTAACCACCGTTTCCGGTTATATCTGACGAACTGGTGCGGCCTTCGGGCTGCCCGTTTTCGTTCCGGCGGCAGCAACTGATGTTGCAATTTTCGAACGGGTAATTATTTGGTATTACATTGACATGACCGTATTCACGCTTCCTTTTAAGCCGCTTGGCTGCAAGAACTGCCTCGAAGGAAAGGCGCTTGGTTTTGATATCAGGATGGCCTTCCAGCCGATTGTCGATCCCGCAACAAAGACCGTTTTCGCCTATGAAGCGCTGGTAAGAGGCGCCGATGGTTCCGGAGCCTTCGAGGTTCTGTCCCGTATCACCGACGAGAACCGCTATGTCTTCGACCAGACCTGCCGGGTCAAGGCGATTGAGACCGCAACCCGGTTGGGACTCGACTCCAATCTGAGCATCAATTTCCTGCCCAACGCTGTCTACCGGCCGGAAACCTGTATTCGTGCGACGATGCAGGCAGCCGGAGAATTCGGCCTGCCGACCGACCGGATCATGTTCGAGGTCAGCGAATCCGAACATGTCGGCGAACCGGATCACCTGCTGTCGATATTCAACGAATACAACAAGCAGGGATTTATTACCGCCATCGATGATTTCGGCGCCGGCTACGCCGGCCTGAACCTGCTGACCAAATTCAAGCCGGATGTCCTGAAACTCGATATGCAGCTATGCCGGGGCGTTTCCGACAACAGCGACAAGCGCATCATCACCAACGGCGTGGTTGCCACGGCGCATGCGCTCGGCATCAAGGTCATCGCCGAAGGAATTGAAGCCGTGGAAGATTATGCGGTGCTCCGGTCGATGGGGATCGACTACTTTCAGGGCTACCTGATCGCCAGACCGCAAACCGAGGCGCTGCCGGAACCGGATTTTTCAGGCCTGCAAGCCGCCGCGTGAGGCTGCCCTTCAAGGAAGACCTGGGATTCGTGTCTGTTACGTTTGAATTTCGAACTGGATGGCCGGCCGGCTTCGGGCCATCCGCTTTGAATCCGGCCCCGGAAAATGGACAAAATTCTACGGTTCATGGTAGCTTAACCGAATGAACGACACAAAAAGTTTGAGCCTTGACGGTGTCCGGTTCGGATCGACGGTTTTCCCCGATCCGAAAGACATGGCGCTTTGGCAGTCGCTGTCGCCGGAAGAACAACAGGCCGTTATCGTTCGCAATGAAACTGCCGGTGCTCGGTCAGGAACGGCCCCGCAGGAGACCCTGCAGCAGCGCCTGACCCGTGTCCGAAGCGATGCTGTATGAGCTAAGCCGACAGGCTTCAGCCAAAATCGACGAAATTATCCTCTACACAGATGTAAACTTCGGCTATGCGCAAACCGAGGACTATATCGGCGGCCTTATGGCCAGCTTTGACATACTATGCGAGAATCCCCGGCTTGGACGGTAATGGCGCAGTGAAAAGCGTGTGTATACCTATCGGACTCACTATGTTTTTTACCGCATTCTAAAAGAACTTATCCTGATCACGGATATCCGCAATACACGGCAGCAGCTCCCGGATTCTTAGTCTGAATTGCTTTAAACCGGCACCAGGGCCGCCGCGACGCGGCGTCCTTCGGCGAGCAGGATATTGTAGGTGCGGCAGGCCGCGCCGGTATCCATCGGGTCCATGGCGATGCCACTGTCGCGGATTTCCTGTCGCAGCGACGGCTTCACCAGAGTCATCCGTTCGCCACAGCCGAACAGCAGGATTTCAACCGGCGGTTCGGCGGCGATTACCTCCGAAAGCGACTCGACGGTCAGGCCGTCCGGATCGGTCAGCGTCCAGGCGACGACGCGGCGCGGAAACACCAGCAGCGGCCCCTGATAGGCGGTGCCGGATACCTGAAACCGGCCCGGCCCATAACTGTCGATCACCTGAAGGTTCTCTGGAATTGAGGGCGTGATGTCCATGCCGGAAGACCGCTCCTGTCATTGAACCGCCGCCTATAATTCCAGGCGGCTCGCGACGCGGCTCAGGTGTCCTTCGCCGCTTCCTGTTCGAGCTGAGGCTGGAAGCCGGACGCATCGGCCTCGCCTGTGCCGCGCTCCGGCCGCATATAGAGCAGCAGGGTTACGGCCAGCGCAATCGACGAATACGTGCCGATAATGACGCCCCAGATCATCGCCGTGATGAAATCATGGATCACCTCGCCGCCGAACACAAACAGCGCAATCAGCGCCAGCAAGGTCGTCAGCGAGGTCATAACCGTGCGTGACAGGGTCTTGTTGACTGCGAGGTTGAAGAGGTCCGGCAGGTCCATTTTCTTGTACTTGCGCAGTTTTTCACGAACCCGGTCGAACACCACCACGGTATCGTTGATCGAATAGCCGGCGATGGTCAGCAGGGCCGCAACGGTCGCCAGATTGAATTCAAGCTGCAGCAGGGCGAACAGGCCGATGGTGGTGATCACGTCATGCGTCAGGGCGATGACCGCGCTGACGCCGTACTGCCATTCGAACCGGAACCAGATGTAGACGAGAATCGCGCCGATGGCGGCCAGCACGGCGTACAGAGCCGCTTCCTGTAACTCCTCACCCACCGTCGGACCGACGAATTCCGTGCGCCGGTATTCCTCGACCTTGTCGCCCAGATCGGCTTTTACCGCCTCGACGGCCCGCGCCTGCGCCTCGTCGCCGCCTTCCTGCCGCTGGATGCGGATCAGCAGAATATCGGGCGCGCCGAATTCCTGAATCGAAACTTCGCCAAGGCCGAGATCGCCCAGTTCGGCGCGGACAGCGCCGATATCGGCGGCTTCCGTCGTTTTGGCTTCGATCAGGATCCCGCCCAGGAAGTCGATTCCCAGATTGAGGCCTTGCGTAAAGAACATGCCGAACGAGCCCAAAACCAGCAGAATGGAAAAGGCGAAGGCGTATTTGCGTCGGCCGATAAAATCGATGGACGGCGTTTGAGGGACAAGGCGAAGTCTCATCGGTTACACCACCAGCTTTTCTGGCCGCGTCTTGCGCAACCACATCACCACCAGAAGCCGCGTCACCATAATGGCGGTGAACATCGAGGTGACGATGCCGATTGAAAGGGTAACGGCGAATCCCTTGATCGGTCCCGCGCCGAAGGCAAACAGCAGCACCGCGGCGATAAGGGTCGTCAGGTTTGAATCGATAATCGTGGTCAATGCGCCGCGGTAACCGGCTTCAACGGCATTGAAGGGCGACCGGCCGTTCTCCACCTCCTCGCGGATGCGTTCGAAAATCAGCACATTGGCGTCGACCGCCATGCCGACGGTCAGCACGATGCCGGCGATGCCCGGCAGCGTCAGCGTCGCCTGCAGCCCCGACAGCACGGCAATAATCAGACCGATATTGAACACCAGGGCGATATCGGCCATCACGCCGAACCGGCCATAGGAAACCACCATGAAGACAACGACCATTACCAGGCCGACCGCGCTGGCGACCTTGCCGGCATCGACGGAATCCTGCCCCAGCCCCGGCCCGACCGTGCGTTCCTCAAGGAAGGAAATCGGCGCCGGCAATGCGCCCGCGCGCAGCAGCAGCGACAGGTCGTTGACTTCCTTGACGCTGAACTGCCCGGTGATGATGCCGCTGCCGCCGAGGATCGGTTCGTTGATCCGGGGCGCCG
Organism: Alphaproteobacteria bacterium; assembly: GCA_040222995.1. Classification (GTDB taxonomy): domain Bacteria; phylum Pseudomonadota; class Alphaproteobacteria; order UBA8366; family Aestuariispiraceae; genus JAVKBW01. The sequence continues at coordinate 125,364 of JAVKBW010000033.1, read as the reverse complement.
AAATCACCTTGCCGTCGAGAACGATCGCCAGAAACCGGCGCGGGTTTTCCTGTGTCGTGCGGCCGAATTGCTGGCCGCCCAGCGTATCGAAACGGAAGCTGACGACCGGGAAGTTGTCCTGAAACGACGGCTGCGAATCGACCAGCCGCTCACCGCTGACCCGAACCCGGCGCTCAACCAAATAGCGCACCGGATCGCCGTTGGAATCGACCTCGTCCGCCGACGGCAGGATCATCGCGCCCGGTGGCGCGGTCTGCGGCGCGGTGCCCGGGGGGGCGCGCTCGTCGAGCAGATGGAAGGTCATTTTCGCGGTCGTGCCGATAACCGCCTTCAGCGCTTCCGGATCGTCGAAGCCAGGCACCTGAACGATGATCCGGTCGACACCCTGACGCTGGATATTCGGTTCCCGCGTGCCCAGTTCGTCGATCCGGCGTCGGATGATCTCGACCGATTGCTCGACCGCATTCAGCCTGATTTCACGCACCTGATCTTCCGGCAACGAAACGACGATCTGCGTACCGGCCGGCTGTTCTATCGACAGCGACCGGTCAGATTCGCGGATAAGCTCGATCGCCTGCTCCGCCTGCGCGGCGTCGCGCAGCGTAAAGGAAACGATATCGCCGTCGATTTTCAGGTTCGTATAACCGACCCGCGCGCCATAGAGACTGCGCCGGATGGCGTCTTCCGTCGCTTCCAGCCGTTCCGACAGCACCGCGTCGGTTTCGACCTGCAGCAGAAGATGCGACCCGCCCTGCAGATCGAGCCCCAGATTGAGAGTCCGGCCCGGCGCAAAGTCCGGCATGTCGTCGAACATGTGCTCGGGAAAGAAGTTCGGCGCGGCATAGACAATGCCCATCAGGCAGACGAAGCCGATGAGAACTTTTTTCCAGGTCGGGAAATTCAGCATGGAGCGGACTTATCGTTGTTGCGTCGTGATGTGAACCGCGCGGCCGGTTACTTCTTCGCGTCTTCCTTGACCGGCTGGCCCTTCGCCATGACATCCATCAGCGTCGCGACAGAGCAGCGAACGCGGACGCCTTCGGCGATTTCAACCTGAACTTCGTTGTCGTCGATGACCTTGGTCACGCTGCCGTAAATACCGCCGCCCGTCAGCACCCGGTCGCCCCGGCGCACGGCCTTCAGTTTCGCCTGATGTTCTTTCTGTTTCTTCTGCTGCGGACGAATCAGCAGGAAATAGAAGATTGCGAAAATCAGGATCAGCGGCAGAAACGTGACCAGCATATCACCGCCACCGCCTGCGCCTCCGGCGGCATCCTGCGCCCAAGCCGTCGATACGAACATACGTCCCTCCAGAAAAGCTTCGATTGGGGCGGGCCAAGGCCTTCTCTGCACCCGCCGCGAAGGCGCGACTATACAGACCAAACGGGCATTTGCAATCACCTGAGACCCATTCGCGGCAATTGACGCGGGCCGGACTGGCGGATACCGTCCGCGCGCCTCTGAACGGATTATAACACGATGACGGAAACCGATATTCTGGCGGCCCTGACGCGCATCGCCGACGCCCTCGAACGGCTTGCGCCGGCCCCTCCGGTCGCCCTGGATTTCGATGCCGCCGACGCCTTCGTGTGGACTCTCGACAGCCAGGGCCGGGGCGCCCTGTCGCCGGTCGCCGCGGTCAACCGGCTGGATATCGCGTTGTTGAAGGGGGTCGACCTCCAGCGCGACCAACTGCTTGAAAACACACGACGTTTCGCCAAATCCCTGCCCGCCAACAACGCCCTTCTGTGGGGTTCGCGCGGCGCCGGCAAAAGCTCGCTCGTCAAGGCGGTTCATGCCGCCGTAAACGCCGAAAACGACGGTAATCTTGCGCTCGTTGAAATCCATCGCGAGGACATCCCCACGCTGCCCGTTCTGCTCGACCGGCTGCGCGGACAGCAAAGACAGTTCATCCTGTTCTGCGACGATCTGTCCTTCGACGGCGAAGACGCCTCCTACAAGTCCCTGAAAGCCGTGCTGGAAGGCGGCATCGAAGGACGGCCGGCAAACGTGCTGTTCTACGCGACATCGAACCGCAGGCACCTTATGTCCCGCGACATGATCGAAAACGAGCGGTCGACCGCCATCCATGCGTCCGAGGCGGTCGAGGAGAAAGTGTCGCTATCCGACAGATTCGGCCTGTGGCTGGGTTTTCACAATTGCGACCAGGCGACCTATTTCGAGATGATCCGGGGCTATGTCGACGCCTACGACCTGGCGGTTCCGGAAGAGGAATGGAAACCCCGCGCCATCGAATGGACGGTGACGCGCGGCGCGCGGTCGGGCCGCGTCGCCTGGCAGTTCTTTCAGGAGCTCGCCGGGTCGCACGGCAAACGGCTGGACTGACGGCCCCCGCCGGGAAACGCGACCGGCCCCTCAGCCTTCCAGCAGCGAGACCGGGTTGATCGCCTTGCGGCCCTTGCGCAATTCGAAGTGAAGCTGCGGCCGGTCGACATCGCCGGTGCTGCCGACGCGGGCGATGGTCTGGCCGCGCCGCACCGTCTGTCCGCGCGTCACCAGCAGGTCTTCGTTATGGGCGTAGGCGGTCATGTAGCCGTCGGCATGTTTCAGCAGCACCATGCTGCCGAACCCCTTCAGTTCGCTGCCGGAATAGACCACAACACCGTTTTCCGCCGCCCTGACGGGCGATCCGCGCACCGCCGCGACGTTTATGCCGTCATTGTGCAGCCCCTCGCCCATCGGACCGAAACCGGCGATCACATTCCCCTGTACCGGCCACAGAAACTTGCTGCGCGAGCGGGCCGCGGGCGTCGGGATTGCGCCGCTGGCGGCCAGCAGCGGCCGTTGCGGTTCGTCATCGGGCCGAAGTACCGGCCGGGGGAAACCGTCGGCGGTCACCCGGAAAGGCTCCGCCGGCGGTGGCGGCTCCACGGGTTGATCCGCTTCCGGTTGACCGGTTTCCGGCTTGTCCGGCGCGCGCGGCTCCGTATCGATGGACGCGACTAACGGATCACTAGCTGGTTCATCCAGCGTTTCATCTGCTATCGTTTCGCCATCAGGTTCCGGCAGCGTTTCCGAAGCGACGGTCTGCCGCGACTGCACGAGACGCGCCGGGATCGCCAGCTTCTGTCCAACCTTGATGGTGAAGGGTGGGTCGATGCCGTTGGTGCGAACAAGATCGTTCATTGCAACGCCGTACTGGCGGGAAATCGCATAGACGGTTTCGCCCGCCTGCACGGTATGGATGGTGGTTTTCGGGATGACCAGCCGCTGGCCGGTAACCAGCGTGTACGGCGGCGACAATCTGTTGCGCTGGATCAGCACTCTTAACGGAACCTGATAGGCCCTTGATATTGCGTACAATGTCTCGCCACGGCGCACCGTGTGAATATCGCCCGGCTGCACTTCGGCGACAGCCTGTTCCTGGACTGTCCGTGTTGCCGTCGTCGTCGTCGATGTAGCAGTGGTGGTCGTATCCGTCGACGTGGCCGGCGGCGTATAGGGCTTGATGCGCGGGACACCGCGCGAACACCCGGCCGCCAGCGCCAGAACAACCATCAGAATGGCGATCCGCCGCAATTTCAGGCCACCCCTTCCACCAGCGGCACGAACCGGACATTGCACAGGGACGTTTGCCGCGTCGTGCCGTCTTCCTGTTTCACGAGTTTGTAGAGAACCTGATTATGCGGCCCGTCGCCGACCGGCACCACCATCCGCCCGCCGATATCGAGCTGATCGACCAGCACCGCGGGAATCTCCGGCGCCGCGGCGGTTACCATGATGCACTCGAACGGCGCCTGTTCCGGCCAGCCGACCCGCCCGTCGCCGATCCGCGTCGTGATGTTGCTTCTGCCGAAATGCCGGAAACGGTCTTCCGCCTGTTTCAGCAGCGTCCGGTGCCGTTCGATTGTGTAGACCCGTCGGGTCAGATAGCTGAGAACCATCGCCTGGTAGCCGGAACCGGTGCCGATTTCCAGTACCTTGACCCGCGAATGCAGTTCCAGCGCTTCGGTCATCACGGCGACGATCAGCGGCTGGCTGATGGTCTGGCCAAGATCGATCGGCAGCGCCGTATTGTCATAGGCAAGCCCGAGAAACCTGTCGGGAATGAACAGTTCGCGCGGTACCCGTTCCATCGCATTCAGCACATCCTGATCCTTGATCCCCTGCGACCGCAGTTCGAGAATCAGTTCCGCGCGCGCCAGTGCCTCCCCGCTCGGCGCAGGTTCTGTCATTTCAGCCCCCATCTCTGTTTTCCATTCCACCCTTGTCCGGACCGGCTCAGCGATTGAAATGGTCCTGCAGGTCCGGCATCGCCGCATCATCCGTCATCATCACCGAAACCGGCGTGATGGTGACATGACCGGCCGCCAACCGCTGATAGTCGTGATCGCCCTGTCTTATGCCAACCCCGCCCCTGTGATGGATCATGAACCGCAACGGACCGGCTGTCCGGTCGTCCAGATCCATCGGCTGGGCCAGAAAGCTCGACGCCTCGTCCATCCGGCCATGCGGCGCCACCGCCACCTTACCCGTCCTGTCATAGGGCAGATTCGGAAGATTCACATTGTAGAAAACGTCCCGGCTGAACCCGAACGCGCACAACCTGTCCAGAACATCCGGCAATACCGCCCGCGCCGTATCCCAGTCCGGGTCGTGCTGAAAATCCGACTCCATGCTCATCGCAATCGACGGCACATGTTGCAGACAGGCCTCGATCGCCGCGCCGGCGGTGCCGCTGGCGGTAATGTCGTCGCCCATATTGGCGCCGTTATTGATGCCGCTGACAACGATATCCGGCGGCGCATCGGCCATAACCATCTGCAAACCGACGATAACGCAATCGGCCGGCGTCCCGGTGCAGGCGTATTCTCCCTCGTGTTCCCGTTCGGTGACCTGCAATTCCCGACGGATCGTCACCGCCCGGCCCATGCCGCTGCGCCAGCGATCCGGCGCGATGACCGTCAGCGACCGGCATAGCGGCCGCAGGATATCGATCGCCGTGCGGATGCCGGCCGCGTCGATGCCATCGTCATTGGTCAGCAAAACGCGGGCGGATGACAGGTCAATTGTCTTGCGGGGGGCCGGCGTTTCAGGCAATTCGGATGGTCTCGACACCGCCCATATAAGGCCGCAGCACGGCGGGCACCTCGATTGAACCGTCTTCGCGCTGGTAGTTTTCCAGAACCGCGATCATCGTCCGGCCGACCGCCAGGCCCGATCCGTTCAGCGTATGCAAGAACCGGGTCCCCTTCTCGCCCGGGGTCTTGAACCGGCCGTTCATCCGGCGCGCCTGGAAATCCCAGCAATTGGAACAGCTTGAAATTTCCCGGTACCGGCTCTGCCCCGGCAGCCAGACTTCCAGATCGTAAGTCTTGCGTGCGCCGAACCCCATATCGCCGGTCGACAGCATCATTACCCGGTACGGCAGGTTCAGCGCCTGCAGGATGCCTTCGGCGCAACCGGTCATGCGTTCCAGTTCGGCTTCGGATTCATCGGGATGAACGATGCTGACCAGTTCGACCTTGGAAAACTGATGCTGCCGGATCATGCCGCGGGTATCGCGGCCCGCCGCCCCGGCTTCCGACCGGAAACACGGCGTCCAGGCCGTCATCCGCATCGGCAGGTCGGCGGCTTCCATCACCCGTTCCGCGCCCATATTGGTCAACGGTACTTCCGCCGTTGGAATCAGCCAGAACCCGTTGTCGGTATGAAACAGGTCTTCGGAAAACTTCGGCAACTGACCCGTTCCGTAAACCGCGTTGTCGCGCACCAAAGCCGGCGGCAGGATTTCGGTGTAGCCGTTCTTTTCCGTATGGGTATCGAGCATGAAGGCGGCCAGCGACCGTTCAAGCCGCGCCAGCGCCCCCTTCAGGACCACGAAACGCGCGCCCGACATCGCGGACGCCCGCTCGAAATCCATCAGGCCAAGCCCCTCGCCGAGATCGAAATGCTCTTTCGCATCAAACGCCGGCGATGCCGGCTCACCCCATTTCCGAACCTCGACATTGGCGTCCTCGTCCGCGCCGACGGGCACATCGGCCATCGGCAGATTCGGCAGGCTTTCCAGATAGCCGGTCAGTTCAGCCGCCAGCGCCTTTTCCTGTTCTTCAAGATCGGCGATCCGGCCTTTCAGACCGGACACTTCCGCCATCAGGTCGGCAGCGTCTTCGCCGCGCCCCTTTGCCGCGCCGATTTCCTTCGACGCCGAATTCCGCCGCGACAGCAGTTCCTGAACTTCGGTCTGGACGGCGCGTCGCTTTTCATCGACCGCCAGAATGGTCGCGGCTTGCGGGTCCATGCCGCGCGCCGCCAGACCGGCGTCGAACGCTGCGGCATCGTCACGGATGGCTTTCAGATCATGCATCGGGTTTACCTGCTTTCGAAGGCTGGTTGCTGATGGCGCCGGTTATAGGCAAGGATTCCCGAGCGGTCCATAACCGAGGTTGCATCGCCGGGGCAACACCCCAATTCTGTATCATCAATCGAACCGAACCGGTACACGGGAAAGAGCCGCCATGCCCTCACTGGATTCAGCTTTGGACAATGCCGTCCGGGAAAAAATTCTGAGCCCGCAACAGCGCGCGGCTCTGGGAACCTTTCTCGCCGGCCAGGGCGTGACGGCAACCGCCGGCGATACGGATACGGCCGCCGGTTTCGACGATCAGTCCGACAGCGAAACGCCCCGCTTCCTGCGCGGCTTCCACGATATCCTGATCACCATCGGCATCCTGATCGTGACCGTCGGTCTGTGGACGTTCGGCACGCTGGCGCTGGTTATCCCCGCCGCATGGCTGATGGCGGAAATTTTCGTCAAGCGCCAGCGGCTGGCCCTGCCCGCCTTCGCCCTGACCCTGATCTTTGCGGTTTCGACGGCCTGTACCTTCTCGCTGTCCTATCTGGGCATCGACAGCGCGCGCCAGCTCACCACGGCGACAACGGCTCAGACCTTCCTGCTGATCGCCGCCCTTCTGGCCCCGTTCTACTGGCGCTTCCGGGTGCCGGTGGCCCTGGCCGGCTGCCTGCTCTGCCTCGCTGGCGCGGCCTGCGCCGGCGTGTTTCTCGCGGCCGGTCTTGTCTCCGGGTCCGAGATTTTCGTGCTCGACCATCCGATGATATCGGTTTTTATCGCCATGCTTTTCGCAATCGCCTTGTTCTGCGTCGCGATGTGGTTCGATATCGCCGACCCGCATCGCCGGTCGACCCGGTCCGACACCGCGTTCTGGCTGCATCTCTGCGCCGCGCCGTTACTGTTGTTTTCGATTTCGTCGTTTCTGCTGATGGCGGTCAACTTGCGGCCGTTTCAGGACACGGCGTCGGGCAGCTACAGCACGGTCGTGCTGCCGGTGGTGATCGTGCTGATGCTGGTCGGCGTCATCATCGACCGACGCGCCTTTGTTACAGGCGGTCTGATCTCGCTCGGCATGGCGATCGCCGCGATCATGTCGGAACTGAACCTCGGCCTGACAGACTACGCCAGCATCACCCTCGTTCTCGTCGGTCTGATCGTGCTGACCATCGGCTCGAACTGGGTCAGAGTCCGCAAACTGATCCTGTCCATCCTGCCGGAAAGTATGCAGGCCCGTCTCCCCCGCAGCGTGTAGATTTCAGCTTGTTTGCCACCCCCGATCCGCTCCATCCGGGTGGCAGGATTGGCCTTTCCGGCGAATAATGATACGCATTTGCTATCTGTATTCTGACGAATGGGCCTCGAATGAATGGTTTTCCTGGTCAGAATGGATAACAAGCAGGGTGGCCCATACCACCCGATCGAGGTCAAACAAACGACGTTAAGGGGAAGGAAATGGTCGATAACCAAGGCATACCAGAGCCCGAAGGCGATGCTGCCATCATCAGCACCGACTATGAAATCGGTCAGCACAATGTAGACGGCAAGCTCGGACCCTTCGGGTTCGACATTCACAATCCGGTCTTTGCGATATCCGGTCTGGCGATTGTCGCGTTCGTGTTCTACACGCTCGCCCTGCCGGAACAGGCCGGCGCGGCATTCAGCGCGATGTTTTCATTCGTCACCAAGGGATTCGACTGGTTTTTCATCGGATCCGCCAACATTTTCGTGATTTTCTGCCTGTTTCTGATCGTCAGCCCCTGGGGTTCGGTCAGGCTCGGCGGCAAGGACGCGACCCCGGATTACGGCTATATCGGCTGGTTCGCCATGCTGTTCGCCGCCGGCATGGGCATCGGCCTGATGTTCTACGGCGTTTCCGAACCGATGAGCCATTTCTCGTCATCCATGGGCGGCACGGCTGCCGATGGCGGCGCGAGAACCGACTGGGCGCCTTTGGGTGCGGCAGCCGGTGACCAGGCTGAATCGATTCGTCTCGGCATGGCGGCAACGATTTTCCACTGGGGTCTGCACCCCTGGGCGATCTACGCCGTCGTGGCACTGTCGCTGGCCCTGTTTACCTATAACAAGGGACTGCCGCTGACCATCCGCTCCGCGTTCTATCCGATTTTCGGCGAGCGCGTCTGGGGCTGGACAGGGCATATCATTGATACGCTGGCGGTGTTCGCCACCCTGTTCGGGCTGGCCACGTCGCTCGGTTTCGGGGCAACCCAGGCCAATGCCGGCCTGAACGAACTGTTCGGCATCCCGGTCGGTTCGGTTACCGAAGTGTTGCTGATTTCCGGCATCACGGCGATTGCGCTGATTTCAGTACTGCGCGGCCTGGACGGCGGCGTGAAGGTTCTGTCGGAATTGAACATGGGGCTCGCCTTCCTGCTGCTGATGTTCGTTCTGTTCGCCGGTCCGACGCTGGAAATCCTGACCGGATTCTTCTCCAGCCTCGGCGCCTATCTGCAGTACCTGCCGGCGTTGTCCAATCCGGTCGGCCGCGAGGACGTCAACTTCAGCCAGGGCTGGACCTCGTTCTACTGGGCCTGGTGGATTTCCTGGTCGCCGTTCGTCGGCATGTTCATCGCCCGGGTCAGCCGGGGCCGGACAGTTCGCGAATTCATCATCTGCGTTCTGCTGATTCCGTCGCTGGTCTGTGTGCTGTGGATGGCTGTGTTCGGCGGCACCGCGATCCAGCAGGTTATTCTGGAAGGCTACACCGCCGCCCAGGACGCCCCGCTTGAACTGAAACTGTTCAAGATGCTGGATCAGCTTCCGCTGGCGTCGATCACCTCGCTGATCGGCATCATACTGGTGGTGGTGTTCTTCGTTACCTCGTCGGATTCCGGCTCGCTGGTCATCGATACCATCACCGCCGGCGGCAAGATCGACGCCCCCGTCCCTCAGCGCGCCTTCTGGTGCATTTTCGAGGGTGCGGTCGCGATCGTGCTGCTGCTGTCGGCCGGCGGCCTGAGTTCGCTGCAATCGATGGTGATCTCGACCGGACTGCCGTTTACGGTGGTTCTGCTGATGTTGTGCGTCGCCATCGTGCAGGGTCTGCGAACGGAACCGAGATAAAAAAACCGGCGGCCGTCAAACCGCCGCATCCAGGGGCCTCCCGCCGCAAGCGGGAGGCCCTTTCTTTTGGCGAGATTTATACGATGCCGTCAGTTTCGCGAAATACGGTTTACCCGTTCGCGGTACAGGATCAGAAGGCCGGACCCGATAATCAGGCCGCAGCCGGCAAGCGCGAACGGTCCGGGCGCTTCGTCCCAGATCAGCCAGCCGAATAAGGCCGCCCACAGGATCGCGATATAGCGAAACGGCGAAATCAGCGAAAAATCGCCGATCCGCACCGATGTCACGTAAAGGATATAGGATCCGCCAACGAACAGGCCGGCGACCGTCAGCATCGCCAGATTGGCCGGTGACGGCGAATGCCAGCCCCAGGGCAGGCTCAACAGCCCGCCCAGAGCCACCACGACGGTGGTGGTGATCGCAATCGAACTCGAGGGCAGGTCAGGATCGATCCTGCGGGTCACAATATCGCGCAGCACCACCAGGGCGGAGCAGCCGAGCGCCAGAAACAGGGCCGGGTCGAATTCGCCGTTCACCGGCGTGGTGATCAGCATCACGCCTAAAAACCCGATGATCACCGCCGTCCAGCGCCACACACCCACCTTCTCGCCATACACCGGTCCCGCGATGGCGGTCATGATGATCGGTGCGGTAAAGACCAGCGTTGTCGCAATGGCGATCGGCACCAGCATGATGGCGGTCAGAAACAGATAGGTCGCTGTCAGTTCGCATAGTGCCCGGGCGACGCTCCATTTATGGCCGATGGCTTTCAGGGTGATCGGCATACCGCGCGCCCGGAACACCGCCACGAAGACAAGCAGCAGGGCAAGGCCGCGAATGGTCATGATCTGGCCGACCGGCAGATCCGCCCCGACCCAGCGCACCAGCGCGTCGTTGCAGGCCAGCAGCGACATGCCGCCCGTCATCGCCAGGATCGCCCTGCGGTTGATCGAGGAAGCGTCGTCGACGGTCCTGTCGGTCATGGGGTTTCCCAAAGGCGGGTGCGGAGGATCAATCCTCGACACCGGCCTCTTCGTTCAGGATACGGTCGCGTTCCGCTTTCTGCTTCTCGACGTAACGGGCGCAGATGATCGAGATTTCGTACAGAAGGATGATCGGAATGGCGAGGCCGATCTGGCTCAGCGGGTCCGGCGGGGTCAGTACCGCCGCCGCAACGAAGGCCAGCACAATGGCGTAGCGGCGTTTTTTCTTCAGTCCATCCACCGAAACCAGGCCCGCGCGGGACAGCAGCGTGATCACGACCGGCAGTTCGAAACTGATTCCGAAAGCGAATATCAGCCGCATCACCAGCGCGAGGTATTCGTTGACCTTCGGTTCCAGCGCAATCGCCAGATGGCCGTCGCCGCCCGCCTGCTCGAAACTGGCGAAAAACTCCCACGCGACCGGCAGAACGACATAGTAGACGAACGATCCGCCGATAATGAACAGCACCGGCGTTGCGATCAGAAACGGAATGAAAGCCGACTTCTCGTGCTTGTAAAGACCCGGCGCGACAAAGGCGTAAAGCTGGCCGGCGATGATCGGAAATGTCACGCAGAACGCTGTGAAGAAGGCGACCTTCACATCGACGAAAAACTTTTCATGCAGGGCGGTATAGATCAGCCGCCGGCCGGTCTGGCCGGACCACATGCCCTGCAACGGATCGACCAGGAAATTGAAGATCGGCCCGGCGAAAAAGAAACAGACGAAAAACGCGATAAACAGAGCCCCGACCGACCAGACCAGCCGCTTCCGCAGCTCGACCAGGTGTTCCATGAGAGGGGCTTTCGACGCGTCGAGATCGTCTCTTTCCGAGTTTACCGAATCGCTCATCCGGTTGTTCCTTCAGAACCGGGGGACGCGCCGGCCGATTTGGCCGGTGCGGATTTCTTAGCCGCCACCTTTTTAGCGGCTGTCTTCTTAGCGGCGGTTTTCCTGGCTGCGGATTTCTTGGCCGCGGACTTTTTCGCCGGCGTCTTATTGGCGGCTGTCTTTTTGGCGGCGGGTTTCTTCGCTTCCGCCTTTTTCGCCGCTTCGGCTTCCGCCTGCCGGGCCTTTTCCGATTCCTTGCCGCGTTCGATCGCAGCACGGGTTTCAGCCAGAGGATCCGGCACCGGCGACTTGTATTCCTTCACCGATGTGCTGTCCCGCAGACTGCCTTTCAGGCTGTCCTCGGTTTCCTTGGCATCCTTGTTCATATCGTCCTTGATGCCACGCAACGATTTGTTCAGTTCGCCGGACGGATCGACGGTCTTTGAAACCGTTTCCTCGAAATCGCGTTTGTTGGCGTTCCGGATCTGGTTGGTCAGTTCGTCGACCTCCGCCTCGCGCGCCATCTCTTCCATCGTCGAATGGAATTCGGATGCAAGGCCGCGAACCTTGCGGATCGCCTGGGTAACGGTGCGCAACACGCGCGGCAGCTCTTTCGGCCCGACCACTATGACGGTCACGATCGCGACGAGCATGAATTCGGACCAACCGAGATCAAACATGACGATTATCCCCGTGCGGACCTAACGGTCCCGGCACGGTGTGCAAGCGTTGCAGGGGGTGGATCAGCCGTTTGCGGCCTTGTCCTTGTCGGTGGCCGGCGCTTCTGCGGACGCGTCGGAATCGATCCGCTTGGCGTCGGCGTCGGCTGTCTCGGTTTTGGACTCTTCCTTGACGTTTTTCTTGAAAGCGTTGAGGCCCTTGCCGAAATCGCCCATCAACTGGGAAATCTTGCCGCGGCCGCCGAAAAGCAGCAGGACGATTGCCAGAACGATTACCCAGTGCCAGATGCTGAATGTACCCATGAATTCGTTTCCCGTACGTTATGCGTTGTCGCGATTATTGTCTTATGACGCTTATTTAGCGGTTGAGACCGGAAAAACAAAGGCCTGACTGCGATCAACTTCAATTGCCATGATTTCTTCTTCCCCGGGGAGGAAAGAACCGGGCACCCGCGCATGCAGATGCAGTTCCTCTCCGGTCGTTTTGCAGGTGCACAAATGCACCAGACTGGTACGCCCCAGCATCCGCGACGCCAACACTTTCGCATAGCCCGGCCCCATTGAATGCGCTGCCGAAGGCGCAAGTTTCAGGGCTTCCGGCCGCACCACGACCTCGACCGGCTGGCCGTCCGCCGCGCCGCCGGCGGGAAATTGTCCGATCGCCGTATCAACCGTATCGCCGTCGACAACGCCCGGCACCGTGTTTACGTCGCCGAAAAACGCCGCCACAAACGGATCGACCGGCCGGTTGTACAGGTCCGCCGGCGATCCTTCCTGCACCAGCTCGCCATCCCGCATGACGATGATGCGGTCTGACAGATACATCGCCTCTTCCGCATCGTGCGTCACCATCAGCGACGCCGTATTGCTGTTTTTAAGAGCGTGCAGCGTGTTGTCGCGCACCTGGTCGCGCAACCGCGCATCGAGGCCTGAAAACGGCTCGTCCATCATCACCAGGGCAGGTTCCGGCGCCAGCGCGCGCGCCAGGGCGACCCGTTGCTGCTGGCCGCCGGACAGCATATGGGGAAACGCGTCGGCGTAGTCGGTCATGCCGACAAGGTCGAGAACATCCATCGCCCGCTCCTTCCTTCCGCCGCCCTTCGGCAGCCCGAAGGCGACATTGTCGACCACCGACAGATGGGGGAACAAGGCGTAGTCCTGAAAGACCAGACCGACATGCCGCGATTCCGGCGGCACCTGTACGCCGTCGCCGGAAACCAGACGGCCGGCGACATGCACCGTTCCGCTGGATGGCGTTTCCAGCCCCGCCGCAATCCTGAGAGCGGTTGTTTTGCCGCAACCCGAAGGCCCGAGGAGGCAGACGACCTCGCCTGGCCCGACCGTGAAGGACAGGTCCCGGACGGCGACCAGCGACCCGTAACGGTGCGTGACGCCGGTCAGTTCAACAGCCGGTTTCAGATCGGTATCCGGATTTTTCGCTACAGTATCCATTCAATGGATATATTCAGAATGAATTGCACGCGCAAGGACCGACCTAGTCATCCAGTGCGATGTTTTCATCGGATTCGACCGCCTCGAATTCCTCGGCATGATCCAGGAACGGATCGTCGTCCTCGCCGAATTCTTCCTCGGTTTCTTCTTCCAGCCCCTCGGAATCGGCAAGTGAGGATTCGCTCTGGCGCATTGCGATGGACCCGACGCCGGGCCGTGAATCCAGCAGGCCCGAGGCTTTCAGCTCTTCCACGCCCGGCAGCGATTTCAGGTCTTCCAGGCCGAATTCGTCGAGGAACGCATCCGTCGTGCCCCACGTGATCGGCTTGCCCGGCACCCGCTTGCGGCCGCGCGGCTTCACCCAGCCGGCTTCCAGCAGGATGTCGATGGTGCCGCGGCTGACCGCGACGCCGCGAATTTCCTCGATCTCGCCTCTTGTGACCGGCTGGTGATAGGCGATGATGGCCAGCGTTTCCATGCCGGCCCGCGACAGCTTGCGCGGGGTTTCCTTTTCGATCCGCATATAGGCCGCCAGGTCTTCCGCCGTACGGAAGGCCCAGGCGTCGCCGATCCGGCACAGATTAACCCCGCGATTGGCGAACACGCCCTGCAATTCCTCCAGCAGCCCCTTGATATCCGCGTCATCGGGCATCCGCGCCGAGATGTCCTTTTCGCGCATGGGTTCCGCGGTGGCGAACAGAATAGCCTCAAGCAGCCGTAATTGCTGAAAACGGTCCATACGTCGTTCTTCCTATTCGTCTTTCGGTTTCGGCCACGTTTCGTCGGTATCGACGTCGTCGTCGAAATCATCATCGAAATCGTCGTCAAATTCGTCTGTCAGACTTTCAGCCTCGGGCTCGTCGTCGCCGACGATAGCAAGGCCTGGCCCGTCTTCCCTGTCGCTGCGGTTGGACTTGCGCAGGTAGATCGGCGCGAACGAGCCGGTCTGGCTGATATCCACCACCCCTTCCCGGCACAGTTCCAGAGTAGCCGCGAAGGTAGAGGCGACGGCGGACCGCCAGACCAGCGGGTCTTCGCCAAGCCCCGGCGGCAGAAACTGCTCGAGGATCGACCAGTCCGGCACGCCGCCCATCAGGGTGCGCAGCCGGGCGACCGCCTGATCCATCGAAAAAAGCTGCGTCGCCATGATCCTCAGCGTACTGCCTTCGGCCCGCCGCCGGATCGACCCGTAAGCCTTCAGCAGGTCGAACAGGCTGACGTTGAAGGTCGACACCCGGTCCACCTCGACGGTTTCCGGCATGCCGCGCGCGAAGAAATCGCGGTTCAGGCGAGACCGGTCGAAAATCGACGCCGACGCTTTCTGCATGGCTTCCAGACGCTGGAGCTGAAACGCCAGCCGCGCCGCCATTTCGGCGGGGTCGCCCTCTTCGTCATCGGAGGCCGGGGCCGGCAGAAGCAGGCGCGATTTCAGATAGGCCAGCCACGCCGCCATGACGAGGTAATCGGCGGCGATTTCCAGCCGCAACTCGCGGGCCCGCGCGATATAGGCCAGATACTGTTCGGCCAGCGCCAGGATAGAGATTTTGGTGATGTCGACCTTGTGTTCGCGCGACAGAGTCAGCAGCAGGTCGATCGGTCCCTCGAACCCGTCGATGGCGAGGACAAGCGCGTCCTCGTCCCGGATATAATCCGGTTTTTCACTTTCAAAGGGCTGTTCGGTTTCCATGGCGTATCGATCGGTTAGAGCGTTTCACGTTCAATCGGAAACAGCGTCGTTGGCACTGCGCCGGGATGGATGGCAGGCGCACGCCGAAGAGCGATGCCGTGTGCATCGGGCAAGGCGTGCAACGAACCAGGCGCCCGGCGCAGGCCAACCCGAACGGGACGGGCCGTTTTACGGTATCGCGTCTTCACTCGTTCTCGAATATGCACCAGCATGTCCTTCGTCCTCGTTCATAGCGATGCCGCAAACCGGCTTCGTCGACGTGATACCGATTGAATGTGAACCGCTCTAGGGTAGGAACGGCTTACCGTCGCCGGTCCCGCCGGGCAAGCCTTTCGACAGGCCGGACCGCCGTTATCCGCCCGGTTTGACGATCAGGCATCCCAGCTTCTTGGCTTTCAACTGATCGCACAGCTTTTCCGCCGCCGCCTTGCTGGGCAGCGTGCCACCCCGAATCCGGAAATACTTCGTGCCGTTCACCGTTGTTTCCTGAATGCTCAGCGCCAGCTTGCCCAGCAGATCCGGGTTTTTCTTCTGCTGCCGCAGCCATTCCGACCGCGCCGCATCTTCCGATTTTACCGCCGCGATCTGCACTTTCCAGCCGTTCGGGTCGTTGCTCGCCGCCGGTTCCGGTTCAGGAGCGGGTTCGGCAGCCGCAACGACCGGTTCGGGTTCCGGTTCGGCAACAGGTTCGGGTTCGGGCTCGACGACCGGTTCCGCCGCCTCGACCGTCTCGACGGTTGGCGGCTCATCCGGTTCAGCCAAAGCCGGTTCCGGCAGCGGCGGTTCTTCCGCCGGTTCGGTGATCGACGGAATTTCCGGGGCTTCTGCGGTTTCAGATGGCGCCACGGAATCCACCACCACCTTATCTTCCTGAACCGGCGGCTGCATCGGATCTTCCGGCGGCGGCAGCAATACTTCCAGATTTTCATCGGAATTTTCGGCGCTGCCGTCGATCACACCGTAGACTTCCTTGTCCTGATGCGGCACGACCAGACCGCCCGGGTCTTCCGGTTTGATCTTGGCCGGACCTTCCGACTGGATAACAGGCGCTGTTTCCTCGCTGCCGCTGCGCACACCCTGCGAATAGACGTACCAGAGGATGCCGCCGAACCCGAGAACAACGGCAATCGCCACGGCGACCGGCAACAGGCGAAACTTGCCCGGTCCGCCGCCGCCGCGTTGTTCCTTTTCGAAATCAGCCAATTCGCGTTCAAGCTGGTCGAGTTCAGCGGGCATTCCTGTCACCTTGCCTGGCCGGTTTTAACCGGGTTTCCCATATACCGAAGGAGCAGCGGCCTGTTGCCCCTGACGGGCCAGCCTCCACTCCCCTAGTTTCAATCCGTCATTCGTCTGTGCAGTTCGAAAGCGCAATACATCAGGGCGGTCGATCAGTGCAGTTCGTCCCTCGGCTCGACGCCGAACACCGCCAGACCGGAGGCGATAACGGTGCGAACGGCAGAAACCAGCGCCATTCTGGCCATCGTAGTCGATTCGTCACCCGGAACAACGAACCGCAGGGCCGTATTGTCCTTGCCCTTTGTCCACAAACCATGGAACGCCGCCGCAGTCTCCTGAAGGTAATAGGCGATGCGGTGCGGCTCGTGCGCTTCCGCAGCGGAATCGATCAGGCGCGGCCATTCACATAGCTGACGGATCAGGGCCAGTTCATCCTCATCCGCAAGTGGGGACAGATCGACCGTCTTCAAGGCGTCGACAGACAGATCCGCATCCGGAAACGCCTCCTGCGCCATCTTCAGGACCGAAAAGCACCGCGCATGGGCGTAATGAACGTAAAACACCGGGTTGTCGCGGCTTTGCGTCGTCACTTCGGTCAGATCGAAATCCATCTGCGCGTCGTTCTTGCGGGTCAGCAGGAAAAACCGCACCACATCCTTGCCGACGGCGTCGACCAGATCGCGCAATGTCACGAAGGAGCCTGCCCGCTTGGACATTTTCAGCGGCTCGCCCTTGTCCTTCAGAGACACCATCTGGCACAGCTTGATGTCGAGGTCGGCCTTGCCGCCGGAAACCGCCGTGACCGCCGCTTTCATGCGTTTCACATAGCCGCCGTGATCGGCGCCGAGAATGTCGATCTGCTGCGAAAACCCGCGTTTGTACTTGTCGTAATGATAGGCGATGTCATTGGCGAAATAGGTCCAGGACCCGTCCGACTTTTTCAGCGGACGGTCGATATCGTCGCCGTATTCGCTGGCCTTGAACAGGCTTTGCGGGCGCGGCTCCCAGTCTTCCGGCTTTTTGCCCTTCGGCGGCTCCAGCACGCCGACATAAATCAGCCCCTGCTTTTCCATCGCCTGGAACATTTCCTCGACCAGTCCGGCATCGACCAGCGCCCGTTCCGACGAAAACACATCCTGGTGCACGCCAAGCGCCGCCAGATCTTCCCTGACCGACGCCATCATCATGTCGATGGCGGTCTTGCGGGCGATCGGCAGCCAGGCCTCTTCCGCCTGGTCCATCAACGCCGTGCCGTGCGCTTCCTTCAGCGCGGTTCCGACATCCTTCAGGTATTCGCCCGGATACAGGCCTTCCGGAATCTCGCCGATGGTCTCGCCATTGGCCTCGCGGTAGCGCAGATAGGCCGACCGGCCCAGCTTGTCGACCTGCGCCCCGGCATCGTTGATGTAGTATTCCTTGGTGACGTCGAAGCCGGCTTTCAGCAGCAGCGACGCCAGTGCGTCGCCGACCACCGTGCCCCGCGCATGGCCGATATGCAGCGGCCCGGTCGGGTTGGCGGAAACATATTCGACATTCACCTTCTGCCCCGCGCCGATTTTGGAATCGCCATAGCCGGTGCCGGCATCGAGAATCGTCTTAACCTGATCGAGCCAGACCGACTTCCTGAGCCGAAGATTGATGAAACCCGGCCCGGCCACCTCGGCGCTGTCGATCCGGTCCAGAGCCGCGAGCGCCGGGGCCAGCTTTTCAGCCAGATCGCGCGGCTTCATGCCGGCCGGCTTGGCCAGCACCATCGCCGCGTTCGTCGCCATGTCGCCATGCGCCGCATCGCGCGGCGGCTCGACCTGGGCGCGGGACGTATCGAGATCGGCGGGCAGGTCGCCGGCATCAATCAGGGTCCGGATCGCGACATCAAGATCGTCCCGAATGATGTTGAAAATATTCATATTTTGTCGTCTCCAAACATACGCTTAACCTGCCGCGTCGCATACCTGTCGGTCATGCCGGCGATATAGTCCGACACAATTCTGGCCCGGTCCTGTTCCGCTTCGTCGCGGCAGGCGTCGCGCCACTGATCGGGCATCTTTTCCGGGTCCGTCATGAAGGTTTCGAACAGAATGCGCACCACCGACTGACCCCGGTCGCGTTCCGGGTTCACCGCCGGGTTGCGATACATATTCTCGAACAGGAAACCCTTCAACGCTTTTTCCCGCTCGCGCATCGCCGACGAAAACGCCACCATCGGCTTGCCGGCGAGCTGGATATCCCGCACCCGCGCCGGGCACAAAAGCTG
The DNA here is from genome assembly GCA_040222995.1 of Alphaproteobacteria bacterium. Classification (GTDB taxonomy): domain Bacteria; phylum Pseudomonadota; class Alphaproteobacteria; order UBA8366; family Aestuariispiraceae; genus JAVKBW01. The sequence continues at coordinate 106,849 of JAVKBW010000033.1, read as the reverse complement.
CAACCGGGATTCGGTTTCCGCCACAACATCGCCGACCATGTCGCCGATCAGGCGGCGCACGCCCTCGCCGATCAGGCGCGGCATGTCGATGCCGGGATACTCTTCCTGCACACGGGCGAAGGTCTCGCCGACATGCGGCACCGCTTCCGATACCTGCGACAGCGTGAACAAGCCGCTACGCAGCCCGTCATCCATGTCATGATGGTTGTAGGCGATATCGTCGGCCAGCGCCGCGAACTGCGCTTCAAGCCCGGCATAGGCCGACAGGTCGAGATCATGCAGCGTGTTGTAGGCGGCGATGGTCGGCGGCAGGGTTTCCGGCCCGCCAGCAACACTCAAAAGCGGCCCGTTATGCTTCACCAGCCCTTCCAGCGTCTCCCAGGTCAGGTTCAGCCCGTCATGGGTCGGATAGCGCGCTTCCAGCAGCACCACGACGCGCAGGGCCTGGTCGTTATGGTCGAAACCGCCATAGGGCCGCATCATCTCGTCCAGCGCGTCCTCGCCGGAATGGCCGAAGGGCGGGTGACCAAGGTCATGCGACAGGGCGACGGCCTCGGTCAGGTCTTCGTCGACATGCAGCGTGCGCGCCATCGACCGGGCGATTTGCGAGACTTCCAGCGAATGCGTCAGCCGTGTGCGGAAATGATCGGTTTCCGGCGCGACGAACACCTGGGTCTTGTGCATCAGGCGGCGGAAGGCGGCGCTGTGGACGATGCGGTCTCGGTCGCGCTGATACGGCGTTCTGGTCGCCGAGGGCTGTTCAGGGTGCAGGCGGCCACGGCTTTCCTCCCACTTCGTCGCGAAGGGGGCGCGGAAATCTGTCGCGGGGTCGGCAGGAATGGCCATCATGGGGCGGACAGGTACAAGCAAACACCCGGATTCGCAACAATCCGCTGCGGTTTCCGGTTCATTTTGAAGCCCTGCCGCACAAGGCCTGTGCCGCGAATGCATGTATCGCGGCGGGAATGTGTGTTACATTGACTTCGTGCACAAACCGCTTACATACAGAGGCGTGTTCGAAACACACGAACCAAGAGGATTACATGCCCGACACGATTGACCCATTCGACCCCTTCGGCGACACGGAAAAGGACGCGGCTGACCGTGTTCTGAATATATCCGAATCCGCCGCGAAACGGCTCGCGAAGCTGATCGAGGCCGAAGGCAATGACGGGCTGATGCTGCGGATCACCGTATCCGGCGGCGGCTGTTCCGGATTCCAGTACGGCTTCAGCTTCGACAGCGAGGCTGCACCGGAAGACAAGGTTTTCGAACGCGACGGGATCAAGGTCGTCACCGACGAGGCGTCGCTGGATCTGCTGGCCGGGTCTGAAGTCGATTTCAAGGACGAACTGGTCGGCGCCTATTTCGCGGTCAACAATCCGAACGCCTCGTCTTCCTGCGGCTGCGGCACCTCTTTTTCGATCTGACCGACCGGCCCGTTCGATCTGCTGACCCGCGTCATGTCCGAAGATGCCGGTCGAAATATGTAATCCGCTCCAGCAGGACACCGTCGTCTGATGTCCTGATGACCGCCATGCCGCTCAGATCGGTGCCAACGAGTTCCCACTGTTCCCAATCGATCAGCACGCCATCGCGATCCTGCCGGACCTCGTCTCTCAGCACCCACTCGTTGGCAGCCCCTGCTTCCTCGGTGCGGCGATACCACCGCTCGATGTAACCGGTGAACATATCCGCGGTAACGGGTAACGGTTCCGCCGGGTCGTCGAAGATGAAACCGGGGGCAATCGATGAAACGAGCTTGTCGACATCCTTTTCATACCAGCCGTCGATATAAAGCTGGCGCAGGTCATGGCGTTTCGCCATCGGACGATCTCCTTACCTGATCAAGTTGCGGTTTTAACCCGGATGATCTTTCGCTCACACCATCAAACCGCCATCGCTTCTCTGGATTGCCGGGCAGCACCCGGTTACTATCGGATAAAGTAACGATTGACGTTTAAGGTTATTCTGAACGGATAAGGAAAGAGACTAGTAGATGCGTATCGCCACCTTCAACGTCAATTCGCTGCGCGCCCGGCTGGACAATGTGCTGGAATGGCTGGAATCGGCGGAACCGGATGTGGTTCTGCTGCAGGAAACCAAGTGTCAGGACGAGAATTTCCCGGACCTGGAACTGTCAGGCCTCGGCTACAAGGCCGCCGTACACGGCCAGAAATCCTATAACGGCGTCGCCATCCTTTCGAAACACGCAATCGAGGATGTGGTGTGCGGTCTGCCCGGCGATCCGGAGGACGACCAGGCGCGTTATATCGAAGGCACGGTCAGGGGCGTGCGCGTCGCCTCGATCTATCTGCCCAACGGCAACCCGACCGACGGGCCGAAACTGCCCTACAAGCTGAAATGGATGGAACGGCTGCGCGATCATGTCGCCGAAACAATCCTGCCGAAGGAACTGCCCACCGTGCTGGGCGGCGACTACAACATCGTGCCGACCGACGACGACGTCTACGACCCGGAAAAGTGGGTCGATGACGCCCTGTGCCTGCCGGAAAGCCGCGCCCGCTTCCGCGCCCTGCTCAATCTTGGTCTGACGGAAGCGTGGAAAGCCCTGCACCCGACCGCCAAGCACCAGTATTCCTACTGGGATTATGTACAGGGCCGCTGGCAGAAGGACGAAGGGCTGCGGATCGACCACCTGCTGCTGTCGCCGCAGGCCGCCGATCTGCTGACCGGCTGCGAAATCGACAAGACACCGAGGGCTAAGGAAAAGCCTTCCGACCACACGCCCGTCTGGTGCGAGCTGGCGGATGCGGCATGACCGGAACCAGCCACCTGACCGGCCATTGCCTGTGCGGCGACATCACCTACCGGGTGCCGTTTCCGTTCGAGGGCGAGGTTTCGCATTGTCATTGCAAAATGTGCCGCCGGGCCGCCGGCGCGGTTGTCGTCACCTGGTTCACGGTGCGGGCAGATACATTAGAACTGACCGGCAAACCCTTGAAAGTATATAAATCTTCGGAGCACGGCGAACGCGGAAACTGCCCCACCTGCGGCACGCCGGTAACGTTCCGGTCGTCACACTATCCCGGCACGGTCGACGTGACGCTGGCGACGCTCGACCACCCGGAAGACATCGCCGCCGACAACCATATCTATACCGAAAGCCGCCTGCCCTGGCTGGTGCTGGATGCCCATCTGCCGGACCGCGCTGACGACAGCGACGAAGCCTGAAACCGGCCATGCGCACCCTGGTTCTGCAATCGCACGAGCCCGCCCGGCTGGACGGCTGGATCGGTCTTTGCTGCAACACGGTGAAAACCTGGGCCGCGCAGCACGATTTCGACTACCGCTTCACCGGCAACGAGGCCTTCGACCTGCTGCCCGGCTGGTATCGCGATAAGACGAAGGCGCGCCCGCCGGTCGCGGCCGATCTCGCCCGGCTGCTGCTGGCCCGCGACGCGCTGGCGGGCGGCGACTATCAACGCGTTGTATGGTGCGATGCCGATGTGCTGGTTTTGTCGGCGGAGGCCTTCACCCTGCCGCAGGGCGAGCCGGCCTGTTTCGGGCAGGAAATCTGGGTTGAAGCCGACAAACAGGGCAAATTGCGGGCACGGCGCAACATCCACAACGCGATCTGCTGCTTCGAAATGGATGGCCCGGTCCTGCCCTTCCTGATCCATACCACGCAACGCATCATCGAACGGGTCGACCCCGCCTTCATCGCGCCGCAGATCGTCGGGCCGAAACTGATCGGCGCACTGCACAATCTGGCCGGGTTCGGGGTGATCGAACAGGCCGGCGCGCTTAGTCCGGCGGTGATCGATGCGGTGCTGGCCGGCGGCGGCATGGCGCTGGATATCCTGAAGCGCGAAAGCCCGGTTATGCCCGCCGCCGTCAATCTGTGCGCCAGTCTCGCCGGCAATCGAAGCGACGCCGAAATGCGGGTGCTGTGTCAGCGGTTATTGGCGGACGGGCTCTGACTTACGCCTGTTCCATTTCCTCGCGCAGGATCTCGACGCGCAGCCATTCCTCTTCCTTCTCGGCGAGGTCTGCCTTGGCGGCTTCAAGATCGGCGCTGGCTTTGCGGAAGGCGTCCGTATCGCTGGTATAAAGCGTCGGGTCGGCCAGCACCGCGACCAGCTTTTTGATCCGCTCTTCCAACGCCGCGATTTCGCCCGGCAGGGTTTCCAGCGCGTATTTGTCCTTGTAGGAGAGTTTTACGCCTTTCTTCGGCGATTTTTCAGCCGGTTTCGGCTTCGACGCCGGCTTTTTCACCGAGGCTTTCGAAACATCCTCGTCCTTCAGCCATGAGCCGCCGCCCTGCGCCAGCATATCGGAATAGCCGCCGGCATAGTCGACCCACCGCCCCTCGCCTTCATAAGCGATGACGGAGGTCGCCACCCGATCCAGGAAATCGCGGTCATGGCTGACCAGCAACACCGTACCCTGATAATCGGCCAGCATTTCCTGCAACACATCGAGGGTTTCGAGATCGAGGTCGTTGGTCGGCTCGTCCAGCACCAGCAGGTTCGACGGCTTCACCAGCGCCCGCGCCAGCATCAGCCGGCCGCGCTCGCCGCCCGACAGGTCGCCGATCGGCGTGCGCGCCTGGGCCGGCGAGAACAGGAAATCCTTCATCACGCTGTGCACGTGGCGCGGCTGGCCGTTGATAACCACCGTATCGGCCGTGCCGCCGGTCAGCGCCGCCGACAGCGAGGTATCGCGGTGCAGGCTTTCCCGGCCCTGATCCATCACCGCCATGTCGATGGTCTTGGCGCATTTCACCGTGCCGGCGTCCGGCTGCATTTCGCCGATCAGCATTTTCAGAATTGTTGTCTTGCCTGCGCCGTTCGGCCCGACAAACCCGACCCGGTCGCCGCGTTTCACCACGGTGGAAAAATCCTCGACAATCACCGTTTCGCCGAAGCGTTTCGATATCTTGTAGGCCTCGATGATCTTCTTGCCGGCCTGCTGTCCCTCGGTCTGGCTCATCTTCGCGCTGGCGACGGCCTTCTTCTGGTTCTTGCGTTCATCGCGCAGATCCATCAGCGCCCGCAGCCGGCCCATGTTGCGCTTGCGCCGGGCGGTAACGCCCTTGTTGCGCCATTCCGTTTCGCTGGCGATTTTCTGATCCAGCTTGCGGCGTTCCTCATTTTCCTGATCCAGAATGCCGTCGCGCCAGTCCTCGAACGCGTCGAAGCCCCGGTCGAGCCGCCGCGCCTTGCCGCGATCCAGCCAGACGACGGATTTCGACAGATGCGACAGGAAGCGCCGGTCGTGGCTGACGAAAACAATCGCCGAGCGCATCGACTTCAACTCCTCCTCCAGCCAGGCGATGGCCGGCAGGTCGAGATGGTTGGTCGGTTCGTCGAGCAGCAGGATATCCGGTTTCGGCGCTATCGCCCGCGCCAGCGCGGCGCGGCGTTTCTCGCCGCCGGAAAGCGTCTTCGTGCCCAGCGTCTCCGGCAGACCCAGTTCCTCCAGCAGGTAGGAGGCGCGATACGGGTCGGCGACCTCGTCCAGCCCGGCCCTGACGTAATCCAGCACCGTCTCGTAGCCGGAAAGATCGGGTTCCTGCGGCAGGTAGCGTACCGTGGTGCCCGGCTGCACGAAACGGTCCCCGGCGTCGATATCGATCATTCCGGCAACGATTTTCAGCAAGGTCGACTTGCCGGACCCGTTGCGCCCGACAAGGCAGATCCGGTCGCCTTCGGATACCTGAATCCCGGCCCCTTCCAGCAGCGGATCGCCGCCGAAGCTCAGCAGCACATCGGTCAGGATCAGGATCGGGGGAGAGGCCATGTCAGTCCGCGCAAAAGGGTTGGTCGGGTCAGGGCCGGATACATATCAGCACAGCCCGCCCGCCGCCAGACCGGGCGTACACAATGGGATGGATACCGGGGTTTACGCCCTGCAGGTTGTTATCCTATCCAGTAAGAAATTCTTCCTCTCCCGCTGGCGGGAGAGGATTGAGGTGAGGGTGGATTTTCTTTTTGTGACCACCCTCATCCCGACCTTCTCCCGCCAGCGGGAGAAGGGGGAATGGCGCCCGGAGATCGCACCAGAAACTACGGCGCTTGCCGCACCGTCGGCCGCAGGTTGTTGAAGGTCAGCCCGCCGATATCGGCATAAACCGGCCCCGGCGCGGCGGCGATGATGACCTCGCGCGCGATCGGCTGGAAATCGGCCCGGAAATGGACCGAGCTTTTCAGCACCAGCACCGGCGCGGTTTTCGGCTCGATGCCGACATGCCGGAACATTTCCTTGTCGCCAGCCTGCTCCGGCGCGGAAGCGACGACGATTTTCACGCCGCGCACATCCAGGCATGCCATCCGCCCCATGGTGAAGGGCGATCCGCCCCACATCGGCCCGGTGCCGGTGAACACGCCGTCGCCCAGCCGCACCACCGAGGCATTCACCTCCAGCGGTTCATCACCGGGAAACAGCTTGCCGCCCAGCGAAATCTGCACGATACCGCCCTGCCCGGCCGCATGGGCCGCCATCGCGGTTTCCGGATCGTTGAACACGCCGATCACCGCACCTTTGGCGTCGGCGTCCAGCAACGCCCGCAGCATGCCGGTCGTGTCGCCCGGCCCGCCGCCGCCGGGATTGTCCTGCATGTCGGCGATCACCAGCGGCAGGTTCGGCACGCCCATTTCCTTGCCGTAGGCGACCGCCTCCTCCGGCCCGTAGACCATGCCGGCGAATTCCGGCGTTGCGTCTTCGATTGCCTGCAACATCGCGTCGGCAGCATTGTCCGCTGCGTCCTGCGTATCGCCATAGGCCAGCACCGACGGGCCGCAGTGATGGATATCCGACAGCGGAAAGCCCGGCGCGAAGGACAGCGCCCTGACGCCCTCGCCCCCGGCCAGCGTTTCCAGATCCTTTTCGTACAGCCGTTTGCAGGGATCGTGGAAAGTGCATCCCCATTGCAAGGGAATAAGAAAGGGAACCTGCCGAAAGGCGGCGTGCCAGGATTTACCTTCCCGCAGGATCGCCAAAAGATGGTTCGCGGCGCGTTCGCCGGTCTCCGCCATGTCGGTATGCGGGTAACAGCGGAAGATATCGATAACAGTGGCGTGTTCCACCATGTCCGGCGTCACATTGGCGTGCAGGTCCAGACTGACGGAAACGGGCATCTCCGGACCGACCAGGTTGCGCACCCGGCGCAGCAACTCCCCCTCGCCGTCTTCGAAATGCTCGGTCACCATCGCGCCGTGCAGGTCGAGATAGACACCGTCCGCCGGCAGCGCCACCTCGATATCTTCCAGGATCATCGCGGCGATGCGTTCGAACGCGTCTTCCGTCACGAAGGAGGACGGCGTGGCCGACGCCCAGACCGTCGGCACGACGTCGCAGCCGGCGTCGCGGAACACCTTCATCGCCCCGCCGAGCGGAATATTCATCGGCGGGAAAACCTCGAAAATCGCGTCGCCGCGCGTCAAAGGCGGCCAGCCGCCACCGAGATTGAAGGCCGCGAAATCGGCCAGGGTCGGGGCGAATGTGTTGGTTTCGTGCTGAAACCCGCCAACAATGATGCGCATGGTTTATCCTTCTGAGTTCAGGCTCGACAGCTTACGAAATACCGCCGCAGCGGCAAGCGTCTCCGTCAGATATCAGTCCTGCGGCGGTATGGAATAGGTTGCGGTGACATGAGCGCACATTTCGTCATCACCCTCGGCATGCACCGCCATGTCGCCGATCACCAGCCGGCGGCCCAGCTTCAGCAGCTTCGCATCGCACAGCAGATCGGTCTCGGCGGGTTTGCGCAGGAAATTGACGTTCAGGCTGGTCGTCACCGCCAGCGGTTCATTACCGATGGCGCCCAGCACCGCGACATACATCGCGTAATCCGCCAGCGCCATGATCGCGGGACCGGAAATCGTCCCGCCCGGCCGCGTATGATCCAAGTTGTAGGGAAGCCGCACGGTGGCGGTGCCATAGCCGATCTCTTCGACACGGAACCCGAACAGGCGCACGAACGGGCCGAACTCTCCAACCAGTTGATCCAGTTCGTCGAGGGTCATCCGGGCGCTTTTGTCCGTGGGTTCAGCAGGCATTTTGTTCGAAATCCTTGGCGCAGAGTCGGGAAAGAAACGGTGCACGAAACTAGCCCCGTAGCCGGCGACCGCGCAATGCCGGTTAAGAACATTTCGGCGCAATGAATTCGCAAACGTGTTGGACGGGGAACCGGACTCCGGTTAACCTGACTATTCAGGCTTGGCCCGCGCCTCCTCCCTCCAACCGGGGAAGTATCCGCCATACGGGGCAATTGCAGCATCATTGAACCCGCTATCCGGGCCGCACATGAGGAGGGGTTGTGAAGACCGCCCGGAACAGGAGGTTCCGTTATGATACTGTCCGCCCCTGTTTTCCGGCTGAAACGGCAGGCAAAACGGCTGTCCCGCACCGACGGCATTCCACTTGTCGCCGCGCTTGACCGGATCGCCCGGCAGGAAGGCTTCCAAAGCTGGAGCCTGCTTGCCGCAAGACTGTCGAAGAGCCGCCCCGCCCCCGATCTGCTGTCCCGGTTGCAACCGGGCGATCTCGTTCTGCTGGGCGCGCGGCCGGGTCAGGGCAAGACCCTGCTGGGGCTCGATCTGATTGTCGAAGCGCTGAAGGCGGGCCGGCAGGGTGTGTTTATCACGCTGGAATACAATGACGCCGACGTTCTGGACAGCCTGCGCTCGATCGGCGCGGAACCGGCCGGTCTGGACGGCGGTTTCACACTCGATACGTCGGACGACATCAATGCAGCCACGATCATCGAACGTCTGGCCGATCCCAGGCCCGGCGCAATCGCTGTCGTCGATTACCTGCAGGTGCTGGACCAGAAGCGCACGTCGCCGGCTATCGGCGCGCAACTGGCCGACCTGAAAGCCTTCGCGGCAACTTCCGGTATGATCCTGGTGTTCCTGTCGCAGATCGACCGGTCCTACGCACTTTCCGGAAATCCAATGCCCGACATTGGCGATATCCGGATGCCTAATCCGGTGGATCCGGCCGTCTTCAGCAAGACCTGCTTTCTGAATGACGGCAGAATCCGGTTCGAGGCCGTCGCCTAGACTGCCGCAAGGATAGTGAAAAAGAAAAGGCCGCCCGAAGGCAGCCTTTTCAAATCTGTTTGTGCGTTGCCTGTCAGGCGGCAAGGCGCTTGCGGCGCCAGCCTACCAGGGCGAAACCGGCAAGGGCCGTGCCGAGCAGCGGCAGAGCCGCCGGAACCGGCACCACCGCCGCACCGGAAGCGCTGACGAAGGAGAAGTCCGAGTCTGCAGCACCGCTGGCCAGCACGGAAAGGTCGTCGCCGCCAACAAGACGCAGCCTGTCGAAGTCCCCGAAGATCGAGGTAAGGCTGCTGATCTTCCAGACGCCGCCGCTTTTCGGGCCGTCGTCGTTTACGCCGTCCCATGCGATTTCAAGGTTCTCGACAATCACGCCATCGACCAGATTGTTCAGGCCGCTGTCGGAGTACAATTTGGCGACTTCGTGCTCCTGCGCTTCCAGATAGAAAGTGTTAAGCGGGTCGATGCTGTTGGCGCTGAAAGTCTGGAAAATCGCCACTTCGTTGCCATGATCGCCGTATTCACCGTCCGGGAACAACCAAGCGACGGTCAGTTCGCTCAGGAAAACATCGGTATCGAAGTCCAGATCGAAGTAGTCGGGGCTGACGTCGATTTCACCGGGGACGCCGCCAGGGCCGCTCGTGCCGCGCGTTTGGGTATAATAGGGTGCATGCGTCTCCTTGCCCTGAATTACGCGGCCTTGCTGAACCGAGACGACTACCTGCGGGCCATCGTCAATGTCGATCGTTCGGCTGTTCTGGCCGGTGAAGATGTCGGATGCTTCCAGGCTCCAGTTCGCTGCCGAGGCAACCGAAGCCGATGCAACCAGCATAGCGCCGCAAACGCCGCTAACGATCCATGATTTATACTGCATAATAATTCTCTATTCCCGTTTCGATTCAAGCGCGGTGCGCTTATTAATTTCGTCTTCCAATACCCCTATCTACTTACCCGGACCCTACGCTTTGTTCGGAGAAGGCGATACCCTGCGAACCAAATGCATTTCCAACCTGTATCCGTAATGTCAACGAAACCGGCGGTCCTGTTGACATACCGGCCGATTTCAGGATTTCAGTAACTGTTTCACCGGCGCATCCCGGAAATACACCGCGTTCAGCCGGCTATACGTAAAAATTCATTCGACAGGGCGGACCCGGGATTGGGGCAAGTCGATAGCGAACCGCGAGCCGACCTGCGGCGTACTCTCGACCGAAACCGCGCCGCCATGGGCGCGAACGATCGTTTCGACAATAGCCAGGCCGAGCCCGGATCCTTCATGGTAGCGGATCAGCGGATTGCCGATCTGGTGAAACGGAGTCCAGATCTTCTGCAATTGATCCTCCGCGATACCGATACCGGTATCTTCGACGACAAACCGGGCCCCTTCGTCGTCGCGCGTTGCGGAAAGCGTAATGCTGCCGCCGTCCTGCGTGAACTTGATCGCATTGGTGACAAGGTTGATCAGCGCCTGACGCATCAGCCGTTCGTCGACCAGCACGAAAAAGTCCGGCTCCGGCAGCTTCGCCATCAGTTCGATGGATTTTTTCTCGGCCAGATCGGCGTGAATGCGCGCCATTGTCTGTAATAACGATGCGGCGGGGACCTCCTCTTCCTCCAGCTTCTTGATCGAGCCGGATTTGGATATCAGCAACACATCGTTAATCAGCGCATTCAAATGCTTGCCGGCGGTGTGGATATCGTTCGCATATCCCCAGTATTTGTCGTTGAGATCACCGTAAATCCTGTCGATCATGGTTTGCGAAAATCCGATGATCGCGTTCAGCGGCGTGCGCAGCTCGTGGCTGGTGACGGCCAGAAATTCCGATTTCGCCTGGTTCGCGGCGTCCGCCTCGTTCAGGGCGTTGACGATCCGCGTATTCGATGCCGACAGGTCTTGCGTCATTGAGTCGAAACTTTCGATCACCTCGCGGATTTCGGCCGGTTTCCAGCCGGTGCTCAGGCTGGCGCGTGCGCCGAAATCGCCGGCCGCCATCTGTTTCAGGGCGCTGACCACCGCTTTCAGATTTCGGCTGAAACACCCTGAAAGGAACCAGCCGATCAGGCCGGCGCCAACGACACAGGCCGCAGCGACCAGAATGACAGCCTGCTGAATGCCTTCAACCTGTTCGCGTATTTCGGACAGCGGTTGCGGCACCATCACCCCCCAGCCCGGCGTCGGCACCGAGGTATAGCCGGTTACCATATCGGCTTCCAGGGCCGGCGAGTAAAACTGGGTCGTACCGGTTTCCCCGGCCAGCATCCGCCGCACCGGTTCGATTTTCGAAATATCCCTGATCTCGGCCTGCCAGTCCGGCCGCGGATGGGCGATCACCTGGCCGGTCTGGTCGACGATAGCGGCATGTCCTTTCTCGCCGAACGATACGGTCTCGCCTTGCTCGACAATATAGGTCGTGCGCACCATGCCGATCGCCAGCGTGTCGCCGCGCAACCGCAGCAGGTAGAATACCGGATCGCCGTCATGGCCCTGCATCACCGGGCTGAACACAACCCGACCGGCGACGGCTAGACTTTTGAACAGGTCGAAGCGGTCATTCGGCACGCGATCGGGACACGGCAGGCGGTCGGTCTCGATCGCGCCGGTAATGACGCCGGTTTCCGCATTAGCGAAACAGACATGGTGATAGTTGAAGGATTTCAGAAATTCTATCGCTTCGGGTTTCTGTCTATCTTCTTCCGTCAGCGACGTTACCAGTTCGAAACCGCTGCGCAGATCAATCGAGTAACGTTCCAGCGCCTCGCCGACATTGCGGGCAATCACCAGATGCTTGTCGACGACGCTGTTGATTTCCCGCGTCAGCGCATCGGAAACGACCCAGTATCCGAGCGCGATCACCGGTATGACGGCGACTCCGGACAGGCTCAGAAAAAACAGGATGCGCAAAGTCATTCAAATTTCCTTCGTTGCGGTCCGACCGGCAGCCGTCATCTCCGCTGTCGGAGGTTCCGCAGGGGCGATGAATTTCAGAATCATGAAATTCTAGCACCATGTACACCGACTTCGTTAGCGATGTCTTAACGACCGTCGGCGGCGGTTTCGACCTTCGGCGCCTGTGCGGCAACGTAATTCAATTTTTTTAATAATACTGGCTGGAATATTCGAAATTTTCGATAATTTAAGTTCACAAGGCAGAATTATCGAAAAAATCGAACTTTCGCTGAAAAACGGCTCATTCCCTGGCGTCCGGGTTCAGCCGCGCGGCGACGGGCGAAACCTGGTAGGTCAGCGCCGGCGCGGCCCCCGTTTCTTCCGGTGCGTCGCGCCGCATCCGGCGGAACAACGCGATCAGAAACGTCGTCCCCTGCACCGCCGCCAGCAATCCGTAAAGCGCCTGCGGCCCCATCGCATCGATGATCGCTGGGCCGGAAAACGCCCCGGTCAGGATGCCGATATAGATCGAAAGCACCAGCGCCCCGCTGGCCGGGACGATCTGCGACGGTTTCAGCTTGTCGTTCGCATGCGCCACGCAGATCGAATAAACCGGAAAGGTAAAGGCGGCGATAAGAGCCACCGTCGCGTGCAGGTAACCGGCAACGAAACCGCCGGCGATCGCAAGGCAGCCAATACAGGATACAGCGCCGGACAGGGCGACGACATACCGCCGGTCCATCCGGTCCGACAGCCAGCCGAGCGGAAACTGCGACAGCGCGCCGGCCATGGTCGCCGTTGTCAGCAGAAGTCCGGCCTCCGCCCCGGTATAGCCGATGGCCAGCGCATAGACCGGCGTTGAAATGTACAACAGGCTCTGCCCCATGCCGTTCAGCGCCGAACCCGTCACCGCCATCGGCGATATCCGGAACAGTTCGCGGATCGACAGCCTGTCGGGGGCTTCGAATTCCGGCGCCGGCTGAACAGAGATCAGCATCGGCACGAGGGCGATGGAAATCAGGATCGACACCACGCCGAACAGCATCAGCCCGGACGGGTCGGGGATGCCGACCAGCAACTGGCCGGCCGAGGAACCGACAATCTGGGCGACGAAATAGATCGACAGCAGCTTGCCGCGGCTGGTGTTTTCGGCCCGTGCGTTGAGCCAGCTTTCGCACACCACATACAGGCCGGAAAAACAGAACCCGCCGAGCAGCCGCATCAGGCCCCAGCTATACGGGTCGGCGGTCAGCAGATGCACAACGGCCGCAACGCTGGCGGTCGACGCCAGCACGCCGAACGTCCGCACATGGCCGATCCGTTCGACCAGTTTCGGCGCCAGAAACGCGCTGACCAGCGCGCCGATGGGGTAGCAGGCCTGCACCGCGCCGATGACGGTCTGCGAGAACCCCAGCTCGGTCGCCCGCACCGTCAGCAGGGTCGCCAGCAGGCCGTTACCCATCATCAGCAGGAAGATGCCGATGAAGAGTTGCCAGTTTATGCGAAGGGCGTGAAGCATTCGATGACCCGATAAAAATGGTTACCGTTTGCCCCTATCCGGCTTTCGGCGATGGCGCAAATGAGAAATCCGCCGATTTTCATGCATCGGCGGAAGGCATGCGTCTGCGTCAAATGCGCGGTCGCGTCGCTGTGCACAGTGTAACGGTATCGGTCCGGTCTCAGCCCGTTTCCCGACCCTGCCAAACCGCCCGGTCGAGCCGCATGACATGGATGTCGTCACTGCCGATCCGGCGGCGTTCGACGAACCGGAATCCCAGCCGTTCATAGAACCAGATCGCCCTGACATTGCTGACCAGCGGATCGATGATGATACCCTGCACCGCCGGATTTCCGAAGCAGCGGTCGCAGGCCAGCCGCATCATTACCTCGCCATAGCCTTTCCCGGTATCGGCAAGGTCGCCGATCCAGATATCGAGGGCGCGCAGATCCTCGGCGACGTCGCCCCAGTAATGGGTTTCCTCCCGCGCCGGGTCGATGAGGACGACAAGGCCGATCGGCCGGCCTCCGGATTCGGCGATCAGAAAGTCACGCCAGTCGACATCTCGGGCGAGCTCCCGCGGCCAGTCATAACTTTCGGTGCTGCCGGTCGCATAGGCGACATGCGGCTGGCTGTCCCAGTGCCGCAGAAGATCAGCATCTTCAGGCATTGCCAATCTAAGCCGCATAAATGCCCCCTTACCCGAATAGCGGTCGCAGATGATCGTTCAGGAACAGCCCGTCCGGATCAAATTCCCGCCGCAGCCGCTTGAAGTCCTCATACCGGGGAAAGAGTTTCGTCATTCTTTCCTGCGTCGTAAAATGCAGCTTGCCCCAATGCGGCCGCCCGCCCCCTTCGTACAGGTGTTCGTCGCAGGTGCGCAGATACGGCCAGTAATCGGTGCCGGGTTTGCCGGATACCGAGATCACCACCGTGTCCTGCTGGTAATTCGGGCTGAGCCACGCCTTGTCCGCCGCGACGAACCGGACCTCCATCGGGTAAATGCTGTCCGGCAGGGTTTTCAGCATCAGATCGCGCTGGTCGCGGAAAACCTGCTTCGCGTTTTCCGCCGGCAGAAAGTACTCAAGCTCATGAAAGTTCGGTTCGAAAACATGCGGGTAAATGCGGTACGAGCGGTCGATCCGCTCCCCGTCCGGCAGCGACCGGGCGCCCGGCTCCTCTTCCGTTTCTCGGTACAGTTTCACCATGCACATATCGGCCTTCGCTGCCGGAAATCCGTACAGAACCGATGATCCGTCGGTCGGCATCCAGAAGAACGAGAAATGCCGGTAGTCGCTCAACAATTCATCCCAGCGTTCCAAAACCTCATCGGCATGCATGTAGACGATCTGTTCGTGCAGGTTATAGGCCGGGGCGACATCGATGGTCAGCTCCGTCATGATTCCCAGAAGGCCGATTGAGGTCTGCACCGCACCGAAGATATCCGGGTTGGCCTCACGCGACAGGGTTCGCACGGCACCGTGCCCGTCCACCAGACGGCAGGCGTTCAAGGCAGCGGAAAAGCTTTGCAATCCCCGGCCAGAACCGTGAGTCGAGGTCGCGACAGCGCCGGCGATCGCCTGGGTATCGATATCGCCCTGGTTTTTCAGCGCCAGACCTTCGGCCCATAAGGGTTCGGCGAAATCGGCGATTGTCGTATGCGCCTTTGCCGATACCTGCCGGGCCGCCGTATCAATGCCGGTAATGCCGCGCAAACCCCGCGTATTCAGCAGAACGCCATCGGTCAGCGACGCCGGCGTGAAGGAATGGCCGGACCCCGGCGTTCTGATGCTCAGTCCGTCTTTTGCAGCCGCACCGACCGCATCGACCACCGCCTGTTCGCTATCGGCGTCTACCACGCGCACCGGATTGCAACTCTGGTTGCCGACCCAGTTGGTCCACCGGCGCTCGCCAAAGCCGCCATTACCTTCATCCCACATCTGGCCGTGTCTCCTTCTTGCGGTTCGCCGGAATATCGGCTTCTTATCAACGCAATGGTATTTCATCCTGCGATACTACCGTCGTAAAGAGGAATCGCCTTTGATGACGATCATCTCGCTACCTGCCATTCTCTCCGCTTTTCGGATGCTACGATGACCGACCTGTTCAATACCCTCTACCGCGCCGGGACCGATACCGACTGGACCGCCCTGTTACGCCTCGTGCGCGACAGCTTCGCCTATATGGAAAGCCGCATCGATCCGCCGTCTTCCATGCACCGGTTGACGGCGGAAGGCATCGCCCGCCATGCGGCAAAGCAGGAAATCTGGATTATCGGCCCGCCGAAAGCGCCGGTCGCCTGCCTGTTCATGACCGAAAAGCCGGATTGCCTCTATGTCGGCAAGCTGGCAGTGGCGCAAAACCATCGCGGGAAAGGGTATGCGAGACGACTGATCGACTGCGCCGAGGCCCGCGCCCGGGCGAAAGGCCTGCCGGCGCTGGAACTGCAGAGCCGGGTCGAACTGACCGAAAACCACGCGGCGTTTGCAAAAATGGGGTTCGTCAAAACCGGCGAGGACGCCCATGACGGCTATGACCGCCCGACCAGCATCACGATGCGGCGGGAGATCGCCTAGCATCCCATGATCTTTAAGCTATTCCGAAGAAACGCCATCTGTGTTACAGGTTACATGTAACCGATTGGATATCAGCGATCGCACAACAATCTGAAAAGAAGACATCCCGCGACAAGGTGAACCGCTACCGGCAACGGATGCGGGCAAAGGGGTATCGGCAGGTCTCGTTCTGGATTCCCGATACACGGACACCGGAATTTGCGGCGCAGGCCCGGCAGCAATCGCTCGCCGTCGCCAACAGCCGTCGCGAAACGGAAGATCTGGCCTTCATCGAAAGTCTGATCGACTGGGACAGTCTTGAAACGGGGTGAGGTCTGGACGGTATCGGGCGCTGGATATGCCGGCAAACCGCGCCCGGCCGTCATCGTTCAATCGGAATTATATGAAGGCCTCGAAAGCCTGACCCTGTGTCTGTTCACGACGAACGACACGGCAGCGCCCGATTTTCGCATTCCGGTAAATCCTTCCGAATCCAACGGCCTTACAGCGCCGTCATGGCTGATGGCCGACAAGATGTTGATCGTATCGAAAAAGCATCTCGGCCGGAAAATCGGCACACTGGCCGGCGATGACATGACCGCTCTCAATCAGGCCATGATCGTGTTTCTGGGGATCGGATAAACCGACCGGCGCTAAACGTTCACCGCATACCTAAGCAGGCGCCAGCTCAGCGAATGACAGCATTATCATCGCAAGACAAGGAACGGTTAGAAACTCGTGTAGCCGCAGTTTACGCTGCTCTGTCACGGTTTACTCCTCCGTCGCCAATGCAATTGCCAGCACGTCAATCATGCCATCAACAAGCCGGTCATCCGCCACTTCGGGCGCTTCCGAAATCCCTCTGCCGACATGGGCGATCTCGAAGGATATACGCCACAACGGCAGATAGGAATATACCGCCGTGAATTCGCCGCCTTGCCGAAGACATTGCATAAGGATTGTTCGAGCAAGAGTTTCCGTCGGCAACGGTTTCTTGTCGAACTCGTAAATCTCTAGATCATCCGGACAGCGGGCACTCGTTTTCGCAACAATTTCTGCGATGCGATTGCTGATCACACCCTCACCATCCTCGAACTGTGAACCGAGACCAAAAACGTTACCAATCGACCAGGCTATGGAAGCGCCCACCAGGACAGCCTCCTCCGGAAGCTCGCGATAGATCTTAAAGTCCCCAAGACCATAAACTTTCTCGTCAATCGCCAATCTCACCACCTGATCGATCAGGCTGGACTGATCTGTCAGGCCCGGCTGCTCATCGTCGGAACTCGTATCCAGATCGACGTCTGCATCATTCCTGTATTTTTCAGCCCCGGTAATAATGCTGACGCATTCGGACGCCTTTGGCATTGCATGTCGCAATCCCTCAAGCCTGAAATCATATGCCCCGGTCGGCGTTCTGACTGTCACATGCTCGCTGGTCAGCAATCCGAAATACACTTTGTTATTGTCATCAAAAAAAGCGAAAAGCTTGTCCTCGGATACAGCTTCTGCCTCGACCGTCACGGAATTTTTCTCACCCATTTCAAGCTTTACCGGAAATCGGCTTTCCTTGGCGAGATTGAAGTCCGGGTGAACAAGAAACATTTCGATGCGATTGTTGGCGTTGAATGCAAAAGCGAGTCGAACACCGGGTTCGAAATCTTTTTCTACCGAGCACCTCAGAAAGTCATCGTTCCCGGGATTGTAGTGTTCAACCAGCAGCCAGCCATGGATGTGGCGCATCGGAACCGACCGGGCGGAAAGCGCCGACGGAAAAATGATCAACGCGATCAAGCCTGCGACCGCAAACGCTCTCACCGATTCCGAAAGACGTCTCGTCATTGGCGCTCTCTCAATCTGCCCAGCTTCTGCAAGAAGAATGCAGTCCGCTCATTCCGCCTGCTCCCTGAACGCTTCAATCATCGCCTGCAAAGTGGAAATCAGCCTCGCATCGGCATCGACCGGGCCGTCTGAAAGCCCGTCGACGTCATGGGTGATCCGGAACATCACCCGTCCGGCAGGAACGAGGGAACAGACGGCGGTAAACTCTTTGCCCGGCGCAAAACACCGAACAACGCGAGACTGCGACATGGCGCCGAACGGAAACACCAGCCCCGGCAACTCTTTCATGACCAGCTCATCCTTGCAGCGTTGCCTGCATTCCTTGACGAATTCCGAAAACAGGTCAGCGACGGTACGGCTGCCCATCGGCATTTCGAGACCTGTCCCCTTTATATCGCCGACCGTCCAGGTCAGTTCCCTACCCTGCCTGTCGACTTCGTCAAGCTGCCCGATATCGATTTCGAAGTCCTTCAAGTCTGTCGCACTATTGTTGATTGACGCCTGCAGCAACATATTCAGCAGCCGTGAGCCACCTTCCGCCTCCGCCGTTTCGGGGCCGGACTCTTCATTCCCGGACTCTTGTGTTGTGCCGGATCTCGATCCGCCTGCCTTGTCGCTTGTCAGTTCCGTAACCTCGGCTAGCATCCGAACCATGCTGTCGTCATTTTCACCCTGATCGTTCAGCATATCGCTTGTGTGGAACGACCTTTCCGCCACCGCCGGCGGAACCGCCGCCCGGGCGCATTCATAAAGCGCATCCAGCGCTTCGGCGGTGTTCCTCAGGATGATCGAAAATTCCTCTTCCCCCGTACTGTTCAGGTATACATTCTCTTCGCCTTCCGTATCGATGGCGCTGAAGGTCAGGTAGGTTCCGTGTTTCAGGGCTTCGAAAAATTCCATCTTCTGGGGAGCGATGACAAGCATTGATGTCGGGTTGGCCGTCGTCGCGAAAACGTCATAGGCCGGCTGATCGTCGATCTGCATGCGAAGATTGAAAAACCCGCCTTCCGGGAAGGACCAGTCCGCGCACCCGACGAAAATTTCGAGTTCAAACTTGCCACTGATGCCAAACATGAGCCCGTGGTTTTCACCAAAAGACCGGGCGATCATGCAGCGCACCAACCCCTCGTCGCCCGGGCCATGAACTTCCTGCAAATCCCAGCCGCCGGGCTCACCCCGATCTATAGCGTATCCCTGCCGGGTGTCCACGGCGGTTTCCGTCTCCATTGAACGGACGGAAGCTGATTTGAAGAAGTTTTTCAGCGCTTTAAAAATCGTCCAATTCCTTAATTGTTGTCTTCCCACACATCGACGATTGCCTGAACTAACTGCTTGTCTGCATATACCGGTGTCTTTGAAATGCCGGTGTTGATATGCGAGAGCCTGAGGAAGAACTCGCTATAAGGAAAATACGTAAACACGGTCGTCGTTTCTCCAGAACCATCATCACACTCGACCAGAAGCGAAATGGCATTGGCATTATTCGGCAGCAGGCGGTCTTCCAGGCGTTCAAAACGAACGTTTTTCACGCAGCCGCTTTCGTTATTCGCGACGATGTTGGAAAGAGCATCGTGCAGATCGAATCCTTCCAGCGGTATCGCCAGCCCGATACCGGACGCCCCAGGCCCCATCCAGACGAGATCCGCATCGAAACTGTAGGCAGCCTCCGACCCGTCATCAAAAATTTCAAATGCCCACATTTCCGGCCGCGACATGGCCGCCCGTAATAATGAGTGAATACCGCTTTCGTCAGACTCTTTTGTCGAAGGCTGTTCCGGGTTCTCCGCTTTGCGCACAGACACGGCACATTCGTTGGCCGCCTCCAGCGCATGCCCCAGGCCATGCAGATCGAAATTGAACTCGACGGTACCGTCGCTGACGGTTAGCCTGTCACCATAAAAAAATGCATCGCCGACGGTTTCCAGTAGATCCAGTGGAATGAGGGTGTAAAGCATATTGCCGGAAACGGCTTCCGCCTCAACCGATATCGGTTGCAAATCGTCGACCAGAAGTTCGAAACGCCGTTGGTCACCTGTTGCATAGCTCCAGTCTTCATGGACTATCCAGAATTCGAATTCGAAGTCGTAGCGAATCCCGTAGGCAAGGGTGAATCCGTTCTCATAATCTTTTAAGACAACGCAGTCCATGAACGCGTCTGTTTCGGGATTGTACTGTTCCTGAAGAAACCATGAATATATCTCACCATGCTCGACAGTGCGGGAATGAGCGCTTGTGGAACACAGCAGCACCATCATCGCCGCTGCGAAAGCCAGCACCCGTGTCTTTCCAATCCGGGAATCAGCCATACGAAGACCTTCATCAATGTGTGGCGTACCAGATTATAAATGCGATTTTTGATTGTCCACTAAAAACACTTTTCGCGTGTATTCCCGCGCCAACGGCAAAGGCCCGGATCGTCGATCCGGGCCTTCGGCAAAGCGTTTGAAAAGTAAGCCTTACGGCTGACTTCCGTCAGATATCCGCGTAGCAGTGGGTTTCGGCATTGGCGCCGGGATGGGTGAGCGCGCCGGTGCGAGCCGGGCCGACAAGCTGGGCGTATTTCCACAAGGCACCCGCCTGATAGTTGTTCTGGCGCGGCTTCCAGCTTTTCTTCCGCTCGGCGAATTCCTCATCCGACACATCGACCGAAATCTCGCCGGTCACCGCGTCGATGGTGATGATATCGCCGTCCTGTATCAGGCCGATCGGCCCTGCTACCGCTGCTTCCGGCCCGACATGGCCGATACAGAAGCCGCGCGTTGCACCGGAGAATCTTCCGTCGGTGATCAGCGCCACCTTGTCGCCCGCGCCCTTGCCGTAGAGCGCCGCCGTGGTGGCCAGCATTTCGCGCATGCCGGGGCCGCCTTTCGGGCCTTCGTAGCGGATCACGATGACATCGCCTTCCGAAAACCCGCCATTTTCGACAGCCTTGTAGGCGGCTTCCTCGCCGTCGAAACAGCGTGCGGGTCCGACGAAGCGCTGCTTTTTCATGCCCGCGACCTTCACCACCGCGCCGTCCGGCGCCAGGTTGCCTTTCAGGCCGACGACGCCGCCGGTCGGTGTGATCGGGGTTTTGATGGAATAGACCACATCCTGGCCTTCCGGGAATTTCACATCGGCCAGATTCTCGGCAATCGTCTTGCCGGAAACGGTCAGACAGTCGCCGTGCAGGTAGCCGCCGTCCAGCAGTTCCTTCAGGATGATGGACACACCGCCGATTTCGTACAGGTCCTTGGCGACGTATTTTCCGCCCGGCTTCAGGTCGGCGATGTAGGGGGTCGAGCGGAAGGCTTCCGCCACATCGAAGATATCGAAATCGATACCGGCCTCGTTGGCAATCGCCGGCAGGTGCAGCGCGCCGTTGGTCGACCCGCCCGAAGCCGCGACCACGCGAGCCGCGTTTTCCAGCGCCTTGCGGGTGACGATATCGCGCGGGCGGATGTTGTCGCGCACCAGACGCATCACGGCCTCGCCGCTGGCGGCGCACATTTCATCGCGACTTTCATACGGCGCCGGCGCGCCGGCGGATCCCGGCAGAGCCAGACCGATGGCTTCCGAAACGCAGGCCATCGTGTTGGCGGTGAACTGGCCGCCGCAGGCCCCGGCCGACGGACAGGCGACGCATTCCAAGGCGTGCAGTTCCTCGTCGTCGATTTCGCCGGCATAGCGCTTGCCGACCGCCTCGAACACGTCCTGCACGGTGACATCCTTGCCGTGGAACGTGCCGGGCAGGATCGAACCGCCATAGACGAAAACAGACGGCACGTTGAGGCGAACCATCGCCATCATCATGCCGGGCAGCGACTTGTCGCAGCCGGCGAGGCCGACCAGCGCATCGTAGCAGTGGCCGCGCATGGTGAGTTCAACCGTATCGGTGATCGCATCGCGGCTGGGCAGCGAGGAATACATGCCGGCATGGCCCATGGCGATGCCGTCGGTAACCGTGATGGTGGTGAATTCGCGCGGTGTGCCCTTGCCGGCCTTCACGCCTTTCTTGACGGCCTGGGCCTGACGCGACAGGGCGATGTTGCAGGGCGCGGCCTCGTTCCAGCAGGTGGCGACGCCGACCAGCGGCTGCGCGATTTCCTCATCCGTCATGCCCATGGCGTAATAGTAAGACCGGTGCGGCGCACTGGACGGCCCTTCGGTGACATAACGACTAGGCAGTTTGGATTTATCGACACCCATGATGGCGGTTCCCCCTCATTCAGAAAAACGGTTCGCGCAACCTTACGAGAAAAATCCGGTTAGGCAACGCCAAGCCGCTGCAAACCTGCCCTGCATGAAACTGGAAGCTGATATGCGTTGTTTTCCCGGCGAAAGTCCGGCCCGGGATCAGGAAACGGCCGGGCCTTCGCGGCGGCGCGCCTTCGACGTCGCCAGCCAGACCGCCGCCACGACAATGGCGGCGCCGGCGATGATGGCGGGTGTCGGTACTTCACCGAAAATCACGTAGCCGGCCAGAAACGCCATCGGCACGGTCAGGAAGCCGATGCTGGCCATCAGCGAGGCCGGGGCGATCTTCAGCCCCTTGATCCAGAACACGCTGTACAGCGAGCCGCAGACCGCGACGCCGAACAGGGCGGCATGGGTATCGAGGCCGATCGGCCGCCAGTCCAGCACCGCGCCGGGCGTCGCCATGACCGCGCTGGTCGTCCCCAGCCAGAACATCAGCGAGAATGTGGAATTACCGCCGCCGTATTTCTTGGTCGCCACATGCACCAGCCCCCAGGCCGCCGCCCCGGCCAGCGCCATCGCCACCGGCAGAAGGGCGAGGCCGGACGCATCGTTCCACGGCTCGGTCATCACCAGCACGCCGAAAAAGGCGGCCACCACGCCCAGCCAGCGGCGAGGCTTTACCCTTTCACCCAGCAGCGGCCCGGCGAAGGCGGTCGCGAAAACCAGTTCAAGAAAGAAGATCGACAGCACGACCGACAGCGGCAGCCGAGCCAGGGCGTAGTACAGTGCGAAACTGGCCCCGATATTCAGAACGGCCCGGATCACATGCGCCTTCGCGCCGCCCCGGAACAACTGCCCAACACCCATTACAGGCAGCATCATCGCCATGATCGCGACGGCGTACCCCCAGCGCAGCAGCACGATCTGCCATTCGCCGGCCTCGCCGGTAGCCAGCTTGCCGAACACATCCATGCCGACCCCGGCAATCACCGCCAGCATGGCGAAGGAAATCGCCAGCGGCGCGTTGTCGCCGTCGCCGGTATCTGAATGCCGGGTCACCCCAGTCGGTAAAGGGCCATTGAACTTACGCATGGCTCTTCATGCGGCAGGATCGCCAGTACGTCCAATTCAGAATTTACGGATGAAGACCGGGTCCGGATTAATCAGATTAATCCGAACTACGAGGTTAAACCCGGGGTCTTGCGTCACGCCCTGACAAGGTTCCCGATCAAGTCCGGCAATCGCAGTCCTGTAAAGTGTATCGATCCCCGGCCGTCAGCGCCGGGGTCCATTCCCGAGGCCACAGAACTTGCGGTGACGACAACGGAATAGGTCCCGGATCAATGTCCGGGACTCTGCTCCGATGTTAAGCAGCTTCGGCGAAGCGCGACTTGATGCGGCTCAGCACAGCGGCCTTGTTGACGTCGTTGGCGCCCATCTTGATCAGCGCGTCGGCGAACCTGCTGACGATTTCGGTGATCGCCGCTTCCGACAACTGGTTCAGGATGCCGATACGGACCTGCACCGGTTCCGACAGGGTCGGCCAGATGCAGAACCCTTCGGCCCGGCAGCCGACGACCAGTTCCTTTTCGCGGCCGGCCAGCGCATCCGGCAGGTTACAGACGACAAGGCTGGTCATGTTCGACGTCACCTTGCAGCCCATCGAGGCGACCGCCTCGCGCAGGATGCCTTCGTGGAACTTGTAGTCTTTCGCCTTCTGCGCCCGGCCGTGTTCCAGCGACAGCCGCAGGGCTTCATGGAACGAAGCGACGGCATAGCAGGAATGGGTCTGGTGATAGGCCGGCACGTCGACATCCTTGCCGTCCATGATCGCCCAGTGGCGCGCCGCCAGAACCGGGTGGTGGACGTAGGAATAGCAACCGCGCTTGTTGACGAGCTCGATATAGGCGTCTGTGAAGCTGACCGGCGCGTAGGTCAGCGGCAGGCCCAGAACGCCCTTCTGCGGGCACGACGCCCAGCCGACAATGGCGGGATAGTCGTCGATGCTGAAATCCTCGATACCAAGGCTCGACACCGCATCGATCAGTCCCATCGCGCCGTGCTTCGCGCAGGCGTCGTTGAAACCCCTGATGTCGTTGATCCGGCCGCTGCCGGTTTCCCAATGCGACATGAAGGCCCACATCGGCTTGTGTTCGGCCAGTGCGGCGTCAACCATTTCGCCCGACACCGATGTGCCGTGCGGCACATCGACCTGGTGGACACAGGCAGGGTTCGGCATGGCCGGGTTGGCGGCCAGATCTTCCGGCGTCGAGGCCTTCATGCGGATCGACTGGCAGTCGATGCCGCTGAACGTACCGTTGTTGAAGCAGACCACCGTATCGCCCGGCAGAATGGCGCTGTGCAGGCAATCGAGGCCGTCCCAGCCGGTGCCGGCGATGGCGTAGGTGTAGACGTTTTTGGTGCCCCACATTTCGCGCAGCATGACCTTGATTTCCTTCATGCCCCGAACGACGTCCGCCTGCATATGATCGGCCACGCCGGAACTGGCGAAAGCTTCCAGAACGCGGGGGTCGGTGTTACCGGGGCCGGGACCGGCGGCGAGGGTTTCGGGAATCACAAGCTTTGGAAAGATGGTCATGGGTTTTCTCGACGCTCTCTTCAGGTAAAGGGCGGCGGGTTGTCTGCCGGCCGGTTGTTGTTATCGACAGGCCGCTGGACACTGTCCGGGGCGAGCCCACTACTGGAAGTCCGCACCCTGTAGAAAATCGGGCGATCCTGTAACTTCGGATACGACGCACATTCGCTGAATCGCGACGAAAGACAAGGCTGTACCGATCAGCATCAAGAGGCTGGCAATATCGGGATGTATACACTATCGGTAATACCTCAACCTGAAGTTACCGTGGGTATGGTCTATTGCTCGACCTTCTTGTCATCGGCGCGGGTTTCAGCGGCATTTGCATGGCGGTAAACGCTCACCGGTCCGGCTATTCTTATCTGGTTCTGGAGCGAGCCGCCGACGTTGGCGGCACCTGGCGGGAAAACACCTATCCGGGCTGCGTCTGCGATTCACCGTCCCACCTCTACAGTCTGTCTTTCGCAGCCAAACCCGACTGGTCCTCACGCTACGCATCGCAGCCGGAAATTCTCGCATATCTGCAGAAAACCGCCCGCGATTTCGGCGTAATTCCGCACATCCGGTTCGGTGAACAGGTTACCGACCTGACATACGACGAACAGAAGAAGTTCTGGAGCATCGCAACGGCGACAGGGCAGATCTACAAGGCCCGGTTCGTGGTGTCCGCCGTCGGTCAGTTCAACCAGCCGAACATTCCCGATATCCCGGGCCTGAACAACTTCGGCGGAACCGTCATGCATTCCGCGCAATGGGATCACGACTACGATTTCAACGGAAAATCCGTCGCCGTGATCGGCACCGGCAGCAGCGCGGTTCAGATTGTGCCGCAATTGGCCGACAAGGCATCGCATCTGACAGTCTTTCAACGGACACCGCGCTGGATCGTCGGCAAGAACAACCGGCGCTTCGGATTCTGGCAGAGGTTCGTCTTCCGGTACTTCCCGTTCGTGAAATGGGCATACCGGCTGAAGATCCACTGGGATCAGGAAAAGGCCTGGCCGGCACTTCTGCGAGAGTCGATGCAGAAGACCGAAAGGACCGCTGCACTTACCGCCGAAATGAAGGAGAAAGTGGCGGATGTTAGGCTGGCCAGAAAGCTTATCCCCGAACATCCACCGGGATACAGGCCGATCCTGCTGACCGACGATTACCTGCCCATATTGCAGCGTAACGATGTCGATCTTGTCACCGACGGCATTTCCCGCATCGACAAAGACGCTGTAGTGACGGATAGCGGTGACAGAATACCGGTGGATTGCATCGTCATGGCGACCGGCTTCAAGTCGCATGATTTTCTGCCCGGCATAAACGTGACCGGTCGCTGCGCGTGCAACCTGCACCGGCAATGGCAGCTAACCGGTGGCGCGGAAGCCTATCTGGGCATTACCGCCCCATTTTTCCCGAACCTGTTCTTCATGTTCGGTCCCAACACCAACCTGAGCCACACCTCGGTCATTTTCATGCTGGAATGCCAGACAAACTACGTGATTGAAGCAATCAAAACCGTTCAAGAGAAAAACGCATCGAGTATCGAGGTCATGCGTTCGGCCGAAGAAAGATTATACAGCAGCCTGGGATACTGGATTTTCTTAACAGTCTGGGAAAACGAACATATCGGCAAGCACGGCGACAAGATCGCCAACTATTACTGGCCAAAACGCACGCGGGATTACTGGTGGAAAACCCTTACGATCGACGAAGACCACTACATGATTTCCTGATCGAGGAATTCAAAGATCGCTCTTGTCTTTTCCGCCGTCCGCGTGTGTCGTCATTCCGGTTCTTACTGCAGGAGTGCACGACATGCCGGACGGCAATTACAGCGACGGGGTAACCAGCGGACGGGTTGATCTGGATACGGTTTCCTTCCAGTATTTCGAGAAGGGAGAAGGCCCGGATCTTCTGTGGATTCCCGCCGGCGACCAGACCGGCGATGTGTTTTTCGAATTGTTTTCATATTTTACCGATACGCACCGCTGCCTCAGCTACAACCCGCGCGGAGCCGGCGATACGGTCTGTGCCGACTCGCCGCCCTGGCGGATCGAGGATCTGGCCGCCGATTGCGCCGCCTTCATCGAAAAGGTCTGCAAACCGCCGGTGATTGTCGCCGGCCTGTCGATGGGCGCACTGGTCATCCAGGAACTGGCGATGTCGTATCCGCATCTGATCCGCATCGCCATCCCGATGGGCACGATCGCCAAGAAGACCGGTTTCGCCCGGGAATGGGAGGAATCGGAAATCCTGTTTGCCGAAAAGGGCGGCTCGCTACCGCCCGATCTGGCGGTCATTCACTACGCCATCCTGTCCTATCCGTCGGAAGTGCTGGGCGACGACGAATTGTGGAAGAAGTGCCGCCCCTATGTCAGCGGCGCCTACGAGGAACGCGACCCGGCGATGCTGGCGGCGCAATGGCGCGCCTGCATGGAATACGATTCCAGCACCCGCCTGCCCGACTGCAAGGTGCCGATGCATGTAATCTCTTTCTCGCACGACCTGCAGACACCGCCGTCACGCGGCCGGAAGGTCGCCGAGCTTGCCGGCAACGGTCACTTCCATCTGCTGGAAGGGTTGGGCCATTATTCAATGTACGGCCACCGGCCCGGCGATGTCGCCGGCTGCATCCGGAAGATCATCGACAGCGAGGCCGGCTGACCGGTCCGCTCAGCGGTTCGCCATCAGCCAGTCGCGGTAGAGTTCCAGCGCGTCGGACAGCGGCAGCGGTCGCCAACCGGTATCGCCGGTAATGCGGGAAATGTCATAGGCGTTCCAGCGCCCGCCGGTCTTGGCCGGATCGACAACGATGTCCGCCTCTTCCGGACCGACGATCTTCGCCGAGAATCCCGGCACAAGATGCGCGACCATATCCACCAGTTCGCCCATTGAAACCCGCACGCCGTTGGCGACATTGTAGACACGGTGGTTCAACGTCGGCGCATCGAACAATGCCCGGATGGCGCGGCCGACGTCGCTGGCGATCAGGTAGTCGCCTGCCCCGCCGAGACCCGTTACCTTAGCCGCCTCACCGGCCAACGCCCGGCGCATCAGCACACCGGGGTCGAGATCGACCGCCCGCGCCGGGGTTTCCCGGTCCATCGGTCCGTAAATGCTGCTGAGTCGTATGGCGACGACCGGCAGGCCAAGCTGGCTGGCCGCCTGCACGGCAAGCTGTTCGCCGGCGTATTTGGTAATGCCGTAAAAACCGTCCGGGTCGATATAGCCGTCTTCCGGCAGCGGGTCGGATTCCTTTTCAGGCCCATGCGTGCCATACACTGAACCGGTGGAGACATGCACCATCCGGTGCAGGTTCGGGCAACGGCTAGCGAAATCCAGCGCCCGCACCGCACCCGTCATGTTCACTTCCAGCGCCGCCGCGCCGTCAGAAAAGCTGTTTTCGAACAATCGACTGATTGAGGTGACGGCTGCGCCATGGACGATATGGGTGATATCGTTTTCAGAAATCGCCGCCCAGGCAGATGGGTCGACAACCGACCCCTGAACGAAATGCAGCCGTTCTTTAACACCGGCAAACCATGCCACCGCCGCATCATCCAGCGGCGCGGCATCAAGAATGATCGCGCGGTTGTTTTTATCCGCATCCAGCCATTGTCGCACCAGATGGCTCAGCACGAACCCACCGCCACCGGTTACAAGCAGGGTCTGGACGGTCATCGCCCTACCCGACCGTATCGAGCCGCGCCAGCGCTTCGGCCAGCTTGTCGCGGGCGGCGCGCTCTTCGGCCAGACGGTCGCGGTTTTCCTGCACCACGCTGTCCGGCGCCTTGGCGAGAAAGCTCTCGTTCGACAGTTTCTTGTCGATCTTCATGATTTCCTGATCGACCTTGGCGATGGCCTTTTCCAGCCGGGCCTTTTCTTCTGCGACATTGATGGCGCCCGCCAGCGGCAGGGCCAGCGTGGCGTCGTCGAGAATGACCTGGATCGCGCCGTCAGGGGCTTCCGCAGCGTGTTCGATGCCGGAAACCCGCGCCAGCCGGGTGATCAGCCCCAGATGCGCTTCAGCGCGCTGTTTTGCCGTGTCGGACGCGCCAACCATCACCGCGTCCAAAATAGTTGCCGGCGGCACATTCATTTCCGACTTGGCGGAACGGACCTGGGTAATCAGATCAACCACCCAGCGCATTTCCGCCGCTGCCTCGGCATCAACGATAGCCTTGTCATAGACCGGCCAGCTTTCCACGATCAGCATGCGGTCGCGTTTGCCGTCCCACAGGTAATCGTGCAGTTCCTCGGTAATAAACGGCGCGATGGGGTGCATCAGCCGCAGGATCTGGTCCAGAACCCAGGCCGTTGTCGCGCGGGTTTCGGCTTTCACCGCCGCATCGTCAGACATCAGCAACGGCTTGGCGAATTCGATATACCAGTCGCAGAACGTGCCCCAGACGAACTGGTAAATGGAATTGGCGGCATCGTTGAACCGATAGCTTTCGATACCGGCCACCATTGCATCGCAGGCGCCGGCGACTTCGCCGACGATCCACCTGTTCACTGTCTCTTTAACCGACAGGGGGTCGAAACCGGGCACCGGACGGCATTCGTTCATTTCCGCGAAGCGTGCCGAACTCCACAGCTTGGTCATGAAGTTGCGGTACCCCTCGACCCGCTGGCTGGACAGTTTCACATCGCGGCCCGGCGCCGCCATTGCCGACAGCGTGAAGCGCAGGCTGTCTGCGCCGTACTGGTCGATCAGGTCCAGCGGGTCCATCACGTTGCCCTTGGACTTCGACATCTTCTGGCCCTTCTCGTCCCGCACCAGGGCGTGGACATAGACCGTGTGGAATGGTTCCTCCGGCATGAAATGCAGGCCCATCATCATCATCCTGGCGACCCAGAAAAAGATGATGTCGAAGCCCGTCACCAGAACATCGGTCTGGTAATAGCGTTTCACTTCCGGCGTGTCGTCGGGCCAGCCGAGCGTCGAAAACGGCCACAAAGCCGACGAAAACCAGGTGTCCAGCACGTCTTCATCGCGGGTCAGGTCGGTTGGTGCGCCAAACTTGGCGTCAGCCTCGGCCTGCGCCTCTTCCTCGGTTTCGGCCACGAAATACGTGCCGTCCGGCGCGTACCAGGCCGGGATCTGATGGCCCCACCACAATTGACGCGACACGCACCACGGCTGAATGTTGCGCATCCATTCGTAGTAGGTCTTGGTCCAGTTTTCCGGCACGAAATTGGTGCGCCCCTGCTCCACCGCTTCAATTGCCGGTTTCGCCAGCGTCTCGGCATCGACATACCACTGGTCTGTCAGATACGGCTCGATCGGCACGCCGCCGCGGTCGCCGTAGGGAACGACGTGGTCGATCTCGTCGATCTTCTCCAGCAACCCGAGATCATCGAGATCCTGCACGATGGCCTTGCGGGCGTCGAACCGGTCCATGCCTCGATACTTTTCCGGCGCGTTCTCGTTGATCGCCGCCTTCGTGGTCAGGATGTTGATCTGTTCCAGCCCCTGTCGCTTGCCGACCTCGAAATCGTTGAAGTCATGCGCCGGGGTGATTTTCACTGCGCCCGACCCCTGTTCCGGATCGGCGTAGGAATCCGCGACAATCGGGATGCGCCTTCCGACCAGCGGCAGAATGCAGTGCCGGCCCACCAGATCGGTGTAACGGTCGTCGTCGGGATGAACGGCGATGCCGGTATCGCCCAGCATGGTTTCCGGTCTTGTGGTGCCCACGGTCACGAATTCGCCGTCACGGCCTTCGACGGGATATTTGAAAAACCACATCTTGCCCTTGGTTTCGACCTGCTGCACTTCCAGGTCGGAAATCGCGGTTTCCAGCGCCGGGTCCCAGTTGACGAGGCGCTTGTCCTTGTAAATCAGCCCTTCCCTGTAGAGCTGCACGAACACTTTCAGCACGGCGCGGGAAAGGCCATCATCCATGGTGAAGCGTTCGCGGCTCCAGTCGCAGGACGCGCCGAGCCGGCGAAGCTGCCGGGTGATCGCGCCACCCGATTCCGCCTTCCATTTCCAGACCCGCTCAATGAACGCCTCGCGGCCCATGTCGCGGCGGCCGATATTGCCCTCCTGCGCCAGTTGCCGTTCGACCACCATCTGCGTGGCGATACCGGCATGGTCGGTGCCGGGTTGCCACAGTACGTCCAGCCCGCACATGCGTTTGTAGCGGATCAGGATATCCTGCAGCGTGTTGTTCAGCGCGTGTCCCATATGCAGGTTGCCGGTGACGTTCGGCGGCGGGATGACGATACTGAACGTCTCCGCTTCGGGCCGGGTACCGCATTTGAATGCGCCCGTTTCTTCCCATTCCGCATAGCGGCGGCTTTCCACCGCCTCGGGATCGTAGGTCTTTTCCAACGCCATATCGCGCCCTTTTAGAATCGCAATTCAGAAACACAAAGAAAGAGCCGGACCGACAGGCCCGGCTTGGTTAACAGCGGAATACCGGATCGACCCGGCGGGATCAATCGTTCTCGTCGCCCCGCCTGCGCGCGCCACCTGCCATTTTCTCGATTTCAGCGCGGACGAGACGTTCGACCATGCCGGGCAGGTTTTCGTCCAGCCACGATCGCAGCATCGGCCGCAACAGCCCCTTCACCACGTCTTCCAGCGTTTCGCCGGCATGCCCCATGCGGATCGACTGTTCAAGCTGCAGAAAGGCGGCCGCGGCGGCGGCTTCCGTCGGTTCGGACACGATCCGGTCGTCGCCTTTCGGCTGTTCGACAACAGAGGGCGGGGGTGGCGGCGGCGGTGGCGGTTCGTATTCCTCTTCCTCGGCATCCGCGAATTCTATCTCGACCGGCTCTTCCTCTTCTTCCAGTTCGAGAGGTTCTTCCTCTTCTTCCTCGTCGAGTTCAAGCGGCTCTTCTTCTTCCTCTTCGACCAGATCGAGGGGTTCGTCTTCCTCGTCGCCGAAGGCCCCGGTTTCCACTTCCGGTTCCGGTTCGGGCGCAGGCGTTTCCTCGGCCGGCTCCTCAGCCGGTTTCGCGTCGCCTTCCTCACCGTCTTCCGAAATGATCTTCCGGATCGACGCGAGGATTTCCTCCATCGAGGGTTCTTGCTGCGCGTCGCTCATCGCTTGACCCGTCCCAAAACAGCCCTGTTACCGATGTGACCCCATGACCGTAACGCAACAGGAAACCAGTAGCCGCCCAAGAATCGAACGGGCCAGGGCACAATCTTTATCAAGATATAGTACGACGATTCGAGAAGAAACAAGCGGTCGAACATACACTTGTGCGGGATTTCTTCGGTTCAAAGGGCAAAAAAAGCCCGTCCGCCGTTCCGGTAATGCCGCTGAGGCCCCGGCATCGGTCCGTTACTGATCGTCATCCTTGAAGATTTCATCCCAAACGGCCGAATCGTACGCCTTGTCGCGCACCGATTTATAGTAGGCTTCCGGATCGTACAGATTGGACGTCAGACCCATTTCCCGCGCGGTCAGGCCGCCGACGGACTGAATAAGATCGTACCGCGCAACCGTTTCATTGCGTTGCGCCTCGACCAGATTGACCTGCGCGTCCAGCAGTTCCTGTTCCGCATCCAGCACATCGAGGACGGTTCGCGACCCGACGGCGGCTTCCTGTTCAACGCCCTCAAGCGCGATTTCGGTCGCCCGGACTTCCGCCTCGCGCGCGCTGATCTGCGCCACGGCGGAAACATAGGTTTCCCAGGCAGAGGTCGCGTTTTCCAGCACCGACCGGCGGGCCTCGACCACCAGGTCCCGCGCCTCGATCGCGGCCTGGCGCGCCTCACGCACCTGACTGGAAACAATCCCCTGCTGATAGATCGGCACCGTCAGATTCCCGGTCAGGGTCATCAGGTCGGAATCGGTATCGTTGCTGCCTGAACGCGAATACTCGCGGCCGAGCTGAGCCGTCAGATCAACGGAAGGCAACAGGCTCGCCGCCTGTACCCGTACCGCGACATCGGCCGCTTCGTAGGTTTTTTCCGCCGCCCGAACCGTCGGATTACGGTCGGTCGCCAGAGTCAGCGCTTCCTCCCGGCTTACCGGTACATCGGGATGATCCACAGGCGCCTGCAGCAAACCCGGCAATTCGCCGACGATCTGCTGGTAGAACGCCCGGCTGACCTCGAGATCGCCTTCGGAGGCGATTCTGTCGGCCTGGGCGCCGGCAAGCCGCGATTCCGCCTGGGCGACGTCCGTTCGTGTGACTTCACCGACCTCGAACCGGTCGCGGGTCGCTTCAAGCTGCCGTTCCAGACGGCGTTCATTGCGTTTGTTCAGATCGACGATCGCCTGGTCGCGCACCACATTCATGAAGGCCGTCGCCGCGTCGAGCAGCACCGCCTGTTCGGTTTCCATCAGCGTCGACCGGGCCGCCTCGACTTCCGCCTCGGCCTGTTTGATCCGGTAGGTCGTTCCGCCGCCTTCGTACAGGTTCTGATTGACCTCAAGGATCGTCGAATACTGACGTCTTGTATCCTCGCCCGTCGTAAAGCCGGAATTTTCACGCCGGATTGCCGCCTGATTCAGCAGTTCGACGGTCGGCCGCCAGCGTCCCACCGCCTGCGGCACGCCTTCGTCGGTCGTCCGAAGCGATGATCTTTCCGCCTGAATGGTCGGGTTGTTCTGATAGGTGGCCATAAAGGCATCCATCAGCGTTTGCGCCGAAGCGGAACCGACCGATACCATCGTCAAAAAGGCAGCGAGTGCCGTTCCCTGAACAAGCCGACTGCGATTCATCTTCCTGACCCTTCGATGCCGCCCGGGGGCATCTTCGAACTAATTGCCTTGCCTGCCCGTATCATCATTCCACAGGCACCGAAAAGGAACATACATCAAACCTTCGCCGCATCAATAGCGCGCCATGGACGGATCGACGCGGGCCGCCCACTGATCAATCCCGCCGGCGAGATTCGTCGCATTTTCATAGCCTTGTTGCCGCAGGAACATCGTGACCTGCATCGACCTTCCGCCATGATGGCAAAGCACGACAAGCGGTGTATCGGCCGGCAATTCACTGAGCCGGGACGGTATCTGCTGCATCGGAATATGGGTATGCCCGTCGATTGAACAAACCGCCAGTTCCTGCGGCTCCCGGACATCGAGAAGCACGAATTCCTCACCCGCCTCGATCCGGCGAGCCAACTCGTCGACATCGATTTCAATCGGTTGCGGCGGGAACGGCTGAACCGTCGCTGTCATGCGATATCTTTCCTGTCATCCGGTTGCGAGCGGCGAACCGGGGTTTCGTCAGAATACGAATGCGGGTTTCGGCTGCATGCCCGGTAAATAGGGAATCGAGGCATCGAATACGACCCGTTCCGATACCGTGCCACCGCGTTTTTCGAACAGGGTGATTCGGCCGACCCCCTTTTCGGGCCGGACAACGGCAACCAGACGGCCACCGTCGGCGATCTGATCGAACAAGACAGGCGGCACGGATTCGACCGCGCCGTCGATCAGAATCAGGTCGTAGGGCGCTTCCTTCGGCCAGCCGTCTTCCATCGCGCCTTCAACCACCACAACGTTGTCGATGGTCAGCGATGTCAGAAGGCTGCTCGATTCGGCAACCAGCGACGGATCCGATTCCAGCGCAATGACGGTCTGCGTCAGGTTGCCCAGTATCGCCGGCGTGTAGCCGGGACCACCGCCGATCACCAGGACGATATCGGTCGCCTTGACCTGGGCCGACAGGATGAGCCGGGCAATCACCAGCGGTTCCGACAACTGCCGGTCGCCCGGCAGCGGAATGTCTTCGTCGACATAGGCCAGATGCATCATGTTTTTCGGAAGAAACTGTTCGCGCGGCAAACGGCGCATCACGGACAGCAGTCGTTCGTCGGTGACCCGGTTGGTCCGCAACTGGCTTTCGACCATGTTCTTTCGCGCTGTCGCGTAATCCATCACCTGTAACCCCTACCCGATGCCTCGCCGGATTGTCCTGTATTCCCCCGCGCGCCGGACCGAAACGGCGGCGGCGACGCCTGTCCCGTCGTTATAAAAAGGGTTGCCGATAATTACAACGAACACGGTGCGATAATCTTGCCGTCAGAATCCGTTGCAAGTCGCCCGAAGCATCGTTAGAAGACACTCCCGACCGGACGTATTGTCCGGTCCCCGGCACGGCGCGGTGGCGGAGTGGTTACGCAGAGGACTGCAAATCCTTGCACGCCGGTTCGATTCCGGCCCGCGCCTCCAGACCGGTCGAACCGCCCCTACCGAACGGCCGGCCAGTCCTATTCTTCTCCAAGCCTCTGCATTTCATTGTGGCATGAAACGCGTGATTGTGTCTGAATACCGCCATTCTGCGAACACAAGGAGTTGCGGAAAGCGTGCCGAAAAGACCAAAAAACAGGTCAAAGCTTGCCGAGTTGCAGGGCGCGCTTCCTGATATTTTCCGCTACATCAGGACACTTTCGAAGGATCACGAACTCAGCCGCGATCTGACGCAGGAAACCTTTATCCGGGGCCTCACAGCGACCGAACTGCCGAGCGAGCAGAAGGCGATCCGCGCCTGGGGCCTGAAGGTTGTCAAGAACCTGTTTATCGATGAAACCCGTAAAGTAAGAGTCCGGACGGAATACGCGCGGGCGGAAGAACGTTTATCTGACAGGTCGATAAAAACATCGGCGCAGAACCAGTTTACCAGGCTGATGCTGAAAGAGGCCTTCGACAAGCTGTCAGACGACCACAGAGAGATAATCTATCTTGTTGATGTTCTGGGGATGACTTATGCAGAAGCCGGTAAAACCGTAGGGATTGCCGCTGGAACCGTGATGAGCCGGATCAGCCGTGCCCGGTCACAGTTGCTGAAGGAAATGACCTCGGGAACCATTCAACCGATCACCAGGCGCCGCAAGGCCGACGATACAAGATGAACGATAGCGATTGGACCCTGCTGAACCTGTATGCCGACGGCGAGATGAACCCGGCGGAAGCCGAGGCGTTCGCCGGCAGGATCGACCGAGAGCCCGCGCTGCGCAGCGCTCTGGCCGACCTGATCGAAACAAAGGCGCAAATGCGCGCCGTGTTCGCCGATGAGGAAACACCGGATTTTACGGCAAACGCCTCTCATCCGCGCACGGATGCAGCATCGCTCCCGCAGCCGGATCGCATGCTGAAAACGCATACAATGGCCTTTGCCGCCGGGATCGCCTGCGCCGCGGCGATTTTTACAGCCTTACAGTTTGCCGATTTCCGGCCCGATACCTGGCAGGCGCAAATCGTCAGTATCCACGACAACCTGACTGACCGGTCCTATGCCGTTGACAGCCGCAAACAGGTGAAACTTGCGCCGGGCCGGCGGTTCGGCGACCTGATGGCGCCCGACCTCAGTTCTTCAGCGCTGTATTTTGCCGGCCTTGAGGACAGGTCCGATTATCTTGCCCTGCACTACCGGGGCATGAACGGTTGCAGCCTCACCGTCGTGGCCCGCGAGCGGAACGGAACCCGGGCCGATGTTATGGATACGGCTTCATCGGACAGGCATCTGATCGAGATATGGCACGGCGTAGACTACGACTACGCCGTGATATCCGAAGGGATGGATTCGGGCCGGTTCGAATCGGTCTACCGGTATATCCGGTCGGAGTTTCAGCATCAGCAGGAGCGCCGCGCCAACCTGCAGATCGCAATGCAGGACGCCTACAAACGCGCCGCGCCCTGTGCCTGACCCGGTCCGTCGTTACTGCCCGGGCTCCGGAAAGTTGGGCCGGTCGGTATTGTAGTGAGTTGCCAGATAATCGAGCACGATTGTCCGGTCCGGCTCCTCGATTTCCGACATGCCCTGCTCCTCAACCATCCATTCCAGCAGTTCATCCCAGTGTTCTCGCGTCAGCCCCTGCTGTGCGACCAGCTTTTCCGAATGGCAGGCCGCACAATAGGCATAGGTCAGATCGACGCCGGGTTCGTCGACGAGAACCCCGTATTCACTCTCTTCGTCCGCCTCCTGTGCGACGGACACGCCGAAACCGGCAAGCAGGATAAGAAAAAAAGACAAAAGGAAAGCGTATCTGGTCATGCGCAGGCGAACCTCTCAATCGGGCGGATATTCGGGTCGCCGGTCGGGACCAACCGGCGACAGATTCAGGCAGGGGCCGGACCGGTGGCCGGGACGTTACGCACCCGGCCACCCTTCCGTCTTGATCAGGTCACACGAACCGCGACCCGGTGCATGCTGTTATTGAGATACCCCTTGGGATTCCAGGCGATGGCGAAGGGCTGCGCCTCGCCGGCGCTGTCGGTTGCCCTCGCCCAGACTTCGTAATAGCCGGCCATCGGGAACGCGACATTGGCGCGCCAGTTCTGCCACGCCCCGTCATTAACCGGTTCATCCAGATCTGTGGATATCCATGTCGCCCCGAAATCGATCGAGATATCGACCCGCGAAATCGTGCGGTCGCCAGACCAGGCATGCCCTCTGATCTCGGCGCTCTTGGACGATGTCTCTGTGCCGGTTGCAGGCGATGTTATCAGCGACTTGACCGGCATCCGTTCAATAATGTCGAAGTCTTTCTTGTCGACATCTTCACCCGGCGCGACCGGCCGATTTGGCACACGGTAGGACGTGCCCGTCATTTTCGGGCCGTCATGCACGACATCGCGTAGATAGATACGCTTCAGCCACTTCTGGGAACACGATCCCGGCCAGCCCGGCACCACCAGACGAACCGGCGCGCCGTTCATCGGATGCAGCGGACCACCGTTCATTTCGAAGGCGATCAGGATGTTGTCCGTCATCGCCTTGTCGATCGGCATGCCGCGCGAAATCGGCAGTTTTTCCGGATCGCCCGAAAGGTGGCCGTCCGCGCCAACATGGGCGGTGTAGACGACATTCGATTTGACGCCGGCGGCGTTCAGGACATCGCGCAACCGCACGCCGGTCCACTCCGAACACGCCACCGCGCCGAGGGTCCACTGGTTGCCGCTCGCCGGCGGATCGAAATAGGCACGGCCATTTCCCCCGCATTCGAGCGTCAGGGCCATGGTCACGACGTCGAACCGGTTGCGCAGATCCGCGATTGTGAAGGTTGCCGGCGAATCGACCAATCCGTCGACCGTCAAGGTCCAGGTCGATGCATCCATGTTTTCCGGAGGAATTCCGTTATTTCTGATGAAATGCCGAGACGTCGGCGTAATCGCGTCATCAAGCAGATGCGGCGGTGTTTCCGCATTGACCGGCCGGTCGTTCAGAAGCGTCAGACCGTCTTTTCCGACAAGCACGTTCTCGTTCGCCAGAGCAACAGGAATAAAGCCGGACGGCATATTGGCGCTGAACGGAATCGCCCCGCCGACCATCGCACCCATTGTCGTCAGCCCCGCACCTTTCAGAAAGCCGCGCCGGTCCTTGTTCGGAACCCGTCCGAAAAATTCCCTGTCGGCCTTTTCAGGTTCGGATTCGAAAAATTCGAACAGACCCCGTAGCCTGTTCGTATCACTGATATCGAACTTCATTGTTTCCTCCCGTTTTTTTTGCTTACACAGGAGAAACGTTTCTGCCGGACGGATTATTCCATCGGCAGGCGGATGTTTTTCGCCGTGCGCCGACGGGGCATGCTGGATGTTTGAACAACGAAACGGTTTGCCTGTACAAGGTTCGACAAACGGATCCCGCCGGCTTCATGACCGTTGCCGCCGGCCGACCCATGACAGGGACACCACAGATGCCTACCTTACTTGTCTGCGAAAGTTGCCAAAGACCTGACGGCGCGCCATCGCCGCGCCAGGACGCCGATGCTTTGGAAGCCGTTCTGCAGCGCCACGGTCTGTCGGAAGCGATCTCGGTCCGGCTGTCGGACTGCATGGGCGGATGCGAAAACCCTGTCAGCATCGGTCTGCAGGGTTATGGAATGGCAAGCTATGTCTTTTCGGGCGTCGACCCGGCAGCGGATTCTGAAGATATCGCAGCAACCTGCCGGCTTTTTCTGGACAGCGAAAGCGGCTGGATCGACGACGCCCGGCCCTGCGGCCGGTTGCGTACCTGTCTACGCGCGCGCCTGCCGGCTCTGCCTTGATGACAGCGCCACTGGCCGGCGATTTCTGTTTCCGTCCTATTCAACCGTGACGGTGGTCTGCGCGCTAATCGGCGTATCACCGATGGCGAATGTCCGGTGATCGTTGCTGTTAAGCGTTACCATAATGACATTTTCGCCTGGATCGAGCGCGCCGATATGCATCCACGGCCCGTACAGGCGGGCGATTTTCACCCCGTTCACATAAACATGCGCGTGCCCCTCGCCCGCAATATGCGCGCTGCTCGCATGTTCCGGCGCGAACCGGAAATTGGCTGTCCGGATGTTCAGGTTCCACCCCGACATCGGATCCTCGACGACGTCGAGAGTCAGGGTCGGCGGTGCGGCGGCGGCATCGAGAACGAGCATCTCTGCGTGATCATGCGCCATCCCGTCGCCGCGCCCGGTATGATCGCTGTCCGATGCGGCAAGATGTTCGCCATGATCATGACCGTCCAGGGTGATGCCGTTTCCGGCTGCAAGCAGAAATCCGGCAAGACCGCCGAAAACAACACCGATAGCGAATAGCGCCAGAGATCGGTTCATGTCCGTTCCTTTCCTGCATCACGCGGGGACGGGCGTCCGTTACCGGAGGCCCGTTCCACACGATGGCAGTCTGTTGAAAATCAGGCCGCCGCTTCGCGGGCTTCTTCGCGTTTCCAGAAGAACGCCGCAAACAGGCCGACAAGAACCCAGGCGACCAGGCCGATCCCGAGCGCACGGCTGGCGAACAGCGCTCCGATTTCTGTCGGCACCGGCCCGGTGAAGACATCCGGTTCCGGCGCGCCGATGATATGCGGTGCGGCAAGCAGCACGATGGCGGCAGCCCATGCTTTCCAGTCCTTGCCGAAGGCGATCAGCCAAAGGGCGGCGGCAGAGGCCACGACTGTGGCGAACCACCAGATCTGACGGTCGTAGACATCGGCAGCGGCAACACCGGGCACTTCCGGCGCCAACGTAAAACCCGGAGCCAGATGAGCCGCGACAAAGCCGGCGATGCCCCAGATAATGCCCTTCCGGACATCGATCGTCGCACCCTTATGGCTGGCAAACGCCATTATCGCGACGAGAATCATCGCATAGCCGCAATAGGTCACGATGGTGAAGCCGACGCTGAGACCGTCGCGCAACGGATCGATGCCACCAAGATCCTGGTGCGCGCTTACCGCCGCCGCACCGAAATGGACGAGTTCTCCGGATTCATACAATTCCGCATGCAGCAACACCGGCTGCACGAAGACAAGCTGAAGCAGGCCC
This sequence comes from Alphaproteobacteria bacterium, assembly GCA_040222995.1. GTDB lineage: Bacteria > Pseudomonadota > Alphaproteobacteria > UBA8366 > Aestuariispiraceae > JAVKBW01. The sequence goes on along the minus strand of JAVKBW010000033.1, from coordinate 67,058 downwards.
ACAATAAGGCCAGCCAAAGCGCCAGCGAAAAGTGCGCTGGTCACTATGCGAGTGAACATGTCCTAGTGGCAGGGAAAACCGGTCGCGTGCCGAACGTCATGCGCTGCGTCGTGTAACGCGCCAGCCTGAACATGGCCGGCGACGGAAATCATGGCAATGCCGATGAAAGCCGCAAGAATGCACGGAAGTAGCACGCTTTTGGAAGCCGAAAGAGATAGGGAATGTGTGGATGTTTGTGTCGTCATTGTCTTCTCCAGGTTCTGTCACACCCGACAGAACGAATACGGGTTTAGTCTCTACCTGGCAGGTCTCCTGGCTCGCGGGTCTGTGTGTTTCGACAGCCTTCCCTGTTTTCACAAGTGGCAACGTTGTCTAACACTCACCGCATACAGTCGCGGGGGCGGCTTCAGCTTTTGACGCCTCTATTTGGTCCGTCACACTGAATTCCCTATTATTTCCTCCGGCACTCTAGTGCCGATTGAGAAAACCAAGTCCTTATACCTTCGCATACTTTCACTGAAAGACAATCGTTTTTAGCGAAACAGCGATCATTTACCCGCTCAGTCCCAGCCGCCGAATTCGCGCGTAAAGGCGTCCCGGCGATATCTGGCGACGGCATCGATCAGGCTGCCGTCGAGGCCCAGTGCCCGGTCGAAATGCCCGGTCAGCAGCGCATTCGGCCAGATCTGCGGCCGATGCAGGGCCAGGTCTGCCAGCGCCGTTTCCGGATCCAGCCTTTCGTCCAGCGCCAGCATCGCCGCCAGCGCCGTCGCCGACGAACGCGAAACGCCCGCATGACAGTGAACGACGAGTGAAAAACCCGCCTCCTGCTCAGCCATCCCCGCCACGAAAGACAGGATCGCCCCTGCATCCGCGGCGGTCGGCGCGCTGTGGCCGGGCAGGTCTTCGTCGATATCGTGCATGCGCAGGATAAGGTGGCCGTCGCAGGCTATACGGTTGAATTCGAGCCTTGGGTCGATCAGCGAAATGATATGGCTCACGCGCCCGTCAAGATAGGCAGGCAGTTCCGCCAGGCCGCAAACCGCCAGCCGCCTGCCTTCCGCCAAGTCAAAAAAGGGCGCAACTTCCGCATTGAAATCATGATTGATCATGGAGACATCATCTCCCAAATTATGATTTTTTTCCTATCGCAAAAACACCTAAATGTTTACCGCTTACAAGAGTACAAAACTGTATGCCTCAGGTAAAAGCGCGTTCAATCTAACCGGATGGCCCTGCCGGCACATGACTCTGCCGCAACCGCCACCAGGCATGCACGAACACCGCCGTGACGATCACGCCACCGCCGACAAACGTTTCCCTGGCCGGCATCTCCCCAAGCACATACCAGACCCAGATCGGCGTTCCGACGGTCTCGAGCACCAGCAGCAGGCTGACCTCCGGTGACGTCAGATAGCGGGGTGCAAGCACCAGTAACGCTCGCGACGCCGGCAACAGGATGACGCAGAGCAGAATGGCAAACGACGTTTGCGCATCCGACAGTTGAACAGGCGCAGAAATCAGAAATGACAATGTGGCTGACAACAGCCCGCCAACCACGACGGCCGGCATCCTGTCGGTATTTTCAATCCGGCGTAACGCGGTAAGGCTGACGGCATACCCGAAGGCCGTGGCGACAGCCAGCAGGTCGCCGATCCGCCCGCCTGTTTTCGCCCCGCCTTCAGGGCTGCCCCAGGTTATGATTAACGTGCCGACGATCGCCGCGACGATGGCCAGCCACGTACCGTTGCGAATTTTTTCCGAAAGAAAAATCATCGACAGGACCGCTGCCAGAAACGGCGCGGTTGAAATGATCACAACCACATTGGCTACGCTTGTGTATTCAAGACTGTTGATGAACAGGATCGGAACCATCGTCATCGGCACCACGGCGATCCAGGCGATCGGTCCAAGCGACAGATACGGGCGAAGACTGATTGAGCGGCGCGATATCATGATCGCCAGCATCGTCATGATCGCCATGCCTCCGCCGCGCCAGAACGACATGGTCCACGGATCCGTACCGACAAGGCGCACCAGCAAGCCGTCAGGTGTCATCAGAAGGACGGCCACCAGGGTGATGATAACCCCCTTCTTGTGATCGCTGAAGCTTTCCATTTGCACTCGTCCCGACTCAACTTAAGCTAAAATCTTAAACTCTGGGCGTTTATGGATGTCGAAAAATGAACCCGATCAATGCAGCATCTTTGTTAAGCGAACTTGTAGATGAAGTCACCGAAGAGGGTCTGACGCTTTCTATCGAAAGCGATCCCGAAGCGCTATACGCAACCGGAAAAGACCTACCGGACAAAAATCTGTCCAAGCTTTTCGACCCCGGCTACGTGGATCTCGTTCCCGACAGGTTTTTCTGGATACGCGCCAACAGCCACAACGGCGATACAGTTCATGTCCAGGCCTGCAAACTGGACGATACAGGGCGTTCGACGCTGGGCGATTTCCTGAACATGCACCTTAACAGAACCTATCCATCAACTCAGCGGCAGTGGCACCGGTGCGAAGCTCTCGAAACTATCGGTGGCCGCTGTGCGTATCAGGGTGACAACTGGCTGGCGGAAAGCTATCGCGGCAACGGCGTCGGTACGACGCTTACACAAATCGGGTTACTGTCCTGCTTCCTAAAGTGGCAACCGGATTTTGTCTACGCCTTTTTCGAACATCCTGTGTTCAGCAAGGGGCTGGGTTGTAAATTCGGATATCAGCACTTCGAACCGGTTGGGCAGCACTTCAAAAAATGGCTGCTGCCGCATGACTATGTTTCCTGGATGAGCTGGAAACATATGGTCACCCTGATTGAGATGTCTGCCCCTCGAACCGGGTTAGAAGACCTGCAGCGATAAATCCACCGATCTGTAACGGGAAGACACAACGCCGGTAGCGGATAACACGCTGCCGGCCCCAGATGTCAATTGGCGCGACAACGTGTTCACACAATACCCGGCTTTTGTTGGTCGGCATCACTGCGTCTATATAGTCACCGTTGAAGGCGCGTTCGAATTCATCATCCGGCACGCCCGACTTGCCAGCGACGTTGCGTGCGAAATCCTCGCCGTAGAGCATCGCGGTCGTCGAATACTTTCCGCAATGCAGATACGGCGTTTCGTCGTTGGTCACCATGTGGACCTGCAGATAATCCATTAAATTGGCATTGTGCAGGACATCAACATGCACGACATCGTTGGTGCTGCGGCAGATATTATAAAGCCGGCGGTAGATCGCATCCTCTTTCGAGTCAGGGTCGGTAATCGGCGTACGCATCGCGACCCCCGACGACGCAACGCTGCGCCCCGCCATAAGCCAGTCCAGCGATACGTCGAGCCCTTGCGAGATGGAGACGAGCTGACGCATGCCGGGTTCAACCTCGCCCGACAGATACTTGCGCAGCGACGAGATATTCACGCCGGTAATCCTCGCCGCCTCTTCTACTTCGCCCCTGCCAATGATCGAGCGCAGCCGTTCGGAAAATCCGACGGTATCGATCCCGGTGTCTTCGTCATCGTATTTCGTCAAGGTGTCCTCTTTCACATCCGCGCAACGGTCGACTTCACAAGTTTTTGCGAAATAACCGAGTTGTCTCTCTCAATATGCCAGCATCTTGCCAAAAACTCTTTTCCAAGGTTTTAATTTCCACAAAATATTGTTAATTCCAGGCACCCAAAAAAGGATATTTTTCCTACACCAAGTGATTCGCATGCTCGCAAACTTTTTCAACTTAGATGTAAAAGCGTTTGCAATCCAGAAACCTATAGATGTCATTTAACGGGTCAACAACAACCACTCGTCCGTGCAAATCATTCTTATATTCTCTAAAAGGTGACGGTCAGATAAAATTATTGTTGTTTTTCAGAATGCTAAGGGCGAACTTTCCTTTGCACGCGGAATAGTGCTTGTCGCGCAGCCGGTGAAAACAAAAGCAACAAACAGGCGCCGCGACCCCTTTAGCCACCCCGCCCCGGAAAAATCCGCCGGACCGTCGTTGATTTGGCTTTTCAACGGCGGAAACGTTTTGTTATAAGCCTGCACCGTCGCGCAACGCGACAGTCACAAAGGCCATTCCGGCGTAGCTCAGTTGGTAGAGCAAGCGACTGTTAATCGCTGGGTCGTAGGTTCGAGTCCTACCGCCGGAGCCATTTTTCCCACCGCCCCCATCACCTTAATTGGGCTGCCTGAAACCCGGTTGTTCCGACAGTCGGAACCACGCTCATCCACAGCGCTAAAATTGACCAGTTTCTGGCGCTTTTAGATATGTCGCCATGGCCCTCGCCCGCTCCATTGTTGCAGACGATCCTTGTCAAATCAGGGCACAGGAATATTGGGAGTGAGACAGAAAAAATGAGCAATCATACAGCACCTGCTGCAGATGGCCGCGTCGATATGGCCCGGGTCATCAATCTTTCCCGATACCCCCTCGACGATCTCGATAGCGCTGCCGGCACAGCCTTCACCGATCTCTGCCGCGCGGAAATCGAGCGGACCGGCGCCTGCCTGTTGCCGGACTTCATAACGGAAAACGCACTGGATGCCTGGCGCGAAACGGCGTTACGGTCAGAATCGGGCGCGCATCAGGTCAAACACTATTTCGCCTATGGCGACGCAGGCGAAGGTACGGACTATGATCCGTCGACCTTAGACCCAGATGATCCCCGGAACTATCGCAGCCACACCGCAATGAAATTCATCGCGAAGGATCGCATCGTCGGCGACAGTTCGATCAAGGCCGTTCACAACTGGAAGCCGATGGCGGATTTCGTGCAGCGCGTGATGGGCCAGCCGGCCCTCCCTTCGATCTGCCCGCTCAGTGGTCTGGTTTTCACCATCGCCTATGAAACTGAAGAACAGGACTGGCATTTCGATGCCAACGACTACATCGTCACCCTGATGCTGCAGCGGCCATCGGGCGGCGGTCACTTCGAATACGTTCCCGGACTGCGCACGCCGGATGGCGGGGACGACTATGACAAGATCAGAAGCGTGCATAACGGAACCTGCCCGGATGTTATCCGGCCGCCGATCCGTCCCGGCACGCTGACCCTGTTCAAGGGACGGTACAATTACCATCGGGCATCGCCGGTCACCGGCGAACTGCCCCGGATCATGGCAATTTTCTCCTTTGAGCGCGAGCCCGAAAAGAGGCGTTCAGATCCGGAATTCAGGCGTATTTTTTACGGACGCGCGCCGGCCTGATCGCGTCCGTCCGGCATATTTTCAGGCGGAATGGCTTGCGGCCAATCGACCAAGCCTATAAGCAGAAATCCTCACGGAACGATAGTCGCCCGCCGATCAGGAGCCCGCCCGACAATGCGTTTGGTAAGATTGTTCGCCATCATCTATGTCATCTCAATGGTGGCGTTTATCCTCGGTCTGTATGTGTCGCATGCCCGGGTCTGGCCGTTTCCGATCATCCGCGATATCTACCGCTTCGTGCAGGGCCACCGCGACGAGGCGACCTCCGTCTTTGAAAAACTTTCCAACGATGCCGGCATCCGGCCGGAACGGTTTCTTTACGATTACACCTTCGATCCGACATCGGGCGATTTCCGCAGGGTCGATGAAATCGACTGGTCGTCACGTCGGGATGCGGCCCTGGTCAGGGGGTCCGATACACTCCCCCCCGGCTACATCTATATTGTCGGAAAGTTCGATTCCACCGACGGCATGAACGGCGTGCTGCTGTTCGATACAGCGGGAAATCTGGTCAAGCATTGGGTCATCCCCGACCGGGAAATCAAGGACGGCCATCACCATCTCTTTACCTTCCGCCGGGACGGAAGTTTCATTTCGGCGGCGGATTAAGCGTCAATCTACCATCTGGATGCCTGCGGCAATGAAATCGGCCGCATTCACGGCAACTTCCACCATTCCATCGCGGCGCTGGACGATACGCGCTACTGGGTAAACGGGTCGGTTGAGTCGCCCGATGCCTTGTCCCTGATCGACATTTCCGACCATACGGTCAACCGGACGATCGTGCTGGATGACGTCCACAATGCGGTCGATGAGGAAGTTTCGATTTTCAATCTCGGCCGGACGGACGATCCGTGGCACAACAACGATGTCGAACCCCTGCCCGCCGATATTGCAGACCGGTTTCCGTTCAATGCCGGCGATCTTCTTGTCAGCTACCGCCATCTCAATCTGGTCTACGTCCTTGACCCGGAAACGCTGCAGACAAAATGGTGGACAAACGATTACACCGGCGGCCAGCACGACCCTGACTGGGAACCGGATGGAACGATTTCGGTGTATGACAACCGGGCCCTCGGCAAGCGCGGCAAGTTTTCTACGGTTCAAAAGTACGATCTGAATGTTGCTGAACCGGAATTGGCGCTGGATGGACGTGACTATGGATTTTACAGCGGAATCGGCGGAAAACACACATTGTTCGATGACGGCTCAATTCTCGCGCTGTCTTATGGGCAAGGTCGCGTTCTCTGGGTCGGACCCGACAAAGACGTCCGCTTCGAATTCGTGAACCTTTACGACGATAACGAAACGCTGGCGATCTTGAATACCGGTTATCTGCCCGCCGACTATTTCGATGTGGAGATTACAGCACCATGCAACTGACCAGAATGGCCTTCATCCTGATCGCGCTGCTGACCCCGTCTCTCGCCTATGCCTATACCGGTCCCGGCCTGGGTCTGGGCGCGATCGTCGCGGTGCTGGCGATCGTCTTTTCGTCCATCCTCGCCGTACTGGCGATCTTCTGGTACCCGATCAAGCGGCTGTTCAAGAAACGCGGCGCGAAACCGGAAACGGAACACTCACAAAAATCCGGTCCCGACAGTCCGAATGAATGAGGTGCTGGCGGTACTGATCGGCGTTGCCGGCGCCGTCGTCTTCGTCGAGGCCTTCATCCGATTCAACGCCTTCAGCCGGATCGGCATTCTGATCGCCCAGGCCCGGCAATCGATGCGGGTCGTCGCCTCTTCCGCCGTATCCGACCACTGGAAGGAAAAGGTGCTGCCGCGATATGCGGGCCGAATCCTGCGCCACGCTTTCGTGTTTCTGTTGTTTCTCGCTGTCGCCCTTGCCCTTCTATTGGCCGTGACCTTCGCACTTGGCTGGGCCCTTAACTTACCTGGCATTGAAAATGGCGAAATACTCTATGGCTGGCCGTTCAATCTGGGCGCACTAGGCGGCGGTTGTCTCTATGCCTTCATCAGGAAATGGCGGTGACAGAATACGGCCCCATGGCCCGGCTGCTGCACCGGATTGCCCTGTCTGCCCGACCGATCCGCGAAATGACCTTCGATCTCGACCAGTCCGTCGGCGGGAAGCTCGATGACAGAGCCGTCACGGCCGCGGATCCCGTTTTCGTTTCAGGGCTTGCTCGCAGCGGCACCAGCATCCTGCTCCGCGCGCTGTATTCGACCGGCTGCTTTTCGACCCTGACCTACCGTCACATGCCGTTTGTTCTGGCGCCGCGTCTCTGGCGGCGGTTTACCGCCGGGCATGAAAAGGCCGGTGCGGAAACCGAACGGGCGCATGGCGACGGGATGAACGTCAGCTTCGACAGTCCGGAGGCGTTCGAGGAGGTCTTCTGGCTGACTTTCGTCGACGATGCCTATGTCACGCAGGACAGTTTGAAGGCGCATGACGTCGACAGCGAAACCATTGAAAAATTCCGGCTTTATGTCGCCGCCGTCACCGACTGCGATCGCGGCAACCACAAAAAAGCGGGTGCGCGGCTTCGATACCTGTCCAAGAACAACAACAATGTTCTGCGGTTCGGCGCGATCAGACGGGCCTTTCCCGACGCCGCGATTGTCGTGCCCTTCCGGCACCCGCTCGAGCAGGCCGCCTCCGCCCATGCGCTGCATACCCGGTTCGATGAGCAGTACAGCGACGACGCGTTTGGCCGGTCGTACATGCGGTGGCTGGGCCACTTTGAATTCGGGCGGGATCACCGGCCGGCCCTGATCGGCCGGACCCGCGAGAGACTGGCCGGGCTATCGCCGGATCAAACGGACTACTGGCTGAGCTACTGGATTGCAGTGCACGAAACGCTTCTGGAACAGGCAACGCCCCTCGCCCTGCGTCTCGTTGGATTTGCCGATCTGTGCGACAATCCGGGTCGGTTATTCACCGGCCTTTTCGATTCCCTTGGCCTCGACGCAGACCCGGAAACCGCTGCCGGACTGATCGCCGCACCTGCACCGAGACAGCCGGAAACCGGCATCGACCGGCAACTGGAAACCGAAGCCCTGGAACTCTACCACGCCCTGTGCAGGTACCGTCCGGCCTGACATCCGATCGGCGGGCCTTCAATGAAGGCAATAAGTGCCGAAATGTGTCTGGTTTCTGTCGAAATCCTTCAGCGCAGCATTTCCTCGCGCAACTCCGGTCCGATGCCTTTACAACAAAAGCCGTCACCCTATAGTCCTTGGCAGCGGCCGGTTAAGGTCGGAAACAATGCGCCGATAAAGGACAGACCATGCCGAACCGTGATGATGCCCCCGTTTCCTTGTTGCGGCCGGATTCCGGAACGCTGGTCGCGCGTTTGGCGGATACACCATGGCAGGATGCCGGGTCCGGGTTCTGGATGAAGCCTGTCTTCGAGGACAAAAATGCCGGTCTTCGCACCCTGCTGATGAAAGTCGATCCCGGCACCGAGGCGGAACCGCATGCCCATGACGAACTGGAACAGATTTTCGTTCTGGAAGGCGAATTCCATGATGAGGAAGAGACCTACCGCGCCGGCGATTTCGCGGTTCGCGCCCCGGGCGCGATGCATACCGGCGGCAGCAGAACCGGCGCGCTGGTGCTGCTGGTTTATTCGCCCTGACCGTATCCAACCGCCTGTTTGCTGTTTCCCGTCCAGGTAAACAGTAACGATTATGTTTATGTAATTCCTGATAAATTTGGTGTATTAAATAACCGGTGACGAAGAAATTGCATCAACATTCAAGGCAGCGATGAAGTACCGCACTCATGACCGACGATAAGCCGTCCCGTACGGGCCGACTGCTTCGATCCGGAATCGTGCTGGCGATTGCCGTCGCCGTTGCATGGGGCGGGCGTGATCATCTGAAATCCTTTTTCGCCAATGCCGGCGTGGATTCGAAAGCGAAAACCGAAGCGGCGCAGACCGCGCAATCCCGAAGCGCCGTTCCGGTCCTGACGGAAAAAGTCGGCGAACTGCCGGATGATGTGGTTGTGCAGGCTATCGGCACGGCACGGGCCGTCCGGTCGGTCATGTTATATCCGGATGCCAATGGCGAGATCGTCGAATTTCCCGTCCGCGCCGAAAAGGAAGTCGGAAAAGACGAAATTATCCTGCGACTCGACAGCCGTAACGGCGCGCTGGCTGTGCAGGTTGCCGAGACCCGCGTCAGGGAAGCCGAAAGCGCGCTTGCCCGGGCTGAAAAGCTGCGCCAGAGCAACGTCAATTCCGCCGCCAATGTAGAAGATGCGGCAATTGTACTGGAACGCGCCCGGCTGGAGCTGAACCAGGCCAAGGTGGCGCTGATGGACCGCAGTCTGCGCGCGCCCTTCGACGGCGTTGCCGGTATCCCGAAAGTCGAAATCGGCGACCGGGTATCGACCGACACCGCGATCCTGACACTGGACGACCGGTCCACGCTGATCGTCGAGTTCGACGTCGCGGAGAAGCATCTGTCGCGGCTGTCCTACGATCTGCCCATATCGGCCCAGACCGCAGCCTTTCCCGATCAGTCCATCGCCGGATATATCGAGAGAATCGATAGCCGGGTCGACCCGGTATCGCGCACGGTGCTGGTACGCGCCGCCTTCGACAACAGGGACGACCTTCTGCGGCCGGGCATGTCGTTTATCGTCACTCTCAATCTTCCCGGCCCGATGCTGCCGGCCGTGCCGGAACTGGCGCTGCAATGGGAGGACGGGCGCAGCTACATCTGGCGCATCGCCGATGGCATAGCCGAACGCGTCAATGTGCAGACCCGACGCCGGCTCAACAACACGGTGCTGATCGAAGGCGATCTTCAACCGGGACAGGACGTGGTCGTCGAAGGCGTGCAGCGCCTGCGCCAGGGCCTCGCCGTCACGATTTCCAACAATACAGGGGCCTGACATGGCCCATCGTCCCGGCATCGACAATGCAATGAACGATCTGCCGGCGATGAGTGTCAGGCGACCCTATCTGGCCATCGTCCTCAACCTGCTGATCATGATTGCCGGTTTCGGCGCTGTGCTGGGCGTTGAAATCCGGGAATTGCCGGATGTCGACCGCCCGATCGTTTCGGTTCGCGGCGATTATCCCGGCGCATCGCCGGAAACGCTCGATTCTGAAGTCACCAGCATCGTCGAGGCGGCGGTCGCAAGGGTCAACGGCGTCAAGGAAGTCGTCTCTTCCAGCGAGGAGAACAATTTCCGCATCCGCGCCGTGTTCGATCCATCGGTCGATCTGGCCGATGCGGCGACCGATGTCCGCGAACTGGTAAGCCAGGCCGAACGCCGGCTGCCCGATCAGGTCGAAAACCTCACCGTGGTCAAGGCCGATGCAGACGCCTACCCCATCGTCTCTCTGGCGGTGTGGAGCGACGCGATGCAGATCGACGCGCTGACGCAGGTTGTCGAAGACCGCATCGTGCCGGAACTGACGGCGGTGGACGGGGTTGCAGAAGTCACCCTGTTCGGCGACCGCGAACGGGTGCTGCGGGTGATGGTCGATCCGATGCGGCTGGCCAGTTACGGCCTGTCGGTGGCCGACGTCGCCAATGTTATGCGGAATGCCAGATTCGACGTGCCGGCCGGCAGCTTCAAGTCAAATGAACAGGAAGTGCTGGTACGGGCGAACGCCTCTGTTTCGAAACCGGAACAGATAGAAGACCTGTATGTGCGCGAACCGGTGCGGATCGGCGATGTCGCGACCGTATTCTTCGCTCCGGCGGAAGCGGAAAGCTGGGTCCGGCTGAACGGCAGACAGGTGATCAGCCTTGGCGTTGTGCGGCAGGCAAGCTCCAACACCATCGCCATCGCTGCCGGGGTGGAACGCGCGGTCGCCGATCTCGCCCTGACGGTCCCGGATGTTAAAATTGAAATCATCACCGACGATTCCAACTTCATCAAAAGCTCCATTCAGGAACTGCTGACCACACTGGGTTTCACAATTCTTATCGTGGTGGCGGTGATCGCCATATTCACCGGACAGATCCGCGCATCGATCATCCCGACAGTAGCGATACCTGTGGCGCTTGTCGGTTCGCTGTCGGCAGTCTGGATACTTGGTTTTTCGATCAATCTGGTGACGCTGCTGGCGATGGTTTTGGCGACCGGCGTCGTGGTCGATGACGCGATTGTCGTGCTGGAAAACATCCAGCGGCTGCGCGGACAAAAGATGAAGTCCAGCGCCGCGGCGGTGCTGGGCGCAAGGCAGGTCTTCTTCGCAATCATTGCGACCACGGCGACGCTGATATCGGTTTTCGTGCCGATCTCGTTTCTGCCGTCGGAAGCCGGCCGGCTGTTCCGGGAATTCGGTTTCGTCCTTGCGGTGACCGTGGCGATATCGTCCTTCGTCGCCCTGTCGCTGGTGCCGATGCTGGTTTCGAAACTGCCGGATAGCGACCGAACGTCGCCCGGCCTGATGCGACGGGCCCTTGAACGCTTCGGCGGTTTCATGAAAGCGCTCTATGCCGCGCCGCTGAACTTCATGCTGCGCTATCCACTGGTGATCGCGGTCCTCTGTCTCGGTATCATCGGTGCGGCCTACCAGACCTATCTGACCCTCGATCAGGAACTGGTGCCGGAGGAAGACCGCGGCATGATCACCGTCAGGCTGACCGGGCCGGACGGCGTCAGTCTGGCCTATACCGACCGCCAGGTGGAAAAGGTTGAAGAAGTTCTGCAGCCCTATGTCGACAACGGCGTTGTCGAACGCCTGTATACGATTACCGGGCGTTACGACCTGAACCGCGGCCAGATCGACGCGCCACTGGTTGACTGGTCGGACCGCACAATCAGCGAAGGTCAGATCGCGGACGAGGTAAACAGCGAGCTTCGCAACCTGCCCGGCGCACAGGCGCGGATCAGGCGCGGCAACAGCCTGAACCTGCGAAACGCCGATGGCGGGCTCGAATTCGCCATTATCGGCGCGAACTACACCCGTATTTACGACGATACGAAAAAGCTGCTGATCGCCATCGAACAAAACCTGCCCTGGATCAACAACATGCAGGTCGAATACCGGGCGACGCAGCCGGAACTGTCCATCGACATCGATCGCGGCCGGGCGACCGATCTGGGCGTCGATATCGACAACCTGTCGACGACCATCCAGGTGCTGGTGGATGAATTCGAAGTCGCAGAGCTGGTGGTCGACGACCAGACCGTGCCGATATTCCTGCAGGCGACCAACGGTGCGGTTAAGGATCCGGGCGACATCGCCAATCTGTTCGTCAGCGCCAGCGACGGCCGGCTTGTGCCGCTGACCCAGCTTGTGACGTTTTCGGAGGGGTCTGTCGCGGCGGAACTCGACCGGCACGAGCAGCGCCGGGCGATTGAAGTGGATGCCGATATCGACCCCGCCTACACGATCAGCGAGGCGGTCGAGGCATTACGGTTGCTGGCGCGCGATACGCTGACCTCCGAAAACAGCCTGATATTTCTCGGTGAGGCCAAGGCGTTTCAGGAAGCCTCGCACGACATGGTCATTACCTATGCGATTGCGCTGCTGGTCGTGTTTCTGGTTCTGGTCGCCCAGTTCGAAAGCATCACCAGCGCCATCGTTGTGATGGTGACAGTGCCGTTCGGGGTCTGCGCGGCCATCTTCGCGCTCTCCATGACCGGAACGTCGGTCAACATTTACTCCCAGATCGGTGTGCTGATGCTGATCGGCATTATGGCCAAGAACGCCATCCTGATGGTCGAATTCGCCGACCAGCTTCGAGAGGAAGGCTACACGCCGAGAGATGCCGCTCGCGAGGCGTCGATGGTGCGGCTGCGCCCGATCATGATGACCATGGTTTCCACCGTCGCGGCCGGCCTGCCGCTTATTCTGGCCACCGGCGCCGGTACGGAAGCCCGGATGTCGATCGGCTGGGTAGTGTTCGGCGGCCTCGGCATGGCCGGCCTGATCACGTTGTTCGTCGCGCCGGTCCTGTATTCCCGCATCGCCGGGTTCTCGACGCCGCGCAGCGCGAGAAGCGCCGCGCTTGAACAGGAACTGCAGGATGCAACCGCGCCGCAGCGGGCAGAATAGTACCGTGCGCCCTGCAAAAATGTTAAGATCGACGCGCAAGGCTCTTGCCGGTTCGATGGTCGAAAGGCCATGGTAATGTGCATGCGCTTCTTCTGACGGAAACGCATCCCGGACTTCCGCAAAACGCCGGCAAAACAGGCAGTATACGGTTCACACATGTCGAAGACCCTTAACAAATGCACGTTTCCCGCAGGCCACGTGGTTTTCAGGGAAGGTGAAAAAGGTAATCACGCCTACGTCGTGCAAAAGGGCTATGTGCAGATTCAGAAGAAAGCGCCGAATGGCGGGGTCATCACCCTGGGCACGATCCGGGACGGTGGCATTTTCGGCGAAATGGCGCTGATCGACAAATCACCCAGGATGGCGACGGCGACCTGCCTCGAAAAGACCGATTGTATCGATATCTCGGAAGATATCCTGCGGAAGAAACTCGATACCTGCGACCCGGCGATCAGGATGCTGATCATCATCCTGATCCGGATGATCCGGACGGTTGCGGAAAAAGGACGGCTCCCGGCGGAAGAGCTGGAAGAAGTCATGGACGCCGCCGTTGACGAACTCATCGTGGAATAGAATGTTTAATCTGAACGAGCCCGGAAGCAGCAGCGTCATGTCAAAACTGAACAGCCGGTCGCGCATTCTCACAGCGGAAAAGTTTCCGTCAGGGTCGCTGATTTTCCCGATCGGCGATATCGGCAAAAAGACCTATCTGGTGAAAGACGGCCGGGTTCAGATTTTCGAAGTCACGCCGAAAGGCGATACGGTCATCAAGGGGTTTATCGGACCCGGCCAGCTTTTCGGCGAACGCGCGCTTCTCGGCCCGGCGGCACGAACCTATGGCGCGAAAGCCACGATTCCCACCATTTGCGCCGTTATTCACTACGACCGGCTGCAGTCGGTGCTGAACACGACGGAGCCGTTCGTCGCCGGTCTCTACCGGGTTCTCGCCGGCAACCTGCAATCGATGATCGACAAGGGCGCGGACCTGGACTGCCTGATTCAGGAAATAGAAGACCTGTAACGTCAGCCTATGCTGTGAGCCGGCGGTACCGGTGGATCAGCCGCCCGAAATTTCCCAGAGACGAAAAATGCGCCAGCGCCAGCGGAAGGTAGCCCTTGCGCCACCAGTCGACCACCACATCGTCCGGCAGAGTCTGAAGCCGTTTCTCGTCGATTGCCATGAACCCCTTGATCTGCAGGTGTTCGCCGTTGTCGGTCTCGAAATCGACACTGCGCGGGACGAACAGGTCATGCTGCATGCAGGCGGCGACGAAGCGTCGTGTACGGGCCTGTTCGCGGTGATAGTCGGCGTTGAAGCGCCCGATCTTTTCCAGAAGCTGGGTCGGTGCGTGGCTGCGGGTATCGAACAACGGCTTGCCGCCGTCACCCGACAGATGCGGCGAGGCGCGGTCGATACAAAGTTGAATATCCGGCTTGCCGTCCGCATCCGTCACCTTCAGCAGGATGAACGGATAGCGCCGGATGAAAGCGGGCAGATAGCAGCCTTCCGCCCAGTCGCCATCGCTTTCGATAAAGACGTTGTGGCGGCTTTCAACACCGACCAGAGCCACCGGCGTCGCCGCGTCATCCGCATTGAAAACGATCGGATAATGCCGCGCCGCCTGAACGAACTCCACCGCCGTCAGCGGCACGATATGCGTCGCCCTGGCGAATGAATAGTCCGGCGCGTCGCGGACGCCCAGAGTCAGATGCCGGCTGGCCTCCAGCGGTTCGATCGACCGGTACAGCAAAGCCGTGACGATTTCCTGTGCGTTTCCCTTCACGACCTGCCGCGTCCCTTCAACTACAATTCCGTCACACCGAAGCGGCGCGCCAGATTTTCCTGCATCAGCACCGCATCGTAGGCGCGCGGGTCCAGAACCTGAACCCCTTTAATCCGCATCGGCTTCAAAATATCGCGGTTCGCCGGATTACCGGCGACATCCAGCAACGCCCGGCGCAGAATGGCGACCGTTTCCCGGCTGGCGGACGGTGCGGTCACGAACGGCAAGGCCGGGGCGGGCGGCGTCCAGGCGATGCGCCTTGCCCGGGAAACCTTGCCGGGATCCTGATCGCCCAAAAGGGCGAGATACACGCTGTCGGTTGCACAGCAATCCGCCTTTCCGTCCAGAACGGCCTGGAAACTGGCGGCATGGCTGCCGGTTTCCAGCGTTTCGCCGAAAAACCTTCCATCGACGGCAAACGGTGCGATCAGTACCCGCAGACTGTTGTAACCGGACTGCGAATGGCTTGCATTGAACGCCACCGTGCGACCGCGCAGCGATTCCACATCCGTCGCCCTGTCATCCGCCCGCACCATCACCGCGCTGGAATAGGTCGGCCCGTGGCAGCCCGGCGCGTCATAACACGGGGTTGCGACATACTGCACCCGGTCGCGCTGGATCGTCATCATCGGATACCCGCAGGTCTGTCCCAGCAACAGCCCGGGAGTCGTCAGCAGCGCATCCCACGGCGTCGACACCGTCAGCAGGTTAGGCACCCCTTTCAGGCCGCCGCGGGTAAGCTGCGCGCCGACCCGGGCCCAGAACGCATCCTTTGCCGGTTCCGCCGGACCGAGATGATACATGTCGAGGGTCGCGTGGCTCATTCGGGTTTCTCCGGCACCAGGTGATTCATGAAAAGGGCGACCTCGTGCGACTGCACCACGGCGGCGCGCACCAGATCGTCGAAATGCTGCGACAGGGTGCGGATATGTTCCCGTGTCGTAAAGACGAAATACATCTGGCCGATATAGACCGCCGCCCGCTGCCGCCCGAAGATCGTGTACGGCGCGGCGAAATGGGTCAGGCCGTCGAACAGGAATATCCGAAGCCGTGGGTAAAGTTCATCCGCCAGATCGCGCAGCACGATCAACTGATCGCGGCGATCGCGGGTCGACAGACCTCTCCAGATGCCGTTGCCTTCGGCGAAATCCTCCAGCGCCTGCCTGGCGACGCAGATTTCGACATCCGTGTCCGGCATCCGGGAATAGGCTAGCCGCGCCTGGCTTTCGGCGATCATCTGGTCCGGACTGCGGGCCTGATACAACCGGTATTCATGCTGCAGTACCGCTTCCGTCTTCGCCAGATCGGGGATGGTCAATGGCGTGTAGCGGATCTTGTGGCCAACCGCTTCAAGATGCCAGCGGCGCAGATTTTCGTCGACCGGCAGTGGCGCGGACGGCGCGACCTCGATCGATTCCTGCAGAATGTCCGCGCCCAGACGGGCTTCCTGGCTGAGACCGACCAGCCAGTCGAGGCTGACCTGCAGCACCGCCGCCATCGACGCCAGGGTTTCGACCCGGGGCAACCGGTCGTTTTCCGGGCTGAGCAGTTGCGACAGGGTCGAGCGGTCGATGGAAATGGCCTTGGCCAGGCCGGATTTGCTCAGCGAAAGGCGTTCCATCGCTTCGACCAGCCGGGTTCGAAACGTAACGACAATGTCCTGACGGTCCTGGCTGTGCATGAAACCCTCACAGTTTGGTTATAAATATCACTTAGTGTTTACTATTATCACCAATATAGGCTTTTCGTTGATTTCGTTTCTATTGTCAAACATCCAGTGACTCTGAAACAATAACAAAGTCGTGAATAAACACGCGGAAATACAGACAGCAACGACAACGGAGCGAAAATGAACGAAGACGCCGTGGCCCCCAATCTGAAAGCCATTCCGATTCCGGCAGCGCCGGATATTGCGCATGCATCGGGCAAACCGATTGCAGACTGGCTGGACAGAGTGGAAGCACCGACATGGGCCGTCATCGTTTCCGTTTACCTCGCGCTCGGCTTTCTTACCTATTACGCGACATCCCTGCCGGTCTGGCTGGTCGTACCGCTGGGCGGCATCGTCGTATGCTGGTACAGCCACCTGCAGCATGAACTGGTGCACGGCCACCCTACGCGAAATCACCGGTTCAACGATCTGTTCGGCCTGCTGCCGTTCACCCTCTATATGCCGTATCCGCTGTATCGGGAAATGCATCTTGCACACCACGCCACGCCTTTGCTGACTGACCCGGAACACGACACGGAATCCTATTTCATTTCGCCGAAACAGTGGCAGCAGATGTCGCAGCCGATGCGCTGGCTGCTGCTGGCCAACCAGACATTGCTCGGCCGTTTTCTGATCGGTCCGATATTGATGATTTTCGGGTACTGGCGCAGCGAGGCGGCGATGATCCTGTCCGGGGACTTTCGCCATGCCGGCGCCTGGCTGCTGCATCTGGCGCTGGTCGGCGCGCTGATGTACTGGGTCGTTTTCGTCTGTGGCATGAGCGTCTGGCAATACGTGCTGTTCTTCGCCCTGCCCGGCGCCAGCCTCGGCCTGCTTCGATCCTTCGCTGAACACCGCCCCGGCGACAGCAACGCCGAACGCACGGCGCTGATCGAAGGATCGTTGTTTATCCGGCTGCTGTTCCTGAACAACAACCTGCACGCCGTGCACCACGCCAAGCCCAACCTCGCCTGGTTCAAGATCATCCGGGACTTCCGCACCAACCGGGAAAAATGGCTGAAGCGAAATGGCGGATACTATCTCCGCAGCTATCTGCCGTTGATGTTGAAAACCTTCATCAGGCCGAAATGCAGCCCGGTTCATCCCGGCTACTGACCTGCCCTAGCCGATGCTCATCGCCAGCACGCGGCTGATTTCGGTCAGCGACCGGCCGGATTCCGCCCGCCAGGCATTGAACGCATCCTGAATCGCCTGCATCGCCTTTTTCGACGATGGCGCACCGTCGACCACCCCTTCCGCGACCAGCCGGCCGACGACATCGCGCGACAGCACGAAACTGTCGACACCCATGAAGCGCAGGAAGTACTGGCCGGTATTGCCGCCAAGCCGCGCCCCGCGCTTCTTTAAAAGCGCCAGCAGACCGATATAGTCTTCCACCGGCCAGTTGGCGAACGTCGTGCCGGCGCTGCCGTATTCGCGCGCGAGGTCGAGGACGAACACCGCGTTCTGCTGCACCGAGCGGATTTTCGTGCCGTGCCTGATGATGCGCTTGTCGCTCAGCAGCCGGTCGATATCCTCGTCGCTCATCGAGGCGCATTTGCCGATATCGAAGCCGTTGAAGGCATCTTCCGTGCCCGGCCACTTGGCGTCGACCACCTTCCAGTTGAATCCGGCCTGGAACACGCATTTCGCCATGCAGGACAGCCATCGGTCGTCAGGAATCGCCGCCAGTTTTTTTACCGGCAATGGTTTGGCGAGGCCTTTTTCGAGACCGGATGGCCCGCCCTTCCGGTTCGCCGCTATGTCGTAGATTTCCTCAAAAGTCCGCATTCGAACGCTCCCGGCGATGTTTCGGTTTCAGGTCACGGTCAGGTTTGTTAGAGACGGTGTCGCCCTTTCAGGAGACTGGCAATGAACCGCGACGATGTCGAGATGATCCGCAAGGAAACGGTCTTTCAGGGATACTTCCGGGTCGACAAGTATACGGTCACGACACCGAAATTCGACGGCGGTCGGTCGAACGCCTTCGACCGCGAGGTTTTCGAACGCGGACAGGTCGCCGCCTGCCTGCCATACGACCCGAAAACCGACGAAGTCGTGCTGATCGAACAGTTCCGCATGGGCGCGTACGC
Source organism: Alphaproteobacteria bacterium (assembly GCA_040222995.1). GTDB lineage: Bacteria > Pseudomonadota > Alphaproteobacteria > UBA8366 > Aestuariispiraceae > JAVKBW01. The sequence goes on along the minus strand of JAVKBW010000033.1, from coordinate 48,272 downwards.
GAACGGCGACGCCAATCCGTGGCTGATCGAAATCGTCGCCGGCGTGATCGATGAAGGCGAAACGCCGGAAGACGTTGTACGCCGGGAATGTGTCGAGGAATCAGGGTGTTCCGCCGGAAGGCTTGTGTCGCTCGGCTGCCTGTACGCGACGCAAGGGGCCTGTACGGAAACCATATCGCTGTATGTCGCAGAGATCGATTCCACCACCGCCGGGGGTATCCACGGGCTGGATGAGGAAGACGAGGATATCCACGTTTTCACCGTTCCCTTCGCGCAAGCGCTAGAGATGCTGGAGGACGGCCGCATCCGCAACATGGCGGCGGCCAGCGCCCTGCTGTGGCTGGACCGCAAGCGCGAGGCATTGCGCGAAAACTGGACTGCGGCGTAAGCTGACGCTCGCGCCCGTCGCGCCACTCTGGACAACCACATCAAGACTGACAGGAAAACCCATGACTATCCGAGACGGTTTTACCGACACCATCGGCAACACCCCGCTGATCAAACTGAAACAGGCGTCGGAGGAAACCGGTTGCACCATTCTCGGCAAGGCGGAATTTCTCAATCCCGGCGGGTCGGTGAAGGACCGGGCCGCGAAGTACATCATCCTCGATGCCGAGGAACGCGGCGAGCTGGAACCCGGCGGGCTGATTGTCGAGGGTACGGCCGGTAATACCGGCATCGGTCTGGCGCTGGTGGCGAACGCGCGCGGCTACCGAACCCTGATCGTCATTCCCGAAACCCAGTCGGAAGAAAAGAAATACATGCTGCGGCTGTGCGGCGCGACCCTGCGCGAGAATGTGGCGGTTCCCTACAAAAACCCGGACAACTACGTTAAGGTTTCGGCGCGGCTGGCCGAGGAGTTGAAAGAGACGGAACAGCACGGCGTTCTTTACGCCAACCAGTGGGACAACCTGTCCAACCGCACCGCCCATATCCGCTCTACCGGCCCGGAAATCTGGGAACAGACGAACGGCACGATTGACGGCTTTTCCTGCGCCATCGGCACCGGCGGCACATTGTCCGGCATGAAGCTGTTCCTCGCCGACAAGAACCGCGACATCAAAGTCGCCGCTGCCGACCCGATGGGCGCGGCGATGTACAACTACATCAAGACCGGCGAAATGAAGGGCGAAAGCGAAGGGTCGATCTCGGAAGGCATCGGCCAGGGCCGCGTCACCGGCAATCTCGACGGCGTCACCTTCGACGATGCCTACAAGATTCCCGACGCAGAAGGTTTAACCATCTGCCATGATCTTCTGAAGCACGAAGGCCTGTGCATGGGCCTGTCGACCGGCATCAACATCGCCGGCGCGAAACGGCTGGCGAAAGACCTCGGCCCCGGCCATACCGTCGTCACCATCCTGTGCGACTGGGGCCATCGCTACCCGAAAATCTGGAACCCCGAGTTCCTGAAGGACAAGGGTCTGCCCGCGCCGGACTGGTTGTAGTCTTCGACCGGATACGCTTTTGTCTTTCCTTGGCGCGGCATTGCTGTACATGACGCGCCACGAACCGGACATAAAAAGGCGGACTTCGGATGGCTTTGACGACCTCTATCAACCTGACGGCGGTGGTTCTGCTGCTGGCCGCGAACGCATTTTTCGTCGCCGCGGAATTCGCGCTGGTGAAGGCCCGCGACTTCCGGATCGATTCACTGGCCGCGGAAGGCAGCTATTCGGCCCGTCTGACCAAGAAAATTCAGGCCGATCTGGAAGCCTACCTGGCCTGTTGTCAACTCGGCATCACAATGGCGTCGCTGGGTCTGGGCTGGGTCGGCGAGCCGGCGGTCGAGGCGCTGCTGCGGCCTGTTCTGACTCCGCTCGAACTGGGGGCCGGCACGACGCATACTGTGTCATTCCTGCTCGGTTTCATCTTCTTCTCATCGCTGCATATCGTGATTGGCGAACAGGTGCCGAAAACCCTGGCGATCCGCAAGCCTGAACCGGTTTCGATGCTGTGCGCCGTGCCGTTGCGGCTGTTCTACATCCTGCTGTTTCCGATGACCTGGACGCTGAACAAGGCGTCGCGCGGCATCCTGCACTGGATGGGCGTTGAGGAAGCGCCGCATGCCGAAGTGCTGACCGGCATGGAAATCGCCGGTCTGGTGAAGGCGTCTGCACAGCACGGCGACCTCAGCGACGACAAAGCGGAGATGATCCACAACGTCTTCCGGTTCGACGAACGGACGGTCGGCCGCGTGATGATTCCCCGCGTCGAATGCGAATTGCTTCATCTCGACAACACGCCGGAAGAGAACATCGCCATTATCCGCGAGTCCAGACATTCGCGGTTTCCGGTGCTGGACGGTGAACAGGATACGCTGGTCGGTATCGTGCTGTTCAAGGAGGTCATGTACCGGTTGCTCGACGGGGCGGACGCGCCGTGGGGCGACCTGAAGGATCTGTGCCGCGAACCGCTGATCGTGCCGGAATCGGTGAAGGTCGCGAAAATGTTCGACATGATGCTGGCGGAAAAGGCGCACATGGCCTGCGTGGTCGATGAATACGGCCTGTTCGCCGGCGTGGTGACGCTGGAAGACCTGCTGGAGGAAATCGTCGGCGATATCAGCGACGAAACCGACGATCCCGGCGACGAAGTGCCGATTACCGCGACGCCGACAGGATGGACGGCGCATGGTTTCGCCTCGCTGTCCGATGTCGAACGGGTAACCGGCTTGGCGGTGGCCGACGACCTGCACGCCAACACGCTGTCCGGCCTGTTCATGCACCGGCTGGAACGGATGCCTCAGCCCGGCGACAGTCTGGTGGAAGCAAGTTACCGCCTGACCGTCGACGCGGTCAGCGACCGCCATGTCGAGGCCGTGACGATAGAACGCGTCAAGGAAGCGCCACCGAAAGACGAAGCCGTTCCGACCGGCAAGTAACTGGCGACCGCCGTCATCCGACCTTCGTGAACTGTCGCGCCCTAAGTTTCACCTGATCATAGATTTGGCAATCGCCGCCATCGCGGCGCGTGATGAAGAGAGTGAACAGGATACCGGGATCGATATCCTGCAATGCGTATTCAGCGCCATAGCGCAGCGATAGCGTTTCCATCATCGGTTTTATCTTGTCGTTCTCGATAGTGGACAGCCGGTCAGCGCTGAACGCGCGGGTCGTCTCAAACACAATTCGCAGGCAGGTCAATGCGGCGGGTGTCTCGAAGTCCGGTTCCAGTGTCGCGACAAAACTGCCTGCGCCGAAGCGCACGCCTAACCCGCGCTCGATACTGCCGAAGATATCTTCTCTGGCGACATTCGGCAGCCGCACGATCTCGCGGTTCCATTCGTTCAATGGCATCGAGAAAAAGATGTCCAGCGCATTGACGATTCCGGCAAGATTATCCGCGAAACCGCCGTCGTCTTCCTGCGTCTTGCCCGGCGAGGCCAAAAACGTAACCGCTGCCAGGCAAAGAACCGCACACAGGCCCCGTTTAGGCCAACCCGTCAACATCGCCATGAAAGTGCCCTGTTGTTTGTCGAACCACGGTACATTTTAAAGTCTTTTCCAATCAGGCCGGTCACCCATAAGGCTCACTGCAGGACCGTTTACAACGCGCGCGGTTGCCGCGCCCTGGAGAACTTCCACAGCGAATGGCTGACCAAAGCTGAGACCAGGATTGCGCCGCCGATGAACGTACGGTCAGCCGGCACCTCGTCAAGCGCCAGCCACACCCAAAGCGGCGCCAATACGGTTTCCAGCACCAGCATCAGACTGACTTCCGGTGCGGGCAGATAGCGCGGCCCCAGCGTCATCAGCGCCCGGGTGACCGGTAGGATCAGCCCGCAGAGGAGGATCATCGGGGCGATCTGTGGCCCGGTCAGCGCCACCGGAGCGGATATCAGACAGGCCAGAATGGCGACGCAGGATGCACCCAGAACCACCGTCGGCAAACGGTCTTCATGCCGCATACGCCGCAACAGGGTGAAATTCATCGCCAACCCGGCCGTCGCCCCGATGGCCAGCAGGTCGCCCAGCCGGCCGCCGGTCTGCGCCCCGCCTTCCGGGCTGCCCGACGCAACAACCAGCGTGCCGCCGACGGCCAGCGCCACCGCCGCCCAGGTGACGGGATGCACGGATTCCTTCAACAGCACCCGCGAAAACACGGCCGCCAGAAAGGGTGACGCCGAAAGGATCACAACCACATTCGCCACGCTGGTGTATTCCAGTGCGTTGATGAACAGCAGCGGCCCGATTGCCATCAGCGCCACATTCCACCAGGCATACCCTTTCAGGCCGAAGAACATGCGGGGATTGAGCGAGCGTCGGCTGATCACAACAAACAGGAAAATGACCGACGCCATCGACAGGCCGCGCCAGAATGCCATCGTCCACGGATCGGTATCGACAATACGAACCAGTAACGTATCCGGCGACAACAGCAGGACGCCGAACAGGGTCATCGAGAACCCCTTGGTGTGGTCGCTTAAATGACTGAACATGACCCGCACGCTGGCGAGCGCGGCTGGACTATGCAAGATATTTCAAACCCGTCGCCTCTCTTCAAATGGCGCACACCGACAATCAGAAGGAGACCCTCATGCACCTCAAAGGTTCCTGCCATTGCGGCGCGGTGCATTTCGAACTGGAAAGCCCGCATCCTTTCCCGTTCAACCGCTGTTATTGCTCGATCTGCCGAAAGACAGCCGGGGCCGGCGGTTTTGCCATCAATATCGGCGGTCTGGCTGAAACGATGACGGTAGACGGCGAAGAAAACGTTTCGACCTACCAGGCGATCGCGTATAATCCGGATACCGGTGAGAAAACCGAAAGCCCGATGCAGCGAAAATTCTGCCGGACTTGCGGATCGGCGCTCTGGGCGTGGGATCCACGCTGGCCCGACCTGATCCACCCGCATGCTTCCGCCATCGATACCGACTTGCCGGCGCCTCCGGAAAACGTGCATCTGATGCTGGGGTCGAAAGCCGGCTGGGTCGACCCTTCGGTCGACCCGCAGGATCGCTGTTTCGATGAATACCCGGAAGAATCGCTGGCCGCCTGGCACGAACGGCACGGACTGGTCCGCTGATAGCCAAACAACGATCCCTGATAAAGTCGGAAATAGGATGCGTCTAATACAGTCCGCGAGACAGCAGATCGCTTAACACGGCATGGTCGATTGAATAGACGGTGGTGCCGTCGCAGCCTGTCATCGTGGCGTTTGCAACCATGGAATCGACGATGGCTTCCTCCGTCGCCTGCACAGCCGCCTCGAACAGCGGATCGAGGCTGTCGTTACGCAGGAAAGGCGTTGTCAGAAGCGCGCCTTCGCCCGCCGGTTCCACCGTCGAAAATGCGATGAAAATATCGCCGGACCCGTCATGCGATATCGTGCCGGTACGGGCGATACCCAGCGGTATTCGGCGGGCCAGCCGTTTCACCTGATGCGGCAGCAACGGCGCATCCGTCGCCAGCACGGCGATGATCGACCCGGCCGGTTTCGAGCGCACTTCGCCGCCCGGCATGTGTTTGCCGACCGGCTGGCCGGCGATCCGCAATTCCCGCCTGATGCCGAAATTCGCCTGCACGAACACACCGACTGTATAGGACTGGCCCTCGACCGATGCGATCCGCGAGGCCGACCCCGACCCGCCCTTGAAATCGTAGCAGATCATGCCGGTGCCACCGCCGACGCTGCCCTGTTCGATCGGCCCGTCGGTCGCCGCGTCGATGGCGGCGAAGACATCGGTGTCGGTGACGTGGAACCCGTCGATATCGTTCAGCTCGGCATCGCATGTTTCACCGGCGACCGGCAGCAGCCAGTCGTAAGCAGCCTGCGGACAGTTCCGTTTCGCCCATTTGATCGTCGCATCCCGCGCGACGCCACAGGAATGGGTATTCGTGATGGTGATCGGCCATTGCACCTGACCGCTTTCCTCAACCCAGGCGAGGCCGGTCAGTTCGCCATTGCCGTTCAGGCTGTAAGACCCGGCGAAACACGGCACATGCAGCATCGCCCGCGGGCGCGGCAGAATCGCGGTAACGCCGGTACGCACCGGCCCTTCGCCGACAACACGCGGGCCATCGCCATGGACCAGGGTTTGATAACCGACTGAAACGCCAGCGACATCCGTAATCGCATTGTTGAGGCCGGGGGCGCCGTCGAACGGAACCGGCAATGCGCGGGCCCGGCTTCTGCCGGACGGGGTTTGAAAATGTGCTGTCATCGATATCTCCGACCGGTCGCCTGCTTGCAATACAGGGGGCAAACAGGGTCTTATCACGGCTTGGAAATTCACACCAACCCCAACCACCTGACCAGGGCCGAGCGATGACCAAGCGCACCGAAGAACTGTTCCGCGACGATTCCTATCTGACCGAGTGCGAAGCCACGGTTACTGACGTCAACGAGCGCGGCGGCATCGTTCTCGACCGCACGGTTTTCTATTACACCGGCGGCGGTCAGCCCGGCGACAAAGGCACGCTGATGGCGAAAGACGGCACTGTTGTGGAGATCGGCACGACGATCAACGCCGGTGGCGATATCGTTCATGTGCCGGCGTCGGAAGACCAGCCTGCCCTGTCCGTTGGCGCTGCTGTCACCGGAAAAATCGACTGGGACACCCGCTACCGGCACATGCAGATGCACACAGCGATGCATCTGATCTGCGCGCTAGTGCCCTGCGCCATCACCGGCTGCCAGATCGGCGCTGAAAAAAGCCGCATCGACTTCAACCCGGACGGGCTGGAAGATGCACTCGACAAGGACAGCCTGACCGACAGCCTGAACGAACTGGCCGGCCGCGATATCCCGCTCGGCGCAGACTGGATTTCCGATGCCGACCTGGACGCCAATCCCGATCTGGTCCGCACGATGTCGGTACAGCCGCCGCGCGGCCTCGGCAAAGTCCGTCTGATCCGCATTGGCGACCCGGATGCCGAAACGGCGGTCGATCTGCAGCCCTGCGGCGGCACCCATGTCGCCCGGACCGGCGAAATCAAGCCGCTGCGGATCGCCAAGATCGAGAACAAGGGCAAGAACAACCGCCGCATCAACATCGTCTTCGAAGGATGAATACCATGACCGACTTTCCGTCCCTCGTTTCCGTCGACTGGCTGAAGGACCGGACAGCCGATCCCGGTGTCGTGGTGCTGGATTCGACTTACCACCTGCCTAACCTGAACCGAGACGCGAAAGCCGAGTTCGCGGATAAACATATTCCCGGCGCGCGGTTTTTCGATTTCGACGAAAAGATCAAAAACCCGAACCACCCGGCGCCGCACATGCTGCCGGATGCGGCAACATTCGCAATTGAAGTCGGCGCGCTGGGTATCGGCAACGACCATCACGTGATCGCCTACGATACGGTCGGCGGCTTTTCAGCGCCGCGCTGCTGGTGGATGTTCAAGGCATTCGGACATGACAGGGTATCGGTGCTGAATGGCGGTCTGCGCGCCTGGGAGGCGGCAGGGCTTCCCGTCACCGACGAACCGGCGCATTTCGACCATCAGCCTTTCAGCCCGGACTTCAGACCGGAACGGGTGATTTCCGCCGCCGATCTGCTGAAAAAGCTGGACGAGGTTACTGTTATCGACGCCCGATCGGAAGGCCGGTTTCACGGCACCGAGAAGGAACCGAGGCCGGGCTTGCGGTCCGGCCATATTCCGGGCTCCCTGTCGCTGCCGTCCAGCAAGTTGACCGACAAGGAGACCGGCCTGATGAAGACGCCGGAAGAGTTAAAGGCCCTGTTCGAGGAAGCCGGCCTTGATACCGACAATCGGATCGTTACCAGTTGCGGCTCCGGCGTCACCGCTTCCGCTTTGGCCCTGGGCCTTCATCTGATCGGCAGGGACGATGTCGCCGTCTACGACGGATCGTGGTCGGAATGGGGCGCAAACGAAGATCTGCCGATCGAGACCTGACCGTGCTCACCATCCGTCCCTACAAGGCGCAGGACGAAAAGCCGCTGATCGAGCTTTGGCAAACCTGCAACCTGACCCGGCCCTGGAACGACCCGGCGAAGGACATTCACCAGGCGACGACCGCGCCGAACTCGACCGTGCTGGTCGGAGTCGATGACAACGATATTGTAATTGGCAGCGTGATGGCCGGGTTCGACGGGCATCGCGGCTGGCTGTACTATCTCGCTGTGCATCCGGACCATCGCACGGCCGGCCATGGCCGCACGCTCTGCGCCCATGCCGAGGCCTGGCTGAAAACCCTGGGCTGCACCAAGGTGGAGGCCCTGATGCGAGGCGAGAACACCAGGGTTCGCGGCTTCTACGACGCGCTGGATTATCACTTCGAGGATCGGGTTCTGATGGCGAAATGGCTGGTGCCGCCGCCAGTCGCCAATCTGCCCGATGATACGGCCCTGCCCGATCTGCCGGTCGTCATTACCCATCTGGAAATGACCGAGCCGCCGACCGGCACACCGAAACGTCCGCCGGTGCTGGACGTGCCACTGTCGCTGATGCGCGTCGAAAACCCCAGCGTGGCGTTTTACCGCTATCTGTATCATACGGTCGGCGAGGAATGGTTCTGGTGGGTTCGCCGGGCGATGCCCGATGTCCAGCTTCAGACCGCGATCACCGCCGAGACGACGGATATTTTCGTTCTGTATGCCGGCGGCCAGCCCGCCGGTTATGTCGAACTGAACGCGGAAAAGATGCCGGACAGCATGGAAATCGCCTATTTCGGCCTGCTGCCGGAATTCACCGGGCGCGGCATCGGCCCGTATCTTCTGGACTGGGCGATCCGCGCCGCCTGGAATCGGGACCCGAAACCGGCGCGCCTGATCCTCAATACCTGCACCGCCGATCATCCCAAAGCGTTGCAGACATACCAGCAGGCCGGATTCCAGCCCTACCGGCAGGAACACCTCTCCTGGCCCGATCCGCGGCTGGCGGGATTAATACCGAAGCACCTGCCCTACCGAATGCCAGACGGCACCTTTCACGAGTTGGACAGCGCCTGATCTTCAAGCAAAGATGCGACATGCCGTGCGATGGCGAGCGAGGACGTCAGGCCCGGCGATTCAATACCGTAGAGGCAGACAAGGCCGGCAACGCCGGTTTCCGCCGGCCCCTGGATCATGAAATCGACGCCGGCCCCGCCGACAGCATCCACTTTCGGGCGGATGCCGGCATAACCGGGCTGCAGCGCGCCGTCCGGAAGGTCGGGCCAATACGTTCGGATGACATCGTAGAACATCGTGGCGCGGCCGGGGTCGACGGAATAGTCGATGCTGTCCACCGGCTCGGTATCCGGCCCGAACCGGACATTGCCGCCGAGATCCATCGTCACATGAACGCCCAGACTGCCGGGCGGCGGCACCGGATAAACCAGCGCGTTGAACGGCGATTTGCCGGATAGTGTGAAATAGCAGCCACGATGCAGATACAGGGTCGGAATGGTTGCGGGATCAAGCCCCTCCATCGTCGCTGAAACCCGGGCCGCCGTCAGCCCCGCCGAATTGATCACCTGCCGGGCCAGCACTTCCATCGGCGCCTCCCCGCCGGTTTTCAGCAATATACCGTCCTTGCGGATATCGCCGCCGACAACCGGGCAGTTCAACGCCAGCATCGCCCCTTTGTCTTCCGCCTCGCCCAGATAAGACAGCATCAGACCGTGGGAATCGATGATGCCTGTCGACGGCGAATACAGGGCGGCGACCGCTCTTACGGCGGGTTCCCTTTCACGCAATCCGGCAGCCTCGACATCTATCAGATCATCGACGCCATTCGCTTCTGCTGTTTTCCTGAGATCGAGCAGCTTTTCGATCTGCGCCGGATCTGTCGCGACAATATGTTTGCCGCAGTTTCTGAATGCGATGCCGCGCGACCGGCAATAATCGTACAACAGCGACTTGCCCTCAACGCAAAGCCGCGCCTTCAGGCTACCCGGCGTGTAGTAGATGCCGGCATGGATGACCTCGCTGTTTCGGGCGCTTGTATGCGATCCGAATTCGGATTCAGCCTCCAGGATCACGACGTCGCGGCCACGGCGCGCCAGTTCCCGGGCACAGGCCAGCCCGACCACGCCCGCACCGATAACAACCGTATCCGTTTCCGCCCGCTCAACCATCACAACGGGTTACCGGATAGCGGTTGCAGGAACAAGATCACATCGCTTGCCGCCCCTTGATGCGCTTGCTAAGACGGCGGAACAGCAGGGAGACAGGCAGTGAAAGACGAAACACGGCTGGTACATGCCGGGCGCGACCCGTTCACCCATCACGGGGCGGTCAATGTTCCCGTCTACCACGCCTCGACAATCCTGTCGCCCGATCTCGACGATTTCGAGAAACGCGACCGCCGCGTCACCTACGGCCGTACCGGCACGCCGACCACCTTCGCGCTGGAGGATATCGTCAGCGCGCTCGAACAGGCGGACGACACCATCGTCTGCGGTTCCGGCCTCGGCGCCATCAGCACCGCCATGCTGGCCCTGTGCCGGGCCGGCGATCATGTGCTGGCCACCGACAATGTTTACTCGCCGGTGCGGAACGTGCTGGACAAGGTGCTGACCCGGTACGGAATCGAGATCGGCTATTACGACCCGACCGACCTTGCCGCCCTGAAAGACGCAATCACGCCCAGGACCCGGCTGATCTGGCTGGAATCGCCGGGTTCACAGACTTTTGAACTGACCGATATCCGGGCCATCGCCGAAATCGCCCGCAAACACGACATTCTGACCGCGATCGATAATACCTGGAGTGCCGGTTACTTCCTGAAGCCGCTGACGCAGGGCGTCGATGTATCCGTTCAGGCCGCGACGAAGTATCTCGGCGGTCATTCCGACATCATGCTCGGTACGATTTCCTGCAACGCGAAAACCGCCGAACAGGTACGCAGCATGTTCGATTATCTGGGCAATCCGGCCGGTCCTGACGATATCTATCTGGCGACCCGGGGCGCGCGCACGCTGGCGGTCAGGATGGACAGGCACTACGAAAATGGCCTGAAAATCGCGGAATATCTTGAAAGTCATCCTTGCGTCCGCTCGGTTCTGCATCCGGCTTTGCCGTCGTTTCCCGGCCACGACATCTGGCAACGCGACTTTACCGGCGCATCCGGTCTGTTCGGGTTTATCATGGAATGCTCCGGTCACGACGCCCTGGCGGCGATGCTGGACGATATGAAACTGTTCGGTCTGGGCTATTCCTGGGGCGGATTCGAAAGCCTGCTGATTCCGACCTATCCGCACACGCGGCGAAACCTCATGACCGCCGAACCCGACGGCCAGACAATGCGTATCCATGTCGGTCTGGAAGACCCGGAAGACCTGATCGCCGATCTCGACGCCGGGTTCGACCGGTTACGCCGCGCCAGCTGATCCGCCGTCACCTTGTAAGTCTTTCGCCGGAAGCCATATAGTCTCGGGGTTGGCCCATCCCGGCATGGCGCAGGATATGGACATCATGAAAAATACCGAACTTGAAGAACGGCTGCTTCGGCCTGTCGAAGGCGGACCGGACAACGCTGTCGTCTGTGCGAAAAAACTGGTTGGCGACACCGAAGGCTGGCCGGTCGGCCAGGTTGTCGAATGGCTGCTGACCGATGGCCGGTTCGCGCCGACGGTGCCGTTTCTTCTCGAGGCCCTGTCGAAAAAACTGAACGAGGTGGGCGCGCCGGTCTGGCGGGCGATGATCGGCTACCGCACCCTGCACCCGAAAATCGCCGTGGAAGGCGCTGTCTGGACCCGCGGTCAGGAATCCGTCGTCCGGCGGCAGGCCGATCACGGTATCTGGGGCCGGGAAAGCTATGTCGGCAGCCCCGTCGAACGGGTCTATGACGCCAAAGGCCCGCTTCGCTGGCGTCTGGAAACGCTTTCGGATACCGAACACGAAGTCCTGCACGAAGTCAGACAAGCCGGCGGCACGGATTATTTCGGCCAGTATTTCAGCTTCGCGAAATCACGCGGCGGCACCCTGATGCTGTCGACGGACCGAAAGGGCGGGTTTCTGGACTCCGATATCGTTAAATTCGAGGCGCTTGTAAAATTTCTGACGCCGGTACTGGAAGTCATCGTTCTCTACAGCGTCGCCACCAACCTTCTCAATACCTACCTCGGGCCGCGCACCGGTCAACGGGTGCTGAACGGGTCCGTGCAGCGCGGCGACGGCGAAGTCATCGATGCCGCCCTGTGGTTCAGCGACCTGCGGAATTTCACCCAGATGACCGAGCTTCTGCCGCCGGAAGAACTGATCGACATCCTCAATACCTATTTCGAACATGTCTATCTGGCGGTGACGACCTACGGCGGCGAGGTGTTGCGGTTTATCGGCGACGCCATGCTGATCGTTTTTCCCGCCGAGAATGAATCCAGACGCCGGGCGGCCTGCAAGGCCGCGCTGGATGCGGCCATGGACGCCTTCAATTCGCTGGCGGTGCTCAACAAAATGCGCAAACGGGCCGGCAAACCGGAAATCCTGTTCGGTGTCGGCCTGCATGTCGGCCATGTCGTCTACGGCAATGTCGGCGCACCGGAACGCCTGGATTTCACCGTCATGGGATCGGCCGTGAACCGCACGGCGCGGCTTGAATCCCTAACCAAACAGGTTGGCGTACCGCTATTGATTTCAAAGGAATTTCAGGTCCTGACGGGTGCGCCGTCAACGTATCGCGGAGAGTATGAGGTCAAGGGCATCGACGCCAAAATGCCGGTCTATTCCTACCGGGGTTTCGACACATCCTACGGTCTGACGCCGCCGGAATCCGGCTGATACGAGGCGTACCGAAAACATTCATATGCGAAGGCGTTGCCAATGCACGCGCTTCGCACCATATTGTGCAGCGCAACATACGGCGCTGGAGGCCGAAAGATGCTATATCAGGTTCATGAAATGCAGCGGCTGATGATGGCGCCCGCCCGCGCCTGGGCGCAGGGTGCGCGGCTGGTTTTCAACCATCCGTTCAACCCGCTGACCTACACCCAGCTTGGCCGCACCCTGTCATCCACAGGCGACATGCTGGAACACCTGACTCGCCGCTACGGCAAGCCCGAATGGGATCTCGACGAAACCGAGATAAACGGCCGCAAGGTCGCGGTGACCTACGAAACGGTGATGAAACGTACATGGTGCACCCTGCTGCACTTCAAGCGCGCGACAAAGCGCACCGACCCGAAAGTGCTGATGATCGCGCCGCTGTCCGGCCACTACGCGACCCTGCTGCGCGGCACGGTCGAAACCATGCTGCCGGACCACGACGTCTATATCACCGATTGGGAAGACGCCCGCATGGTGCCGATCAGCGAGGATCGCTTCAATCTCAACGACTACATCGATTACATCATCGATTTTCTGCATATTCTTGGCCCGAACACGCACGTGATCGCGGTCTGTCAGCCATCCGTTCCGGCTCTGGCCGCCACGGCCATCATGTCCGGCTGGAACGATACCTGCGTGCCGGCAACGCTGACCCTGATGGGCGGGCCGGTGGATACGCGAAAATCGCCCACCGCCGTCAACAAGCTGGCCGAAGAGCACCCGATCGAATGGTTCGAGCGGAATGTCGTCGTCGAAGTTCCCCCGCCCTATCCCGGGGCCGGGCGCAAGGTGTATCCCGGCTTCATCCAGCTAACGAACTTCATAGCAATGAATTTCGACAAGCACATGGAATCCTACAACGAGTTGTTCGATCATCTGGTCACCGGCGATGATGACGCCGCGGAACGGAAACTCGCCTTCTACGAGGAATACCGCAGCGTCATGGACCTGCCGGCCGAATATTACCTGCAGACACTTGAAACCGTGTTCCACAATCATTCCCTGCCGAAAGGCGAAATGACGGCGCGCTGGCATCCCGTACTGCCGGAAAAGATCGACCGCACCGCCATTCTCTGCGTCGAGGGCGAACTGGACGATATCTCCGGCGTCGGCCAGACCAAAGCGGCTTTGGACATCACCACAGGCCTCGCCAAATCGAAGAAGAAGTATCATTTGCAGAAGAATGTCGGCCATTACGGCATCTTCAACGGCAGCAAGTGGCGCGATTCCATCGCGCCGGTGGTGAAGGCGTTTATCCGCAAGCACGATCTTGAAGGCATGGGCGCGGAACCCAAAAGCCAGGCGTAACCTGGACAGCAGTGTTCTCGGAACGGTCTGAACAGGTCGTGCATCCCTGTATTCACATAGCATTTGCAAATGAGAACGATTTGCTATGCAAATGCGAGTGATTATCATTGACAACTACTGCGCTGGCTCTTTACCCTTGCGGTCCGATCAAAAAAGGCACCTCAAAGGGGATACTGATGAAAGTGAACCGAGCACTCGGTATAGCAGCCGTCGTTATGCTTGCCGGCAGCGGCAGCAGCCACGCCGACTCAGCAAAGGATGTTGTTGAGACCTATACGAAAATCGCACACGCCACCTACGCCGACAGCCTCGCGACGGCGCGTGCGTTGCAAACCGCCGTCGATGAATTGCTGGATAATCCTTCAACCGCGACGCTTGCTGCGGCCCGTCAGGCCTGGCGCGCATCCCGCGCCCCCTATCAGCAGACGGAAGCGTTCCGGTTCGGCAATGCGATTGTCGATGAATGGGAAGGCAAGGTAAACGCCTGGCCGCTGGACGAAGGCCTGATCGACTATGTCGCTACGGACAGTTATGGCGACAGCTCCGACGCCAACGGTTTCTATACCGCCAACGTGATTGCGAATTCGTCGATCAGCCTCAGCGGCAAGACCATCGACGCCTCGGTCATCGATGCCAACCTGATCGAGAATGAGCTGCATGAAGTCGACGGTGTCGAATCCAACGTTGCTACCGGCTATCACGCGATCGAATTTCTGCTGTGGGGGCAGGACCTGAACGGCACCGACCCGGGCGCCGGTGATCGCCCCGCGACCGATTTCGACACGGCGAACTGCACCCACGGTAATTGCGACCGTCGGGGCCAATATCTGAAGGCGGCCACCGATCTGCTGGTCAGCGACCTGACCTGGATGACGCAGCAATGGGCTGAAGGCGGCGCTGCCTACAACAAACTGATGGGCGGGTCGCCGGAAGCCGGCCTGACGGCGATGCTGACCGGCATGGGCAGCCTGAGCTATGGCGAACTGGCCGGCGAACGGATGAAGCTCGGTCTCATCCTGCACGATCCGGAAGAAGAGCACGACTGCTTCTCCGACAACACGCACTATTCGCACTATTATGACGTTCTGGGTATCCACAACGTGTTTCACGGCGTCTACAAGCGGGTGGACGGAACGACGGTGAAAGGACCGAGCCTCGCCGGTCTGCTGCCGGAAACCGAACGCAACGACCTGTCGGGCGCCATCGCGGCGACCCTGGGCCGGATGCAGGTTCTGGTCGACGAATCGCTGAATGGCCGTCCTTACGACTCACTGCTCGCTGCCGGAAATGACGAAGGCAACGAAAAGGTCGATGCGGCTGTATCCGCCCTTCTCGTCCAGACCAAGGCAATCGAACGCGCCATCGCCGCGCTCGACCTGCAGGGCATCGGGATCGAGGGATCGGACAGCCTTGACGATCCTTCCGCCGTTCTCCAGTAAACGGGGCAGGACAGCGATGGCCCGGTGCCGCGGCGTTGAACCGCTGCGCCGGGTCATTTCTTTTGAAACGCACGTTCAGGACATCGAACTATGGTCCGCCCGCCGCGCCTGTTCATTCTGATAGGTTTTCTGATCGGGATTGTCCTGCCGATAACAGCCGGCAGCCTTGTCACAGACACCCGGGCCGGTGCGGCAAACCGCCTCGCCGCGTTCGACCCGGCTGAAGCGTTGCCCGGTGGAACGGCGACCAGCCGCAAGACGTTCGATACAAATGCCTTTTCCCATGCCAGCGCCAATATGCCGTTCGAAAAGGAACTGGATTTCAAGATCGGCAACGGCTTTTTCAAACGCATCTGGGTTTCCGCCCCCTCCTCGACAACGGCAGCGGACGGCCTTGGTCCGTTGTATAACGCGAAATCCTGCCAGCGCTGTCACCTGAAAGACGGCAGAGGCCATCCGCCGGCCGCGAACTACCCGGACGACAATGCCGTTTCGATGTTTCTTCGGCTATCGATACCGCCGCAGAACGATGCCGACCGCGACAGGCTGAAAACCCGCAATGTTATCGGCGAACCGACCTATGGCGAACAGTTGCAGGATTTTTCTGTTCAGGGCGTCCCGTCGGAAGGCCGGATGCATATCGACTACGAAACCTTCGACGTGAAGCTGGTGGATGGCGAGACCGTTTCGCTGCTGCGCCCGTCATACAAGATCGTCGATCTGCAATACGGCCCGCTGCATCCGGAAACCATGCTCTCGCCCCGCATCGCGCCACAGATGATCGGCCTGGGCCTTCTGGAACTGGTGCCGGAAACCGACATTCTGGCGCTTGCCGACCCTGACGACACGGATGGCGACGGCATTTCCGGCAAACCCAACCATGTCTGGGATATCACCGAAGGCCGGCTTCGGCTCGGCCGGTTCGGGTGGAAAGCCGGCAGCCCCGGTATCGAGCAACAAAGCCAAAGCGCTTTTAACGGCGATATCGGCATTTCAACCCGGCTGTTCCCGGCCGCATCCGGCGAATGCACGGCAAACGAAAAGGCCTGCCTGGATGCCCCGTCCGGTGCGTCGCCGCACTACGAAAATCTGGAAGCACACGGCACGATCACCGATCTGGTCGTGTTCTATTCCCGAAATCTGGCTGTCCCGCAGCGGCGCGACGCCGATGACGCCGTCGTTTTGCGAGGAAAGCAGATCTTCACCGATATCGGCTGCGCTTCCTGCCACAATCCGACCTTCACGACCGGCCCGTCCGCGAACATGCCGTGGCTGTCGCGGCAGACAATCTGGCCCTATACCGATATGCTGCTGCACGACATGGGCGACGGCCTTGCCGACAACCGGCCGGAAGCGCAGGCTGACGGGCGCGAATGGCGAACCCCGCCACTATGGGGCATCGGCCTGACCGGCACCGTCAACGGCCACACGCGGTATCTGCATGACGGCCGGGCCCGGTCGGTGCTGGAAGCGATCCTGTGGCATGGCGGCGAAGCCCGGGCCAGCCGCGACGCAGCCGCCGGTCTGACGAAGGACGACCGAAACGCCCTGCTGAAATTTGTGGAGTCCCTGTAATGCGGGTTGTATCCCTGTTTATCTGTCTTGCCCTGCTGTCACCCGGCATTCTGGCGAAACCGGCACGAGCCGGCCAGGACCATTTTGCCCTCATCGAGTCGGTGATCGACAACGCTATCATTCCCGATTATGAGAATTTTGCCGTCGCAACAGCGGAAATGCGGCAGGTCTTCGAGGAAAGCGCCTGTGATGACCTGAAATCGCTGCGCGCCACCTACAATACCGGCATGGATGCATGGCAACCGGTCAGCCATATTCGCTTCGGCCCGGCGATGCAGGAAGATCGGTCTTACCGGATCCAGTTCTGGCCCGACAAACGCAACATCACGTCGCGCCATCTTGCCTCCCTGATAAGCGACACAGACCCCGCCACGCGCACGGTCGACGGCATCGTCGGCGCCAGCGTCGCCATACAGGGTTTCCCGGCGCTGGAACGT
This sequence comes from Alphaproteobacteria bacterium, assembly GCA_040222995.1. Classification (GTDB taxonomy): domain Bacteria; phylum Pseudomonadota; class Alphaproteobacteria; order UBA8366; family Aestuariispiraceae; genus JAVKBW01. The sequence continues at coordinate 30,798 of JAVKBW010000033.1, read as the reverse complement.
TTGCTGTTCGACATGGATGACGGTCAGGAACTGACGCCGCCCGCCTGCACCCTCGCCCGGTCGATTGCAATCAACCTTGCAAATATCGCCGACGAAATCGCATCCGAATGGCGTGAAAGCTATCGCACAACCATGCTGCAACCCGGGCCCGACAATCCGGAATATCGAAACCAGAACGAGGCGCTGAAAAAACTGCACGGCAGCCTTTCCACCGGCCTGCAACTGGTTGTCGATGTGAAACTGCAGCCGGTGATGGGTAAATCTGTCGATGAAGCCAAACCGAGACTGGCGGAATCCTGGCGGTCGGCCCGGTCAATGCGGAACCTGATCATCAATATTGAAGCGGTGCAGCGCTATTATGAAGGCGGTAACGCCCATGCCCTCGGATTCGACGACAGTCTGCTGGAACGCGGCGGTCAGGAAGAACACGCGGTGATCGCATTCGGTCTGAAACAATCCCTGAAATGGGCCAAAGACCTCGATATGCCGATCGCGGACATCGTATCGCCGGACGGATATTACACCAAACTGGGCCTGATCGCCGGACAACTCGCCGCTGTCCGCGCCGAAGTAGACGGCCCGCTTGTCAATGCACTTGGATTATCGATGGGGTTTAATGCACTCGATGGAGATTGATCGCCGCAGCCTTATGCTCGCTGCTTCGGCAGGCTTCGCTTACGCCGGCCTGCCTTTTGCCGTTCACGCCAGTCAGAACCCGGATACAACTGTCGCCCTGTGCGGCCGCAAACCCGACGGCAAGGACTACGCCTTTTTCGGAAAGATCGGCGGCAGCCTCAGAAGCGTTGCCTTGCCAGAACGCGGACACAGCCCGGTGTTTTCGCCGTCCGGCAGGCGCGTCGCCTTCCCGGCCCGTCGCCCCGGCCTGTTCATGCTGATTGCGGATACAACCGGCGCCGGACCCGACCAATGGTTTGCCAGCCCCGCCGGACGGCATTTCTGCGGCCACGGCGTGTTCATCAACGAAACCACGGTGATCACGACCGAAAATGACTACGAAGCCGGCCGCGGCGTGCTCGGCATCTGGGACCTGACAACGGGTAAACGGATCGGGGAATTCGACAGCCACGGCGTCGGCCCGCACGACATCCTGCCGCGCCAGGGCGGCAGGACGCTGGTCGTCGCCAATGGCGGCATCCTGACTCACCCCGATACCGGGCGGGCCAAACTGAACATTCCGACGATGCGGCCAAACCTTTCCATCGTCGACAGCGAAACCGGGGAGCTGCTGGACCAGGTGGAACCGCCCGCGCCGCTGCACAAGGTCAGCCTGCGCCATATCGCGGTGCCGAAGGACGACCTTGTCGTCGTCGGTGGTCAGTATCAGGGGCCGGAAAGCGACAACCCGTCACTGATCGCCGTGTGGCGGCCCGGCAATGCGCTTGCCTTCGTGCCGATGGACGAACAGGACACCCGTGCGCTGAACCATTACTGCGGCAGCGTCATGGCGAGCCCGTCCGCGGAATACGCCGTGGTCACCAGCCCGCGCGGCAGTGTCGCGCATTTCATTTCGCTGGGCGATGAACCCGAGCTGCTCGATACCATCATGCTGACCGACGTCTGCGGCGCGGCGGCAGTTGCTGACGATACATTCGTGCTGACATCCGGACAGGGCGATTTCCTGAGCGTGCAGATCAGGCCGGACGGGACGCTACGCCGTCGCGATCTGCGCCCGCCCCTGCTGGCGCAATGGGACAACCATGCCCGGACATTTATCTGACTAGCAGGCGCGTTACCCGGTCAGCGTACCGACATAGCGGGCGATCCGACGGCAGGCTTCCGCCAAAGCCTCTTCGCCGACCGTGAAGGCGATGCGGATATGCCCGTCGGCGCTTTCGCCGAAAGCGGAGCCGTCCAGAACGGAAACGCCTTCCGCCCGGAACAAACCCCAACTGAAATCGCCGCTTGAAAGGCCCGTTGCACGAACATCGGCCATCACGAACATGCCGGCATCCGGCTTGTTGATCGATATGCCGTTCACACCGCGCAGCGCCTCGTACACCAGATCGCGCCGGCGGCGGAACAATTCGCGGTGATGCGCCACAACGGCATCGCCGTCACGGACGGCAACCGTCGCCGCCTCCTGCGAAAAACCGGGCACGCCGTACAGCATGCAAAGGGCCAGGTTTTCGGCGTGGTCGATCAGTTCGCGCGGGCCGGTCATCCAGCCGAGCCGCCAGCCGGTCATGGCATGGGATTTCGACAGGCTGCCGATGGTGATGGTGCGTTCCGGCATGCCGGGGATCGACGCCATGCAGCAATGCGGCGCATCGAAAGCCAGGGACGCATAGACTTCATCCATGATCACCCACAGATCATGCTTCTTCGCGACCTCGGCAATCGCCGCCAGTTCGTCCTGGGTGCAGCCGACACCGGTCGGGTTGTTGGGATTGGCGATCATGATCGCGCGGGATTTATCCGTTACCGCCGCCGCCAGACTCGCCGCATCGATCCGGAACCCGTTTTCCGGGCTTTGCGGCACCGCGACCATGCGCGACCCCGATGCGGCGATGGCCGCTTCATAGGTTACATAGGTCGGCGTCGGAGCGATGATTTCCGTGCCCGGCCCGCCGATCAGCAGCGAAGCCGAAATCAGACCGTTCTGTGCGCCGGCAAGGACGATGATATCCATCGGGTCGATGGTCACGCCCATCAGCTTGCCCTGATACTCGGCAATCGCCTTGCGCAGGGGTTCGCGCCCCCGCATGGCGGAATAGTGATGATCGCCCGCCTCTATCGCCTTGATCGCCGCCGCGCCGAATTCGGGAGGGGTCGGAAACTCCGCCTCGCCAATCGACAGCATGATGACGTCTTCGCCCCGGGCGGCCGCCTGGGTCGCCTCGAAATGAATGTTCCAGGCGTCTCGGCCCTTGCCGCCGATGCGATCGACAATTTCGGAATATCTCATGCTGGATGACTTTCTGCTGGCAACAGTGGTGATCGGGTGGCCTTTGGTGCGGGATTCTTCAGAAAATCGCAACGCCTGCCCGGCGGACAAAGGATTCCAGGGCAAGGCTGCCGACTTCGGAATTGCCGAATTCGTTCAGTCCCGGCGCCCAGACGCCCATCGACAGACGGTCCGGCACAATGGCGAGGATACCGCCGCCCACGCCGCTTTTCCCCGGCAGGCCGACCTTGAAGGCGAAATCGCCGGCGGCGTCATAGTGGCCGCAGGTCAGCATCAGGGCGTTGATGCGCCGGGCCATCAGGGTCGGCACGATCCTCTTTCCGCTTACCGCGTCGGTCCCGCTGCAGGCCAGAAACAGCCCGGCCCGCGCCAGGTCGGCGCAGGTCAGCGCCAGGGCGCATTGATGGAAATACACATGCAGCACGTCTTCCACCGGGTTCAGGATATTGCCGAACCCTTTCATTACATAGGCAAGCCCGGCATTGCGGTGGCCGGTTTCCGCCTCCGACTGCGCAACTTCCTCATCCATTTCTATGGTCGGGTTATCGGCAAGGGCGCGCACGAAAGCCAGAATTTCGGCAATCGCACCGTCACGCCCGTATTTCGATACCAGCACATCGGTCACCACCAGCGCGCCGGCATTGACGAACGGATTGCGCGGTATGCCCTTGTTGGTTTCAAGCTGAACAATGGAATTGAACGACGTCCCCGACGGTTCGCGCCAGACCCGTTTCCACAGATCGTCGCCATGCGCCAGCAGGGCAATCGTCAGACCGAAAACCTTCGACACGCTCTGAATCGAGAACGGCTCGTCCCAGTCCCCTTCGCCGGCCGTCTCGCCATGGGCATCGATACCGGCAATGCCGAATTTCCTCGGATCGACCCGCGCCAGCGCCGGAATATAGTCAGCGACCCGGCCCGAGCCCCGATGCGACGCCATGTCGTCGGCGACCGCTTTCAGGTCAGCTTTCCAGGTCATTTTTCGAGGCCATTCGACCGCCCTTTCCGGCAATGCACAAACACTATACGGCGTTTCGGTTATGGCTTATTGTCCACTCGCATTCAGGCTCCGACAAGGCCTATTCACCGCGAAATGGAAACATACAGCCATGACATACTGTCTGGGAATTCTTCTGAAGGACGGCCTGGTGCTGGCGGCCGACAGCCGCACCAACGCCGGTGTCGACCAGATCGCCCTGGTCAGCAAGCTCAACATCTTCGACAGCCAGAAAGACCGGCTGATCTGCCTGATGTCCGCCGGCAACCTGGCGACGACGCAAAGCGTCGCGGCGCTGCTCGATCAGGCATTGGGAACCGGCGAGCCGAACGACATGTACGCCGCCGATACGATGTTCGACATCGCACGGATCGTCGGCGACACATTGCGCGCCGAAATCGCCCGTGAGGCTAAATACGTGGAGCCGTTCGGCAGTCCCGACGGCAGCTTCATTGTCGCCGGACAGATCGAAGGCGGGCAGCACCGTCTGTTCCAGATCTATTCCGCCGGAAACTTCATCGAAGCGACGCGCGACACCCCGTTCCTGCAGATTGGCGAGACGAAATACGGCAAGCCGATCCTTGACCGTATCATCAACCAGGATGTCGACCTCGATTCCGCCTGCAAATGCGCGATCCTTTCGATGGACGCCACGATCCGAAGCAACCTTTCAGTCGCGCCGCCGATCCATCTGCTGCGCTACAAGTCCGGCAACCTGTCAACCTACAATCACCGGCGCATCGCCGACGACGACGCCTATTTCCTGTCGATCCGCAAGGCCTACGCCCAGGGTCTGCGGCGGCTTTTCAATCGGTTGCCCAACCCCGACTGGGGTAAATAGGAGCAAAGCCGATTTTTCATGGAAGTATTCAAACCCGTGAATCGACAGGCGCCGGAGCGCGATGTATGGATCAACGTACACATAAAAGAGGCTATTTTATTTACAGCGAACAACAATATTAACGATGGTTAACGTAAACAACCAGATACGGCTTGTGCGCCGCACAATACTCTCTAAGCATAGCGGACAGTCTCGTCATTGTGACGGGTCTGCTTTTAGAGAGATTTCCACGTGCGCATAGCTTCGAAATTCCTGAAGGTCGTCACCCTGTCACTGGGGTTGCCGTTATGCGCGGTCAGCGCCCAGGCCGCATTGATCGATTTTGACGAATTGCCGCATCAGGCGCAGTTCGGCAGCCTGACCGTGGGCGGCTTCACCGTCACCCATAACGGACCGGACGCGCATTTTGCCACGACCAATGCCGAACGGTTCGGCGATGGCCCGGATAGCGGATCCCGCTATCTGTCGGCAATGGGCGGCAGTTTTACGATATCGCTGAATGCTCCCGGCACGTTCAGTCTGGCGAGCTTCAGCGCCGGCGAAGGGTTTTTCCTTTTTACGCCGGGCCTTTACTGGGCTCAGACGATCCTTATTACCGGCACGCGCGCCGACTCGACGACCGTCACGCAATCCGTCACCCTCGACGGCATCAATGACGGCGCGGGCGGCAGTGCCGATTTCGAAACTTTTTCAGGTGCGACGGTGACAGGCCTGTCGTCGCTGGTCTCCCTGGCCTTTGCCGGACAGGGTGGCCCCATCGGATTTAACGGGTTCAGCCTGGATGATATCCAACTGGCGCTGAGGGAACCGGCACTTGCCGTCACCCCGGTTCCAACACCGTTGATTCTGCTGGCGACAGGCCTCGGGCTTTTCGGCCTTGTCGGCCGCAAGTTCCGGCGACATCGCCGCACCTGAAGTTTCTCTACAACCTCCTTCGTTTGCGTATTTCCCCCTCAACTGACGCAAATGCTCTGTCCCCGCTTCGGCGGGGCTTTTTCTGGGTGGCGCATTAGCGTGACAGGCCCCATCATGTCGCACCCTCAATAAGGCATGACCTGAAATGTCATTCAATTAATCGTTTTTAACCAAGAGACGTAAGACAGTTATTGATAGCGAGCCGAAAAGCGTCTTTTCTATCTGTTCCTCACCCTGAACAGAGAGTTTGAATGCACGACGGCGCCAGGCAAAACCAAACGGGTTCCGGTCGCAAGCGGCCCCGCTACCGGTCCTATATCATTCACGCCCGGATCAATGGCGAAATATACGAAGTCTTCGATATTTCGCTGACCGGCGCGTACATCTCGCAGGCGCCTGACTGGTTTGCGGAAGGCCAGGGCTTGGAATTCGATTTCCTGATCGGCAACCCGCCGGATGAAAAGGCCATCCCTGTCGAGGGCCGTGTCGTCCGCATCGATCAGGACGGCATGGGCGTGATCTATCGCCCGCCCGGCCCCGCCTGGGCCAAGGTGCTGCATAAAATCACCAGCCACGAAGTTTAACGGCGCCGGAACAGTACTGACAATTGTCCGCAAGGCGCTGTGCCGACGCGCCATGGCCAACCGCAGATTTTTTGATAAAATTCAGGCCTCAAAACCGGTTTCGATCATTTTACGATTGGAACTACCCGGAAAAACCGGGTTATAAATGGTACGGGAAAAATATGACGGGTCTCAATCACGAGGCTCTTGTTCATGACTAGCAGGGAGCTACCCAATGAAAAAACTGATGATGGCCGCTGTGTCGGCAATCGCGCTCACAACCGGCGCTGCACAGGCTGAAGATATCAAGATCGGGGTTTTCCTCGGCTTCACCGGGCCGATCGAATCGATCGTCGCCAATATGGGGCCGAGCGCCGAACTGGCGATCAAGGAAGTAAACGACAGCGGCAAGCTGCTGGGCGGTTCGACAGTCACCGCCGTTCGCGGCGACACGACCTGCATTGACGCAGCGGCGGCAACCGCAGCGGCCGAACGCCTGATCACCTCCGACGGGGTGAAGGCGATTGTCGGCGGCGACTGCTCCGGCGTGACGACGGCTGCCTTGCAGAACGTCGCCGTTCCGAACGGCATTGTCATGATCTCGCCGTCCGCGACCTCGCCGGCGCTGTCGACGGTAGAAGACAACGGCCTGTTTTTCCGCACGGCCCCCTCCGATGCGCGGCAGGGCGAAATTGTGGCCGATATCCTGACGGAAAAGGGCGTCTCGTCGGTCGCCATCACCTACACCAACAACGATTACGGCAAGGGTCTGGCGGATTCCATCGACACCAATTTCAAGAAAGCAGGCGGTACGGTAACGATCAACGCCCCGCATGAAGACGGCAAGGGCGACTACACCGCCGAAGTCGGCGCGCTGGCCGCGGCCGGCGGCGAGGTTCTGGTTGTGGCCGGCTATCTTGATCAAGGCGGCAAGGGCATTATCCAGGCTGCGCTCGACACCGGCGCTTTCGACATCTTCTACCTGCCGGACGGCATGGTCGGTGACTCGATTGCCGAAGCCCTCGGCAGCGGCCTGAACGGTTCCTATGGCGCAAACCCGGGTACAGACAGTGCCGGTGCGGCCACGTTCAGCAAGATGATCGATGCAGAAGGATTCAAGGCCGAAGCCTTCGCGGCGGAATCCTATGATGCCGCCGCGCTGATCATGCTCGCCATGCAGGCGGCCGGCTCTTCCGATAGCAGCGCCCTGAAGGACAAGGTTCTCGATGTCGCCAATGCTCCGGGCGAGGAAATCTATCCCGGTGAACTTGGCAAGGCGCTCGATATCCTCGCCGGCGGTGGCGATATCGATTATGTCGGCGCATCGGCTGTTGAACTGATCGGTCCGGGCGAAAGCGCCGGCAACTACCGTCAGGTCGAATTCATCGACGGCAAGATTTCGGTCGTCGGTTATCGCTGATCGAGAGAGCTTCGAAATGCCCGGGCGTGTCACAACCGCCCGGGCATTTTCGTATGAGCCGAAATCATGATCGTCATTGACGACATTCATCTGCATTTCGGCGGCATCCGGGCCGTCGACGGCGCATCCTTTTCCATTGAGGAAGGATCTATCACCGGGCTGATCGGGCCGAACGGCGCGGGCAAGACCACCCTGTTCAACGTGATCGCCGGCAACTACCGGCCGACCGCCGGCCATGTCTATCTCGACGGTGAGGATATTACCGGGCTGAAGCCGCACCAGTTGTTTGCGCGGGGCCTGTTGCGGACATTCCAGATCGCGCACGAATTCGCCTCGCTGACGGTACGCGAGAACCTGATGATGGTGCCGCCGCGGCAATCCGGCGAAAATCTGGTCGACGCATGGCTTCGGCCGGGCAAGGTCAGGGAAGAGGAACGCCTGTTACGTGAACGGGCCGATGAAGTTCTGAGTTTTCTGGAAATCACCCATGTCGCCGACGAACTTGCCGGCAATCTTTCCGGCGGTCAGAAAAAGCTGCTGGAGCTGGGCCGGACGATGATGGTCGATGCCAAGATCGTCTTTCTGGACGAGGTCGGCGCCGGCGTGAACCGGACATTGCTTGGCACCATCGCCGATTCAATCCTGCGGCTGCAGAAAGAACGCGGGTATACGTTCTGCGTCATCGAACACGACATGGACCTGATCAGGAAGCTTTGCGATCCGGTCATCGTCATGGCCGAAGGCCGGGTGCTGGTGCAGGGCACGGCGGACGATGTCATGAAGAACGAACAGGTAATCGAGGCCTATCTGGGCACCGGCCTGAAAAACAAGCAGAAGCCGGAGCCGGTCGCATGAGCGCGCTGCGCGGCGAGAACATGACCGGCGGATACGGTGCGGCCGACGTGCTGCAGGATTGCTCGATCGGCGTCGACAGCGGCGAAATCGCAGTTATCGTCGGCCCCAACGGCGCCGGCAAATCGACGGCGATGAAAGCCGTGTTCGGCATGCTGACCCTGCGCAAGGGCAAGGTGACGATGGACGGCAAGGATATCACCGCCCTGTCGCCGCAGGATCGGGTTCGCGAGGGCATGGCGTTCGTGCCGCAGACACGCAACGTCTTCACCTCGATGAGCGTCGAGGAAAATCTCGAAATGGGCGCCTATATTCGCGACGACGATTTTTCGGAGACGATGGCGCAGGTCTTCGACCTGTTTCCCATTTTGAAGGAAAAACGCCGGCAGCCGGCCGGAGAACTGTCCGGCGGACAACGGCAACAGGTTGCCGTCGGCCGCGCGCTGATGACGCAGCCGAAAATCCTGATGCTTGACGAACCCACAGCCGGCGTCTCGCCGATTGTGATGGACGAACTGTTCGACCGCATCATCGAAGTCGCCCGCAGCGGCATCGCCGTGCTGATGGTCGAGCAGAACGCCAAACAGGCGCTTAACATCGCCGACAAGGGGTATGTGCTGGTTCAGGGCAGTAACCGGTTCACGGATACGGGCGAAGCTTTGCTGGCCGACCCGGAAGTCCGGCAATCATTTCTGGGTGGATAGATCGTAATGGAAGACGCCCTGAACGCCATCATCCTGTTCGCGAATTTCGTGATCGTTCCCGGCATGGCCTATGGCAGCCAGCTTGCGCTCGGCGCGCTGGGCGTGACGCTGATCTACAGCATTCTGAGATTTTCGAACTTTTCGCACGGCGAGCTGATGTCGGCTGGTACGATGTTCGCGCTGCTGGTGACATGGTGGTTCCAATCCATGGATATCGGAATCGGGCCGTTGCCGACCGCCCTGCTCGCCCTGCCGCCTGCCATTCTGATGACCATCGCGCTGGTTCTGCTGATCGACAGGTCTGTGTACCGCCACTATCGGCGCAAGAAATCCCAGCCTGTCGTACTGCTGATCGCCTCGACCGGCGTAATGTTCTGTCTGAACGGGCTGATCCGTTTCGTCATCGGGCCGGACGACCGGACGCTGGCCGACGGCGCGCGGTTTGTCGTCAATGCGCGCCAGTTCAAAACGTCGACCGGGCTTGAGGAAGGTCTGGCAATCAAGTCAAGCCAGGTCATTTCCGTAGCCGCAGCTTTTGTCTGTGTGATCGCCCTGTTCTGGTTCCTAAACCGGACAAGGTCGGGCAAATCGATGCGGGCCTACTCCGACAATGAGGATCTTGCCCTATTATCCGGCATCAACCCCGACCGTGTCGTCATTATCGCCTGGATTCTGGCCGGTGCGCTGGCGGCAATTGCCGGCACGCTCTTCGGGCTGGATAAAACCTACAAGCCGTTTACCTATCTGCAACTGCTGCTGCCGATTTTCGCCTCGGCGATTGTCGGCGGCATCGGCAACCCGGTCGGCGCAATTGCCGGCGGCTTCATCATCGCCTTTTCCGAAGTCACGATAACCTACGCCTACAAGAAGTTTCTCGGCTATCTTTTGCCGGAAAGCTGGGCGCCCGACGGCCTCGCCCAGTTGCTGGCGACCGACTACAAATTCGCCGTATCGTTCATGCTGCTTGTTGTCGTGCTGATCGTCAGGCCGACAGGAATCTTCCGGGGGAAATCGCTATGACCAACCGGCAGCGCATTATCGTTCTGTATACCGGCATGGCGCTGCTGCTGTGCGGCGTCGGCGTGTTCCAGAGCTGGTCGCTGGCGCTGGCGATATTCAACCTGTGCATCATTTCCGCCATCATGTCGATGGGCGTGAACATGCAATGGGGGTATGCCGGGCTGTTCAACGCCGGGGTGATGGGGTTCGCTGCCCTGGGCGGGCTGGCGGCAATCGTGGTTTCCGTCGATCCGGTCTACGAAACCTGGCAGGCCGGCGGAACCGGTATTCTGGTAACCGCGCTAACCGTCGTCATCACCATCATCGCCAGCACGGTCGCCTGGCGGCAGTTAAGGCGAAATACCGCTGCCGCGGGGACCGCGATCGCCGTAATCGTGCTGGTCGGATATTTCGTGGCCCGGGCGTTTTTCCTGCCGGCCGTATCGGCGATCGAACTCGTCGAACCGGCCAAAACCGGATTCCTCGGCGGTCTGGGTCTGCCGATCCTGCTGGCCTGGCCGGTCGGCGGGTTGCTGGCAGCCGGGGCGGCATGGATCGTCGGCAAGGTTTCGCTGGGCCTGCGGTCGGATTATCTGGCGATTGCAACGCTCGGCATTTCGGAAATCATCATCGCCATTCTGCGGAACGAGGACTGGCTGACGCGGGGTGTGAAAAACGTCAACGGCCTGCCGCGTCCGACACCCTATGAAATCGAGCTGCAGGAGACTCAGTGGTTTACCGATCTGGCCCTCCGGATGGACGTACCTGCAATCGAACTGTCGTCGATCTTCGTGAAGCTCTGCTATTCCGGCCTTTTTGTGACCGTTCTGCTGATCGTGCTGTTTCTGGCCGAACGCGCCCTGCATTCGCCCTGGGGACGGATGATGCGGGCGATCCGTGACAACGAAACCGCGGCGAATGCGATGGGCAAGGACGTCAAGGGACGGCACCTGGAAGTCTTCATTCTGGGATCGGCGGTGATCGGTATCGCCGGCGCGATGCTGACGACGCTGGACGGACAGTTCACACCAACCTCCTATCAACCGCTGCGGTTTACTTTCCTGATCTGGGTGATGGTGATCGTCGGCGGGTCGGGCAATAATTTCGGGGCTGTACTGGGCGGTTTCATCGTCTGGTTCGCCTGGATAGAGGCGGAGCCTGTCGGCGCCTGGCTGATCGATACGCTGACCCTGTGGCTGGCGGCCGACGACCCCTTGAAAATTCATCTGATAAACGGTGCTGCCTATATGCGGCCGATCACCATGGGGCTGGTGTTGCTCATCGTGCTACGCTTCTCACCGCGCGGACTGATCCCGGAAATCACCAGCCAGCGGCGCTAGGCAGGTTTGCTGCCTGAAAGGGGTGAACCGACATGTACGAAACCGCCTTTGTGGCCTTCGCCACTTTTTTCGCGACCATCGGCCCGTTCAACGTGCCGATTGTCTTCGCCTCGCTGACCGGCGACCTGGCGCCACGGGCGCGAACGGCGGCGGCGATAAAGGGAACGGTTATCGCGACGGCGATCCTGCTGGCCTTTGCGATTTCAGGCGACATGATCCTCAACCTCTTTGGCATCACCCTGCCCGCCCTGCGCATCGCCGGCGGGATTCTGTTGCTGTTGATTTCCATCGACATGGTCTTCGCCCGGTCGTCCGGCGCGGTCTCGACGACCCCGGACGAAAACGAGGAAGCGGCCGAGAAAGCCGATATCTCGGTATTTCCGCTGGCGACGCCGCTGCTGGCGGGGCCCGGCGCGATGGGCGCGGTCGTGCTGCTGATGGCCGACGTCTCCGGCGATACCCTGAAGTCGCTGATCGTGGTCGGCGCCTTGTTGTCGGTGCTGGCGATGGCGCTGGTATCGATGCTGCTGACCGCGCAATTGCAGCGGTTGCTGGGTCGCACCGGCGTGCATGTTATCACCCGTATTTTCGGCGTCATCCTGTCGGCGCTGGCCGTGCAGTTCATGGTCGACGGTCTGGCCGGAAGTCAGTTGTTCGCCTAGTTTCCGACGATACCGCACCAGCAATCCTGACCTATGATACCGCCACCTGTATGATTCAGGATCCTGACGGGAGAATCGTTTGGCCGGACGCGATATGCAGGCCGAAATCGAACGCAAACAGCGATCCGCCAGTTGAAACTGCGCACTGTAGCGACCAACTTTATTTTAGCACTCCGCTACAAGTTGGGCGTGGTGGACGTCGCGCGCGACCGTACATGCCATGCTGAATATGTCATAAACCAAATTCGGAAGGATCCAACATGTTACGGCACATTCTCGTCTCGATCTCGCATTCCCCGGCCGGTACGGCGGAAGCCGACCTGGCCATTGATATCGCAAAGCGGCATGGCGGACGTATCTCCGGGATATCCGTTGTCGATCCTGATCGGGTTACGCGAATCGGTCCCTCTCCTGCCGGCATGTTCAGCTATCATCTTCGATTGATGGAAACCAGATTGAAGAATGCCCGCAACGAAGCAGCCGTCCAGGCAGAGATATTGCGCGCCCGGTCCGAAGAGGCTGGTGTTCCCTATCTGGATTTATCCCGAGAGGGAAAGCCTGATACCTCGCTGGTCGATGCCTGGCGTTTCCACGATATCGGTCTGGTGCCGACGCGTATCTGGAACCCGGGCGAAGATGATCTCGAAGACGTAAAAGCGGTTCTTCATTTAATCGCCATGGGATTGCGGCCACTGATAGCCGTACCGGACGAGGCTTATACTCACCCCTCGAAAGCCCTGATTGCGCTATCCGGATCGCTGGACAGTGCAAAAGCGATGAAACAGTTCATCATGTTGCGCCCGTGGCCCGATATCGACCTGCATATCGTAACAGTCGGCGACCCGAAATCCGGCGAAACATCGACGGAACTGCTTGAAAATGCGGGCGAGTATGCTGCCGACCACGGATTCACTGTAACGACGGCCGCCCTGCCTGCGGCCCTTGACCGGACGCAGACAATACTGGATGAAGGCAAAAAGGTCGGCGCAGGTGTGTTCGTGATGGGGTCTTCATATAGTAAGTTTTTGACTATGGAACGCTACGGCAGTCATGCGCTGGGAATGCTGCAAAGGTCTAAAGCACCAATATTCATGTCTCACTGAGTGGGTCAGCCTGACTCTGGCCATGCGCTTTGCTGTATAAACCTTTAAGGTCGGCAGCAGGCTTTCATCAGGTGTTCCGCGGCCGCCAGCGTGGCGCACATGCTCGATACAAGTGCAGGCCTGGATCGAGCATAGAACGCCGCACTATCGCGGGCGCTAGCTGGCGGGAACATCCAGTATATTGATCGCCTCGATAGAATGGGTGGCATGGATTCCGTTATCGGATAACGGCAATTGCAGATATTCGACCTGTATGTGCTGGCGGTCGACAACATTGGTTCCCTTTGTGTAGGCAAACAGCAGGTCCGTCGCCGCTTTTTCGTAGAGCCTGTCGGACAGTGTATCGTCCACGGCGACGTCCAGCAGGTCTTTCCGCGTCACGCCCTTCATATTCCGGCCGAGAACCCGGTTGAACTCTTCCCCGGACAATCTGATCTTGTAGTCGAACGGGTTGTGCGAGACATCGTAGATCGCGATTTTACTGTGCCAGCCGGCAAAATCCGTGAAATCGAAATCGGACCAGGCCGGAACCTTCCTTTCCCCGCATTTTAACCGCCAGACCTCGATCAATGGCCGGAACGGCTCAAGCTCCGGCGCGTCTTCGAACGGGTCGAAGTAGTGATATGTAAACCCTTTGATGTTGCCCCAGAACGCCATCGAGAACCGCTTGTTTATGAAATCGGGGAGGAAACCGGTTGCCGTAAAACTGTAGCACGTTTCATGGAAGCACAGGTTTCATCGCCAAAATATTACCGGCAAGGAACCCGAAGCGGCATCCGAACCGGCATGAAGGCAAGAATGGCGACCCCAGCAGGACTCGAACCTGCAACATCCTGCTTAGAAGGCAGGTGCTCTATCCGGTTGAGCTATGGGGCCGCAGCCGAATGCACAAGATTGCGTGTCAGGCATTTACCCGATCATGCGGCTTCGGTCCAGTGCCGCATATCGGTTAGATGCAGAACGGCTATAGGCGTTGCCCCTTTCCGTCAGTATACTGTATGGCGAATCAACAATGAGGTCAGGCTGATGGAAAAGTTCAAGGACGTCGTCGACGCCCATCTAGCGGTCGAGCTGGAACAGGTTGTGGCCGAAGCGAACAAGCACGCCATCCGGGCAGCTCTGGGGTCGATAACCCGGAAGGAACTGGAAGCGTCGATTCACTTCGTAGCCGCCGTTCGGGCGCGTTATCTGATGACGGTCAAGAAACTTGCGCATCCTGAAAAAGTCGCCGGCAAGCCGGATGAACGCGCCAAGCTGTTCGCCCAGTTGAGAGAGGAACGCCTTGCCTATGAGGAAGCCCTGGGAGCCTTCAACGCCCTGAAACATGCACTGGCGCAACGGTATCTGAAAATCGATGAATAAGCCGGTGTCAGGATAGCGGCAGACCGGTGACCCGCGTCCAGGACGCCTCGAACAGGCCATCGCGCACCTTATCCTCGATGCCCGGCGCAAGCGCGAAAAAGGCTTTTTCATTCACTCTGTCGGCAAAGGCGGACTGCACCGACCCGGCGTCGCTATCGTTCAACCCGAACGCATCGCGGAACGCCGCCTGTTCCCCGACTTCTCCGGCAAATATCTTTTCCATATCGAGAGTTCTGACACCATCATCGCCCCGGACCTCGCACACCGCCGCAATCAGCGCCCGGGTGACTGCCATGTACCAGACGACTTCATCGTCGTGGCTCAATGCTTCGTCGCGAATGCCTGCGAAAACATTCGCGTCGGAGCTAAGCGTATAGCGCAGATGCCGCAACTGCGTGTAACCGAACTGGTTTTTGTAGCCCAGCGACAGGAAGGTCTTGCGCATGTCCCGTTCGGCGTAGATCACCCTGCTGTCCGGAAAACAGGCAAGCAGCACCGGCGCGAAAACCGTATCCAGATGATTGACCAGTACCGCCCGTTTCCCGGAAAACCGCGCAAAATCGATTTCGGCCCGCCGGCTTCGCAGCCAGTCCTGCAATAGCGCGATCAGCGCCTCTTCCGGCACAGTGCCGGTCATCAGCATGTAGAGCAGACGGTTCTGCTCCAGAATACCCGGCTGGTTATTGAGGTAGTGAAACGGCAACAGCGTTCCCGACTGCTGCAGAGCGCCGGCAATCGCCATCGTTCCGACCCGGCCGGTCGACGCCACCAGCAACGGCGATGCGCCCGCATTGGAAACCGCGGCGATCCAGTTTTGCCAATCGCCCTGCCCTGCCAGCCAGGTGTCGACGATTGCCTGAACCTGCCGCATCGATGCGGCGAGCCGGCCTGCATCGATCACCGGCGTCATTGCATCGTCTGACGTCACGGCGGCGACCGGCATCGGCTGCCGGTGGCCGATCCGGGGCACCGCGCCGAAGACCGGAAAGACCGATTCCGCCGGCTGCTCTGCAATCGCCTTCATCCGGGGTTCGTGCCGGGCCGGATCGGCGCGGTAGCATTCCGGCAGGAGCATATCCAGCAGCGGATCGACGACATGACCCGGGGCGGTGGACCGGCGCCATTCAGTCACCCCTTCCGGGCCGTCGAGCTTGATAGCCGCCTTCCCGGCCAGCACCGCCAGATGGGCGGCATCCTTCGCGATGGCGTAGTGCAGAAGCAATTGCGCGATGTGGCGCAGATCGTCACGGTCGGTTTCCGGATCGGCGATCAGCAGATGCAACCCGAAAGCGACCTGCAGCACCAAGCCCGGTTCCAGCGCCAGCAAGGCGGCTTCGTCTTCCGGCAAGGCGACAAGACCGTGTTTCTTTAGTCGGTCCGTATCGACATTCAGGACCAGCGCGTTAAGGCCCCACATTTTCGCCATCGGATGCGAGAGGATATCCGGCACCGCGTCGATGACGGCGATACAATCCTCCCGCAGGCCGCAGGCCGATGCATAAACGGCCCGCATCAGCAGGATGTTCGGATCGGCGGGATTTTCCTGTTGCGCCGCCTTTGCCATATGGTAGGCGGTGAGAACATCCCCCATACGCGCCCGGTCGAGTATGTCGGCGGCGCTCATCGGGCGGAAGCTGCGGTCAGTGAGTCCAGGGCTCTACCCGGTCATAGGCGAAATTGTCGGCGTAGGCCTTAGGCTTGATGCGCCGCGTTTTTTCCTGCTGCACGGTGTAGACGTAGCCGTGCTTTTCGGCGTAGGCGATGGCTTCCTTATCGGTGTGGAAATGCAGGGTGACCTGACGGCGGGTATCGGACGACCCGACCCAGCCGATCAGCGAATCCGCATTCTGGCGGTCCGAAGGCTCGAACTCCATGACCCATTCCTTGGTCTTGGCGCGGCCCGACTGCATTGCCGTCTTCGCCGGTTTGAAAATCCGAACTTCCATCTTTGCATTCCCTGATTTCGGGTGAACCCTCGTATGGGCGGACTTTAGCTGCATTTGCCGTCCCCGCCAACCGCTGACATGGCCTGAATGATCCTGGATCACTGATCCTGTTCCGGCCACAAACGGGCGGCCGCCTTGTCCCACAGTTTTTCAGCCGCCCACAGAACGACGAAAACGATAATCGCCCAGAGCACGTATTGCAGGTCGCGCAAATAGCCGATGCCGACCAGATCGTCGATCACCGTGCCGCGCAGCATGAAGACCTGCGCATTGAAAGTGAGATACAGATACACCGCGCCCGCCGCGATGACGGCGGCGACCAGCAGGCCCAGGGTTTTACGCACCAGCATTGTCGGTTTCCGTTCCCGTATGCCCCTAGAGAATATCGATACTGTCCGGGTCGATCCGGAATACTTTCAGGTCGCCGCGCCGTTCGACATCGCCTTCGATGGAGACGAACAGCGAGGTATAGTCGGTGAAGCGCCCGGCCAGCGATGCGCCCTGCGGATCGGCCAGCAGCAGCATGTCTTTCACGCCCTCTTCATCGTAGATCACGAACATCGGCGGCACGCCGCCCATGATGCAGACATTGGCGCAAACCATGTGGGTCTTGCCCTGCCCCGGCCGCATCGCCCCCAGATAGCATTTGCTGTCGACGATTTCGCCTTTCAGCGTGTAGCGCCCCAGCGGTTCAGCCTCCGGTGCGGTATAGGCCTGCATTTCCGGCGTCAGGTCGCCTTCCGACGGCATGACGCCGCGGCCGCCGACCTGAAATATCTCGTAGTCGCCGCGCGCCAGAAACACGCCGCGCACATCGACAATCCGGCCCTGATGCTGCTGAACCTGTTTCAGGATGCCGAATTTGCCGGCCCCTGTCAGAACCACGGTACGGCTTTCCGGAAACTCATCCGTCGGCAGGGTGCGCAGAACCGGATAAGGCTCGAGGTCGAAATACCCGGTCAGTGTCTGGGCCGGCGGCATGAAACCACCCTGTCCCGGATCCTTCTGCGCCACCGCAAACCCGAACCCCGCGCCCAGCACACAACCGACAACGACCGGTATAACCGCCCAGTAGAACAAACCCAGCCGTTTCGGCATTTTCAGATAGCCGACAAAAAAAGCAGATTTGCTGTTCGCCGATTTCCTGCTCATGCCGTTCCCTCCGGAATGACGACCGGATCGACCGGGGTGCCGGGCGGCAACGCCGCCGGGTCGAGAAGGATGGTGTCGCCGTCCAGAGACAACCGGTAGGTCGGCACCTTTTCCGTGAACGGCGGCGGCGAACAGCCGTCTTCCGGCCGGTACTGAAACCCGTGCCACGGACAGGTGATGCAGCCGTCGATTACCCGTCCCTCGCCCAACGGACCGTTCTGATGCGCGCAGACATTGGAAATCGCCGACAGCTTGTTTTCATAACGAAACACCGCAACCCGTTCGCCATCCGGCAGCACGACGATTTTCGCCCGGTTCATCGCAATCGCTGTAACCGGCCCGACGGTGACCCAGCCGCTATGGCTGCCGGCAGCCTGTACGTCATCCGCGTCGGCGGCGACCTCTTTCATGCCCGCCGCGATATGCAACGCCACGACAAGGAAGAACGATCCGCCCGTCATGACGGCGTAAAACGGGTGCGGTTCGGACTGCAGCAGACCGAAGGTGACATGCAGGACGATCAGCCCGTAGGCGATATAGACGCCCATATGCAGGGTCTTCCAGACCGGCGGGGTCAGGAAAACCAGCCAGAAATCATGGCTGGTCGCCGCCATCGCGAACAGGATCAGCAGCGCGGCGATACCGAAGATTTCAAACGGAAAACCCGACCACGATGTGTAGGCCGTATTGGCGCTCAGCAGCGAGACATAGGGATCGATGGGCGAAAAGGAATAATACCAGGCCAGCGCATGGGTGAAATGGGTCAGCGCGACCAGAAACAGCATCACGCCAAAATGCCGCCGGTTATACAGCAACGGCAGGAAGCGCCGGTCGAGCCGCGCCAGCGGTCCGATACACAGAATGAAAGTCAGCATCAGGAAGGCGCAGGTGCCGAGCGCCCGGATACGGCGCACCGGCGCCTCGATGGGCCGGACCTCCAGCAGCATCGGCGAGACCTGCATGAACAGATAGACATAGACCGCGATGCCGATCACCAGAACGGCGTCGTAGACATACTTGTTGCGGTTCCACTGAACCGGGCGGTATTTGACGCTCATGCGATTCGCCCCCCGGTTTCAGGCAAAAGCGACCCGATGGTCTGGGTTTCGACCGGCCGTTCCTGCCGCAGGGCCAGCCCGGCGAAAAACCCGGCCCCGACGACAACGCCGATCAGAATCCACAGGCGCAGGTGCCGCTTTCGGTGCCGCCGCTGCATCAGACGCCCCCCGCCTTCGCGTGCCGTCGCCACATCACCAGCACCAGCGGCCACAACCCGACCAGGCCGGGCAGAACCAGCACCCGGAACAGAAACGTGCCGCGCGCAGCCTCGTCGATCCGGTCGACGCCCCAGGCCAGAAACGCCACGGCAACGGCGATACCTGCATACAGATACCACTCGACCAGCAAGATGATGAATTCCGCCGCCGCCATACGGTTCAACCGTTTTCAATTGAGAACAGCATGAATGTCCCACACTTCCTTTTCAGCGGGAAGCCCTGCCGGACCGCGACTCCCGTCACATTCAGTAAAGGTCATGTGATCGCTTGGTTAACGAACGGATGTGTGGTTCGATATGCGGACCATCTTTCAGGCAGGGAACCGGAGTAAGCCCGTGACGTTCGATCAGGCCAGTCTTGATGATCTTGCAACCCGATACACCGCAGCCTGGAATTCCAGGGTTCCGGAAAAGGTAGCCGCGTTTCATGCGCCCACAAGCCGGATAATCATCAATCGGGGCGAGCCGTCCGAAGGCCATGACGGTATTACCGCCATGGCGGCGGGATTTCATGCCGATGTGCCGGATCTGGTTCTGCAAAACGATGGCATCCGCAGCGCCGGCGATCACGTTATCTTTCTGTGGACGTTCACAGGACACGACGCCGGCACCGGAAACCCGCTGCGCATCAGCGGCTGGGAGGAATGGAACCTCAACGAGGACATAAAAGTCACATCGGCGCTCGGCTGGTTCGACGCCGAAGATTATCAACGCCAGGTCGAAGGACGATAAGGCGTCGCCTGCCTAACAGTTTCGCAGCAGAAAACCGAACCCGTCGATGCGGTCGTCGATGCCGGCAAGGCGAAGCGTGTCCCATATCATTGCCTGGTTGCTGGCGATCACCGGCTTGCCGATGCGCTTTTCGATCTCGTCCACCACGTCCAGCATCCGCAACGCCCCGCAGGAAATGAACACCGCATCGGCGTCCGGCCGGTCGAGTGAAACCGCGTAGTCGAACAGGAACTCCGGCGTCACCCGCACCATGTCGCTGTCCTTTTCAAGGTTCAGGCCGGTCATCGACAGTACCTCGAAACCGGCCTCTTCCAGATAGGCGGTTTCGCGGTCGTTGACCTCGGTCAGATAGGGCGTGCCGACCGCCAGCTTCTTCGCGCCGACGGCGTTTAGCGCGCGGATGACGCCGGCAATCAGCGACGTCGCCTTTGCATTCGGCGCGCCCTTTTTCAGCTCCGCATGCACCGTCTCCTGCCCGATCACCAGGCTGCCCGACGTGCAGGCGTAGCAGACGACATCCAGCGACCCATCCGGCAGCAGGCTGGCCGCCGCCGGGGCCAGCAGATCCTTCTGGGCAAGCAGGGTTTCGGAGGTGATGGAATCCGGGATCGCAGCACGGGCAAAATGAATGCCGACGCCGTCCGGCCGCAACCGCATGACATCGTCCTGCACCGTCTGTTCCGTTGCCAGCAGAACATACCCGATCTTGGCCCGGTGATGCCGCCCGGCATCGAAACCTATGTCGCCCTGCCATTCCCGCGACGCAACCTTTTGCCCGACTTTCACTAGCATTTCCGTCCCCTGAAAAACCGGATAGAACCGTACGGCCTTTAAGGTCATTGGTACAAGCATGAGGAGATTCCGGCGATGCCGCTGCACTTCGAACGAGACGAATTCAACAACCGGGTTAACCGCGCCCGCGAAAGCCTACAGTCACGCGGTCTGGACGGCCTTCTGATGTTCGCGCCGGAAAGCCATTACTGGATCTGCGGCTACGATACGTTCGGTTTCGCGCTGTTCCAGTGTCTGGTGCTGACCGCGAAGGGCGAGTTGCATCTGCTGACCCGCGCGCCCGATCTGCGGCAGGCGCAATACACATCGACCCTGAGCAACGACCGTATTCACATCTGGAAGGATGTCGAAGGCGTCGAACCGGCGGCTAATCTGGCGAATCTCCTGTCCGATCTCGGCCTTTCAGGCAAGACCCTTGGCATCGAGACGAAAACCGTCGGCCTGACCCATTTCAACGGCGCGGCTGTCGACAAGGCTCTGGCGGATTGTACCCTTGTTGAATCCTCCGATCTGATGCCAACCCTGCGGCGGGTGAAAAGCAAACAGGAAATCGCCTATACCCGCCGTGCCGCCGAACTGTCGGACGAAGCCCTGGACGCAGCTTTGGAAACCACCCATGCCGGGGCGTTCGAAGGCGACATTCTGGCCGCCATGCAAGGCGCGGTGTTCAAAGGCGGCGGCGACTACGCCGGCAACGAATTCATTCTGGGATCGGCGGAAGGCGCGCTGCTCTGCCGGTACTATTCAGGCAGACGAACGCTCGACCCGTCAGACCAGTTAACCATCGAATGGTCGGGCGCTTACCGGCGCTATCACGCCGCGATGATGCGCACGCTGATTGTCGGCAAGGCGAACGACGCCCAGAAACGCATGCACGCCGCCGCCGTTGAGGCGCTGGAAGAATGCGAAAAGGCGATCCGGCCCGGCAAGCCTATGGGCGATGTGTTCGACGCCCATGCGAAGGTGTTTGACGCGCATGGCCTGAACCACGCCAGGCTGAACGCCTGCGGCTATGGCATGGGGGCTGTCTACAACCCGATCTGGGTCGACTTCCCAATGTTCTACGAAGGCAACCCGCTGATCATGGAAACAGGCAATGTGTTTTTCCTGCATATGATCCTGATGGATTCCGAAAGCGGGCTGGCCATGTGCTGGGGCCATTCCGTGCTGGTCGGCGAAAACGACGTGGAGCGGCTGAGCCGTTCGCCCCTCGACCTCGTGACTCTGTAACCGCCTGAATCGCGCCGGATGCTTTTCAACAGCCAGATTTTTCTGATCGTGTTCCTGCCGGTTGCGGTGCTGGTGTTTGCCGCCCTGCACCGCCGGCGGGATCATCAGATGCTGGCGCTGCTGGCGGCGTCACTTGTGTTTTACGCATACTGGTATCCGCCGATGCTGGGCCTGCTGGCCGGATCGATTGTGGCAAACTGGCTGATCGCCGGCCGCATCGTCGCGGCCCCGCGCGGCGCGGTCTTCTGGCTGTCTCTGGGCGTTATCGCAAATCTGGCGATGCTCGGCGTATTCAAGTATGCCGATTTTCTGGTGCAGACCGCCGCGTCACTGACCGGCGCGGAAGCGGGCCTGTTCGATCTGGCGCTGCCGCTGGGGATCAGCTTCTTCACCTTCCAGCAGATCGCCTTTCTGGTCGATCTGCGGCGCGGCGTGGCCGAACGTCCGACGCTGTTCCGCTACGGCCTGTTCGTTTCGTTTTTCCCGCAACTGATCGCCGGGCCGATTGTCCGCTGGCGGGAAATCGGCAGACAGTTCCGCGACGGCGTCGCCGATGCGGAGGAACGCTGGGCGATGGTCGCCTCGGGCCTGACGTTGTTGGTCATCGGTCTCGCCAAAAAGGTCCTGATCGCTGACGAGATTGACCCGGCGGTCAACGTGATCTTCGACGCCGCCGGACAGGGCGAGATATCGACCCTCGCCGCCTGGGCCGGCGCGGTCGGCTTCACGCTGCAGATCTATATCGACTTTTCCGCCTATTCCGACATGGCGATCGGTCTCGGCCGGCTTTTCGGCATCGAATTGCCTCGCAACTTCAACCGGCCTTTGCGCTCGACATCCATCATCGACTTCTGGCGACGCTGGCACATCACCCTGTCGGAATTTCTGCGCGACTATCTGTATATCCCGCTGGGCGGCGGGCGGGCCGGCATTACGCGCCAGGCGATGGCGGTGATCGTCACGATGTTTCTCGGCGGGTTGTGGCATGGTGCTGCCTGGACCTTCGTCGGCTGGGGCTGCCTGCACGGCATCGCCATCGTGGCGGCCCATGCCGGCCGGCGGATCGGCATACGCCTGCCCGCCTTGATCGGTTGGGCGCTGACGCTGACCTTCGTGATCGCCGCCTTTGTGCTGTTTCGCGCGCCCGATTTTCAGACCGCCATCACCGTCTGGACCGGTATGATCTCGCCGGTTGCCGGTGGCCTGCCGTCATTGCAGCCGCCGGGCTGGCGGCCGCTGCTGATGGATAGCGGATTTGCCGATACCATGGCGATCCTCGGCATCGGGCTTTTCTTGGCGCTGATCCTGCCGGCCGGCCACGATATCGCACCGCGTCTGACCCGGTTCCGGCTGGTCTGGGCCGTCGGCTTGGCTGTCACCTTCTGCCTGCTGGTTATCCGGCTGGGCAATCAGGCCGCCTATGAATTCATCTATTTTCAGTTCTGAGCGGGAAGAGATGAGAAAAGCCGTCCTTACCTTCGTGGTTCTTTGCATCGTCGGCATCGGCGGAACCTATGCCGCCATCGCCGTCATTGACCCGTTCGACCATCTGGCGCTGTCGCCCGACCTGCCGCGCAAACGGGTTTCGTCGAACGAACGCTGGACCTTCCCCGGCATGGTCCGCAACACTGCCTATGACGGCGCTGTCTTCGGCACGTCGACCTCGATCCTGCTGCATCCCGACGACCTGTCAGCCGCTTTTGGCGGCCGCATCGCCAACCTGTCGATGGCCTCGTCGACGGCCTGGGAACAGCGCCGGATGATCGATTACTTTCTCGCCCATAACCCCGACCCCGATATCATGCTGGTCGGGCTGGATGTGGTGTGGTGCAACCTTTCCAGCGTGGACGATCGTGAAACCTTCAGGGGTTTTCCCGACTGGATGTACGACGATGACCCGATTAACGATTACGCCCATCTGCTGAATGCTCGGATGCTGGTCAATGCCGGACGGCAGGTGCTTGCGATGATGGGTCGGGCCGCGCCGCATTTCGGGCCGGACGGGTATTTCCGGTTCGTCCCGCCGGACGATCAGTACAGCCTGCAGAAGGCGCTGACAAAAATCTACGGCAACCGGCAGGTACCGCCGAAGCCATCCGACGATACCGTCGCCCACTGGCGCAACACGCTGCCCGTGGAACCGGCTGACAACCCGGCCATAGACGCCCTGGCGGATACGCTGCGCGCTGCCGACAGCAGCAAGATCGTGCTGTTTTTCGTGCCGTATCACTACAGCATGACGGCGAAACCCGAAACCTGGCGGCGCTACGAAAGCTGCAAACAGGCCGTGTCGAAAGCCTTCGCCGGACGCGACAACGCCATTGTGGTCGATTTCATGCAGTTCACGCCCATCACCCTGAACGATGAGAATTACTGGGACGGACTGCACTATCGGGTGCCTGTCACCGGGCGTCTGGTATCCGCGTTGAAGGATGCGGTCGCGGGAAAGCCGTTTCCGCCGGAGATCGGTTCAGTCCGCTAGGGGTGGCAGGACGAGCAATTCGGTCTAGACTTTGCCGCTGCGACACACCGAAAGCTGCGGAATGCCGAGACTGAAACACTATCTTGAACACGGACTGCCCTTTGCCGTAGGCTTTGCCGCCCTCGCCGTCGCTTCATTGCTGTTCTGGTACAACCCGCCGGTCTTCGTAACCACGCGCAATGTGGTGTTCGACTCTTTCCAGAAACTGGCGCCGCGCGCTTATGTGCCGGTACCGGTGCGAATTCTGGATATCGACGAGGAAAGCATCCGCCGCTTTGGTCAGTGGCCCTGGGACCGCCGGAAAATCGCCGGGATCATCCGGCAGGTTCAGGACATGGGCGCGGCCGCCCTTGCCTTCGACGTCCTGTTTGCCGAACCGGACCGGACCTCGCCGCAGCGCCTGATGCAGGATTACCCGACCGATCCTTCTATCGATGCCTGGCTGGAAACACTTCCCGACAACGACGACATCATGGCCGATGCCATCGGGCGCGGCCGCGTCGTGACCGCCTTCGTGCTGACGGGATCGGAAGGCGGGTCGGTTGCGCCGAAACGCCTGGCCACCTTTCTTGAACGCGGGGAAACGCCCGTTCCCTACGTACAGAGTTTCAGCGGCGCGACGAAGTCGCTGGATATTTTCGAACAGGCCGCCGCCGGCAACGGGTCGATCAACTTCCTGCCCTATCTGGATGGCGTGATCCGCACCGTGCCACTGCTGTTTTCCCATGACGGCAATCTGTATCCATCGCTGTCGATGGAAGCCCTGCGGGTCGCCCAGGGCCAGAAACGCTACGCCGTCACGACAACGTCGGCACAGGGCGAACAGAGCGTTTTCGACCGCACGCCCGGCCTTGTCTCGGTACAGAACGGGGCGCTGTCGGCCCCGGTAACGAAGGACGGCCAGCTATACGCCTATTATACCGAATCCGTACCGGAGCGCACGATCCCGATCTGGAAGGTGGTTGAAGACCCGGCGGCAATCGCGGAAAAGATCGCCGGCCATATCGTATTCGTCGGCACGTCGGCAGCGGGGCTGCAGGACCTGCGCTTCACGCCTTTGGGCGTCTTGCCGGGGGTCGAGGCGCATGCCCAGGCGGTTGAACAGATCCTGACCCAGACGTTTCTCGACCGGCCGGAATGGGCCGTCGGCGCGGAGCGGATCTATCTCGTCGCCTCCGGCATTCTGGTCGTGATTGTCGCGGCGGTTTTCGGCGCGATTCCGTCCGCCCTGTTCGGCGGCGTTGTCGCCACCGCCGCCGTCGGAACATCGTGGTACGCGTTCCGGCAGGAACAGTTTCTGATCGACATGGCCACCCCCAGCATGCTGGTGCTGGTCGTGTTCGGCTTCACCGCCGGTATCCGCTACTATCTGACAGACCGCAAGCAACGCTTCGTGCGCGAGGCGTTTTCCAGCTATGTCTCGCCTAACCTTGTCACCGAAATCGTCAAGGGCCAGGCGAACCTGACCCTGGGCGGCGAGCGCCGGGTTCTGTCTTTCATCTTCACCGATCTGGAATCCTTCACCAACATGATCGAGACCAGCGACCCGGATGTCGTCATGCCGATCCTGAACGATTATCTGGACCGGGCCATCGGCGTCACCTTCGATTACGACGGCACGCTGGACAAGGTGGTTGGCGACGCCCTGCACATCATGTTTTCAGCCCCCGTCGAACAGGAAGACCACGCCCAGCGCGCCATCGACTGCGCCCTGGCGCTGGATGACTTCGCTGAAGCCTTCCGGGCGGAAAAGAACGCGACCGGTTTTCCGTTGGGCCGTACACGGATCGGCATCAATACCGGTGAGGTGCTGGTTGGCAACTTCGGCGGCGACCGGTTGTTCGACTACACCGCGCATGGCGACGCCATCAACGTCGCCGCCCGGCTGGAAGCCGCCAACAAGAAGACCGGCACGCGGATCTGCGTTTCGGAAGATACGATCAACCTGTGCAAAAGATTCGACGGGCGGCCGATCGGCAACCTGATGCTGAAAGGCAAGTCGAAGCCGACCATGGTATACGAGCCTTTACGCCCGAAAGACGCCGCCTACGCCTATCGTCATCAATATGCCGATGCGTTTGCGCTGCTCGACAGCGACGCGGAGAAAGCCCTGAAGCAGCTCAAAGCCCTGAATGAGGAATACCCGGAAGACACGCTTGTGGCGATGCACCTCGCCCGTCTGGAAAACGGCGAAACCGGAACCCTGGTGACAGTGTAGAAAAGTACTCAGGCGCTGGCAGCGCTGGTCTGGATATTGTCCAGACTGAACACCCCGTCATCGACAAGATTAACTTCGATGACCTTGTCTCCCAACCCGATTTCCAGAGTACGTCCTGCGGAGCCATCGACGGCGGAAATGGTCATGTCGCCGGAAATCAACGCATCCAGGGCCGAACCGGACAGGATATTGTCGAGGAAAATTGTGTCGCTGTTCGCCTCGAAATCGTTGATGACGTCGCGGCCGCCGGCGGGGATATCGTCGAGGCTGTTGAATTTGAATGTATCGGCACCGTCGCCGCCGTTCAGCACGTCAAATCCCGCGCCTCCAATCAGCGTGTCATTGCCTGCGCCGCCGAACAGGAAATCAATGCCGTCGCCACCGTCCAGCAGATCGTCGCCAGCTTCGCCGAACAGGCTGTCATTGCCTCCCTGCCCCAGCAGAATGTCGTTATCGACCGTGTTGGGGGCATCCGCCGGCTGAAACAGCTCGATCACCATGTCGTTGTAATCGGCATCGACCTTGTCGTTGAAGCCCATCACCAGACCGCCATTGGCCGGGTTGGTGCCGGTAAAGGCGGCATCAGTATCACCGGCATTCATTGTTGGATCGGCGGTATGCGACAGCACACCGTTCAATACCTGTTCGTTTTCAATCGTGATGCCGGAGCCATCGGTGGTTTCGGTGATGAAGACCAGTTTCGTGCCCGTATCGCCGAGGCTCGCGACCTCGCCGTCGGCGGTCTGGATTTCAAACCGGCCATCCGTGCCCGTTGCCGTGCCGAGGTCGGAACTGAAGAAGAAAAAACCGATTGTGTCGCCGGCGGAAATGTTCAGTGCAACCTCGTCGCCGGCAGACGCCGTCTGTGCGCCGAAATCCTGGAACAGGAAGGAAACATCTGAAATTTCGCCATCAGCGCCGATCTTGTAATAGCCGACCATGTTGTCGGTCGTGTTGACGCCGGAAACGAAACGGGCCGTGATCGCCGTGTCTTCGGTGAAAGTCAGGTTCACTTCGTCCGCCGGCGTAACGCTTCCGGTATCGACCGGCTGGCCTTCGCTGAATGTCGGTGGTTCGGCGTCGGTTTCCCAGTCATGGCCGGTGCCGGCCAGCAATTCGCCGCCATTGCCGTAAAGTTCGTCATCGCCGTCGCTGCCGCTGATGATGTCGCTGCCGTCGCCGCCGAAGATATCGAGATTGCGTCCGACGTTTTCGCCGGCCTTGATCTGCACCACATCGTCGCCCGCACCGGTATTGATAAGGACCGTGTCGTCCGCGATATCGGTATTCGACAGCGAACCGAGCTCGACCGTGTCGGAACCACCGCCGGTCGAAAGGTTGACCTCTTCGATATTGTCCATCGCAAGATTGAGGCCGCTGCCCTTGACCAGCACGTTGCCGCCGGAATTCTGACCGAGGGTGATAACGCCCGTTGACCCGCCGGTATTGCCGCTGAGCGCAGGAAGGTCGATCGACACCTGCTCGAAACCGGCCCCGCCCTTGATACCGCCGGAAAGCGCCTGCGGCGAGAAAACGGAAACCGTCTGGCCGCTGCTGTTCACCACGGTGGTTACCGGCGTCGTATTGACCAGCGTCAGGCCACCGACCGTCGGCGGCGGGGGCGTAATGACAACCGGCGGGATCTGCGACAGCGGGTCGTTGTCGTTGCCGGTCCCGCCCGCGCCGCTACCCGTACCAAAACTATCACCATCGCCGGTAACGATGTCCGGCCCGGCACTGCCATTGAGATTAACGTCGCCGGATTTCGCCAGGACATCGAAAAACTCGGACGGGCCGTTATTTCCGTCGTCATCGTCGATGGCCGGTTCGCCGAAATCGCCCAGGGTCGGCGCTTCGCCGAGATCCAGTTCCGGACCGTCATTGCCGCTGCCGTTCTGACCCGAAGCCAGTTCGAGCTCGCCGAACAGATCGTCTGTATCGGTTTCGCCTTCGCCGTCCGCGGTTTCCTCGTCGAAATCGCCTTCACCGTCGGCCAATTCCTCATCATCGCCATCGGCGACATCGGTTTCGCCGTCGCCGTCTTCGCCGTCCCCGTCGAGATTGCCCTGGTCCTCGCCGTCGTCCTCACCGTCCTGCTGCTCCGAATCGTCGGTCTCACCATCAAGCGAATCGAGATAGGCGCCCATCAGTTCGAGGATGCCGGGGAACCGGTCCTGCAACTGTTCCAGCGTCACCAGTTGCGGCGTGGTCGGCGCGACGCCGCTGCCGCCAACGGTAACGGCGCTGAGCGGCGCGGTCAGAATTTCCTCGCCGACCGCGTTGCGGACAGAAATCTCGCCGATCGTCCCGTCACTGTCCGGCAGCAGCACGAAATAGTTTTCCTGCCCTTCCGGCGCGGCGTAACCGATACCGGTCGTGCCGCGGATGCCGATGGTCGCCACCGGGGTTTCGATCTGCATCGCCTCGTCGCCGGATTTGGCGATGTCGCCGGAGGCGAACGAGAACAGGCCTTTCACGAAATTGACCGACATCTCGCCGGATTCCTGGGCCGGCTGGTAGACGTAGCTGTCGAGCTGCACTTCGCCGTTTTCGGTCAGGCCGATGCGGCTGTCGTCGTCGAACACCACCGCGACCTTGCCGTCGCTGCCGGTCAGGATGATGTCGTCGACGAAAACCGGCGTACCGACTTCTGCGGGTACGGCCTCGCCATCCGCCCGGGTCAGCGTGACGGCGCCGGTCAGTTCGGCGATCTGGCCGATCGGCGACGCCGCCTGCGCCACCTGAAGGGGCAGGTCGTCAAAACCGTCTGTCCGCATTGCGGGGTCCGTCATCACTCAGAGTCTCACTTGACCGATAGCCGCGCGTTCTGCGCGTAAAGAAGCGTTCATACGCCTGATGCCAGTTCGGTAAGCCTATTGTCTGTGCGTTCGGTCACATTTTACAGACTTTTTAACGGTATTTGCACCGCGCGCCTTTAAAAATCGGGAAGATTCGTGAATGGCTGTTCACAATGCGCTATAGGAAGGCGATGAACTGCGTTTGCAGGTCAAGTCAAGCTGGTTTGGAATAGTCTAGAATTCAATCTCGTTCGGTTTTGAAGCGGTTCGAACCTACAAAAGAATCGCAGTATCTAGAAGATGACTTAGCGTGATTATGACATTAGGCTACCAGAACACAATTGGTGAGAAAACATGGTGAAAAAGACTGCGAGCAAGAAGGCGTCCAAGGTAGCAAAGAAAAGCACCAGCAAAAAAGCATCTGCAAAGCATTCAAAAACTGAACCTTTATATCCAGATGAGATTGCATTTGATTTTATCAAAAGCAACTATTTCCGAGTGATACCTGTTGAAGGCGCATTTGGAGGTATCTCGGCAAGCGGTCGAGGTATCCACATGGCTGTCTATAGTGAGAGGCGAGCCTTACCAAAGCAGGTAGTTCATGATGTCTCCGCCGATGGTCAAATATTGGAAGAAAAACGAGAAAAGAGAACAACTCGTGATGCAATTGTTAGGGAAGTTGAAATAGATATGGTTATGGATTTGCCAACCGCGATTTCTCTACGAGATTGGCTTGAAGCAAAAATACTGGAACTAAACAAAGCTGGTGTTGTCATGATTGCAGATCAGAAAAAGACCGATAAAAATGACTGAAATAAAAGGAAAAAGTACTACTGGCGCAGCGCCACAAAGGTGGATGGCAACGCCACATTTATCTTCAGATATTATTATATCAGATAAAAAAATCACTTATTCCCGACCATTGCAAAATGTACTTTATGTTTCATCTGCACAAACTGACGCTGGCACAGCAACGCCTAAACCAAACTATTTCTCATCCGTTCGAGATATTTTCGATTTTCACGCTGCTAAATGGAAGGATGAAACGATGTTTGCTTCATCTCTTTCTGAAAAATATCTCCATCCAAGTTATGGACGGATCATCGGACTTGGTGAAAAAGCGCTGCCTTACATATTTTCAAGCATGTCAGAAGAACGAGACGATTGGTTTTACGCAATAAGATCAATCACTGGCGAAAACGTAGTGCCAGATAGTTTAGCTGGTGATGTAGAAAAGATGACACAGTGTTGGTTGGAATGGGGAAAAAAGCACGGGTATTTATGAATGTCAGCACAAAGACCAAAACACTTAAAAACTAGTAAGTTTTTCCCTAATTTACGTAAGGCTGTACAGAGACGGTAATTACCTGACAGTCGCCGCTCCTTGAGGGGCTAGGTTACGCGACTTTTTTCTCTGTGTCCTCCTTGTTGTTCTTCGGTTTCGGCAGGCCGTCGATAAAGACGGTGATCGGTGTTCTCCCTTTCATG
>JAVKBW010000025.1:0-2311 GCA_040222995.1 Alphaproteobacteria bacterium | reverse complement strand
TATAGCGCGACAATCAGGGTGAGATCAGCGCGACAATCAGGATGAGAATCCTTGGCCGCGACACAGGGACGATGGCCGTTTGTGTTGCCGCGGGCAAGGGGTTTGTCGCTCGGGCTTGTCGCGGAGCGTCAATCTGCGGTCATGTCCACCGGTGACGCCTTTTGTGGAGGCCGCCCGGGTCCCTTGGCTCTTTCTGCAGCCTTGCGCCGATAGCTTTCCACATTCATCTCGAAGATGGTCGCGTGGTGGACCAGCCGGTCGACGGCAGCCAGCGTCATCGCCGGGTCGGGGAAGATCGTGTCCCAGGCGCCGAAAGGCTGGTTGGCGGTGATCAGCATGGAGCGGCGTTCGTAGCGCGCGCTGATAAGCTCGAAGAGCACGCTGGTCTCAGACTGGTCCTTGGTGACATAGGCGATGTCGTCGAGGATCAGCAGGTGGAACTTGTCGAGCTTGGCGATGGCGCTTTCGAGGGCGAGATCGCGGCGGGCCTGCTGGAGCTTCTGGACCAGATCCGTGGTGCGGGTGAAGAGTACGCGGTAGCCATTTTCCACCAGCGCCAACCCGATGGCGGAACTGAGATGCGACTTGCCCACCCCCGGCGGGCCGAACAGCAGGATGTTGTCGCCCTTGCCGATCCAGCTGTCGCCGGCGGTGATGGCATTGACATGCGCCTTGGACACCATGGGAACGGCGGCGAAGTCGAATGTCTCAAGGGTCTTGCCGGGCAACAGGCGGGCCTGGGCGAGGTGGCGCTCGATCCGGCGACGGTCGCGTTCGGCCAATTCATGTTCCACCAGGGCGCTGAGCAGGCGGGCGGCGCGCCAGCCTTCCTTGTCGGCCTGTTCGGCGAAGCGAGGCCAGAGCACCTTGATGGCGGGCAAACGCAGCTCGTTCAGGGCAAGGGTGAGACGGGCGGCATCGATCTCGTGCGATGTCATGCTGCCGCCTCCTCGGTGATCGTGACATCACCCACCAGCCGGTCGTAGGACGACAGGTCGGCCAGCTGCACGCTGATCCCCGGCAGAGTCTCGGGCGGCGGCGCAAAGAGCGCGCGCAGGGCCTGGATGTCGGGCAGCCGTCGCTGGCGCAGATCCTCGTCGAGCTGGGCGGCCAGTTCGGCTTCACAGCCGCGGTCATGGGCCAGTGCCAGAAGATCGACCGCCATCCGGCAGGCCGTCTTCTCGCTGGTCTGTTCCAGCAGCGCCGCGAACATGTCTCGGAAGGCCCGGCGCGGAAACAGCTGGTCCCGATAGACCAGCCCCATCAACGCCATGGGCTTTCTGCGCAGCGAATGGATGACGTGCCGGTAGTTGACCACGTGTCCGTGGCTGCCACTGGGCGTGGCGCGTCCGCGGGGCAGCGTCTGCAGGAAGGTGGCGCCGAGAAACAGTTCGAGCCGGTCATCGTAGAGCCGGACCCGCAGCTGATGCCCGATCAGCCGGGAAGGCACGGTGTAGAAGACCTTGCGCAGCAAAAAACCGCCCGAAGATGTGACGCGCACCGTGACTTCCTCGTGATCCGTGGTCCGGCGGTCAGGCAGAGGTTTGAGGCTGGCGCGCTCGATGTCGATGCGCTTGGCATTGCGGGCGTTGATCCGGCCCACGATCTCGTCGATGAAGGCGCGATAGGCGCCCAGGGTCTCGAAGTCGCGGGAGCCGCGCATGATGAGCGCGTCCTCGATGGCGCGCTTCAGATGGCCGTGAGGGCTTTCGATGGCGCCGTTCTCATGCGCCACCCCCTTGGTATTGCGCGACGGCGTCATCCCGTAATGGCGGCACAACGCGTCGACGCGGTCGGTCAGATCGGCCTGGGCGGATCGATCGAGGTTCTTGAAAGCCGCTGAAAGGCTGTCGGTCCGGTGCTCCCGCGGGACGCCGCCCAGCGACCAGAGCGCGTTCTGCAATCCTTCCGCCAGCGCCACGTAGCTTTCGCCCCCCAGCACGACATGGGCGTGCTCGAAGCCGGAATAGGCCAGCCGAAAATGATACAGCCGATGATCCAGCGGCTGCCCGGCAACCGTCACGCACAGCTTGCCGGTCGCGGTGAAATCCGACAGGCCCATCCTGCCCGGCGTGTGGATTTGGCGAAAGATCACTTCCTGCTCGGGGCCGTGTTCGGCCCGCCAGGCGCGTATGCGCCGCTCCAGGGTCCGCCGAATGCCCGGACTCAGGTCGGGGTGCCGACGCAGGAGCTCTTCAAAGATGGCAACCGGCCGCAAACCGGGAGAAGACGTCAACAGCGGAACAACCTCTGCGTCGAAGATCTCCGCCAGCGGGTCCGGCCGACGCCGGCCACGCGGCGGCTTCTTTTG
>JAVKBW010000017.1:0-223 GCA_040222995.1 Alphaproteobacteria bacterium | reverse complement strand
ATGTAGATTTGCCAAATATTACTATCTACTTCGTGGTAATGAAATTTCATTTTTTACCTCCTAAGACAACATCATAATTTTTTTCCATTTCTTTTTTTCGGAATTCCAGAAGTAAGATTTACTGTTTAATTGTTGGTAAAGTTCCTCCCTGTCCTTTGTCATGATTTTTAGGGGATGCCCTATTTGAAGTGCTTTTCTGTATTTTTCAGTGATTCGCATGATT
>JAVKBW010000010.1:0-202 GCA_040222995.1 Alphaproteobacteria bacterium | reverse complement strand
GTTCCGCTAGTCCGCGAAGGTGGACTTGGTTTGTCTAGCTGCGAATTTGATTCGCCGAGGTTTATTGGAATAGAACCAAATAAAATAACCGATACTCCTAATCTGGATATCTCCTCTTCCTCACGGGTAGAGATTCAAGGCACCATTCTCAATAGGGCGGTTAAAACCGCAGCTACACAAACGAAACCCGCCTTCGCGGGTT
>JAVKBW010000009.1:0-312 GCA_040222995.1 Alphaproteobacteria bacterium | reverse complement strand
CGACGTAATGATATAAATGTGGCAATTGTTTATTTAAAGAAACACACAATTGATTAAGAGAGTTAATTCCCTCATCGCGAGTACAGTTGGGATTTAAAGAGGGAACCGGGAAACATCCCATCCACTGAGATGGATTTCGACGAAGATAAAACCGAATCAGTCCAAAATTAGTAGAAGGATTCTCTACAAAATCGCTAGTTATACCAGTCTGAAGATTCATAGTTAACGCAGTCCTAGAGTAAAAAGCTTGGTTAGTAACAGCATCACTGCATGAAAAGACGCTGCTTGTACTAAAGAAAAAGTTAGCGGGTA
>JAVKBW010000008.1:0-77659 GCA_040222995.1 Alphaproteobacteria bacterium | reverse complement strand
CACCCGGACCCCGATGGCGCCGATCTTGGCCTCGCTGCCGGGCGCCCCGCCATGCGCTGCCAGATCGACCCATATTCCGATGCGCCCCGGGCGGCGTTCGCCCTTGACGTTGAAGGCGGCCAGTGTGGCGATCATCCAGTCCTCGAGGGCGCAGACATGGGCCCGGATATCCCCCGGCTGACCCTGACCTTGGCCTTGACCCTGGCCCGGCCCGCCCGACAGGCCCCGTTTGAGATCAAGCATGACATACGCCACGCGTTGCCCCGGCCCGTGATAGGTATAGCGTCCGCCGCGCCCGGTCCGGTGGACCGGAAGCCCACCCGCATTCAGCATCTCCGACTCGTCTGCGCTGGTCCCGGCGGTAAAAAGCGGGGGGTGCTCGAGAAGCCAGACGAGTTCGGGCAGGGTACCGTCGCGAATGGCGGCTACCCGCTCCTCCATGGTGGCGAGAGCCGTCTCGTAGGGCACCGGGGCCGACGCCACGCGCCACTCCACGCTCGCCCGTCTCGCGCCGCCCGTCCCGCCTGTCGTTCTAGATGTCTCAAATATCGCCATTTTTTTCATTCCAGGGCCCTGCGGGCGCTGCTTGATCGGGGGCCCGGCATCTGGTATCCCCTCACGGCCATCATACGATAAAACCTTCGGGAAATGGGCACTGGATGCGGTCGTGGCGGAACTGGTAGACGCGCAGCGTTGAGGTCGCTGTGGGGGAGACCCCGTGGAAGTTCGAGTCTTCTCGACCGCACCAACTGATAAAATCACAGTAAATTCAATGCCTTAACGAACCTATGACACTGGATTGTGTTATAGATTTGTGAGGGCTATATGTCGTATATGACCAGAAATCTTGTTCAGCAGGGGCACACTTGGTACGTCCGTTACGTTGTTCCAACCAAATGGCGAAAGATAGTCGGTAAATCGGCTATCGTGCGGACACTGAAAACCCGCGACCTCGACGAAGCGAACCGGCGCAAGCACGGCAAGCTGGACGAAATAATCAGGCAGGTAGAAGCTCAGGTTTTCCAGCGAACAGGCTCCAACTCAGAAGCCGTCGCGGCTCTTAATGAGTTGCTTGAAGCTCCCGATGAGGAACGCCAGGACATTTATACCGAAATCATCGCAGATAGAGCAGAAGACATAGCCGAGCGCGGTCATGATACCGAAGCCCACAGGTACTATGAGATAGCAACTGGCAAGGGTGTTCCGCTTTCCACGGTCAGGGACGAATGGCTAAAGTCATTAGAAGGGCAGGTCACAGCGGGCACAATTGATGGCCGTCGCCATGCCGTGAACACGTTCGTCGATGCGATGGGCGACCGGATGATGAACAAGATCACTCCCAGGGTCGCCACCAAGTGGTTGTCCGATCATTTGGAGCCCTCAGGGCGTTCTCCAAGGACCCTTGGTCGGTACATCGGTGCTTTGGACCTGATGTGGAAATGGGCGCGCCGCAGGGAGTACTGTGACGGCCTGTCACCGTTCTCGGGTCTGACCGGGGAATTGAAGAAGACAAAGAGAAGAAAACGGGCATTCTCAGATGAGGAGCTCAAAACCTTTCTTGAGGCACTTAAGCGCAAGCAGAACTCACGACCGGAGGAGTATGATATCGGGCTGCTGCTCGTTGAAAGTGGGTGTCGACTCAACGAGATATGTGAACTCCGTGTTCGCGACGTGCATGATGGTGGCGAGGTCCACATCAAAGATGCCAAGACCCAGTCTGGCAACCGAGTGGTTTTCTTTCTGTCGGAGCGGTCCCAGGAAATCCTGGAACGCCGAACTATTGGCAAACGGCCAGATGATCAGCTCTTCGAAGAACTGAGGCCAGGGGGACAGGACCAGAAACTCGGTCACTCAGTATCTAAAAGGATGAGAGCGACACTCGCTGAGGCCATACCAGAAGCGAAGGCGCAGGGCCTTGACCTTCATAGCATTCGACGGTGGGCGGCGACAGTCCTAGAGAACATTGAGGACATCGATCCTGTGATGAAAGATCGGATGATGGGGCATAGTTCGGGGAAGTTACTCACAGATATATATTCGAGTGGCCCCGAAAAGCGACGGCTGAAATTAGGCTTTGAAGCATACGCGAAGAGCATGTT
The DNA here is from genome assembly GCA_040222995.1 of Alphaproteobacteria bacterium. Classification (GTDB taxonomy): domain Bacteria; phylum Pseudomonadota; class Alphaproteobacteria; order UBA8366; family Aestuariispiraceae; genus JAVKBW01. Next base: position 75,560 of record JAVKBW010000008.1, on the reverse strand, counting down.
GCATCGAATTTTTTAATGTAGATCATGATGTGTTGGCATGTCTGTAGATTTACAACAAAGTTCTTCTAAAGAACCCACATCCCGCTGTTGCAATAAACGTTCTCATCTACTGTGCCGAGCTAACAAATAGGCGGGGTCACGAGTCCAAAAAAATGTACGCACCTGCAGCCGCTGCGCTTACGGCCTTCACTTCAATAACGCCCATATCAAACGCATTCTTATAAGTCCTTCCGTAAGCGAGTGCCTGATAAAAGGCGCGGCTAAAACCAGATGCTGTCGTATCGTCAACTTCTCTTGTTGAGCCTATAACGAATTGCACATTTCGCTTACATGCAGATGCAATTCTGTGACTAAAACACGAATGCAATACAACGCATTCCAGTCCACCATAGGCTTTGATCATGTCTGCTAAAACACTGCCATCTAGGGGGTCTACTTGGCCATCTCGTGTTTCAAATATGAGAACGTCTTCATCGCCATGGCCACTAAAATGAAGGATTTTGGGAGATATCGCTAGAAGTTCTTTTTGTATCTGGTCTAGGCGGCTTGCGTGCCTCTGAGTAATTTCGATAAGCCTTTTGGGTGTCCTTATTAATTCTAAGGCCTCTTGAACATCACGGCCTTCGATATCGACTCGTATCCGTTCTTCATCATCAGGAGATGCATTCAACATCAGTACTTTGGTCGTAGCTTCTTCTTTTGTATTTCTAATTAACTTAGCTCGCATCGGGTCAGCGCTATCATCGAAGAGCCCCGGAGACATTGAATCGGACATCCTTTGGATTTTGCCATAGAGAGGACGTCCTTCAGCTCCTAGAAGTATACGTTCACGGAAGTCTGCACTTTCGTTGGCTAACCTCAGCGCTTCTTCTGAGTATGTCGGCACTTCTTCAGAGTATCGCGCCATATGCTCTGCTAATAACAGGCGAACGCGATTGCTAGCCTCTTCTCCCATCCAAGGCACGGTTATATCTTGGAGACCATCATAAAACTCTGAGAGCAGCCCTTTTGCTAAGCCCTCCCTTGCGTCGATAGATTCGAGATTGCTACCAGCCAATATGAACTCTTGTTTCATTTCGAAATCGTTTATGGCAGTGCTGCCAAGTTGCAGAAGCTTGGCTTGTACGTTCGGCGGTTCATATTCAAGGCGCTCCAATGGTACGCCTAAATGCTGTGGACCAAGCGAGTCGTTCTCGATAATTGCCCAAACACCATATTGGCGGACGATTGGATCGTCATGGCTGCCAAGTGCTCGAATCAACTCCCCATTTTTATGTCGGGGATGAAAAAGGTTCTCTACATCATGGTTTAAGCCAATCACTATGAGGGCTAATTTAATGACCTCGATATCAGCCGTCTCAATATCGATTCGTAAATCTGCGGAACCGGTGACTCTAGGGCCAACAATTTGCATCGCAGCTAATGTCCGAGTCTCAGGTCGGATGTCTGATACTTCTGAAACTGTTGAAATGTCACCATGAAACAAATGAGCTAGAGCTGCGACCGCAGATGCAACTATTTCGGGGTCCGATTCGTACTTCGAGAGAGTTATTCTTACACTCCCTAAAGTTCCTTCTTTGGTTCCAATGCGAGCTATAGTGTTTAAACACCAACGAACCACCTTGTTATCGTTGGAATTCATGACAAGGCCGGCGGTTTGCATTTCAAACCCACGCTTGTCTTCAGGTGTGAAGTGATAACCGCAACGGTACAATTGGCATATTGTCTGAAGCGCAACCTTTTCGCGCCTCGCGTCCCTACTCTCGAGCTCGAATCTCAGAAACGCCGATTGTTGAGTGGTAATCCTGCGAGTTGCCAATGTTTGCCCGCCTGGTTGCTTCGGTTAGCCGTTCAAGAACCTGTACGCTCCACGGCTCGAAGTCTTCTATGTTGTTGTGTCTAGCTTCAAGATGCAACCACTCTGGATTGTTTAGAGAAAGCCGTCTGGTGACGGGTTCAAACCATTTTGGGCAGTTCCACAAGAGCACAATTACCAACTCGAGGTTTCCGCCGAGTCCAGATACTGCCATCACACTATCGATCTTAGGTCTTTGAGAATCTGATCTATCAAAAGCAGCTAGTGATAGGTCAAGGTCTTGCTGCAGAACAGAAATTGCGCACTCTTCTGCACCAAAGGAGTCCTCCGAGAAGAGTGATAAATCGTCGGCACCTAACGCCCCAGGAAATCCTATTGAACGTTTGTTAGCGAAAGCGTCTCGATCATCGCGATATTGGCCAACTCGATAGGCTAGTACCTGATTATCCTTATGGACAACGGAGAACGTCCACATAGAACAATAACCTCTATCTTCCATAAGGTCCGGATGCATCGCGACCACTGCGTCGTCTGCGACTGTTTGGCTAAAGAAGTTTCCAAATGAGGTGGTGCTATTGTGAAGGGCGAGGGCGATAGAGCGCTTTACGCCAAGGGCGTTATATTTTTTGAGATCGCGTGTGCGTCTTCGTGCCGGAAACTTTTTTTTCCATTCTTCCGCGATGTTTGGATCTTCCAGAAACTCGACCAATGCAAATTGTCCTGGCTCAGTCCTGTAAAACGCTGATGTCTCTCTGTGGTGGAGAATGTCCTCGCTTAGGCGGGCCTGAAGAGTCTTGTGTTGGGTTTTGCCATACAAGTGAGAGGGAACTACACCCGCGTCGTAGGCCGCGTTTAGTATTGATTTCGCACTCATAGGGCGTCGGTTTGCCCGCAAGACGTTTTTGGCGATATCAAGATATGTGCTCAATTCATCCTCCACGAATACTATGGAGATACGAGGCTTGGAGCGCAATCGTAGCCATTCTAGATTCAAGCTTTTGCGAAACGGTGCTGCTTAGCTACACCTTTTATACACAAATCCATAGCGATGCACTTTGTGAAGGATAACAGATTCACCTATTTGTTAGATTTTCTTCTGTGTTTTTGGTTTTTCTCCCTACGAACTAACATTCTTCCTACAAGCTTGACACATCCAACAGGTAGTTATCATCGCCTGTCTTAGGGCCAGAAAGCTGTTGGAGTTGCTCTCAGTTAGTTCTCTTGGCCTACTGTCGTTTTAATAATGGGGTGCCAATCTGCATCCACAATGTCTCAGTTTCTCCCGAGCGCGATATGCATTTCCCCCGTGGGGGCACCCCTCTATTCCTTTGAGTTTTTCTTTGCAGTCTCCTGGGATGATCCCCAGGCTCCCATTAAGGCCGCTTCAATGGTTCTGATGGTTCGTCGCCTGATCTCGGTATCGGCGGGCAACCCAGGCTTGGGGGATCGCAGCAACAGAAGGGCGTCACGCAGCGTCTGTTCTTCGATGGGGATGGATCGATCTGGCATGGCCAAACAATAGAACAATAAGAGAACAAGAGAAAGCTGGAATGCCCCTAGGATCGATTTTAAGAGTCACAGAGCGCATCTAGTATCCAGCCGGTCGAAGGGACTCGAGATAGCCCGAGGCTCGCCAGTGGACTCCGCAGCGGCGCTGAGAATCGATTGGAATGCCGGGCACATTTCTTCTTGATCTGTTGGCTATCCGACTCAATATCTCTGTCACAATCCAGTAAACCAGCGTTCACAGGGAGCGGACAGATGAAATACGTTGCATACTATCGGGTCTCGACGGATCGGCAGGGCAGGTCGGGCCTGGGCCTGGAGGCACAGCAAGCAGCCGTGTCGGACTATGTGAATGGCAAAGACTGGGAGATCGTGGACGCGTTCACCGAGGTCGAACGCGGCGGAAACAATGCCCGACCTAAGTTGGATGCCGCGCTTCGGTCTTGTCGGTTGTACGGAGCAACGCTCGTTGTGGCGAAGTTGGACCGGCTCTCCAGAGATGCGGCATTTCTACTGACACTCCAGAACAGCAAGACCCGGTTCGTTGCTGCCGATCTGCCAGAAGCCAACGAAATGACGGTAGGCATTATGGCGGTCGTGGCTCAGCAGGAGCGTCGGATGATATCGGAACGGACCAAAGCGGCCCTTCGGGCGGCGAAGGCTCGGGGTAAGACGCTGGGCTCTCCTGGGAACTTGTCGGAGGCGGCGGCGGTTAAGGGGCGAGCCCTGGGGACAACCAAGGCCCAACAGAACGCTCGAGAACGCTGGGCAGACCTTCGACCGATCATTGACGATATTCGCTCGCGTGGAGCGAGCTCGCTTAGGGCCATCGCTAATGAGTTGAACGAAAGGGGCATTCCGTCTGCCCGAGGGGGTCGCTGGCACCCGCAACAGGTGAAGCGGGTTCTGCAAGGCTAGCCGCTGATACAAAAATACAAGGAACCAACTACTGACTTTGGAAATATCGCCCCTTAAGTGTCTTAAAGGACCAACCATAGGAGCCGAACATGACCGCAACTATTCTACCGTTTCCTGTCCGCCTTTCTGAAATGGACATTCTGTCGGAGACACAATTGGTGCGCGATGCACTCCAAAAGCAGTCCCCAAGGCTGACCTGGGGTGAGCCCGTAGCGGATGAAGAAACCCAGTACGTTGATGGGTATGCACCGGGGGCCACGGAACCCAGCGTTACAATCGCCCATGAACGGGGGCGCGGCAGGGAGCCTTGGGTGGCCTTTGGGCCGCTTCTCACGGCCTCTACAGCCGTGGATTCGAACCAACTAGCGGAAGTCCTTAGTTTCCGTCGCGATACCCGATAGTAGCGCACCAGCCCGATACGGTCATAACGCAGCAGCCGCCACCTTCCCATTTGACATGCGTGATCGTCCCCCCGCTGTCGAAGTACAACTGACGGGTACACTTTGTTGAAATCTGGGTAGTTGTCGGCACGGACATATAGACCGGCTCACTGCCAACATATCCGGTCGCAGGGGCATAGGTTGTTATGGTTGCCGGTTCGCCGCCCCGGTACCATAGGTAGCTGGTAAAATCAGCGACAGTCCGCTCATCGTCCGGTGGTCCCCACTGGTCGATGGCTTCCGAAATGTGTGCGCCCTTCCAGGACACCATTGCCTCTGTCATGGCATCGTAGGAACAAGACGCGAGTAGTGTTGCAAACAAAATTACAAATCGGCTCACAATTCACTACTAACAGACGATAGTTTGAAAGTCCAAGTGGTACGGGGAAGTCTCTCCAGACACACAGTCGAATGTCAATTTTTCAGGTATTTCTGCGGCGGCCCCAACGCAAGGCGACACCTCGCTTACAGCGCCCGTAACACAAAAGCCCCCCACTGTGACAGAGAGTAGCCCCCGTCAGATCGGCGGGGGTTTTTGTATGATCAAAAGGAAGACACACCATGAAGGACATTCAGCCAGTAGTACACGTTAAGGACAACGTCGTGTTCGCCAACAGTAAGGACGTTGCGGAGTTCTTTGGGAAACAGCACACGCATGTGGTACGAGACATTGACGACTTGATCTCCAAATCTGGAGACCTAGGTGAGGGGCTGTTCCTGCGAACAACATTCACTCGCCCGACCGGTTTTGGGGTCCGAGAGTATCCCGCCTATGACATGACCAAAGATGGGTTCACGGTTTTGGTCATGGGTTACACCGGTCAGAAAGCCATGCAGTTCAAGCTGCGGTATATCGAGCGGCTAACTCGTTTCTATCCCCGCGTAACACCTAATGGACGCACTGTGAAGGGGAGAAGTACATGAGTTGCCCGACAGTGTCGGAGCGCCGTGTCCAATAAGTCCTGCACGGCCTGATCACATCAAACTTCTCTCTGTCGTCTCCTTGGCCCGATCAGCCAGGGCATTCTCCATGTAGGTTGTGAAAGCGGCCCGTTTCATCGGTTCAAACCGGTGAGGCGGGCCCTGTCTTTGTAGTCCTGCGTGGAGACCAATTCACATCCACACAGGAGTAACAGTATGAATACGGAACTGTCGCCGGTCGCCCGTGCGGCCATGAATAAACTACGTGCCGCCATGAATGACCGTGGCGCGTCTCTGGCGTCCGACCAATGGTCCGCCCTTCAATCACTCATCCAAACGTTCGACCGGATAACCAATGGTGAAGCCGATAACGTCGCTTACCTCAGCAGCCTCGATCCGGGCGTCGGCAAGACGACAGCGATCAGCAGCTATTTGGCGGCTCTGGAGCCGGTACATCGGGATCGTTCGGATGGACGGCACCCAGGCGCATTGATCTGCGTCGAACGCATCCAACAGGCGCACGACTTCCGGGACCAACTGTTGGCGATGGGTATTCACCAAAGCAGGATCGGAATTTGGGTTGCCGGAAACAAGGCGTTCGAAAAGGAAAAGTCGGACAACCTGGAATATCGGCCTATTCTCCTGACAACGCACGAGCGGGTCCGGCGAATGACCAAAGGACGCCGGATGTCCGATGCCTGGGAGCTGGATTACCGGGGACAGTCACGAAAGCTGAGAGTATGGGACGAAACCTTCTCCGTTACTCGTGGCATTAAAATCGACAAGCGGTCCCTGGGCCAAGCCATAGGTGCCCTCTCCAGGAAGTACGAAGAGGAGGCGGCTGATTTGCTCGCGCAAGTAAGGTCGGATTTGGACTCGTGGCAGGACGGCGGTTCAATGCAGTTCCCGCACTGGGTCGGCTCCCTGGGGGCAACCGATGTTGACGAATACCTGTCCGGTGAACGCGGCACCGGTCTTTCTGCGGAGTCGTTCCTGGATTTGGCCGCGATATCGGGAAAGAATGTTCATGTCAGCAAGAATGGAGGCGAGGTCGCCAAGGTTCACTTCAGGCCGACTTTGCCGGACGATATCTATCCGGTGGTGGTCACCGATGCATCCGGCAGAATTCGCCAGCAATATGCCGACCAGGAGCGGCTGGGGCGTGTTGAGCGGCTTCCCTGTGCCTACAAGACCTATGAGAACCTGACGATATCCGTTTGGCGGGCGTCCGGTTCCAAGACCGCCTGGAAGCGGCCCGACAATAGCGAGGCATACCTGAGCGGAATAGCAGAACTCATCGAATCCAAGCCGACCGAAAAGTGGCTGGTCGTTCACCACAAGGCCAGTCGGATTGGACGCCGTGACGGGGGTGTGCCCGATATTCCCCGAAAGCTGAGGGAGAGGCTGTCGCGACCGGAAAACGTCGCCTTCCTGAATTGGGGTAGGCATACCGCAACCAACGACTTTGTTGGCTGTGAAAACGTGATACTGGCCGGGACGCTGTTCTATTCGGACAACGACTATGAAGCGATGAAACGGGCGTCTGCGGAACTGCAGCCGGATCGTAAGGTTCTGACCGCAGATCGGTCCAAGGTTCGCCTTGGGGAACTCGGGCACCACATTCTACAGGCACTTTGCCGGGCGTCTGCACGTCTGCCCGACAGAGGCGACTGCCGCCCCTGCAATGCCTGGATCATGGCTTTGCCCAAGACCGGAATCGAAAAGGCCCTGCCGACGTGGTTCCCAGGGGCCAACATAAGGCTCTGGAAGCCGAGTTCCGTACAGGAGAAACCGAAGACCATCACAAACGCGGATCAATTCGTTTCCATGCTCGAGGCGCTAAGCCCTGGGCACCGACTGACATTCGCAGAGGCTCGGACCACTCTCGGGTTGTCGGGTCAAAACTTTGGGCGGTTGCTAAGGAACGTGCAGGTTCGAACGGCTGTCGAGTTCCTGGATATAGAGACGCTCAAAGAGGGCCGGACAAAAGCCTTTGTGAAATAGGTGTCACGATCCCCTAAGGAAGTAATCTCTTAGGGGATAATGAGTACTATTGAGTTGGCTCTATTGGCGGCGGGGGCGGAAAAGCCCCCAAGCTAGAGACAGACCTAAGTAGTTCCAGGACGGAGTTGTGTCCGAACTTTAAGACGGCTCTAGCACAGTCCTGGAAGGCGTCTTTGTCGCCGCCTCTTTCTCATGACCAAACCTAAACATCCCTCTGGCTTCTCGACATGTTCCGGCGTTTCGGGTCCAGAGGTGCCACTTTAGAAGGAGACTTAATGTCACTGAATGACATCGTATCTCAAACACTGGCCGATCTGGGCCGTCACCAATCCGCTCCGCCATACGATCTCGAACTTGAAGAGGCGGGACGGTACTGCCGTTGCACAGGGTGTGCGGCACTACAGCAACGTATCGACGACCTTGAGCGGTCCCAACAGGACCTTGGAATGCATCGATACGAAGACCACAAAACCATCAAGCGTCTGAAGGGGCTGTTGAAGCAGAAAACCCTATTGGAGAAGACGCAAACAAACAGGAGAAACCAATGACCAAATTCATCTATGAGCACAACGACAAGGCCTATGTGGTTCACGTCGATTCTGCCTCGGGCGACATTACGGCCCTCCAGCTTATCGGCAATGACGGAAATCTGGACGGTGTCAAAGAGAACGCTGTTCGGTCCCCACGCACGGCACCGGATGGCGGCAGCGTTGTCGGGAACCTGGGAACACTGATCGGCAACTAAACCAAAACACATCAACGACACAGACGATGAGTGGCCCCTAGTTGGGCCGCTTTTCGTTTGACCAACTACAAGGAGAATTCAATGACAAACGAAAACACACCACAGACGGACGTAACGATCCGGTCCAACGAACAGCCGACCCGGCAATTCGTGGACCCAAGCCCGAGCTCGGTACGCCGGGGCGGCGACATCATGGCAACCGCGACCGATCAGACCGGGGCGGCGATTGCCGGGCGAGAAGCGACGGGCGACGATATCGTGACCGTCCAGGGCGTCTCAATGCGTCTGGGCGATGCGGAGCGCCATGGGTATGTCCATAAGGACTCCCAGGGTGTCTATACGGATACACCTGAGGATCAGCGCCCCAGTGAGCGGGCGGAGTCCGATCACCAGCAGGAGCCGGAAGGCGACCTTGAGGTGGCCGACAGCACGTCCGACGCTCTACAGGATTGGTTGCCCGCCTTCGATGCCCAGCTTGGGAAGGGTGCGGGAACGCAGATCATGTCCGAGTTTCTGACGGACCCGTCGCAACTGCCGGAGTCGGCAGTGGAGATGGCGCGGGCCAATGGAATCGACCCGGCGGCGTTTCTGCAACAGGCCCAACAGGTCTATGGAGACGTCGAGGCGTCGATCAACGAGTTGGTGACCAAGGTTGCGGGCATTGAGGATCACCAGGGTTTCTGGGATTGGGCCAGACAGCAGTTCGGCGGACACGCCATTACGGCAGCCGGGCTTCAGGCTATCCGGGCTGGCGATGCCAGCGCCTTCACTGATTGGGCACAGCAATACGCGAAAGTGTCCAGCGGGCAATCCGGCTCCAAGAGCGCCGGGCCGATGAAGGTCAGGATTGACGGTCGGGAAATCGAAGTCGATCCGAATGCCTGGGAGACGCTGAAGCGCAACAACCCGTCAGTCTATCACGATGGGCTTGTTGTAAGGAGTTAAACTCAAACAGAGAGAGCGGGCATTGTACGGCAATGTCCGCTTATCTCTTATCTTAGGACATCAACTGATGAATCGACATTGGTTCGGTATGTGCCAACAACGGACAATCAGCAACTGAGACAACTGATATAATTAAGGTTTTGTGACTCCATAACGTTTCAGTCAATGGTGGTCGACAATCATACCGCAGGTTGATATTGCAAATGCACCTATTGATAGCAGCACTGCACAATCTCCTTATATATAGTTATGGGAGATAAATTTTATGATTTTGCAAATTATAAGAGTGGAAAGCATCATGTGGAAATTGGTTATTGGAGCATTGACACTTCTTGGGATGTTTGTTGGTCAAGCTAGTGCGGCGACGCAGACATTTGGTTCGGGATCTGCTGTATTTTCTGTAGATCGATCCACTAATCTGGATAATATGACGAGCCTTAGTTTCGAAGAAAATGGTATTGCGATTTCACGTGATACCTCAACACAACTTATTTGCCAAACTGGTACCATCTGTAACACCCACGCCGGATTTCTCGGGTTAAGCGGGAACTTTGTATATACAGGTTCTGCTGGGAACTTTATTTCAGTCGCTACTGCCGACAACGCAAAAATGGTCGGCATAGAGTTTAATATTGGCACGGGGCATAACCCTCTAGATGCACACCGAGGATTCTGGCAAACATTGAACAATGGCATTGTCGCAGATTCTGGGCTTTTTGATATGGGCACCCTTCCCCAAGTCCTTGGTCTGTTTGATCTCAATGGTTTCGATGAAGTTAGGTTTGCAGTAGCTCTTAGCGATTTTGTTCCCTTGGATATATCATCGTTTTCCCAAATCACTGAGATTGCGGAAGCTTCAGCACTGGATAACATATCGTTGCAGTTAGCCTCAGATGACAGTCCAACACTAGTTCCTGTGCCAGCGGCTTTGCCACTCCTAGCCACGGCTCTAGTAGGTTTCGGGCTTCTCAGGTTGAGACGACCAAATACGGCTTAAACAGTTTGCTCACTGTTTGTTGAAGGGGTCCTGCGGGGCCTTTTCTTTTGTCTGCTCAGGATCAAAAGCAGTTAGATGATCCCTTTATTGATTGAGCCCGCATTGCGTAAATAAGCGGCTCGATGTCCCATCACTCTGAACCCCAAGGATCATCCTTGGGGTTTTTTACTTCTAAGGAGAAATAATGTCCAAAACGACGAAGGGTGCCTTCATGGGCACCCGAAACGCTACCGGTGCGACCAAAGTTAGCCCCACCGCACAAGCCTACCTGGGCCAACCGTACGAGTGCGATACGTGTGGCGAGGTTAAGCCCCTGGGCCACGAAACGTTCTCACCGTTGAACAAAAGCAAGACCGGCTGGCATACGACCTGCCGAAGCTGTCAAGGTGGCGCGGCCCGCAACAAGCCGAAACCGAACAACGAAATCCGCAACAAGCCGGGCAAGGGCAAGCCGGTACTGGTTCCCCCGTTCACAGCTCATCCCTATCGGGAAACCGAGGCATTCGTAACCGAGGTCAGTGAGGCGGTTTCGGAACTGACGCGCCTGTCCGAACAGAACCGGCCCGATCTGGCCCGTAAGGCTGAATTGCTGTCGGCAATAAAGGCGGCAACGTTGATGCGGGCGGACCCGGCGGGCGGCGGTCTCATGACCGATGAGCGTGTTGCATTCTGGACCTTCGTTCATGCTGTCATTCGGCCTTTGTTGCCGGGATGGCGTGAGCCGGGTGTAATTCACGACGACATCGTCTCGGGGCTGCTGTCGAAGGAGCGGGATATCCTCATCCTTGCGTCCCGAGGCTCAGCCAAATCGACCTATACGGCCTTCTATGCGCTTTGGCGTTTATGGCGCGACCCGGTGAACGAGACCATCCTTGTCGTCTCCCAGGGAGAAAGCCATGCGCGTGACATGTTGCGGATGGTCCGAGGGTTCATCGAGTGGTCCCCGGTATTGGAAGACCTGAGGCCCGAAGACGAAGACCCGGATAACGCCTCCAGCTTTGTCGTTGGTCCGGCCTCTGGAAAGCTGGGCATGTCCGTCAGCTTCCGTTCAATTGGCATCACTGGGCAGATTACCGGCAAACGGGCTCGACTTATCATCTTGGATGATGTGGAGACGCCGAAGCACGACACAGCCGACTCAATCGACAAGCTGCAGGATCAAATCTCGGAAGCGCATAACGTGCTTGTGCCTGATCCATACAGCCGCGTCGTGGTTCTCGGGACGCCTCAGTCTGAGATGTCACTGTATGGTCGGCTTGTGGAAGAGGGCTCCTGGGATGAGCACCGGGCTTGCCTGTTCGATTCCGATATCCTGGATGGCAAGGAAGTGTTCCATAGCCGCTGGCCGGACCGTTTCTCGGCAGCGGACATCGAAAGCAGAAAGCGGAAGATGTCCACCAGGTTGTTCGCGCTTCACTGGCGGATCGACCTGACACAGGCGGCGACCAACGAGCGCCCGATCAAGATTGCCTCGTTGCCGGTTGTCGATATCGAGCCGGGCTCAATGTCGGCCCCGATTGTGATCCGTGGGGGTGGAGACGTTCTCCAAGGTCTCCCAAAGGGCCATGCCGAAGAAGGCGACAATTGGCATGGCGTGTCGGAGGCTTCCCAGGACTGTAAGCCTTATGTCCAGACTGTCGCAGCCGTAGACCCGGCTGGCGGGTTGGTCGGAAAGGGTGATGCCATTGGTTTGTCGATTGTCTCATCCACCGCTGGCGGCAGGGTGATCATTCGGCGGGCCATTGGTGTACGGGCTCACTCGACCGGCGCGGCCATCCAGGAATGTGCCCGGATCATCGTTGAGCACAAGGCTAACCGTATTCTGGTCGAGCAGGAAAAGGACGGCTTGTTCGCTTCCCAGCTTGCAGGAGAGACGGCCCGGCGCGGCTACCCGATCAAAGTGGACCCGGTGACAACTGGTAAGCAGCGAAAGGGGCGGCGAATCATCGAAACCCTTGCCCCGGCCTTTGCATCCGGTCGGGTCTTGGTTTGCCGGGGCGTTCTGACCGATCCAGAGCACGGCGTCGATTTCGTGAACCAGTTGACGGGCGTTAAATATGACGGGCGAGGGCTGAAGAACGACGACATCGTGGATGCGCTCAGCTACGCCGTTGCAGCTTTCCAGGACATCTTGTCGGTCGATGAGGCTTCAATGGTTGCCGGTGCTCGGTTCAACGTCGAGGAGCTCAAACGGCTCCCGCTTCGGCAGTGTCTGATACCGGAAGAAGACCTGGAGCTATGGGCCGGTGAAGATGAGAACGCCGAAGAGCTAAGGCAGCGACGGGATGCCCTGTTGATCACCTACAATGAGGAGGTCGCCATGGGGCTACCGGCGGATGATCTGCTCGGACGTATTCAGGCTATCGAAGGCGAACTCGCAAAGTACCAGCGGGGCGGATATCACGTCCGCCACGGGGTGAACTTCAATCAATTCCGCGACCGGATCGCGGAGAATATAGGAGGCTAATTTGGCTGGATTTGACAGTAAGCGGTTCCGCGAACTGATGGGCGGGGAAGGGAGCCGCGACGATGAGGAGTATGAATCCGGGAAGGTGTATTATCGCACCGGCCCGGATGGTCGGATCGAGAAGAGGCTGATCCGGGACCGGCGGAGCCTGGGAAGTGTTGTGGACCGAATGTTTGACTGAAAGGTATGACCCAGGGCAGCAGACCTTGCCCTGGGTTTTCTCCCCGTGTTTTTGTGTGGTTCATTCTCGCCACTCGATAAAAGCAGGTAGTTCCTCGATGGAAATAGAGCATGTCACCGATTACGATCTTCTCCGAGCGGATTTGAAACTACAGATGCTGGCCAAAGAGCAAGCAGAAGCGACTTTAAAAATGCGCGATCCCAACGCTGACGGACAATTACTCATGCGATTCGGGATTCCTGCTTTGATGGCGATAGTAGTCGTAGGTGTTGGCGGACAAGAGTTATTTGCCTTGATCGTGTTTCTGATAGGGGCGGGTATAGTGTGGCTGCACCATCGGGCACGGACGCGGCAGTTTGATGCGGTTTATCGTGACAGGCTTCAGCTTCTTGTACTCGACCAAATGAACGAATAAGTCGCTCGCTTTTGACTCTACACAGCATTGATTTATGAAAAGCAATACGGACCTGGGAAGACCTCAGGGCCGATTTCTGGTTTTCCAATTGTGATGTTTGAAACCGATATGCAATGGTGTTATAGACAAAGAGTGTTATAGGTTAAGGGTTAAATTTACTAACGATTTCAGAGCCTTAATGGTGTAGATGCGGGCAGAGTGTAGTGTCTTCTCGACCGCACCAACTTTTCAAAGACAAATAGAAACTATCGGCGATGGACCAGGTCGCCATACAGATCGCCGATCCAAGCCGGGATGCGGGTCGCGATGTGAACCGGTTGCCCGTTCCTGAAGGAAAGAATGCGCGCGGGCGGCTGGATTAGCCATCGGCCAGCCTGATTCCTTAGCCCTGTTTGCGCCGATTTTCGAAGAAAGCCTGTTCTTTTTCTGATGGATGCGCAGATTTGTCGCCGAACTCGGCCAGAAAGACGTCCTGTTCCTCTGCGGTCAATGCATCCGGCGACCGCGTTCCGGCAAGGGCATCGCGGATGTGCTGGTAGTTGAACGTGCCGGATTGTTCGATTGCCCGGCCGATATTCATCCAGTGGACCATCTGTCCGGCCAGCGAACGGCTTTGGAGTCGGGCTTCCTGTTTCACGATTTCCATCGCTTCGTCAGGAATCTTGATTGACTTCGCCATACAAAAGTCCTTCGCCTTATCGGTAGCAATATGCCACCTCCCTGTAATATAGGGCGGGTCAGAACCGAAATCCAGCGCACGAACCTTCTTGGGCCACCGGCGATCCCCGGGTCTGTGACCTACAGATCCTTTTCCAGCAGAATGACGTTGCCGGTGTAGTACGGCTGGCAGGGATGCTCCCGCACCGGGCTTTGCGCGATATCGCGATAGCCCAGCCGTCGGCACTGCTTCAGCGCATCGACATTCTGTTCGAACACCTGAATGCTGACTTTCGCATATCCCTTGTCGCGCGCGGAATGTTCGGCGCAGGCAAGCAGCCGTGCGCCGATGCCCCGGCCGCGATGGCCCGGCCGCACGGCAAGCGCGTTGACGTAGCAAGTGCCGACGGATTTCGCCTCCAGTTCGATGAACGGCGCGAGCGGGGCGGGCAGGTCGTTCGGATCGTCTTCAGGGGCCGTGTCGATCGGATAGCTCAGCACCATGCCGACGACCTCGTTGCCGGTCACGGCCACTTCGGCGTTGATGTAGGAGAACCCGCCGGCGTCGCGTTGCGCGCGTTCCTCGCCGATATCGAGCGGGGACTGGCCGTCGCCGCAGGACCTGCTCCACAGCCAGGCGGGAACGCCTTCGCCGGCGATGTCGATCAGTTGCGCAAGGGCGCGGGCATCCGCCTTGCCGGCGGGGCGGGTGGTAATAGGGTTGTGCAGGGCCATCGGGTCTTCTTTCCATGTCATTAAGTGTTGTTCGGCCACACCGGGTCCAGTCCGCGGTGTGTCCTGCAAGGCCGGCAAACTAGGCGATGGCCCGCTCATCCGATAGGTGTCGTATGGTGCAGTTTTTGAAGGATTTTTTATGGCGGGATTTCAGTGGCTTGGCGGGTTTCCGGCGGCGACGGCCCGCACCCGGCGCGGCAAAACCGCACTCGCGGTACAGTAGGCGGGGGCGATAGCGATTGTGGTTCGCTGTGTGTCGCCGTCTCGCGCAAGGAGGGCATCCTCGGCGGCCGGGTATCCGTGGGGCACGAAACTTACCTTGCCAGCGTGAGGCCCTTACCCCAACATCACTCTACCGTTTGGCCGTGGGTGCGTTCTTCGCCCGCATTCAAAAGGCGATGATCAGCTTTTGAATTGGGGAACGGACATGCGCGAACAGCCGACATACCATATCGCAGGAAGTTACTACGAGGCGTGCAATTGCGATGCCGTTTGTCCGTGCCGTCGGCAGGGCGATGTTGCCGGTGGTCGCTCGACCTACGGCGATTGCGATTTCCTGCTTTCGTGGCGCATCGCAAAGGGACATATGGGCAGCGTTGATCTATCGGACCTGAACGTGGCTATTGCGGGAACCTATAACGATGATGTCGGCGACGATATCTGGTCTGTCTTCATCTACATTGACGAATCCGCATCAGACTCTCAGTTCGACACACTGAGCCGGATTTTCAGCGGCAAGGCAGCCGGAAATCTCGAGGTCACGGCATATTTCTCAACAATACTGGGCATCAAGCGCGCAGAAATCCGGCTTGGCCATATGGCCGGCGTCGAAACCATTACCGTCGGTACCTCTGCCTCGGCGCAGGTCGTGCGGAATTTCGATTTCGACGGTCGGGTGTCCTGCGGTATTCCGGGGCATAATCACCCGGGTCAGGAATCCGTCTCCAGTCTGACTGTCCAGGACGCACCGCTGTCCTTCAGCTATTCCGAGCGCTGCGGCTTCGCCACCGACTTCGCTTACTGGAATTGAGCCGGCGACAATCAGAGGTCATATCCAACCGTCCGGGGCGCGCCGAGATGCGCCGTGGCGTGGCCGTGCTTGCCGTCCTGTCCATAGCCGGCTGGTGTCTTGTCCTGTGGTCCGCGGCCAACATGTCTTCGCCCTTCGTGCGCCTGATGATGCCGATGAATTCGCGTTGGACGGTCGGGGAAATCACTGCCGTCTGGCTGATGTGGTCGGTAATGATGGGCGCAATGATGTTGCCGTCAGCCGTTCCGATGATGGTGGTTCACCGGCGGATCGCGGCCAAACGAGACCCCGGGAACCGGAGCGCAAGCCATTGGTTCCTTGCGGCGTACCTTCTCGTCTGGGCTTTGTTCAGCATAGCGGCGACGGCCCTGCAATGGAGCTTCCAGCGCGCGGAAGTCCTGTCGCACATGGTGCAGGTTCAGGGATCATTACTGGGCGGCGGCATCCTTGTTGCTGCGGGTCTCTTTCAACTGACCCCGCTCAAGGCCGCATGTCTTCACAAATGCCGAACGCCGATCGGGTTTCTGCTGACGGACTGGCGCGCCGGGCGGCTCGGTGCATTCCGGATGGGGCTTGGACATGGCGGCTATTGTGTCGGCTGCTGTTGGGCCCTGATGATGGTGCTGTTCGTTGGCGGGGTCATGAGCCTGACTACAATTGCCGTCCTGTCGATGATTGTTGCGCTGGAAAAACTCGCGCCGCGAGGCGAGCTGATTTCCAGGGCCGGCGGTGGCCTGCTGGTCGCCTGGGGTCTGTGGCTGATCGTTGGCGGGGTTCGGGATCAGTCATTTACCTGAGTTGCCCGGCGCCCCCAAAATAATTCAAACAGGTATGGGAAGGGCCGGGTAGCGGCACCATATGTTTCGGCGTTCGGTAAAAGCACCGTCCTGCATCGTTGCGCGTCATTCAGGGCGCCCTGTAGTTTGACGCGGCTCCTCTATTGAAATGGTTTCCATGGTCCTTCCTTCAATCGCTATTGTTTCCGGCCTCGCGCTGCTGATCTGGAGCGCCAACAAATTTGTCGATGGGTCGGCCGAACTGGCCCGCAAGTATTCCGTTCCGCCGTTGCTGATCGGAATCGTGATCATCGGGTTCGGCACCTCGTTTCCGGAAATGATGGTCTCCGCCTTCGCCGCCTATGAGGGCAATTCCGGCTTGGCGTTGGGCAACGCCTACGGGTCGAACATCGCCAACATCGCCCTGATCATCGGCGTCACGGCGGTGATCGCCCCGATCGCCGTTCATTCCGACGCCATCAGGCGGGAAATCCCGATCCTGCTTGGCGTCACGGGGCTGACGGTCGCGCTGCTGTTCGACGGCGCGCTGTCGCGGATCGACGCGGTCGTGCTTTTCGCCGTCTTCCTTGCGCTGATCGGCTGGAGCGTACGGGAAGGATTTCGCAATCGCGAGGATTCCTTCGGCCAGGAGGTGGAAGCGCACTATTCCCCACCGGCCGATAGCGCGGGCAAGCCACTTTTCCGGGCGATTGCCGGTCTGGTCGTTCTGATCGTCAGCTCCCGGCTGCTGGTCTGGGGGGCTGTCGAGGTTGCGGGCGCGCTCGGCGTATCCGACCTCCTGATCGGCCTGACGATTGTCGCTGTCGGCACGTCCCTGCCGGAACTGGCGTCGTCGCTTTCGGCGGCGCTGAAAAAGCAGCCGGATCTGGCGCTCGGCAACATTCTCGGCTCCAACCTGTTCAACACGCTGGTGGTCGTGGGGATTGCCGGTATCATCGAACCGATGATCGTTCCGCCCGAAATTCTGTCGCGGGACATTATCGTTGTCGGGCTGGCGACGGTCCTGCTGTTCGTTTTCTGCTTCAGTTTCCGGGGGCAGGGGCAGGTCACCCGGCCGAAGGGCGCGATTCTGCTTTTCACGTATATCGGATACAATATCTGGCTGATCGCCTGACGGAACGGAACGCGGCTGGTTGTCTGAACCGCGCGGCACGGCAGCCTCAAAGCGGAATGGCGGCGGGTCGGTAAACGGTCACCGTGTTTTTCTTTAAGTTCCCGCGAATTCATCGCATGATGCGGTCACAAAGGGTTCTGGGTCCGGAACCGCCGGATAATTTGGCGGCGTAACCGGGCCTTTGGGGATGCTACAGGGGGAAAGACAGATGGACGATCTCGACAAGGAAGCTCTTTATTATCACCAGATGTACCCGCCGGGTAAGCTGACCATCCAGGCGACCAAGCCGATGGCCAACCAGCGCGACCTGTCGCTGGCCTATTCGCCGGGCGTCGCCGCTCCCTGTCTCGAAATCGAAAAGGACCCGTCAAAGGCCGCCCTCTATACAGCGCGCGCCAATCTGGTCGGCGTCGTCACCAATGGTACGGCGGTTCTGGGTCTCGGCAATATCGGGGCCCTGGCCTCAAAGCCGGTGATGGAAGGCAAGGCGGTTCTGTTCAAGAAATTCGCCAATGTCGACGTCTTCGATATCGAGGTCGCGGAAACCGATGTCGACGCGTTTGTTGAATGTGTTAAGCGGCTGGAGCCGACCTTCGGCGGCATCAACCTGGAAGACATCGGCGCGCCGGCCTGTTTCGAGATCGAACGCCGCCTGCGCGAGGAAATGAACATTCCGGTGTTCCACGACGATCAGCACGGCACGGCGATCATCGCCGCCGCGGCGGTCTACAACGCGCTGGAACTGAAGGGGAAGACCTTCGACGAAATCAAGATCGTGGTTTCCGGCGCCGGCGCCGCGGCGCTCGCCTGTGTCGCCATGATGGTGTCGATGGGCGCGCAGAAAAAGAACATTTATATCTGCGACCGCAAGGGCGTCGTGCAGGACAAGCGCGAAGACAATATCGACGAGTACAAGTCGGTCTACATGCAGACCTGTGACGAGCGCACGCTGGACGATGCGATCGCCGGCGCGGATGTCTTCCTCGGCCTGTCCGGTCCCGGCGCGCTGAAGCAGGACATGGTGAAGAAAATGGCCGACAAGCCGGTCATTCTGGCGCTCGCCAACCCGACGCCTGAAATTCTGCCGACCGAAGCGCATGAAGTGCGCCCGGACGCCATCGTCTGCACCGGCCGGTCGGATTTTCCGAACCAGGTGAACAACGTTCTGTGTTTCCCGTTCATCTTCCGCGGCGCGCTGGATGTCGGCGCGTCGACGATCAACGAGGAAATGAAGATCGCCTGCGTCAAGGCCATCGCCAATCTGGCGAAAAAGGAAGTGTCGGAAATCGTCGCCCGCGCCTACGGCGATCTGGCGGCGCAGGGGTTCAACGAAAACAACCTGATCCCGAAACCCTTCGACCCGCGCCTGATCACGGAAATCGCGCCGGCGGTGGCCAGGGCCGCCATGGACAGCGGCGTGGCGTCCCGGCCGATCGAGGATTTCGACGCCTATATCCGCGAACTCAACCGCTTCGTCTACAAGTCCGGCACGGTGATGAAGCCGATGTTCGACAAGGCGCAGGAAGATCCGAAACGGGTTGTCTACTGTGAAGGCGAAGACGAACGCGTGCTGCGCGCGGTTCAGTTCGTCGTCGATGACGGGCTGGCCAAGCCGATCCTGATCGGCCGCCGCGCGGTGGTCGAGATGCGGATCGAAAAGCTGGGTTTGCGTCTGAAGATGGACAAGGATTTCGAACTCTGCGACCCGGAAAACGACGACCGCTATTCGCAGTACCGCGATGCCTATCACCAGATGAACAGCCGCGGCGGCATCAGCAAGGCGCATGCCGGCGAGATCATCCGCACCCGGCCGACGGCCATCGGCGCGCTGATGCTGAAGCGCGGCGAGGCGGACGCCATGCTCTGCGGCGCGACCGGCGGGTTCCAGAACCACTGCAAGTACGTGAAGTCGATTGTCGGCATGCGGCCCGGCATCCGTGACCTCTCGGCAATGTCGATGATGATTCTGGATACCGGGGTGTATTTCCTGGCCGATACCCATGTCACCAACGAACCGACATCGGAACAGCTTGCGGAAATGGCGGTTCTGGCCAGCGACGAGGCGAAGCGGTTCGGCATCGAAACCGAAATCGCGTTTATTTCGCATTCGAATTTCGGGTCTTCCGACCGGCCGTCGGCAAAACGGGTGCGTGATGCCGTCGCCATTCTGCACCGTGACCACCCGGAACTGAAGGTGGATGGCGAAATGCATGCGGATGCGGCGCTGACGCCGTTGCTGCGGGAAAGCCTTGTCGCCGACTGCAAGATCAAGGGACCGGCCAATCTGCTGATCATGCCGAACCTCGATGCGGCCAACATCGCCTACAATCTGCTGAAGACTCTGGCGAACGGCCTGTCGGTCGGTCCGATGCTGATCGGCGCGGAACTGCCGGCGCATATCATGACCACGTCGGTCACGGTGCGCGGCATCGTCAACATGTCGGCGGTTGCCGTCGTCGATGCCCAGATGCATGCCACGGCGAAGGCTGCCGCCGCTGCGGAATAGGTCTGTCTCAACTTCGGCTTTCGTCTGAGCGGGCCGGTTCCGACTCAACGGGAAAGGGTCACAGGTATTGGCGAACGTCGAAGAACTGACAGAGGATAAAAAGGCCGACGGCGACGCTCTCGACGAGCTTTACGGCCTGTCCAAGGATGTCGTCGTGGCGATAGAAGACGCGCTGGAGAAGGGCGAGAACGAAACGGTTCATGCCCTTCTCGAACCGTTGCATGCCGCCGACATCGCCGACCTTCTGGAGCAGCTTACCAGCGGCCAGCGGGAATCGCTGATCGCGGTGATCGGCGACAATCTCGATTCGGAAGTCATCTCGTATCTCGACTATGCGGTTCGCGAGGATGTGGTCGATATCCTCAACGCCGAACAGATCGCCACCATCGTCAGCGATCTGGACAGCGATGACGCCATCGACTTCATCGAGGATCTGGACGAGCACGAACAGCGCGAGGTTTTGCGGACCATCCCGGAAGAGGAACGGGCGCTTTACGAACAGAGCCTGACCTATCCCGACGATTCCGCCGGCCGGCTGATGCGGCACGAAGTGGTGACCGTGCCGCTGCACTGGACCGTCGGCGACACGATCGACTACATGCGCAGCGAGGAAAGCGACCTGCCGGACGATTTCTACAATATCGTCGCGGTCGGGCCGAGCCTGGCGCCGGTCGGGTTGCTGCAATTGTCGAAGCTGTTGCGCACCCGCCGGCCGACCCCGGTCTCCGATGTCATGGAGGCTGACCCCAAGCTGATTCCCGTCACCATGGACCAGGAGGACGTCGCCTTTCTGTTCCGGCAATACGGGCTGGTTGAAGCCCCCGTCGTCGACGAGGACGGCCGGATGGTCGGCGTGATCACGGTCGATGATATCGTCAATGTTCTGGACGAGGAACACGAGGAAGACATCCTGAAACTCGGCGGGGTGCAGGCCGATGACTTTTATTCCGACGTCAGAAAAACTACCCGTCTGCGATTTTCCTGGCTGCTGGTGAACCTGCTGACCGCCATTCTGGCCAGCGCGGTCATCGCCATGTTCGAATCCACCCTCGAAAGGATCGTCGCGCTGGCGATCCTGATGCCGATTGTCGCCTCGATGGGTGGTAATGCTGGCACCCAGACGCTGACCGTCGCCGTGCGTGCGCTGGCGACGAACGAACTGACCGCCGGCAACGCCATGCGGATCATCTACAAGGAAGTGCTGGTCGGCGGCGTCAACGGCATCCTGTTCGCCCTGTTGATCGGCGGGCTCGCCTGGGCCTGGTTCGCCGATCCGATGATCGGGCTGGTGATCGCCAGCGCCATGATCATCAATCTGCTGGTCGCCGGGCTGACCGGAACCTTGGTGCCCATCGCCCTCGACCGCATCGGCATCGACCCCGCCATCGCCTCGACCGTGGTGCTGACGACGGTTACCGATGTGGTCGGGTTTTTTGCCTTCCTCGGTCTGGCCGCGATGATCCTGCTCTAGAGTGTCCCGATGCCAAAGACTGATTTACCAAAAGATGTTCAGGACTTTCTGGCGACCTTCCCGAAAACGGAATCGGTCGACGCTTTCGTGCTCGACCTCGCCGGTACGGCGCTCGGAAAGCGCTATCCGGTGGCCGAGATCGGCAAGCTCTGCAGCGGCGGCTTCGCCTTTCCGGAAGCGGTTTTCACGCTGGATGTGACCGGCGATTGCTGCGACCCGCAGGGTATCGGGTTCAGCGATGGCGATCCGGACGGGCTGGGGAAGATGGTGCCGGGCAGTCTGGCGCCGGTTCCCTGGGCGGACGAGCCGACGGCGCAATGCCTGATCGACCTGCGCCGGGTCGACGGCGCGCCGATCTGGTACGATCCGCGGGTTGTGCTGCGAAAGGTCGTCGATTGTCTTCACGCCGACGGCTGGCAGCCGGTAACGGCGGTGGAACTGGAATTCTTTCTGATCGACCCGTTACGCGACGATGCCGGCGCGCCGCAGCCGCCGAAATCGCCGACAACCGGCCGGCCCAGCACCGTCCGCAAGGTCTACGGCATGGAAAAGCTGGAGGATTTCTCAGCCGTGCTGCGCGCCATCGACCGCGCCTGCGCCGCGCAGAATATTCCGACCAGTGTCGTATCCAGCGAATTCGCGCCTGGCCAGTTTGAGCTGAACCTGCATCACGTCGACGATCCGGTGACCGCCGCCGATCACGCCTGCCTGTTGCGCCGGTGCGTCCGGGCGGTGGCGCGGCAGCACGGTTTCGATGCGACGTTTCTGCCGAAACCCTATATCGATATGACCGGCAGCGGCCTGCATGCTCATGTCAGCGTGTTGAATGAGGCCGGCGGCAATATCTTCGATGACGCCAACGACCCCGATGAAACGGTAATCCGGCAGGCAATCGCCGGCATGCAGGCGACGATGGCAGAGGCGATGGCGTTCTTCTCGCCGGGCATCAACGGGTTCCGGCGGTTCGAGGCGAATTACTGCGTGCCGGTCACGACAGACTGGGGATACGACAACCGGTCTGTCGCGTTCCGCATACCGGCGGCGCGCGGCGCGGCGAAGCGCATCGAACACCGGGTCGCAGGGGCCGACGCCAACCCGCATCTGGTGCTGGCCTGCGTGCTGGCCGGCCTGCATCACGGGCTGAAGAACCGGTTGGCGGTGTCATCCGACCCGCATCCCGGCAATGCCGGATACAAGATGGCGCGTGATATTCCGTTCAAGATATGGGATGCACTGGACAGGCTTGCCGACGCTCCGGTCCTCGGGTCGTATCTCGGGCAGGATTATCTGACCCTGTACAGGGACATCAAACAGGCGGAATTCAACGCATTGCTGGATGCGCCGTTGCGCCGCGAATTCGACTGGTATCTTTAAGGACACAAGAAATGGCAGACGGTTCCCTTCCCGAAGAGGTTCACGCATTCCTCCAGAAACACCCCGAAACCCGTTACATCGATACGGTGGTGTTCGATATCTGCGGCGGCGCGCTGGGCAAGCGGTATCCGATTGCCGATCTGGAAAAAATCTATAACGGCGGGTTCAAGGCCACCAAGTCGCTGTTCGTGCTGGATGTGACGGGCAACTGTTCAGACCCGATGGGGTATGGTTTCAGTGACGGCGACCCCGACGGCTACGGCGTTCCCATTCCCGGCACGCTGGTGCCGATGCCGTGGAGCCCGGTGCCGGTCGCCCAGGTGCAGATCGACATGCGTGACCCCGTCGATGATCAGCCACTTTGGTTCGATCCGCGCGTGGTTCTGCAGAAAGTCGTCGACCGCTTCACCGCTGACGGGCTGCGGCCGATCTGCGCGACCGAGCTTGAATTCTTTCTGATCGACCCGCAGCGCACCGAAGACAAGGGGCCGAAACCGCCGATCACCCCGCGTTCGGGTATTCCGCAGACAGCGACCAAGGTCTACGGCATGGAAAAGCTGGAAGACTTCGCCGAAATTCTGATCGAGATGGAACAGACCTGCCTGGCGCAGAACGTGCCGACATCGGTGGCGTCCAGCGAATATGCGCCCGGCCAGTTCGAGCTGAACCTGCGGCATGTCGAAAACCCGGTCGTCGCGGGCGACCATGCCTGCCTGATGCGCCGCTGCATCAAGTCGGTGGCGCGGCGTCACGGCCTCGATGCCACATTTCTGGCAAAGCCGTATCCGGATTCGGCCGGCAGCGGTCTGCATGTTCATTCCAGTTTCCTGAACGACGACAGCAGGAACATTTTCGACGAGGAACTCGACCCGGACGAGACGGTGATGCGTCACGCCATGGCCGGATTGCAGGCGACGATGGCGGAATCGATGGCGTTCCTTGCGCCCAGCCTGAATTCTTACCGCCGCTTCGCCGCCAATAACTTCACGCCGGTGACGAAAGACTGGGGCTACGACAACCGCTCGCTCGCCTTCCGTATCCCGAGCGACACCGGTGCGGGCCGGCGGATCGAACACCGCATCGCCGGGGCCGACGCCAACCCGCATCTGGTGCTCGCCTGCATTCTGGCCGGCATTCACTACGGCATCACAAATAAACTGGAACCGGAAACGGGGCCGCGCCACGGCAATGCGGGCGAAAAAATGGCCGACGACATTCCCTTCAAACTGTGGGATGCGCTGAACCAGCTCGACCATGCGCCGGTCCTCCGCGACTATTTCGGCGACGACTATGTCTCGATCTACAAGGCCGTGAAGGACAACGAATTCGATGCGCTGATGGCGGTGCCGTTGCGGCGGGAATTCGAGTGGTATCTGTAGGAGGCTTTTATGAGTGCTCAGGAAACGCTGGAAATCTATCTCGAAGGCTGGCGGCTGGGCGACCCATCTCTCAGTCTGCAGGCCGTTACGCCGGATTTCCGATATGACGATCCGGCGACCGGCATGATAACGCCGGAAACCTTCATCAAGTTTGTCGAAGACTTCAAAGCCGCCGCTGCGGAATTGAATGATGGTGTCATACCGTCGCCGTTTCTGGTCTATCGGCACCGGGCAATCGATACTTCCGTCACCCCGCATGTCTGCTGGTGCTGGTGGCAGGCTGGCGAAACGCCGCTGGAAGGAGCCGCGTTGGTTCATTTCGACGAGACCGGGGTGCGCTTCGAACGCCTGGCCTATTACGCGGAACCGGCATAGCAGTATTCGGGAAACCGTTCCGCTTCTGATCGAGATAGCAACGAATACCGTTATTCGATGCGTGCCATCATGATGCCTCTCTGGCGAGACAACGGCGAAAAGCCGGCAGATGGCGATCTTGTGAAGCAGCCTGAAGATTAAGAAGAACCTTCTTGACGGTTGGATCATCAACTGTTGCCAGCAGCCGATTGTACATTTCCGCATTGTTGATTTCGTCGGCGACAGCGGCTTTGCAGGCTTCCATAATCGACGCCGGAGCCGCCACATTGCCTTTCCATTGATCCTCCGGAGGATCCAGATTGAGGCGTTTGAACTGCCTTAGCAGTGCTGCGGCATGACGGTCCTCCGCCTCGACGATATTGATGAAAGGCCGAATTTCTCCGAAGGTCTCGATAACCTTTCTGTAGGTGGCACGTGCCTTGTATTCGTCCAGCAACGCTTCCCTTAATGCATCTTCCGTTGCGTTGCTTGCCGTCATTCACTGATGCCTTGTGTCCGAACCTGTCGGTGCATTGGAGGTGGGTATTGGCTGGATAATGGTCTGTTTCCGTCTGTAACGCGTTAAACTAGCTGCTCATATTAGGTCGGCCATGGACATGAACGTCATAGGCGGAATGCGATGATAATATTTTCGTTGCGCGCTTTTCATGGGTTTCATCCCGTGTACGAACCCAGAGGATTAATCCTCCATGATCCAATTGTTCCTGCAGAAAATCAGCATGATGCTTGCCGACCCATTCAGCGAGGATTGCGCCAATAAATCCTCCTGTCCCGCCGAGTGCTGTCGCCCCTATCAGGGCAATTCCGAGTGAACCTCCTGAAGCGACTATTGATCCCACTGCGGCCATGGCGCCGACATAGATCAACCCGCCAATCAGGCTGCCTTTGGCATCGCCAATTGATTCTGTTGAAACATAGGCTGTTCGGGGTGCCGCGGGGTCGTCCTCCAGGTCGCTCACCTTTTCATACATGTGGCCCAGTTTCTCCTGCACGGCAGATTCGCTGGCGAGA
The DNA here is from genome assembly GCA_040222995.1 of Alphaproteobacteria bacterium. Lineage (GTDB taxonomy): Bacteria > Pseudomonadota > Alphaproteobacteria > UBA8366 > Aestuariispiraceae > JAVKBW01. The sequence continues at coordinate 49,756 of JAVKBW010000008.1, read as the reverse complement.
AGACTGATTTCAGCTCGATCGAATCCAGAACTCTGGAGCTCGTCGATTGCTGCTACAAGGGAATCAGCATTGTTGAAGACACCAACTGCTTCCCGAACGTTTGCTTCACTCTGTTGGTCTGACACTGGACTCTCCTGATTATCCGCTAAAAGCTGAATACTGCCGGGGCGAGTGGGATCTCGCCTTGATGCGAATCAAACCGTGGTGGAATTTTTGTTGGTAAAAACCGAAGGATCGGCTTTTTTTGGTTGAATAAAACGGAGGGCAACTCTGACGTTTAACTGGTTGCCGCGTTATCTTAACCTCTTCAAATCCTCTTGGGATAGGCCATGTTGCTTAGTAGGCGGGGAATGCTCGGTATCGATATGCTCCACAAGCGTTTCTAGTGCTTTCAGTATCTGTTCAAGCATCGAAGGTTCACCACCAGTCAGTCCTTCTTCTTCTGCAACGGCCAATTCATTGGCATCGTACTCCCAGCGGCGAAGTATTTCGATCTTCTGAACATTACTGAAGTCCGAGCTTGCCAACACATCGCCCGGCTTTCGGAAGTGAGAACCCGGGTCGAGCTTCGCTTTTTCAAATTCAATCATGTCATTCCTCGGTTCGTGTTTGCCACGTGCGTTTTTTCGAAAGCCAGTGCTAGTGCAGAATCCGACAATACATGAACTCGGTGGCAAAAACCGGGTGAAATTGTCGCGCATTGACGTAATCGGGCGTTGCCTATGCCATTAACGCCAAACCGGCGTGACTCTGGCTTTGTCCCTGGTGGCTGATTGCCTTGTCGTTTTCGTTCGTTTTAACTGATTGCTCTTTTCATTGTCTGTAGGAGGCGCGGCATGGATCGCTTCACCGGTGGTTGCCAGTGCGGCAAGGTGCGGATCGAGGCATCGGGACGCCCGGACCGGGTCGGCATCTGCCATTGTCTCGATTGCCGCAAGCATCACGGCGCGCTGTTCTATGCCGCCGCCGTGTTCCCGCAGGATGCGGTAACGATTGAAGGCGAAACTAACGATTACAAGGGACGGCATTTCTGCCCCGCCTGCGGCTCGTCGGTCTTTGCCCGCACCGGCGATGAAATCGAGGTGCATCTGGGCTCACTGGACGCGCCGGACCGGTTTACCCCGACCTATGAAAGCTGGACCATCCGCCGCGAGGCCTGGCTGCCGCCGTTTCCGGTGTCGCACCGGTACGAACGGGACCGGACAGAAGACCAGGCCGTAGACTCATAAACGAAGAGAGTTTTTGCTGACCGGTTCGGCCTGTCAATGCCAGGAAATGCGCCGCAGGCGATGCCTGCGCATCGGCAAGGCGGATTGACGACGCAGAGGCGGGCCGACCGGCCAGCCGTTCCGGCCCGGCGGATCTGGCGCGCCGACCGCCTGTCGATCTTGCCCGATGCCGCTGCATCGCGCCGCAACCGCCAGACGTCCGGTCCATCCAGATCCGTCACGGGCAAAATCCTCTCTCGTTTACGAGTTTACGGCCTAGCCGCGTTCCAGTTCCTTCAGCTTTTCCATGACGTCCTCGTCGCGCTCTTCGCCGTGCAGGTGTTCCGCCGCGAACTGGATGTCCATTGCCTGCCGGCCGACCTTGCGCAGCAGGGCGGCATCGTCCGTCTTGTCCTTTCCGATGGCCAGAACCGTATCGCCGCCATAGGTCGGCACCGTGCCGTTATGGCGTTCCGTAAGATGGCCGGGTTCAGTTCCGTCCTGCAGCGCCTTAATGATTTTCCGCAATTTTCGGCGGTAGGTAACGATGCCCTTGTCGCTGGGCACCAGGTATTCCTTCGAATGCTCGGTAATCGGCCCCATGCCCTCGGTGGCTTCGGCATCCGCGGGAAAACGCTGGCGCTGTTCCGGCGTGCGGTCGAACACTTCTCCCTGTTCGATCAGTTCCGGTCCTTCCGGCGTGTCATATTCGACCGGGTCGCCGCGCTCGCCGAAATTCGCCCAGGCGATGCAGATCGTGTGTTCGTCATCCACCGGCACGACCCAGCGTGAAAACGCTGAACGCCCGAAATACCGCGGTTTGGTGCCGTCGGCGGCGAAGGCGGCCCCGGCCTGGGTGAAGTTCGGCAGAACCAGTTCGTTCACCCGCACCCAGATATTGTCGCCCACCCGTCTGGTTGCGGTGCCGAGATAGGACATGAAGCGTTCGAAGAATTCCATTTCTCCGATCTCGCCGAAGCCTTCGGAAAACTGTTCGCGGCTGATCCGTGAATGCAGGAAAGCGGTGTGGATCGGGTCGAGTATCGCGTCCAGCACCTGCAGCCAGTTACAGTTAAAGGGGGCTTTGTAGGGCCGCATGATCTGGCCCGGGATCTCCATCGTGTCGTAGACGGGAAAGGCCGGCTGTTTTTCCGGCGGGCCGAGATAGGCGAACACGATGCCCTTGTATTCGTGCACGGGATAGGCGCCGAGGCTGACCGCGTTCTTCACCTTGTCCTCAATGCCGTCGGGCTGCCCCGGTACTTCCAGCACCGTGCCGTCGGTGTCGAACAGCCAGCCGTGATAGCAGCAGCGGATGCCCCGGGTCTCACACTTGCCGTATTCCAGCGAGGCGCGGCGATGCGGGCAGTTTTTGTGTACTAGGCCGATGCGGCCGGACAGGTCGCGAAACAGGATCAGGTCTTCGCCGAGAATACGCAGCGGCGTCGGCAGCTCCCCGATATCCGATACCAGCGCGACCGGCTGCCAGTACCGGCGCAGATATTCACCGCCCGGTGTGCCGGGGCCGATCTGCGTCAGTAGCGTGTCCGACGTACCCGGCAGGCTCTGATGATAGCCACTGTTCGGCTTCGGGTTGGTTGACGGCCTGGTCGTCGAGTCCGGCATGTATTCCTCCTGTATATACCGGCGACAGAATAGAGGAGTCCGAAGTCTATTGTGTATCGAGAAATTGTCGTCTTTGATGTAAGGTAATCTTACATCCGAAGGGGGCGGGACGAACAATGAATCGACGCAATACACCCCTGCACGCACTGCGCGCGTTTGAGGTTGCGGCGCGGCTCGGCAGCTTTTCGGCGGCGGCGGATGAACTGCTGGTGACTCACAGTGCGATCAGCCAGCAGATCAGATCGCTTGAGGATATTCTGGGGCGTCGGCTGTTTGACCGGACCAACCGCGGCATTGAACTGACCGATGCGGCGAAGCTTCTCGTACCGGCCCTGACCCAGTCCTTCGACAGTATCGAAAAAGCGCTCGAAACACTGACCCGCACGGACGAGAGCCGGCGGCTGATCGTGACCGCAACGCCATCCTTCACGGCGAAATGGCTGACGCCGCGCCTGAAGAACTGGACGCCGGAGGAAACCGAACTCGATATCCATTTCAAGCCGACCCTCGGATATCTGAATCTACTGTCAGGCGAGGCGGATGTGGCGGTGCGCTGCGGTGTGCCGCCCTGGGAAGGGCTGGTCGCCGAGCCTTTGCTGCCGATCCATCTGACGCCGCTCTGTTCGCCGGATCATCCATTGGCGTCGGTCGCGCCGGTCGATGCCGACATCATTTTGAAGCACAAGCTGCTGCATGCGGATATTGCCGGCCATTCTTTTGGTGAGGAATGGCGGTTGTGGCTGGAAGGCGCGGGGGTGACGCCGCCGCCGGAACTGTTCGGTCTTTCCTTCGCAGATCCCAGTTTCGCCCTGCAGGCGGCGGCGGACGGGGCCGGAATCGCCATCGGATATCTAGAGCTTGCAGAAGCGGATCTGAAATCGGGAAGGCTTGTCCGGCTGTCCGATACAGTGGTTCGGCATCAGTTTTCCTACTATCTTGTTTTTCCACCGAATACCGCACACATGGACAGGGTAAGACGGTTCCGGAACTGGGTTGCGGTCCCGTCGGAAGCAGACCGAATCGCCGTGTCCCCGTAAGAATTACTCGTTTGACCCGAAAGCGAATTAATTCTGGTATGAGCCGGATCGCAATCAGGACAGACGAGGACTTCGCCAATGGGCGTCAAAGTACATGTAAAAAACAACCGCTGGGCCGCCGGCTCGTTTCCCAACACGCCGGAAGGCGAGGCCGTCTTCACCATCACGAAAGAGCGGTTCAATACGGCTTTGGCGCAGATGCCGGGGCTTGCCGGGAAGATCGACGCGACCATCGACTGGGACACCGACAATTTTGAGGCCTCAATGGCCGATGCGGACGTATTATTGTGCTGGAACCTGCCGACGGAAAACCTGGCCGCCATCGCGCCGAAGCTGAAATGGATTCATATCATCGGGGCGGGGGTTGAACACCTGCTGCCGCTCGACTGGCTGCCCAAAGGCGTGACGCTGACCAACAACAAGGGCGTGCATGCCGCAAAGGCGGGCGAATTCGGCCTGATGAGCGTCCTGATGCTGCACTCGCATATGCCGGCTATCGTCACCAACCAGCGCCATGCGGTCTACGATTCCCTGTTCGCCTCGCCGATTGCCGGAAAAACCCTGGTGGTTGTCGGCACCGGCAGCCTGGGCGGGTCGACGGCGAAACGGGTGCATGATCTCGGCGTCCATGTCATCGGCGTCAACCGGCATGGCCGCGCCGTCGACGACTGTGACGAGGTTGTGTCGGTGGGTGAACTTGACAGCGTGTTACCGCGCGCCGACTACGTTTTTCTGGCGACACCCGATACGCCGGAAACCCGCGGCCTGTTCGACCGGCGCCGGCTCGATTTGCTGAAACCGACGGCGGGGATCGTCAATATCGGCCGCGAGTCGATCATGGATTACGATGCGCTTTGCGACAAACTGGAAGAAGGCAGTCTCGCCGGGGCGATCCTCGATGTGTTCGACCCGGAACCGATTGCCCCGGAATCGCGCCTCTGGCACACGAAAAACCTCATCGTCACGCCGCATGTCTCGGCCGATGACGGCGACGCCTATGTGCCGATGACCCTCGACCTGTTTTTCCGCAACATGACCCTGTTTCTCGACGGCAAACCCGTCATGAACCCGATTGATCCTGCGCTGGGGTATTGAGCATCCACCCTCATCCCAACCTTCTCCCGCCAGCGGGAGAAGGAGCTACGAGGACTAGTAAAATCCCCTCGCCCGCAGGCGGGAGAGGGGGGAGCCTGCGTTTGCAGGCGGAGGGTGAGGGTGGAGATATCGTTTTCATGCGATTCCCGGACCCGATCCGGGATCTTTATCAGGATACGTCGAAAGACCCCGGCTCAGTCCCGGGGAACGTTCATTTAATTCTAAAAGCAAGAGTCCCGCACTTGATGCGGGACCTATTCCGTTGTCGTCTTCGCTTGCTCACGGGCCGCAGGAATGGACCCCGGGTCTTCGCCCGGGGATCGGCGTTGCGACTTACTCCGCCGCTGCTTTGGCCGACGCCTTCGGCATCTCGCCGCGGATGATGTAGGCCAAAGCCTGCACCACCTGTTCTGGTTCGCGGGCTACCGCCATCGCCGCCCCGTCAACTTCCTTCAGCGCATGGTCGTGGTCGGTCGGGTGCAGGGTGATGTAGGGCGTGCCGAGGGCTGCGGCGAAGCCGGCATCAAAGGCGGCGTTCCACTGCTTGTACTTTTCGCCGAAGCGCACGACGACCAGATCGGCTTCCTCGATCAGCGTGCGGGTGCGAATAGCGTTCAGTTGCGCGCCCTTGCGGTCGTGCCAGAACTTGTCCTGTTCCGCGCCGAAAATCGCCACACCGCAATCGTCGGAATCCTCATGCACGGTCACCGGGCTTGTCAGTTCGACCGGCAGGCCGGCATCGGCAATGCCCGTTTCAATGCGCTCGCGCCAGTCGCTGTGGATTTCCCCGGAAAGATAGACGCTCCAGATACGGTCGCTCATGGTAAGTCCTCCTGATCAGGCGAGTGTTCCGTATAAAATAGAGCAAATCACCACGGCTGCAACGATGCCGACCAGATCGGCGGAAAGTGCGGCGGCCAGCGCGTGGCGGATGCGCTTGATCTGCACCGCGCCGAAATACACCGCCAGCACGTAGAAGGTGGTTTCGGTCGACCCCTGTAACGTGCTCACCAGATAGCCGGTATAGGAATCCGGCCCGACATCCGGGTCGTTGATGATCGACGCCATAATGCCGTACGCGCCGGAGCCGCTGAGCGGTCTCAGCAGCGCCATCGGCAGGGCTTCCGCCGGCATGCCGAGCGGTTCGGTGATGACCGACAGCGGCACGATCAACAGTTCCATCGCCCCGCTGGCGCGGAACATGCCGACCGCCACCAGAATGGCGACGAGATAGGGGATGATGCGCACCGCGACCTGAAACCCGTCCTTCGCGCCCTCGACGAAACTTTCATAGATCGGCACCTTCTTCGCCATGCCGAAACTCAGCAGCGCGATCATCAGGCCGGGGATGATCCACGGCGCGATGGTCTTGCCGTAGGCGACCGTCAGCGGCACAAGGCCAATCAGGCAGGCCAGCGCCAGCGCCGAGACCCATATCGGATAGGCTTCCGACGCTTGCGACAGGTCGGCGGAAGGCGATGCGGGTTCCGGCTGTTCCGGTTCGGCCTCGGATGGCTCCCTGCCGGCGACCGGGCCTGCCGGGAAATACCGCTGCAGCAGTTTCGCCATGACGATGGCCATGGTGGTCGAACAGATGGTGGCGACCAGGGTGGTGGGGACGATCCCCGCCGGATCGGCGGACCCGGCGGCGGCGCGAATGGCGATCACCCCGGTCGGCAATATGGTGACGCTGGATGTATTGATCGCCAGAAACAGCGCCATCGCGTTGGTGGCGCAGCCCTTGTGCGGGTTCAGCTTGTCGAGTTCCTGCATGGCGCGAATGCCGAACGGCGTCGCCGCGTTGCCCAGCCCCATGACATTGGCCGACAGGTTCATGATCATCGCGCCCATCGCCGGGTGGTCGGCCGGCACGTCGGGGAACAGGCGTTTCATCAGCGGCCGCAGCAGTTTCGCGATGATGACCAGCAGGCCGCCGGCCTCCGCCACCTTCATCAGGCCGAGGAACAGGGCCATCACGCCGATCAGGCCGATGGCCAGCGTGACCGACACATCCGCTGTCTCGATCATGCCGGTGCCGAGCTTCTCCATCGGGCTGGCGGCAATCGCATCGCTGACCGGCGGCACCCAGGTGATCTGATGGTAGGCGGCGACCAGAAACGCAATCGCGACCATGGCGAAGAAGATGATGTTCATGGGGCGGACCCGTCATTGCAAAAGATGACGGTCACGATGCGGGGATTCGCGTGCAGCCTGCCAGCGGTTAGTTGGCCAATAGCCGTTCGTAGATCTGTCCGGCGGTGGCGTCGATGGCGGCCCTTGCCCGGTCGCGCCAGGCCTTCGCGTCGGCTTCCATTTCCGGCGAGGGATCGAGCACGGCGGCATCGTAGACCCGGCGCTTTTCCTCGTCGAACGCGTAAAGCGCCACGGCGTGCAGCCCCTTGCCGGGCACCATCAGATACCCCGCAAGCCCGACGCCGTACTGCATCGTGCCGGTCTTGGCCCACACAGCGAGGGCGAGCGGCGGTTCCTGCATCCGGTGTTTCAGGCCGCCGTCCCATCCGGCCGGCGTCAGCATCGCGGGAAACGGTGTGTCGCCCGCAACGCGCCCGGCTTCCGTCGCCAGCAGCGTCGCCATGGCGCGCGGGGTCAGCCTTGATGCCGCATCGAGGCCGGAAAAGTTGGTCAACGCGAAGCCGGAAATCTCCGGATGCCGGAACTCAAGCCACTGGCCGGCATCCGGCACGCCGAGGGTGAAGCGGCCCAGCATTTCCGCCATCGGGTTGCTCGACGTCCATAGCATCTCGCCGACAAGGGCCGACAAAGGCGGGCTGTCCTGCCGGGCGATCAGCCGGTCGCATTCGATCTCGCCGGGCTGCGGCGCGGGCAGGTCGATGCCCAGTCCTTGCGCGTAAAACCGGAACAGGTCAGCGGCCTGGCGCGGCGGATCGGAATGGGCGTACCAGTCAGTGCCCGGTTCGGCGGGAATGGGCGCGCCGTCGGGTACGGTCCAGCCGCTGCCGTCTTCCGCTCGGTGGCCGCGATACGCCCCCTCGGCCACCATCAGATGCGCCAGTTGCGGATTGTAGGCGGCATCCGCCGGCTGTCGGCTGTTGATCGACCCGTAAAGACCGGCCGGGGCGTAAGTGAAGGCGGTAACACCGTCCAGATCGTCCTGCGCCTTCATCGCCAGCGCCAGCATGTCCTCGACATCGAAGGACGGGTCGCCGCCACCCAGCAGCGCCAGCGTATCGCCGTTGCGGCACAGATGGGTCTTGAAGGTGGCGTTCGGCGGCGCGAAATCCAGCACCGCCAGGGCCGTCATCAGCTTCGCGGTGGAGGCGGGCAGGACCGGCCTGTCCGATCCGTCGCCGAAGGAATCAGCGGCGTCATCGACGGCCACAACATGATACGACACCGCGATGGGCGGCGGCGATTGTTCCACCGGCGCACCGGCGCAGGCCGAAAGAACGAGACAGAGAAAAATCAGGAGACGCATGGGGGGAGTTTAGCCGATTATTCGCCGGCTTTCGCAAGGGCTTCTCTTTTCATGTGTATGAAAGAGTCCCGGCTCAGGACCATTCCTGCAAAAAACTTGCCTATTCCTGCTACCGTTGCCGCCGTAATGGATGTTTTGGGAGAAGGTTCCTATATAATCCTGCCATGACACATTTTTCACCCTATCTGCCGGATCTGAAGCGGCACTACGGTTTCATGCCGGGCGTCGGCAAGAAACAGACCGATGTCGACGGCGTCACGCTGTTCTGGTCGACGGAATCGATGGCCTGCACGCCGCTGGTCTACAATGCCGGGCTGGTGTTCATCCTGCAGGGCAGAAAGACCGGCTATCTGGGCGGCGAGACGTTTACCTACGATGCGTCCACCTATCTCAGCCTCAGCGTGCCGGTGCCGTTCGAATGCGAAAGCATGGCGACGCCGGAAGAACCGGTCTTCGGCCTGTTCGTCAGCCTCGATATCGCCGATTTGCGGGAACTGGTGGTGGAAATGAAAACGCCCTGCAACGGCGCCTGCACTGAAAAGGCGCTGGGCCGGGGCGTCGTGCCGATTCCGTTCGACGATGCGATGCGCGATACGGTGTGCCGGCTGCTCACCTGCCTGACATCGCCGCTCGACTGCCGGGTGCTGGGAAAATCCATCCTGCGCGAACTGATGTACCGCGCGCTGACCGGGCCGAACGGAAAATCCCTGTACGAACTGACCCGGCACGACGAACACTATGCCCGCGTGTCGAAAGCGCTGAACGTCATTCACCGGGATTACGCCCGCACCATGACGGTCGATGAGCTGGCCTCGGAAGCCAGCATGAGCGCGTCCGCGTTCCACCGGGCGTTCAAGCAGGTAACGGCGTCATCCCCGGTGCAGTACATCAAGAAAGTGCGGCTGGACAAGGCGCGCGACCTGATCATGTTCGAAAGAATGCGGGCGGGGGTCGCCGCCAACCAGGTCGGCTATGAAAGCCCGTCGCAGTTCAGCCGCGACTTCAAGCGGCATTTCGGCATCGCGCCGTCGGACGCGAAAGCGCCGGTTGAGATGCATATTTCTTAAACCGACACCCTCACCCTTCGCCTGCTTCGAGCAGGCTCTTCCCTCTCCCGCAAGCAGGAGAGGGACAACCAACCCCTTCTCCCGCCGGCGGGAGAAGGTCGGGATGAGGGTGGACCTTCTTACCCGCTCACCGTCTGGTTGGCGGTGAAGGGCAGGCGTCGGATGCGCTGGCCGGTCAGGGCAATCCAGGCATTGGCGACGGCCGCGCCGACCGGCGGGGTGCCGGGCTCGCCAACGCCGGTCGGCGGTTCGGTGCTGTCGATGATCGCGACGTCCACCTCCGGCATTTCGTTGATGCGCAGCGACCGGTATTCGTCGAAATTCGACTGCCGCACCGCGCCGCCTTCCTCCAGGTCGATCGACCCGTACAGGATGTGGCCGAGGCCGTAGCCGATGCCGCCTTCCATTTGCGCCCGGATGACGTTCGGGTTGACCGGGATGCCGCAATCGACCGCGCACCAGACCTTGTGAACGCGCGGCACGCCGTCTTCCTCGCCCTGCGACACCTCGGCCACCTGGGCGACGTAGGAGTTGAAGCTTTTGTGCACCGCGACGCCCCGGGCCCGGCCTTCCGGCACCGGCCCGCCCCAATCGGCGAGATCGGCGACCCGTTCCAGCACCGCCCTTTCGCGGACGAATTCAACGCCCATCATGTCGAGACGTGCCTGTAGCGGGTCACGCCCGGCGATGCGCAGCAGTTCGTCCAGAAACACCTCGACCGCGAAGGCCGTGTGGGTGTGGCCGACCGACCGCCACCACAAAGGCGGCACGCCGTTCTGCATGTTGTGAACGCTGACCCGGACATCGGAAATCCGGTAGGGCATGTCGGACGCACCCTCGACGGAGGTGGCGTCGATGCCGTCGCGCACCATGAAGTCCTCGAAGCCGGTTCCCATCATGATCGACTGGATGGCGATGGTCTGGTCCCAGCCGGAAATGTTGCCGTCCTTGTCGATGGCGCCTTTCAGCCGATGCACGCCGAGCGGTCGGTAGCGGCCGCCGCGAATATCGTCCTCGCGCGACCAGACCAGCTTCACCGCCTTTTCCTGGTCGGTGGCTTTCAGCACCGAGGCCAGTTCCGCCGCGAAACCGGAATCCGGCTGGGCGCGACGGCCGAACGACCCGCCGGCCAGCATGGTATGCACCTGCACCTGTTCGGGTTTCAGCCCCATCACACCGGCGATGGTGCCGTGATCCATGGTCTGGATCTGGCTGCCCAGCCAGGCTTCGACCTCGTCGCCGCGCCGTTCGATAACGCCGTCCAGCGGCTCCATCGGCGCATGGGCCAGAAACGGAAACTCGTAGACCGCTTCATGAACGGTCTCCTCGTGTTCCATCCGTTTGTCGACGACGCCGATCTCGGCGGCGACGAGCCCCTTCTTTTCGGTCGCTTTTTTGTAGTCCGCGATCATCTGTTTCGACGACCGGGTTTCGGCGGCAGAAGTATCCCACTCCACTTTCAGGGCGTCGCGGCCCTTGAAGGCGGCGAAGGTGTGCCGGGCGTAGACGGCGACGCCGGTCGGAATCTGCTTCACCTCAATCACATCGCGAACCTTCAGGGTGTCCGTCGCGTCAAAGCTTTTGACGGTCGCGCCGAAGGCCGGCGGGTGGGCGACAGCGGCGACGATCATGCCGAAGCGGAAGACATCCTGCGTGAAGGTCGCTTCGCCGGTTGTCTTCGCGAAGGTATCCAGCTTCGGCATGTCCTTGCCGATGAAGACGAAATCTTTCGGGTCCTTCAGCGTGACGGTTTCGGGAACCGGCACCATGGCCGCTTTCGGCGACAGCGCACCGAAGCCGATGGTTCTGCCCGATGCCTGATGGCTGACAACGCCTTTCGAAATGGTGATTTCAGATGCCGGCACGCCCCATTCATCGGCGGCGGCTTCAACCAGCATGGCGCGGGCGGCGGCGCCGGCCTCGCGCATCACGGTGAAACTCGACGCCATGGCGGTCGACCCGCCGGTGCCCTGCATGCCGAACAGCTTGTTGACGTATTTGGAAACGTCCGCCGGCGCATGGGTGGCGCGCATCTGGCTCCAGTCCGCATCCATTTCCTCGGCGACCAGCGTGGTCAGGCCGGTGAACGGCCCCTGGCCGAATTCGATATGCTTGATCAGCACGGTGACGGTGTCGTCGATGCCGACCTGGATGAAGGCGTTCGCCGTGAAAACTTTCGACGGATCGGCGGGGGCGTCGACGATGCCGGACTGCGCTTTCGCCAGTTTCGGCAGCCAGACGCCGAGCGTCAGGCCGGCGGCAAGCCCGCCGATGCCGGTCAGAACGGCACGGCGGCTGAGATTGGGTGTTTTGGGGATCGCGTTCATGATGCTTACCCTTTCATTGTGTCGGCGGCGGTGTGGATCGCCTGGCGGATACGGTGGTAGGTCGCGCAGCGACAGAGATTGCCGGCCATTGCGTCGTCGATATCCTGATCGGAGGGCGAGGGGTTGTCTTTCAGCAGACCGACCGCGCTCATGATCTGGCCGGACTGGCAGTAGCCGCATTGCGGCACGTCGATTGCGCGCCACGCCGCCTGGATTGCCTCCGCCTCGCGGCCTTCGATGCCTTCGATGGTGGTGACGTCCGACCCTTCGACGGCCTCGATGGGCAGAACGCAGGTTCGCTGGGCGTAGCCGTCGACATGCATGGTGCAGGCGCCGCATTGCGCGATGCCGCAGCCGAATTTGGACCCGGTCAGGCGCAACTCGTCGCGCACGACCCACAGAAGCGGCGTTTCCGGGTCGATATCCACCGATACCGGCTTGCCGTTAAGGGTAAAGGAAACAGGCATGGAAAATCCTTTCCTTGATTAAAACTGCTGAAACGGGCGGGGGCTGAAATACAGGCATCGCAACCGGATTAACGCCGGTCCGATGAAAAACGGCAGTTCCCCGCCTCCCTGCCTAAACAGATAAGGCGGGTTGCGCGCAGCGGCAACGGGGAAGCGATGACCGATCCCCCAAAAGACTTGCCTGATTCTGCTTTGGGTTGTTGTGTCTTAGTGATCGCTGACTTCAGCGAACTTGCTGTCGAGGCCGGTATTGTAGGTGACGCCTTCTTTGGTGAGCGTGATCGGCGGGCCGCCGCGGGCGAGGCCCTTGCGCATCAACGCGACCCAGACCGCCGGGTTGGTGAACCCGCTGATATCCCGCGAAGACACCGTATACGGCCCCAGATGCACATGGTCGCCATGCGCATGCGGGATGGCGCGCAGGGTCACGTCGCCGGTTTCCGGGTCTTCCTCGCCCTGGTCGCCTTCCTTGATCAGGATCTGCGCCAGCACCAGGGTTTTCAGTTGCAGCTTGTTGAGCTTCAGCGGGTTGGGGCGGTCCGGTTTTGTCGTCATGGTTTCACTCTCGAAAAGATCCCGGATCAAATCCGGGAATCAGCAATGATCAAACGAAAACAACCACCCTCATCCCAACCTTCTCCCGCCAGCGGGAGAAGGGGCTCAGTGGTCACGCATACCAATCCCTCGCCCGCCGGCGGGAGAGGGGGGAGCCTGCGCAAGCAGGCGGAGGGTGAGGGTGGGCGGATGACTAGCAATCATTACTCCGCCGCGATGGGCGCCTGTTCCGCCGACTTTTCGACCTTCGCCGCGCAATACTTGAATTCGGGAATCTTGCCGAACGGATCGAGCTGCGGGTTGGTCAGCATGTTGGCCGGGCTTTCCGCGAAGCAGAACGGAATGAACACCATGTTCGGCGTCACATCGCGGTCGGCGCGGGCCTTCAGCCGCACCCGGCCGCGCCGGGTTTCCACCTCCACGAAGTCGCCCGGCGTGACATTCAGCTCGGCGAGGAACTTCGGATGCAGATGCGCGACGCCTTCCGGCTCGATCGTGTCGAGAATTTCCGACCGCCGCGTCATCGCGCCGGTATGCCAGTGTTCCAGCAGACGCCCGGTGGTCAGCACCATCGGATAGTCGTCGTCCGGCACTTCGGCCGGCGGGACAAGCTGGGTCGGCACCAGGTTGGCGCGGCCGTTGGGCGTCGGGAAACCTTCGCGGAAAATCACCGGCTGGCCGGGATCGTCTTCGGAATCGCACGGATAGGTCACCGCCTCGTTCTGTTCCAGACGGTCCCAGGAAATGCCGGTAATCGACGGCATCGCCTTGCGGAATTCCTCGTACACATCGCGCGGATGGGTGTAGCTCCAGTTAAGGCCGATGCCGTTGGCGATGTCCTGGATGATTTCCCAGTCCTGCCGTGCTTCGCCCGGCGGGTCGAGCGCCGGGCGCGCCATCTGCACCGTGCGGTTGGTGTTGGAAAACGTGCCGCATTTTTCGGCGAAGGCGGAGGCCGGCAGAATCACGTCGGCATAGTAGCAGGTTTCGGTCAGGAAGATTTCCTGCACCACCAGATGGTTCAGTTTCGCCAGCGCCTCGCGGGCGTGTTTCGCGTCCGGGTCCGACATCGCCGGGTTCTCACCCATGATGTACATGCCCCTGATCTCGCCAGCGATGATCGCGTTGATGATCTCGACCACGGTCAGGCCGCGTTTCGGGTCGATTTTCGACCCCCAGAAATCCTCGAACCACTGGTGAACCTTGGGGTTCTCGACAAGCTGGTAATCCGGGAAAACATGCGGGATCAGCCCGACATCGGACGCGCCCTGCACGTTGTTCTGGCCGCGCAACGGATGCAGGCCGGTGCCTTCGCGGCCGACCTGGCCGGTGATCGCGGCCAGCGTGATCAGGCAGCGCGAATTGTCGGTGCCGTGAACGTGCTGCGAAATGCCCATGCCCCAGAAGATGATGGCGCGTTCCGCCGTTGCATAGGCGCGGGCGACTTCCCGGATTTCCTCGGCCGGAATGCCGCAGACCTTTTCCATCGCTTCCGGCGAGAAGCCCTCGATGTTCTTGGCGATCTTGTCGAAATTGTCGACATTGGCCTGAACGTACTGCTTGTCGATCAGGTCTTCTTTGATGATCGTGTGGATCATCGCGTTCAGCAGCGACACATCCGCGCCGGGCTTGAACTGCAGGTGCTTCCACGCCATCCGCGACATGTTCTGCTGCCGCGGGTCGAGAATGACCAGCTTGGTGCCGGTCTTGACCGCCTGCTTGAAGAAGCTGGCCGCGACCGGGTGGTTCTGGTTCGGCCGCGCGCCGATGATGATGCAGACATCGGATTTCAGGGCGTCGTTGAACGGGGCGGATACCGCGCCGGAGCTGACGCCTTCCATCAGCGCCGCGACGGACGAGGCGTGGCACAGCCGCGTGCAATGGTCGACATTGTTGGTGCCGAACCCGGTGCGCACCAGTTTCTGGAACAGATAGGCTTCCTCGTTCGATCCCTTGGCGGAGCCGAACCCGGCCAGAGCCTTCGGTCCGGCGGTGTCGCGGATGCCGGCCAGGCTTCTGGTCGTGTAGGCCAGGGCTTCTTCCCAGCTTGCCTCGCGGAAATGGGTATAGGGGTTGTCCGGGTCGACCTCGTCATCCCAGCGTTTCGGCACGCCGTCCTTGCGGATCAGCGGCTTGGTCAGGCGACCCTTGTGGCTGGTGTAATCCATGCCGAAGCGGCCCTTGACGCAAAGCCGCTTCTGGTTGGCCGGACCGTCCCGCCCGTCGACCTTCAGGATCTTGCCGTCCTTGACGTGAATTTCGGTCTGGCAGCCGACGCCGCAGAACGGGCACAGCGAGTTGATCACCTTGTCGGCGCCGCCGGTATAGACCTGATTTTCATCGACCTGGGTTGACGGCATCAGCGCGCCGGTCGGGCAGGCCTGCACGCATTCGCCGCAGGCGACGCAGGTGCTGTCGCCCATCGGGTCGTCGAAATCGAACACGATCTTCGCGCCGTGACCGCGATAGGCCATGCCGATGACATCGTTGACCTGCACGTCGCGGCAGGCGCGGACGCACAGGTTGCAGTGAATGCAGGCATCCAGATTGACGCGCATCGCCGGGTGGCTGGCGTCGGTCGCCAGTTTCGACAGGATAGCGGCCTCGCGCTGCGGGAAGCGGCTGTCGGCGATGCCGACATCGTCGGCCCAGGTCCAGAACTTGCTGTCGGTTTCGTGCGCGACCTTGCGGTCCGGCTGGTCGGCGATCAGCAGTTCGAACACCATCTTGCGGGACGATTTGGCGCGGTCAGTCGCCGATTTCACGACCATGCCTTCATTCGGCGTACGGATGCACGACGCGGCCAGAACCCGTTCGCCCTCGATTTCCACCATGCAGGCGCGGCAGTTGCCGTCGGCCCGGTACCCCGGCTCCGGCGCGTAGCAAAGGTGTGGAATTTCAACGCCTTCGCGTTGCGCCACCTGCCAGATGGTTTCGCCGTTTTTCGCTTCGACATCTCGGCCGTCGAGGCTGAAACGGATGGTCTTCGTGTCTGTGTCGGTCATGGCATTCATATTCCGCAAAAGGGTCGTTTCATGATGCCGGAGTTTACAGCGCAATCCGGGGGTAAACCATACCCTGGAAGCGTCGCGGGATGTTCCAACCGCGCCGGATGACCGATGCTCTAGCGGTTGGCCTTTTCAAAGTCGCGGCTGACCGCGCCTTCAACGGACGTAGTGGCCAGAAACAGGGTGTTCGCGCGTCTCAGTTCCGCCACCAGTTCCATGCCGATTTCGCCGCCATCCCCCTCGACGTTTTCATGCATGATGGCTTTCATCGTATCGATATGGTTGCGGATCAGCTTCAGGCACCCGTCAGACCTGTCCTTGTTCAGATGCGTCAGACCGAACAGCGACCGGGCCACGTCGGTGATCAGCGGATAACCGAACATGCCGCCCTGGCCGCGCATTTCATGCGAAATCGCGTTGATGTCGTTGAACGGTCTGACGCGCTGTTTCGGGTCGGCCCCGGCGCAGTGTGCGCAGGCCTCATCGAGACGCCGGAAATACGCCTCCATCCAGTCCCGGAAGTCTTCCGTACAGGCCTCCAGTTCCATTTCAACGGTTTCCAGGTCCGTTTTCGCCGGCATGAAATCCCTGCTGACCTTGCGCCTTTTGCTGCGCGGCGGCGGATAGTAGCGGACGCCCTTTTCGGTATAGGGGGTCTGGGAATCACGCTTTTCGGCAGGGACATCCTCGATGCGTTTGCGCCGGTCCGGTCCGAAATAGGCGCCGACCTTCACATAGTGACGGTCGTCGGTCATCGCGATGACAAGATGCGCCGCCAGGCTTGCGGCCGTGAAGGGTTTGGCCAGGAAGTCGGATGCGCCGAGATCGCGGGCGAGTTCCACCCTGTCGGCGTCGGCATTGGCGCTCAGCATCAGGAACGGCATGAACCGGTCGGGGGAATCCTTGTGCCGGCGCACCCATCGCAGCAGGGTCGCGCCGTCGATATTGTCCATGACCCAGTCCGAGACGATGGCGTCGATTTCCGTCACCCCGGCAAGGTCGGGCCTGAGGCGCATCTGGGTCATGATCTCGATGGCCTGCGCGCCGTTATTGGCGACGACGACATTCCTGACGCCGAGCGCGGTCAGCACCGACGCCAGAAGCGTCCGGATTTCCATATGATCCTCGACCACAAGAACGGTGCAATTTTCAAAACCGGTCATGCGGTCCCATTCCCTGATATATCTCCGCCATCAAAATGGCTTGGGGCGGTGTAATCAAGAATGAATTGCAAGAAAAAGTATTAAATTATGGATACTGTAACGCCCAGGTGATTGCGCTTGAGGCCGTGGTGACCGGACTTGGTTGGCTGCCGCCGGTCACGGCGCCGGGACTCTGTCATTGTGCGCAATTTCGGTCACAGGCACCTGACGTGCCGTCTGAAAATTTTTCCGTTCCCGCAATTTCTCCGTTTTGCCGGTTTGCAAGTATCGCCATACCAGCCATGATTGCAGCATAAGAACCAAATCGCGGGGGTTTGCCGTCATGATCTCTTCTTTCACCGGGCACTTGCGGACCGAGCTCGAAGGCCTGAAGGACGCGGGTCTGTACAAGACCGAGCGCGTCATCACGTCGAAGCAGACGGCGGATATCGAGGTCGCCGGCGGCGCGCATGTGCTGAACTTCTGCGCCAACAATTACCTCGGCCTTGCCGACAGTCCCGATCTTGTGGCGGCGGCCAAACAGGCGCTCGACCGGTATGGGTACGGCATGGCGTCGGTGCGGTTCATCTGCGGCACGCAGGAGGAACACAAGGAGTTGGAATCCCGGCTGGCCGGTTTCCTCGGCTACGAGGATGCGATCCTGTATTCGTCCTGTTTCGATGCCAATGCCGGCCTGTTCGAAACCCTGCTGGGGCCGGAAGACGCGGTGATTTCCGATGCCCTGAACCACGCCTCGATGATCGACGGCATCAGGCTCTGCAAGGCGAAACGGCTGCGCTACGCCAATTCCGACATGGCCGATCTGGAAGAAAAACTGAAAGAGGCCGACGGCAGCCAGTTCAGGATGATCGCCACCGACGGCGTGTTCTCGATGGACGGGTTCATCGCGAAGCTACCCGAGATCTGCGATCTGGCCGAAAAATACGATGCGATGGTGATGGTCGATGACAGCCACGCCGTCGGCTTTGTCGGCGACAGGGGCAGGGGCACGCCGGAATATTGCGGCGTCGAGGGCCGGGTCGATATCATGACCGGTACGCTGGGCAAGGCGCTGGGCGGTGCGTCCGGCGGGTATACGGTGGCGAAGAAGGAAATCGTCGACTGGCTGCGGCAGCGGTCGCGCCCCTATCTGTTTTCCAATACTTTGGCCCCGGTGATCGCCGCGACCTCCCTGCGGGTGATCGACATGCTGGAACAGTCCGACGACCTGAGGGTCCGGCTGCGGAACAACGCCGAACATTTCCGCAGCGACATGACGAAGCTGGGCTTCACGCTCGCGCCGGGTGAACACCCGATCGTTCCGGTCATGCTGGGCGACGCCAAACTGGCGCAGGATATGGCGGCGGCGATGCTGGAAAAGGGCGTCTACGTGATCGGCTTTTTCTTCCCCGTCGTGCCGCAGGGCCAGGCGCGTATCCGCACCCAGATGTCAGCCGCGCACAGCGCGCAGGATATCGACCGCGCGGTCGCTGCCTTCGCCGAGGTCGGGCGCGATATGGGCGTTATTGTTTAAATCGAATCCCGGACCTGATCCGGGATCTTTCGCCGAATGGGATGAAGACCCCG
Source organism: Alphaproteobacteria bacterium (assembly GCA_040222995.1). Classification (GTDB taxonomy): domain Bacteria; phylum Pseudomonadota; class Alphaproteobacteria; order UBA8366; family Aestuariispiraceae; genus JAVKBW01. The sequence goes on along the minus strand of JAVKBW010000008.1, from coordinate 31,180 downwards.
GTTCAAGACCGGGGATCGTGAGGAAAAGGTAGAACTGTCATGCCACAAACAATGAAAGCGCTGGTGAAGCAGAAGCCGGAGCGCGGCATCTGGATGCAGGACGTGCCGGTGCCGGAATACGGCCCGAACGATCTGCTGATCAAGATCAGGAAAACCGCGATCTGCGGCACCGATATCCATATCTACACCTGGGATGAGTGGTCGCAGAAAACCATTCCCGTGCCGATGACGGTCGGCCACGAATTCGCCGGTGAAGTTGCGGCGATGGGCGAGGATGTCGAAGGGTTCGAAATAGGCAACCGGGTGTCGGGCGAGGGCCATATCGTCTGCGGCCTGTGCCGCAACTGCCGGGCGGGGCGGGAACATCTGTGCCGCAACACGGTCGGCGTCGGCGTCAACCGGCCGGGCGCGTTCGCCGAATACCTCGCCATCCCGGCGCACAACACCTACAAGCTGCCGGATTATCTGAGCGACGATCTGGCGGCGATTCTCGACCCTTACGGTAATGCCGTCCACACCGCCCTGTCGTTCGATCTGGTGGGCGAGGACGTGCTGGTGACAGGGGCCGGGCCGATCGGCATCATGGCCGCCGCCGTCGCCAAAAAGGTCGCCGCCCGGCATGTGGTGATCACCGACGTCAATCCGTACCGCCTGGATCTGGCGAAATCTCTGGGCATCCAGAACGCGGTCGATGTGTCGAAAACCAGCCTCGACGACGTGATGAAAAGCCTCGGCATGACCGAAGGCTTCGATGTCGGGCTGGAAATGTCCGGCAACCCGCACGCCTTCAATTCGATGCTGAAGGCGATGATCAACGGCGGCAAGATCGCCCTTCTCGGCATCCCGCCCGGCGACGCCGCCGTCGACCTCACCCAGGTCGTCTTCAAGGGACTGCAGATCAAGGGCATCTACGGGCGGGAAATGTTCGAGACCTGGTACAAGGGCACGGCTTTGATCCAGGAAGGGCTGGACCTCAACCCGATCCTCACCCACCGCCTGAAAGTGGACGATTATCTCGACGGGTTCGAAACCATGTGTTCCGGCAAATCCGGCAAGATCGTGCTGGACTGGACGTAAGGAGGAAACTGCCAATGACCGCCTATCTGATTGCAACCGTCCGTGTTGACGACCCGGAAACCTACAAGAAGTACACGGCGCAGACGCCGGCGCTGGTCACGAAATACGGCGGAAAATTCATCGTGCGCGGCGGCGAGGTCGAGGCGCTGGAAGGCCCGGCCTTCGACAGGCGCATCGTGGTGCTGGAATTTCCGTCGAAAGAGGTTGTCAGAACCTTCTACAACTCACCGGAATACCAGGAAGTGGCAAAAATACGCCACGCTGCCGCCGAAAGCAGCTTTCTGCTTGTCGACGGCGTGCCGGACGGCGTCGACGCGCCGGACGCGCAGGTTACGAAGTCGGGGTAGCCGGTTGTCTGACCGAACGGGTCAGGCAGGCACCTCGTCCGGGAAATATTCCAGCACGCAGAGCAGCGGGTTGGGGGCGGCCTGACCGAGACCGCAGATGGAGGCATCCATCATCGCCGTCGCCAGTTCCTGCAACAGCGGTTTGTTCCATGTGTCTTGCGCCATCAGCTTCACGGCCTTTTCGGTGCCGACGCGGCACGGCGTGCACTGGCCGCAGCTTTCATCCTCGAAAAACCGCATGATGTTCAGCGCGGCGTCGATCACGCTGTCCTTGTCGGATAAAACCATCACGGCGGCGGAACCGATGAAGGAATATTTGGCGTCCTTCTGGATCGTGTCGAAATCCATCGGGATGTCGCCCATGCTGGCGGGCAGGATGCCGCCCGACGCGCCGCCCGGCAGATAGGCCTTGAAGGCGTGGCCGTCGAGCATGCCGCCGCAATATTCGTCGATCAGTTCGCGGATGGTGATGCCTGCCGGCGCGAGTTTGACGCCCGGGTCTTTCACGCGCCCTGAAACGGAGAACGAGCGCAACCCGGTGCGGCCGTTGCGGCCATGGCCCTTGAACCAGTCCGCGCCTTTTTCGATGATTTCGCGGACCCAGAATACGGTTTCCACATTGTTGACCAAAGTCGGTTTGCCGAAAATGCCGACCTGCGCCACATAGGGCGGGCGGTGGCGGGGCAGGCCGCGCTTGCCTTCAATGCTTTCGATCATCGCGGATTCTTCGCCGCAGATATACGCGCCGGCGCCGCGCCGCAGGATCAGCTTCGTATGATCGGCGAGGCCTTCCTTCGTTACCCGGTCCATTTCCTTTTGCAGGATATGCAGCACATCCGGGTATTCGTCGCGCATGTAGACGTAGACGGCTTCCGCCTCGACCGCCCACGCGCCGATCAGCGCGCCTTCGATGAAGCGGTGCGGGTCGCGGGTCAGGTAATGGTGATCCTTGATCGTGCCGGGTTCGCCTTCGTCGCCGTTGATGGTCATCAGGCGCGGGCCGGGCGTGCCGCGGACGATCTTCCATTTCTTGCCGGTCGGGAAACCCGCGCCGCCAAGGCCGCGCAGGCCGGACGCCTCGATCGTGTCGGCCATTTCCTCGAAGGTCCGCTTGCCGGACAGGCAGTCTTTCAAAAGGGCGTAGCCGCCGCCTGCGACATAATCCTCAAAGCCCAGGTAATCGGGAATTTCGGCATGGGTGTGGCCGGTCGATACCGCTTCGGCGATGCTGTCCACCGTGGCGTTGGTGGCGTGATAGTGGCCGACTTCGGCGACCGGGGCGACATGGCAGCGGCCCATGCAAGGCGCGCGGATGACGCGGACATCCTTGCCCACGGCGTCGGGCAGGTCTTTCAGCAGCGCTTGCGCGCCGGCCAGTTCGCAGGACAGCGAATCGCAGACCCTGATCGTCAGCGGGGGCGGGGCCGCATCGCCTTCCAGAACCAGATCGAAATGCGCGTAGAACGAGGCGACTTCGTAGACTTCCGCCATCGCGAGCTTCATTTCCGTCGCCAGGGCGTTCATGTGGCCGGCGGAAAGATGGCCGTATTTATCCTGGATAAGATGCAGGTGCTCGATCAGCAGGTCGCGGTCGCGCGGCCGGTCGCCCAGCAGGGCCGCGACCTCTTCGACGGCTTTCGGGTCGGGCTGACGCCCTTTCGAGAACGGCACCGTCTTGCGCCGCCCGAAGCCGGGATTGCGGAACTTCTTTACCTGCCCATTGTCTTCAGCCATCGACATCTCAATCACTTTTATCTTTTCAGGGACGCATCCTGACCGTCTTGCCGCATTGGCACTGTACGGTCCGCGTCATTCACTGATCCGGTTACGACCGGGCAATGCCATGCCGGGCGGACCGCGTCAATCGCCTGACGGATCGGTGATCTGCAGGGGAACCACGCTTGTATCGATCACGACCTTGCCGCAATGTTCGAAATTCACCGTTACCTTGTTGCCGATTGCGGACTGTACCTGGCCGTCGCCCCAGTCCGGCGCGGCGGCGTTGCGCACGTAGACGCCCGGCGTCAGGCCATGCTGTCCCTGTCCGGTCATCGTCGGTCCTCCCTGTCGCCGGTTAAACGTGAACCGCTTTAGCGTATCGCAACGGGACGATGAAGAAAAACAGTGCAGACAGGCGATCCGGAAAGGATATGTTAACGCCTTTGCGCGATAATTGAGCTCGATCAAGGGAAACAGCCTGTGAGTATGCAGTATGAATGTTTCAAAACTGTCATCTGGAATACCAATGCCCAAGCATACCGATTTCGCTGAGCTTATGGCCTCGCGGCTGGTGCACGAACTTGTCGGGCCCGTCGGCGGCGTCTCCGCCGGTATCGAAATGCTGGGCGAAACGGGCGAGGCGGATCCGGAAACGCTGGCGCTGCTGGCGGACAGTTCCGGCCGGGCGTCGCAAAGGCTGCAGTTCTTCCGGCTTGCCTATGGCTGTGCCGGGCGAGCGCCCATCGGCCTTGATATGCTGAAATCCGCCGTCGACGGCTATCTTGAAAAATCGTCCGTTTCCGGCCTCTGGTCGATGAAGGGCGATGAAGCGGTTCTGCGGAAAGAGGGCGCGGGCAAATGCCTGCTGCTGGCGGTGGAAATCGCGGCGGCGTCGCTGTTGCGGGGCGGACGCCTGTCGATAACCGCCGGCGGGACGGAAACTACAGTGACGGCGCGCGGCACGCAGGCGACCCTGCGCGATGAGATCGCGGCGCTGCTCAGGACCGGTGGGCCGGAAGACGATGTTTCGGCAAACCGGGTTCATGCCGCCTACCTGTATTGTCTGGTAAACGATATCGGCGGCAGGATTTTCGTCGAAACCGACACGGATACAGTGACGATCCGGCTGCTTCTGCCGGCCTGAGGACCGCTATTCGGCTGGCCTTTTGCGGCCGGTTTCCCGTAAGCTTGGCGCTTCGATGCAACCCGATGACGATCGACAGGCCGCGAATGGACGATCTGCTCGCCGAATTTCTCTCCGAAACGTCCGACCGGATGGCGCGGCTTGACGGCGATTTGTCGGCGCTGGCGCGGACTCCCGACGATGCGGCACTGCTGGACGACGTCCATTCCCTGCTGCGGATGATCAAGGGCACCAGCGGTTTTCTGAGACTTTTCGAACTGGAATCGCTGGCCCAGGCCGCCGATGCGGTCGTCGAGCGTCTTCGCGCCGGTGATATAGAGTTGACCGAAGACGTGCAGGGGCTGGTTCGGGTCGCATTCGACCGGATTTCAACCATTCTCGACCATTTGCGGGAAACAGGCGAAGAACCGGGCCATCCGATGGATCGCGACCGGCTTGTAAACGGGCTTTCCGCGCTTGCCGAGACCGGTGTCGTCGAACCCGGGCTCAAGCCTGAAGGGCCTGCGGCTGTCCGCGCACCGGAAAGACCGACGGATGAAGCGGAAGACCGGCTTCCCGTAGCGACCGACAGGGAAACGGACCCGGAAACCGGAACCGTTCGCGTCAGGCGGGATGTGCTGGAAAACCTGATGCGCATGGTGTCTGAACTGGGCGCGACCCGGAACCAGTTGATGGATATCCTGCGAAACCGGGGCGACGGCGCGGTGGACGCTTCGTTGCGCCGCTTGTCTGACGTCACCTCGGTGCTTCGCCGCGGCGTGCTGGAAGCGCAATCGAAACCGCTTGAGGCCGCGGTCATCGTGCAGTGCCGGGATCAGCGTTTCGCCCTGCTGCAGGCTGACATCGACGAAGTCCTGTCCGTCGGCGAAACATCGGGAACGGTGCTTGAACAGGTTCGGTCGTCGCTGGTGCTGCGGCAGGGCGACCGGCTCGTGCCGGTGGTCAGCCTGGCCTCGGTCTTCGAGCTTGCCGGCGATGACGCTGATTCAGCGACGGCACGGGACGGTCTGGTGGTCGTCGCGCGAAATGGCGATGCCCTTTTCGGCATTCTGGTGGATGCCGTGCTGGAGACGGAAGAGATCGTGGTTCAGCCCGTCGCGTCGGTCATCCGCGGCATCGACTGCTATGCCGGCACGACGGTTCTCGCCGACGGTTCTGTGGCGATGGTTCTGAATTCAGCCGCCCTTGCAGCGCCTGTCGTGGCGGTTGCCGGGCGGCCGGCACTCGGCGACAGCCCGTCCGCCTATCTGCTGTTCCGGGCCGGCGGGGAACGGCCGATGGCGGTCCCGCTGGCTAAAGTGGTTCGTCTGGAAGAGGTCGATTTCGAGGATGTCTCGATCGACGATGCCGGCGTCACCCTGGCGTATCGTGACCGGGACTTGCCGCTGGTGCCGGTTGGGGAGGGTATCGACCTGCCCGACAGCGGCAGAAAGCCGGTTCTGGTGATCGGCCGGCCGGACGGGCGGGTCGGGCTGGTCGTCGACGAGGTTTCGGACATTGTCGACACGCGCATCGCCATACAGCCGCTGACCGGCGGGCCGGGCCTGCTCGGCAGCGCCGTGCTGAAGGGCGTGCTGACCGACATCGTCGATGCCGATCACTATTGCGACTACAGACATCGCGAAGATGCGTCGCCGACGCCTTCCGCCGAGCCGCCGCGCGCCGACGCGCCGGGCGGCAAACGATTGCTGCTGATCGACGACAGCGCCTATATCCGCAACCTGCTTGCGCCGATCCTGACCGCATCGGGTTATACTGTGCTGACAGCGGCGACGGCGGAACAGGCGCTGGCGGTGTGCGACCGGCAACGCACGATAGACGCCATCCTCTGCGACACCGACCTGCCGGACAGCAGTTGCTACGACTTTATCGAATCGTTGCGCCGGGACAGACGCTGGGCGAAGGTTCCTGTAATCGCGGTGTCATCCCGCGCCGCGCCGGACGACTTGCAGAAGGACCATCGGGCCGGTTTCACCGACCGCATTGAAAAGTACAACCGCGACGGTCTTCTGCAGGCGCTGGCCGATTGTGTCTGAGCGCCTCTTTTTCAGCCGGGATTTGCGCTTTCTCAACCGCTTACGTTTAAGGTATCCTGCCAAGATGATGGGGTGGCGCCGTATTTTCTGGACCTGCATGGATGCGAATCCCGGCCGGTTCTGCACGCGTCCGGACGGAGCACTGGTATGAAAACCTGTCTGATCGTCGACGATTCCCGGGTGATCCGGCTGGTTGCCCGGAAAATCCTGGAAGAGTACGGATTCACGGTAAGCGAGGCCGAAAACGGCGCGCAGGGGTTGGAAATGTGCCGGCGTCACCTGCCGGACGGCGTGCTGGTCGACTGGCAGATGCCGATCATGGACGGGATCGAATTTCTCACCGCCTTGCGCCAGTTGCCGGGCGGCCGCGATACCGCTGTTATCCTGTGTACGACCGAAAACACGGTCGACCACATCAAACAGGCGATTGCCGCCGGCGCGGACGAATACATCATGAAGCCTTTCGACAGCGAAATCATCCACAGCAAGCTGACCCAGGTCGGTCTGCTTTGACCGTATTTCCTCGCATATTGACGCAGGTTGGCGGCCGGTTCGACCGCGGGGGGGCGGCGCGATGAAATCGGAAGTTTTCGAACTGCTGTCCGGTTTGCTGAAACGCCGGTCCGGTCTGGTTCTGCCGAAGGACAAGGCGTATCTGCTGGAAACCCGGTTGACGCCGATCGGCCGGAAATACGGGTTTCCGGGGCTTGAGGAACTGGCGCGTCATATCCGTTCCGAGATGCCTGAAGAGATCCTGACGCAGATCACGGAAATCATGACGACGAACGAGACGAGCTTCTTTCGCGACCGGCGTCCGTTCGATCAGTTCAGCAAGGTGGTATTGCCCGGCATGATGCAGGCCCGGGCGGGACGGGTGCGGATATGGAACGCCGGCTGTTCAAGCGGCCAGGAACCCTATTCGCTGTGCCTGTCGATCCGCGAGTCGGGCGAGGCGATGTCGGGATGGACATTCGACATTAACGGCACGGATATTTCCTCGGAAATGCTGAACAAGGCCAGAGCCGGACTGTATACGCAATTCGAAGTGCAGCGGGGCTTGCCGATCAGAACCCTGATCCGGCACTTCAGGAAGGTCGAGGAAAAATGGCAGATCGATTCCTCGTTGCGCTCGATGGTGACTTTCCGGCAGCATAACCTCCTGAATTCCGCCGAAGATCTCGGGCAGTTCGATATCGTATTCTGCCGCAACGTGTTGATCTATTTCGATCAGGCGACAAAGGCGCAGGTGCTGGATGGTATCGCCGATCGACTGGCGGATGACGGCATCCTGTTTCTCGGTGCGGCCGAAACCGTGCTGGGCGTTTCCAACCGTTTCGTCCCGGTGCCGGGGCAGCGCGGCATGTATCATCTTGCCGGACGGACGCCGGCTCTGGCGGGGGGCTGACCGCGGTCAGGCGCGTTTCAGTTTTTTCGTCTCGGCCACATCGTCGGGCGACTTGTCGAGTTCCCGCAGCACGTACCCGCGCCCCCAGACGGTTTCGATGAAATTGATGCCGGATGACGCTTTCGACAGCTTCTTGCGCAACTTGCAGACAAAGACATCGACAATCTTGGCTTCCGGCTCGTCCATCCCGCCATACAGATGGTTGAGGAACATTTCCTTGGTAAGCGTCACCCCCATGCGCAGGGCCAGCAATTCCAGAATGCCATATTCCTTGCCGGTCAGCGGTACGGCTTCGCCGTTTATTTCGGCGGTTTTCTGGTCGAGATGAATGACCAGCGGACCGCAGGTGATTTCCGATGTCGAATGCCCGTGCGACCGCCGCACGATGGCCTGCACCCGGGCCAGCAGTTCGCGCTGGTCGAACGGTTTCGTCAGGTAGTCGTCAGCGCCCGTATCGAGCCCCTTCAACTTGTTGTCGAGATCGGAAAGGCCGGACAGGATCAAAACCGGAGTCTTCAGGCGGGCGGCGCGAATTTGCCGCAACACGTCATATCCTGTCATGTCCGGTAGCATGATATCCAGAATGATCAGGTCGTATTCATAGATTTTTGCGATCTCCAGCCCGTCTTCGCCAAGATCGACGGCGTCGATCACATAGCCTTCATGCTTCAACGACAGTTCGACGCTTTTCGACGTTGAAGGATCGTCCTCAACCAGAAGAATACGCATCACACTTGGTCCCACATCACAGGTTCCAGAACCCAATCCCTTACCGGAATACCTTAACAATTATAGATTGCCGCCGCCCGTCGGCAAGGTCCCGATACAGGGTATCAGAATATATCCAGAATTGATAATCATGGTTAACCGGTTGATTTTTGCCGATTCGGCGCGGTATTGCTCGCACAGGAACGCGAGTCGCGTTAGGTTCTGCTTTCATTTCCAACGGAGCGCGGAAATACGCGATGGGTCTGTCAAACGCCCTGGAAGGTCTGAACGCCGATCTTGACCGGATGCCGGCGACGCGAATCGTCGGCCGCGTTGCCGCCATTCAAGGCATGTTGGTGGAAATCGGCGGCGTTTCAAGCCATTTGTCGATCGGCGACCGGTGCAACCTTGTGGCGCGCGGCAACAAGCGGGTGCGCTGCGAAGTCGTCGGCTTTCGCGACGGGCTGGCGCTGGCGATGCCGTACGGGCAACTGATCGGCGTCGGGCAGGGATGCGATGCCGAGCTGATCGATTCCGAACCCGTCGTCCGACCGCATGACGGATGGCTGGGCCGTGTCATCAATGCGTTCGGCGAACCGCTGGACGGCGGTGTGCCGTTGCCGCGGGGCGAGCAGCCCTATCCGGTGAGAAACCAGCCGCCGCCCGCTCATGCGCGGAACCGGCTGGGCGGCAAGATCGACCTCGGCGTGCGGTGTCTGAACACATTTACGACGTGCTGCCTCGGTCAGAGAATGGGTATTTTCGCCGGCTCGGGTGTCGGGAAATCGATCCTGATGTCGATGATGGCGCGGTTTTCCAGCGCCGAAGTTATCGTCATCGGACTGGTCGGCGAACGTGGCCGGGAGGTGCAGGAATTCATTCAGGACGAACTGGGACCGGACGGTCTGGAACGCAGTGTCGTCGTGGTCGCCACGTCCGACGAATCCGCGTTGATGCGCCGTGAAGCCGCCTATATGACGATGGCGGTCGCCGAATATTTCCGCGATCAGGGCAAGGACGTTTTGTGCCTGATGGACAGCGTTACCCGGTTCGCCATGGCGCAGCGGGAAATCGGGCTCAGCGCCGGCGAACCCCCGGCCAGCAAGGGGTACACGCCGACGGTTTTCGCCGAACTGCCGCGTCTGCTCGAACGGGCCGGGCCGGGCACCGGCAACGGCAGCATCACCGGCCTGTTCACGGTGCTGGTCGAAGGTGATGACCACAACGAACCGATTGCCGATGCGGTACGCGGCATTCTCGACGGCCATATCGTACTGGACCGCACGATCGCGCACCGTAACCGCTATCCGGCGGTGAACATCCTGCGCTCGGTTTCCCGGTCGATGCCGGCCTGCAATAACGAGGATCAGAATACCCTGGTCAATCAGGCGCGCCAGTTGCTGTCCGCCTATGACGACATGGCGGAGCTGATCCGCCTCGGCGCCTACCGCAAGGGATCGGACCCGACGGTCGATCAGGCCATTCACTACTACCCCCAACTTGATGAATTCATCGGTCAAGGCAAGGATGAGCAGGCCGATCTGGAATCCGGCTATATGAGGCTGGCGGAGATTCTGGACATGTCCTACGGCGAGACCGATGAAGCGCCACCGGAACCGAATACCGGATCGTAATCCATGAAAACGCTGAAGACACTGGTGCGTCTCGCCAAGTTCAATGTCGATGACAAACGCCGGGTGCTGGCCGAGGTCATGGCCCAGGTCGATGCCGTGCAAAGCCGCATCGACGCGCTGGAAGCGAGCGTTGAACACGAGCGCAAGGTTGCCTCGGAAACGCCGGATCTCGGCCCTGTTTTCGGCCAGTATGCCGCCAGGGCAAAGGCGGACCGAACCACGATGGAAAAGCAGCTCGAGGCGTTGCAGCCTTATGTCGATCAGGCGCGCGATCAGCTTGCCGAAGCGTTCGAGGAACAGAAAAAATACGAAATCACGAAAGACCGGCGCGATGAGGCCGACAGGCAGGATCTGGACAGGAAGGATCAGGCGGTGCTCGACGAGGTCGGCCTGCAGGCCCATCGCCAGAAATAGCCTGTATCCTGAAAAGAAGCGACGCCGCTCGGGGAAAGCAGCGTCGCTGTGTACCGTCACGCCATCGGGGCAGGGCGTCTCTGGTACAGGCGATGGCGGTGGGGGCGCCATCGTCGGGTCCGGCCGGGAGGCTGAAGGAGTAAGCCGGAACAGGGTATTTCTTTCGGCAGCCGGCGCTTCGGCGCCATCCGCTCGCGTGACATTCAATACACCGGAAGGCAGGTGACGCTCGCTTTCTGCGGCGCCACATCCGTTCCTGCCACGAGAGTGAGACGGGACGGACGGCTTCGCTTCTGCGAATACATCCGTTCGTCCGCCCGCCGTACGATATCCTGCGGGGTATCGGTCTGGTCGTAATGGGCGATGCCCACACTCGCCCTGACCTGAATGCCGAAACCGGACCAGGGCACCGAAAGATTGTTCAGCATGGTTTCGATCTGGGTCGCTTTCTGCTGCCCCAGAAGTTCATCCACGCCGGTCAGGATAATCGCGAATTCGTCGCCGCCGATCCGCGCCACGTCGTCGATATCGCGGGTATTGACCCGCAACAATGTGGCGACGGAGGCAAGCACAAGGTCGCCGGCCTGATGGCCGAAGGTATCGTTGATCTGTTTGAACCCGTCGAGATCGATCAGCATGACAAGACCGGTTTCGTCGAACCGCCGGGCGCGGCCAAGCGCCCGGTCGATGGCGTAGTCGAAGCCGCGCCGGTTCAGCAGCCGGGTCACCTCATCGGTTATCGACAACTGTTTCAACCGGGCGATCTCGGAATCCCGCCGGTCAAGCTCGCGCCTGGCGCTGACGGCCAGCGCCATCGCTTTTTTAAGAAGTTTTCTGTAAGGGTTTGAAGAGCCTGCATCGCTTTCTTTTTGCGATGGCACGCCGACAGCTTCAATAAGTTCGTTTGCGATTGTCGCCAGTTGATCGGAAAGGCGCGCCCGCCTGGTGGGTCGGTCATGCCGGTCCGGCCCGGTGCTCGAATGCGATACGTCAGACATTGTTTTTCTCCCGTCTCTCATGTCACGGCCTCTCCAAGCCGTGTCTCGACAGGAATGTCGCAACGCCCGTGCCAATCTTTTGTTAACCATATAGGCGGCTGTTCCGGTTTTCTGAATCGGAACGGCGGTTAACCATGGCCGGAAAGGCACAGGCAGTCTTTGCCGATTGAAGGGCGGAAAGTGGGAATCGGATTCCGGGTCAGAACCCCTGGAACAGAAAGTCCAGCGCGCCGGTTATTTCGGCGAATTTGTCGGACAGGTTGGTTATTGGTTCATCCAACAGGTTCATCGGAACAGCAGAAATCTGTTCTGTCGCCATCATGTAGGTTACGTCATCGATAATGAATATCGGGTTTAACCCGTCAGCTTTCGGTGGTGCCTGTTCGAGAGCGTATAGAGGCACAACAACACGCGTATCCAGGCGACCAAGTAAATCGCTTTGGACGTCCAGCAACAGACTGTCTGAATTTGGTGTCCGATATACGTCAAACCGTGACACTAGAATTGTCTGTACTTGGCCAGCGGCAGACCGTGTTCTGCAACCCAGCGATTTTTACCGTCTATGGCCGCTGCGTTGTCTTTTAACCATTGCTGTTCTTTTGCTGTTTTTACAGCTGTGCGAATGCCGGTTTCCGCAGATGTGGAGACGTTAATGCCCATCGCTTTCGCCTCATCCAGAAGATCGGCGTCAATCGACAGGTTGGCAGCGCGTTTCGCCGGTTTGGTGCGGGTATGGTTCATAAGAAATGAGCATAAACCATGCGCATGAAAATGTATATGATTGTGCGCGTAACCGTCAGAACGTCTCCACCCACGGGCGCAGTTCGATTTCCCAGGCCCAGGCGCTGCGGTGCTGCCGGTGGAACTGCAGGTAGGTTTCGGCGATCGATTCCGGGCTGAGGCGGTTGTCGTTGTCGCCGCTTTCGCCGGGCGGGGCGATGCTGCCGTCGATCACGAAATGGCCGATATGGACATTCTGCGGGTGCAGCTCGCGCGCCATGCTCTGGGCGAGGCCGCGCAGGCCGAACTTGCCCATCGCGAACGGAGCGGATTTCGGATAACCCTTCACCCCGGCGGAAGCCCCGGTCAGCAGGATCGACCCGCTGCCGCGTTTCAGCATCCGCTCCGCCGCCTGCTGGGCGACCAGAAAACCGCCGTAGCAGGTGACGAGCAGCGCCTGGCGAACCTCTTCCGGGTCGAGGTCGACCAGCGGTCCGCGGCTGCGTTTCGACGGGTTGAAGACAACGATATCGGGCGCGCCCATATCGGCATCGACCGCGTCGAACAGCGCGGCCACATCGTCCGCCTCCGCGACATCGCAGCGGTAGGCCTTGCCGCCAACCTCGTCGGCCAGCGGCTGGATGTTGTCGACCCGGCGGGCGGCCACGGCGACATCCATGCCTTCGTTGTGGAACAGCCGGGCGAGGCAGGCGCTCAACCCGCTGCCTGCTCCGACGATCAGTGCCTTTTCCGCCATGCCCGTGTCTCCCTTACCCTTACAGTTTCACCTGCGTCGGCATTTCCTTGCCGGCGAAGAAGGCATCCAGGTTATCGACGCACAGGAAGCCCATTGCGTTTCGGGTTTCCACGGTCGCCGAGCCGATATGCGGCAGGATGAACGCGTTCGGCAGATCGAAATAGCCGGGATTGATTTTCGGCTCGCCTTCGAAAACGTCAAGGCCGGCGCCCGCCAGACGGCCGGATTTCAGCGCCGCAATCAGGGCGTCGTCGTCAATCACCGGTCCGCGCGCGGTGTTAATGACAACGGCGTTCTGCGGCATCGTGTTGATGCGCTTTTCGTTCAGGAAATGGTGGGTTTCCGGCGTCAGCGGGCAATGCAGGGTCAGGAAATCGCAATGCGGCAGCATGTCCTCGACATTGGCGTAGTAGGTGGCGTCGCCGACCAGATCCTTCGGCAGTTCGACCATGTCATGATACAGGATGTCCATGTTGAAACCGCGGGCGCGCTGCGCGACGGCGCGGCCGATGCGGCCCATGCCGTAGATGCCGAGGCGCTTGCCGGTGACCTGCACGCCCAGCAGTTCGGTCGGCGTCCAGCGTTTCCAGCGGCGTTCCCGCAGCAGGCATTCCGATGCGTAGGCCAGACGCGCCGCGCCCAGCATGCACAGCATGGCGATATCGGCGGTGGCGTCGGTCAGCACGTCGGGCGTGTTCGAAACGACCAGTCCTTTCGCCGTCGCGGCCTTGACGTCGACATGGTCGAAACCGACCGAGAAGGTGGCGATCATCTTTACGCTGTCCGGCAGCCGGCTAATGACGTCGGCGTCGATCTTGTCGGTCGGACTGACCATGATGGCGTCGCAGCCTTCGGCGCGGCTGACGATATCGTCGGCGCTCAGAACGACGTCTTCCTTGTTCCAGACCACGTCGTAGCTCTGTTCGATCCGGGCTTCCACATCGTCAGGAAACTTTCTCGCCAGCATCAGTTTCGGTTTCGTCGCCATTCTTCTCTCCCCAGTTCTCCGTACCGGCCGTTGCGCCGGGCGGTGTTGCTTTACAATCCACGGCCTTTTCTGACCGCCGTGTCACCCAGTTTCGCCCGGACCTTATCAATCGCCCGTTCGACATTCGCCCGTTTCGCCGCATCCGGGTCCGCCAGATCGGGCGGGTCGGCATTGCCCGGATCGACCAGGTCGGCGCCGCCGATTCCCAGCAATCTGAACTTACGACCGTCCGCTTCCTTTTCCAGAACCGCGGATCCGGTCCGGTACAGTGTTTCGGCCAATTGTGTCGGACTTGCCAGTGTTCGGTTTCGGGAAAGCGTTTTGAAGTCTTTTGTCTTCAATTTCAAGGTTACGGTTCGGGCGGCGTAATTCTGGGCCTTCAGACGCCGGGCGACCGTTTCACAGAGCGGCCAAAGTTTTTTCATTAGCGTCGCCTTGTCGGAAATATCCGTATCGAACGTGGTTTCCGATGAAATGCTCTTGGTCGCGTCGCCGGGATCGACCTGTCTGACATCCAGCCCGCGAGAGAAGTTGTAAAGCCGCCGGCCCATCGCGCCGTACTGGGCGATCAGCCAGGCCTCTTCCTGCTGCCTGATCTGGCCGATGGTTTCGATGCCGTCCTGCAGCAGCTTTTTGCGCAAAGCCTTGCCGACGCCCCAGATCAGGCCGACCGGCTTGTCGGCCAGAAAATTCAGCGCCTCGGCCTGGCCGATGATCGCGAAGCCGCGCGGCTTGTCGAGATCGCTGGCGATTTTCGCGAGGAACTTGTTGAAGCTGAGGCCGATTGAGGCGGTGACGCCGATTTCCGACTGGATGCGCAGAACCAGCCGCGCCAGCGTCGTCGCCGGGCTGCCGCCGTGCAGGCGTTCGGTGCCGGTCAGATCCAGAAAGGCTTCATCTATGGACAACGGTTCGACCGCTGGCGTGACATCCAGCATCAGCGCTTTGATTTCGCGGCCGACTGCGCTGTATTTCTGCATGTTCGGCCGTATCACGACAGCGTCGGGGCAGGCCTGCAACGCCTTGAACATCGGCATGGCCGACCGCACGCCATACAGGCGCGACACATAGCACGCAGCCGAAACGACGCCGCGCCGGCCGCCGCCGACGATCACCGGGCGGTCGCGCAAGGCCGGGTTGTCGCGTTTTTCAACCGATGCATAGAAGGCGTCGCAGTCGATATGGGCAATCGACAGGTCATGCAGTTCGGGATGCACCTTTACCCGCGTCGACCCGCAGTTCGGGCAGATGAGGGGATAATCCTTTGTATCACAGTATTGTGATAGGCAGGTCCGGCACAGGAACTGACCGAAGGCGGTTTTCATGATCCCGAAGCCGCCCCGAGCCAGGCCGCCCCCCTGACACCGCTCGAATCGCCGAATTCCGGCGGCACGAGCCGGGTTCTAACGCTGTCAGAAAACACATAGCGGGGCAGCAGGGCAGCGGTATTGGGGTAAAGCCGGCCGATATTCGACAACCCGCCGCCCAGCACGATGACATCCGGGTCGACGATGTTGATGACATGGGAAAGCCCGCGCGCCAAACGGTCTTCGTACAGCCGCATCTGGCTCTCGCAAACCGGGTCGCCGCCATCGGCGCGGCGCGCGATTTCGGCGGCATCCAGCCATTCGCCGGTCATCGCCTCGATATGCGCCGACAGGCCGGGGCCGGAAAGAAACGTCTCGATACAGCCGTATTTACCGCAATAACACGGGTTACCGGGGCGTTCGTTGTCTGTCGGCCAGGGCAGGGGGTTGTGTCCCCATTCGCCGGCGATGGCGTTCGGCCCCTCGATCACCCGACCGTTTATGACCAGCCCGCCGCCGACGCCGGTGCCGAGAATCACGCCGAAAACCACTGCCGCGCCGGCCGCCGCCCCGTCTGTCGCTTCCGACAGGGCGAAGCAGTTGGCGTCGTTGCTGATCGCGACCGGCCGCCCCAGCGCTTCGGCCAGATCGGCCTTAAACGGTTTGCCGATCAGCCAGGTCGAGTTTGCGTTCTTCACCAGCCCGGTTTCCCGCGAAAAGGCGCCGGGCATGCCGGCGCCGATGCTGCACCTTGTGTCTGCGACGGCATCGAGCTGGCTGACAAGCGATTGAATTGCCTGAATAGTTCCAGGATAATCGTGTTTTACGGAAGGACAGCGCAGACGCTCAGCGACCGCCCCTTCGGCGGTCAGCAGAAGGGCTTCGATCTTCGTTCCGCCGATATCCAGTCCGATTTGCATCCGTAAACACTTTGATAACGATTCTCAGGTTAGATTATGCCGTTGTCCGGGCTTTATTTGCCAGTATTTACAAGGCACAATCAGCCCGCTTACAGATTACTGTTTTAACAGACCATGGGACGTGAATGCATGACGCATAAAGTAATGATCGTCGAAGACAATGAATTGAACATGAAATTGTTTCACGATCTATTGGAATCCCGTGGGTACGACATCATCGAAACCCGTGACGGTATGGAAGCCCTCAAGATGGCTCGCACCGAACGGCCGGACCTGATTCTTATGGATATCCAGTTGCCGGAGGTTTCGGGTCTGGAAGTCACCAAATGGATCAAGGAAGACGACGATCTGAAGCAGATACCCATTATCGCGGTTACAGCATTTGCAATGAAAGGCGATGAAGAAAAGATTCGCGAAGGCGGATGCGAGGCCTATATTGCAAAACCGATATCCGTGAGTAGTTTCCTCGCGACTGTCGAAAAATTTCTTAACTGATACGGTGCGGATCCCACATGAACTACGTCGCGTTACGATGACGGCGGGTCAGGGTTTTTCATGACAGCGCGCATTTTGGTTGTCGATGATCTTTTTCCGAATGTGAAGCTGCTGGAGGCGAAACTTCAGAGCGAGTATTTTGACGTTGTGACGGCCATGGACGGACCGTCCGCGCTGGAGTCGCTGCGGATACATTCGCCGGACCTGGTTCTGCTGGATGTCATGATGCCCGGCATGGACGGATTCGAGGTGTGCGAGGCCATCAAGGCCGACCCGGAAACCACCCATATTCCCGTTGTCATGGTGACCGCCCTGTCCGACCCGGCCGACCGCGTGCGCGGTCTGGAATCGGGGGCGGACGATTTCCTGACCAAACCGCTGAACGACACGGCCCTGTTCGCACGGGTGCGCTCGCTCGTCCGGTTGAAAATTCTCACCGACGAATGGCGGCTGCGCGAACAGACATCCGACCGCTTCGGCGTGCTGGAAAAAGGCAATGTCCTGACCGAAGCCGACACCAGCGGCGCGCATGTCCTGGTGGTCGAGGATAATGAAAACGATCTCAAGCGGGTCCGGGACGCGCTGGAAACTGAATCGGCGAATATCCTGCACAGCAATTCAATCGACGCGGCGCGCCACGTGCTTGCCGACGATACGTCCTTCGACCTCGTGGTCGTGAACCTCGACATGCACGAAGACGACCCGCTTCGGTTCGTCAGTCAGTTGCGGGCCAACGAGTCGACCCGGTACACGCCGATCCTGGTTCTCGCCGAAGATCAGGATCTCAACAGAGTGGCCAAGGGGCTGGACCTTGGGGTCAACGACTATCTGCTGAAGCCGATCGACAGGAACGAGTTTCTGGCCCGCGCGCGAACCCAGATCAAGCGCCAGCGCTATCAGGAACGGCTGCGTGAAAACTACGAACGCAGCCTTGTCCTGGCGCTGACCGATCCGCTGACCGGCGCCTACAACCGGCGTTATCTGACAGCGCATCTGGACAGCATGATCCAGCGCCACGCCCGCAACAACAAGCCGCTGGCCCTGATGGTCTTCGACATCGATTTCTTCAAGAAGGTCAACGACACGTTCGGGCACGGTGCCGGCGACGAAGTGCTGGTTGAACTTGCGATGCGGGTTAACCTGAACGTTCGGGCGGTCGACCTTGTCGCCCGGATCGGCGGCGAGGAATTCGTCGCCGTCATGCCGGACACCGAAATGGACATCGCCAAGATCGTCTGCGAGCGGATCAGAAAAACCGTCGCCGATACGCCGTTCGAAATGTCATCGGTCGGCACCAGCCAGACCGTGACGATTTCCATTGGCGTCGCGCCGGCCGAGCCCGGCGATACCGGCGAAAGCCTGATCCGCCGCGCCGACGAGGCTTTGTATGCGGCGAAGGAGGCCGGGCGAAACCGCGTCGTGGTTTCCGAACACGGCGAATTGAAAGTTATCGATCCCGGTTCCGCGCCCGAGATGGGACGGCAAATCGGTCCCTGAACCGAATAGCCGGAATTAAATTATTTTGCGGGCTCGATAACCTGCCTGTGCCCCTGAAACGAGGGCAGGGCGGCATCGACGAACAGGCCGGCGACATCGTCCGGCTTCGGCAGGGTTGACGGGTCTTCGCCCGGATAGGCCATCGCCCGCAGGTTGGTGGCGACCGGGCCGGGATCGACGAGATTTACCCGCAGCGGCGTTTTCTGCACTTCCATCGCATAGGTCTGCACCAGGGTTTCCAAAGCGGCCTTGGAGGCAGCGTTGGCCGACCAGAACGCCTTGCGGTCGCGGGCAATACTACAGGTGGTGAAAATCGCCCGACCGGCATCGCTGTTCCGCAGCAACGCATCGCAGCTTCTGATCAGGCGCTGGTTGGCGAAAACGTTAAGCGCGAAGGTTTTTTCCCAGTCTTTCGGATTGGAATGCGCCATCGGCGTCAGCGGGCTTGGATGGGCGGCGTTGGCAACCAGAATGTCGAGACGTTCGAACCGCTGGTAGATGGACCCCACAACGGCGTCGATCTGGTCGAGTTTGGCGAGATCGAACGGCGCGAGCGTTACCATGCCGCCGTCGCGCGTAATCACATCGTCGAGTTCTTCCAGACCGCCCGTCGTTCTGGCAATGGCGATGACATGCGCGCCGGCGGCGGCAAGGGCGCGAGATACGGCGAAGCCGATACCGCGGCTTGCGCCCGTGACAATCGCGACACGGTTTTTCAGAGGCGGCCGGTCGGTCAACTTGCGTCTTTCAGCAGCGAAAGCTGGCGGGCGACCGGCGGGCTTTCCCGGTCCGCAACCCGGATCGGGTAATCGCCGGAAAAACAGGCATCGCAGTAATGCGGGCTTTCGTTGTCGCGCCCGTCGAAGCCCATCGCCCGGTACAGGCCATCCATCGAAATGAAGACAAGGCTGTCGCATCCGATATGACGCCGCATTTCCTCAATCGAATACTTCGCCGCCATAAGCTGATCGCGTTCCGGCGTGTCGACGCCGTAGAAGCAGGAATGGGTAGTCGGCGGGCTGGTGATCCGCAAATGCACCTCGGTCGCGCCGGCGCTGCGCACCATTTCAACGATCTTCTTCGATGTCGTGCCGCGAACGATGGAATCGTCGACAAGGATGACGCGCTTGCCTTCCAGGGCGGCTTTATTGGCGTTGTGTTTCAGTTTTACGCCCAGATGGCGGATTTCATCGCTGGGTTCGATGAAGGTGCGGCCCATATAGTGGCTGCGGACAATGCCGACTTCGAAATTGATGCCGGATTCAGCGGCATAACCGACAGCGCTTGGCACGCCGGAATCCGGTACCGGTACAACAACATCTGCTTCGAGCGGCGCTTCGCGGGCCAGTTCCGCGCCGATGCGGCGGCGCGCTTCATAGACGGAGCGGCCTTCGAGAACACTGTCCGGGCGTGAGAAATAGATGTATTCGAAAACGCAGAACCGGGGTTTGAGCTTCGGAAACGGAAATTGCGAGCGCAGGCCGTTTTCGTCAATCACGATGACCTCGCCGGGCTCGACATCGCGAACCTTCTCCGCGCCGACGATATCCAGCGCCACCGTTTCCGATGCGAAGATATAGGCATCGCCCAGCCGGCCCAGCACCAGCGGGCGTACGCCCATCGGGTCGCGCACGCCGATCAGCTTCTTGCGGGTCAGGCAGACCAGTGAATAAGCGCCTTCGATCCGGCCCAATGTTGCAACCAGGCGGTTGACGACAGACCCGCGGTTGTTCGCCATCAGATGCACGATCACCTCGGTATCCGTCGTCGACTGGAAAATCGCGCCGTTGCGAACCAGTTCCTCGCGCAGGATCACCGCGTTGGTCAGGTTGCCGTTGTGGGCGATGGCCAGTCCGCCGAATTCGAAGTCCGCGAACAGCGGCTGAACGTTCCGTTTCACCGTGTCGCCGGTTGTCGAATAGCGGTTATGGCCGATGGCCGAGTTGCCGGTAAGCTGCGCCATCACGTTCGGGTCGCCGAAAACCTCGCCGACATGGCCGTGGTCGCGATGGGCGTGGAACTGGTCGTTGGCGTCGTCATAGGTAACCAGCCCGGTGCCTTCCTGCCCTCTGTGCTGCATCGCATGCAGGCACAGCGCCCCGTGCTTTGCGGCATCCGATGATCCGTAGATTCCGAAGACGGCGCATTCCTCGCGGAAATGGTCGTCGTTCTCGGAATGGAAGGGATTGGTCGTCAGCATCACGCTTTACCTTTCCTGTCGGCTACCCGGTTGCACTTACTGCGCTTCCTTGATCAGCTCGTCCAGTTGCTGCCGTTCCTGGCTGTCGTACCCCGATTCCGATCCGGAATCGCCTTCCGGTTCGGGCTGGGTCAGTTTTTCATAGGTCTCTTGCACTTCGCGAGCCTTGTCCGCGGTCGCTTTGGCGTCGTCGACACGTGTGCCGAGATTTTCCCGCACCGTTTCCGGCAGGACATTCAGCAGCGCGATCGAAACGAATTTAACAGCCGGCAGTGACCGCGCCTCGGCGACCGGTTCCGGCAGCTCGTTATCCATCAGCTTCGCCATGCCCAGATAGACGATGCAGATGATAAGGGCGCCACGGGCAAGTCCGAAGGCGAAACCCAGCGATTTGTCGATTGCGCCGGCGCCGATTTCTTCCAGCCCGCCAGCTATTATAGTGGTGATGATGTTCAGCACGATCAAGCTCAGGATGAAAATTGCGACGCCTGCGCCGATGGTCGCGATATTTTCATCCGGGATAATCTTCATCACGAACGGGACGGCGTATTTGTAGAAGTAGGCGGCGGCGAAAATCGCGCCGACCCATCCGAAGATCGCCTTCAGTTCGCGAACGAAACCGCGAAGATAGGCCAACAGGCCGGAAACCAGCAAAATGCCAATAACCGAAAGGTCGACAATACCGATGGGAAGATTCTCCATCAGACCTCTTTCATGCTTCAGGGCCTTGTGATAGCCGGCCAGTATACGATCCGACAAGGCTCTGCAACCCGGAAAGGTCCGAAAACTCGGTAACCAACATGCCCGAAAACGCACCGGTCTTCGCGCCACGCCGTTTCGGAATCAACGCCCGGCTGAACCCGAGCTTGGCTGCTTCCTTTAACCGTGTTTCGGTCTGGCTGACGGCGCGCACCTCGCCGCTCAATCCGACTTCGCCGAAGACGATGGTTTCCGCCGGCACCGGTTCGCCGGACAGCGACGAAACGAGCGCCGCGGCAACCGCCAGGTCGGCCGCCGGTTCCGTTATCCGCAACCCGCCCGCGACATTCAGATAGACATCGTTGGCGCCGATACGATATCCGGCGCGGCTTTCCAGCACCGCCAGCAGCATCGACAGCCGGTTGGTGTCCCAGCCGACGACCGCGCGGCGCGGCGTGCCCAAAGCCGAGGGGGCGACCAGCGCCTGAATTTCAACCAGCATCGGTCTTGTGCCCTCGATCCCGGCGAAAACGGCCGCGCCCGCCACACCGTCCTGCCGGTCGGCCAGAAACAGCGCCGACGGGTTCGGCACTTCCTGCAGGCCGCGGTCCGTCATGTCGAATACGCCGATTTCATCCGTCGCGCCGAACCGGTTCTTGACCCCGCGCAGGATGCGGAAGGGATGGCCGCGTTCGCCCTCGAAATACAGCACCGAATCGACCATGTGTTCCAGCACCCGAGGGCCGGCGATCGACCCGTCCTTGGTGACATGGCCGACAAGCAGCAGGGCGATGCCGCAGCGTTTCGCCAGCCGGATCAGTTCCTGCGCCGAGGCGCGCACCTGACCGACCGTGCCCGGCGCGCTGTCCAGCAGATCGAGATACATGGTCTGGATACTGTCGATGACGATGACCTGCGGCGCGTCCTTGCCTTCCATCACGGCGCAGATATCGCGCACATCGGTGGCGGCGGCCAGTTGCACGGCGGCGTCGCTGCAACCCAGCCGTTCGGCCCGCATCCGCACCTGGTCGATGGCTTCCTCGCCGGAAATATAGGCGCAGCGCAATGTCTTCGACAGCGACGCCGTGATCTGCAACAGCAGGGTCGACTTGCCGATGCCGGGGTCGCCGCCGATCAGCGTCGCCGACCCTTCGACCAGGCCGCCGCCGACGACCCGGTCGAATTCGGCATTGCCGGAAACCAGCCTTTTGCTGCGCACCTGCTGCCCGGACAGGGGCACGAAATTAACGCGGTCCGCCTTGCCGGACCGGTTCGACGCCTTGCCGGCCTTGCCGCCGACAGGGGGCGCTGAGGACACTTCTTCCGAGATGGAATTCCATTCGCCGCAGGCATCGCAATGTCCGGCCCAGCGTGAATACACCGCGCCGCAGCTTTGACAGACAAAGGTCGATTTTGCTCGGGCCAAGGCCAAAATACCGGAATAAAGGTTAAGGTTTCAGCAGTTCCATCTTGATCGGTCCCGTCGCCGATCCGTGAATGAACTGGTCGACATAGTCATTGCCGGAATTGTCGATATTGGCGGTATCGCCCTGCCAGATGTTCCTGCCCTTGTACAGCATCGCGATCTGGTTCGAGATCCGCCGCGCACTCGGCATGTCATGGGTGATCGACAGGGCGGTCGCGCCGACATCGCGGACGCATTTTACGATCAGATCGTCAATCACATGGCCCATGATCGGGTCCAGGCCGGTTGTCGGCTCGTCGAAGAAAATGATGTCGGGGTCGCCGGCGATCGCGCGGGCCAGACCGACGCGCTTGCGCATGCCGCCGGAAAGCTCCGCCGGGCTGAGCACCGAGACATCCTCGCCCAGACCGACCTGCGCCAGTTTCTCGATGGCGATGTCGCGGGCCTTTTTGCGGGCCATCTTCTTGCCCTGGATCAGGCCGAAGGCGACATTTTCCCAGACCGGCAGGCTGTCGAACAGGGCGGCGTTCTGGAACAGCATGCCGATCCGGCTGTTGACTTCTTCCCGGTCGCTCGTCGACAGCGTGCCGACATCGACGCCGTCGATTTCAATCGTGCCTTCGTCCGGCGTGATCAGGCCGAGAACGCATTTCAGCGAGACCGACTTGCCGGACCCCGACCCGCCGATGATCACCACCGATTCCCGCGGCATCACCGTCAGGTCGAATCCGTCGAGGACGACCTTGGGGCCGAACTGTTTCTTCACCCCGCGCATGCGGATTTTCGGTGTGTCGCTCATTGCGCGAAAAACATTTCGGTAATGATGTAGTTCGAAACCAGAATCAGGATCGAGGCGCTGACCACAGCGTTCGTCGTCGCCGCGCCGACGCCCTGTGCGCCGCCCCGGCTGGAATAGCCGTGATAGCAGCCCATCAGCGATACCAGAAAGCCAAAGGCCGCCGCCTTGACCAGACCGGACACCACATCCATCGTTTCCAGGAAGGTCCAGGTGTTCTGCAGATAGGCCGAGGCATTGAAGCCCAGCTTGTAGACCGACACGACATAGCCGCCGAACACGCCGATGACGTCGCCGACCAGCACCAGCAGCGGCAGCATGGTGACGCCGGCAATCAGCCGCGGCGCGATCAGATATTTGTACGGGTTGGTCGACAGGGTTTCCAATGCGTCGATCTGTTCGGTGACGCGCATCGTGCCCAGTTCGGCGGCCATCGACGCGCCGATGCGGCCGGCGATCATCAGCCCGGCCAGAACCGGGCCGAGTTCCCGCGTGATCGACAGAACGACAACGTTGGGGATCGCCCCTTCGGCGGAAAACCGCGCGAAACCGGTAAAACTCTGCAGGGCCAGAACCATGCCGGCGAACAAAGTCGTCAGACCGACAACCGGCAGCGAGTAATAGCCGATATCGATCATCTGCCGGCCGATCAGCCGAAAGTAGAAAGGCGGGCGGACGCAGTGCGATACGCTGATCGCCGCGAATACCGCTATCCTGCCGGTCGACGCCAGGAACCCGATAAAGGCTTTGCCGATGGCGCGTAACGGGTTCATCCGGCGGCGCCGCCTGTATACCGGCGCAGGTAGCGCTGGCCGAGAGAGGTCAGGACTTCGTAGCCGATGGTGCCGGCGTCATCCGCCAGTTCGTCGATTGTGTAGTCGGGCCCTATCAGCACCAGGGTATCTCCTACCGACGCCTTCGGCGCCTCTGTAATGTCGAATGTCAGCAGATCCATCGACACGCGACCGACCAGGGGAACCCGGATTCCATCGATACTGGCGGAAGAACAGCCGCTGAGCGACCGAAGGTATCCGTCCGCATATCCGACGCCTATGGTTGCAATCCGTCCGGGCCCCTCGACTGTATGTGCCGCACCATATCCAACGGTCTGAGGGGCGTCAACGTGCCGAATTTGCAGGATTTTCGCCTCAAGCCGGATCACCTGTTCCATCGGATTCGGCCCGTCGGTATTCGGCCGCCCGCCATACAGCGAAACGCCCGGCCGGATCATGTCGAAGTGATACTCCGGCCCGAGAAAAACGCCGCTGGAATTCGCCAGCACCGCCTTTTCATGCGGTATTTTCGCTACCGCGCTGGTGAAGGCGGCAAGCTGTTCGCGGTTCAGCGGATGCGCCGGCGTATCGGCGCAGGCAAGGTGGCTCATCAGGTAGCGGCAGGGAAACCGCATCCGGCCCGGATCGCTCGCCAGCACGACGGTTTCGTCCGGCGGCAGGCCGAGACGCCGCATGCCGGTATCGACATGCACGGCGGCGGGCAGCGGGCCGTATTCGTCGCAGATCACCGACCAGCGGTCGATCTGGCCGAGATCGTTGAGGGTCGGGAACAGTGAATGCTCGCGGTAGGCGGCCTCATGTCCGGGCAACAGGCCGTTCAGCACGCCGATCTCGACAGCCGGGTCGGGCAGGGCGGCGCGGACGCGGATCGCCTCGTCCAGATGGGCGGTGAAAAACCGCCGGCAGCCGGCGGCATGCAGGGTTTTCGCAACGATTTCATCGCCCAGCCCGTAGCCGTTCGCCTTGATGACGGCGGACGGTTCGGCCGGCGCGGCGGTTTTCGCCAGCAGGGTGAAGTTCCGCGCCAGCGCATCGAGATCGATGGTCAGCGTGGTCGGCGCGTGGACATAGCCGGTCGTGAAATCTGTCATCGCCGGTCAGCGCGCTCAGAAACCGCTATCGTCGCCGTGCTGGCGGTCGAGGTCGGAGAAGCGGGTGAACTCGCCGTTGAAGAACAGTTCCACCGTCGCCGTCGGGCCGTGCCGCTGCTTGGCGATGATGACCTCGGCGATGTTGCGGGATTCCGACAGGCGCTGGTTATGGCGTTCGAGCCGTTCCTGGAATTTTTCGGGCGTTTCATTGGGGCGTTCGGCCGGGTGTTCGCGTTGCAGGTAATATTCGGGGCGGTAGATGAACGTGACCACGTCAGCGTCCTGCTCAATCGACCCCGATTCACGCAGGTCGGCAAGCTGCGGCCGTTTGTCCTCGCGCTGTTCGACCTGCCGGCTGAGCTGCGACAGGGCGAGCACCGGCACATCCAGTTCCTTCGCCAGGGTCTTCAGGCCGCGGGTGATTTCGGAGACTTCCTGCACCCGGTTTTCGCTGCGCTTGTCGGACGACCCCTGCAGCAATTGCAGGTAATCGACGACCACCATGTGCAGGCCGTGGCGGCGTTTGACCCGGCGGGCGCGCTGCCGCAGCCCGGCGATCGACAGGGCCGGCGTGTCGTCGATATACAAAGGCACCCGCGACAGGGCCTGGGCGGCCAGCGCGACGCGTTCGAATTCCTCCGGCCCGATTTCGCCGCGCCGGATTCGGTCGGACGGGACTTCCGACTGTTCCGACAGAATACGCGCGGCCAACTGCTCGGCCGACATTTCCAGGCTGAAGAACAGCACCTTGCCGCCTTCGGTGATGGTGTTGCCGTTCTCGTCGGCGATTTCCCGGTGCGAGTTCGCGGCGTTGAAGGCGATGTTGGTTGCCAAAGCCGTCTTGCCCATCGACGGCCGTCCGGCAAGGATCAGAAGGTCGGACCGGTGCAGCCCGCCCAGCATCTGGTCGAGATCGTTGAAGCCGCTGGTGACGCCGACGATATGGCTGTCGCGTTTATAGGCCTCTTCCGCCGCCTGCAGGGCCAGCATGGCGGCCTGACCCAGATCGGTGACGCGGTTATCCACATCCCCCGTCTCGGCCAGCCGGTAGAGCTGTTCCTCGGCCCGTTCGATCTGCTTTTCCGCCGTGTTTTCAAAGTCTTCCATGTCGTAGGCGTCGTTAACGACATCCTCGCCGAGGGTGATCAGCCGGCGCTTCATGTAGAGGTCGCGAATCTGCGCGGCATAGTCGCGCACGTTCACCACGGTGACGATATTGGCGGTCAGCTGGTAGAGATATTTCGACCCGCCGACATGCTTCAGGGCGGGTTCGGCATCGGCGACATGGGCCAGCGTCGCGGCATTGGCGGTCTGGCCGGCCTCGTTGATTCGCTTGATCTTTTCGTAGATCAGCCGGTGTTCCGGGGCGCGGAAATGCTCCGATTGCAGGATTTCGGAGACCCGTTCGAAGGTCGCATCGTTGCGCAGAAGCGCGCCCAGCAGGGCGGCCTCGACCTCGACATTGCCCGGCGGTTCCCGGAATCCGAGTGCGGACGTTTCCGCGTCACCGTCGCGTAACGGTGTTACGTTTTCTTTCAATGATGTTGTCATGGCCACACCCTATGCCTCTCGAGCGGGTCCGTCAGCAAGTCCAAATCGGGAACGCCTCCTGTGGATAGCAAGGATAAACAGGATAAGAATCGTATCCCGATTCTGGACGACGATGCCGCATGATTCGGAAAGTTCGATTTTTTCGATAATTCGGGGGGATTTTCAACGGTGTTCGAAATTTTCGATAATTCGCCGGCTAAAGTTCGAATTTTTCGAATTTAGTTTTCCACCGGCGGGATGCGCTCGGCGCGCTCTGTCCCGAAAACCCGTTACGCAACCGGAACAGACCGTCAGTCTTGTGCAGATTTTCGATACGCAGCCGGAACAAACCTGCGAGCGTTATCACAGTTAATTGGTATTAATATTTCCGGATCGGCGGGCGAAACCTACACCCGGTCCGGCAGGTCTTTGGTGATCAGCGACAGGTAATCCAGCATCAGGGTGGCGCCGGCCAGGCCGGTGACCTCGCCGACATCGTATTGCGGGGCGACCTCCACCAGATCCATGCCCTTGAAGTCGATGCCGCCCAGCCCGCGGATGATTTTCCGCGCCTGGTATGTCGAAAGCCCGCCGGTCACCGGCGTGCCGGTGCCGGGCGCGAAGGCGGGGTCGAGGCAGTCGATATCGAAGGTCAGATAGGCCGGCCGGTCGCCGACGATTTTCTTCGCCTCGGCGATGGCCGCATCGGGGCCGTTTTCATGCACCCAGTCGGCGTCCAGCCAGGTCAGGCCCATGCGGTCGGGGTTGGCGGTGCGGATGCCGATCTGCACGGAATGCGCGGCGTCGATGATGCCGTCCTTCACCGCGTGGTAGAACATCGAGCCGTGGTCGATGCGGTTTTCCTCTTCGCTCCAGGTGTCGGAATGGGCGTCGAAATGCACGATGGCCATCGGCCCGTATTTTTTCGCATAGGCGCGCAAAATCGGCCCGGTGATGAAATGGTCGCCGCCCATGCAGACGGTGGAGACGCCCGCGTCGAGCAGGGCGGAGAAATGTTCCTCGATGCGGTCGGGCGCCTGCTGCGGAAAGCCGGGATCGACAAGGCAATCGCCGGTATCGACCATCGCCAGCCGCTTCAGCGGGTCGAAGCCCCACGGGTAGTTGCCGCCCAGCCAGGCCAGATTGGTGGAGGCCGCCCGGATGGCGCGCGGGCCGAACCGCGTGCCGGTGCGGTTGGTGACGGCCAGATCGTACGGCACCCCGGTGACGGCGATGTCGATGCCGGCCAGATCCCTGCTGTATTTCAGGCGCAGGAAGCTGAGCGCGCCGCTATAGGTCGGCTCCGTCATCGTGCCGTAAACCGATTGCCGCCGGAACGCGTGGTCCACGCCGAAACCGTCACCGCTGTCGCCAACCTGTACCATTGTAATTCCACGTCCCTGTTGTTCAGCCGGAACCGTGATACCCTGTCGGGCCGGGCGTGTCACGACCGCAGCGGGGGTCTTGATATCGATCATGGCGGGGCCTGCAACACCGGCCATACCATGTTTGTGTAACGATGCACGGCTGTCGTAATTCAGGGAATACCGTTAATGGCGAAAGAACCAGGGCGACGGATCGCGGTGCTGGGCGCGAGCGGCACGGTGGGCCGGCGCATCGTCGACCGACTGCTGGACCGGGGCTGCGATGTTGTCTGCCAGACACGATCCGCCGACACATTGGCGCCCCTTGCCGGGCGCGTTGAGGTCCATGCATTCGACCCGACAGATACGGCCGGAATGTCAAAGTTCGTAAGTGGGACAGAGGCTGTAATTTTCGCGCTGGGGACGAACACGACAGGGGCAACGACGTTGTTCTCGGAGGCAACCAGGGCGGTTATCGCCGCGATGGAAAAACAGCAGGTGCGCCGGCTTATCGCCATCACCGGGGTCGGTGCGGGAGAAACGCGCGGGCATGGCGGGTTTCTGTATGACCGGATCATTTTTCCGTTTTTCACCCGCAAGCGGTATGCTGACAAGGACCGGCAGGAATCGCTGATCGCGGCATCCGGTCTGGACTGGGTCGTCGTGCGCCCGGCCGCGTTCTCCGGGCGGAAAAGGGCCGGCGCGGTGGAAGTCTACACGGAGATCGGGCCCGAAACGCGGCTCACCTGGATCACGCCGGATGAGGTCGCCGATTTTGTCGTGGCGCAGCTGGACAGCAACCGCTATCTCGGACAGCGACCGTTCATCGGCCATGTCTGAGATGAAACACCCCATACAGAAATCGCTGTTCAGGGCGGCTGCTGCGGGCGCCGCCTATTTCGGCGCGGTTTTCGCCATCGGCTTTGTTCTTGGAACCCTGCGGGTTTTCATCGTGATGCCGGCGGTTGGCGAAACCGCCGCTGTCGCTATCGAGCTTCCGGTTATCCTGACGCTGTCGTGGCTCGTGTGCCGCTGGCTGATCGTGCGGGTTGTTGTCGCGCCGGAACTTGCGCCGCGTCTGGTAATGGGCGGGCTTGCCTTCGGCATGCTGATGGCGGCGGAACTGGGCCTGTCAGCCTTTGTGTTCGGGCGCACCTTCGCGGACCATCTGGCGCATTACAGAACATTTTCGGGCTTGCTCGGGCTGGCGGGGCAGATTGCTTTCGCGGCATTCCCGGCGCTTCCCCTCATAACAAACCGCCGGCGATAATCCAGTTTGCCGCCATCACTGCCTGTGGGTAACGCCGTCGTTCTTTAATAAACGAATTGACAGCGGCTCGCGGCGGCAGAAGATGCAGGTCCTTGACCGGAACGGGAAAGAAGGATTTTTCTGACCGGTTCTGGGTCGGGCGAACCGATGCCGATGTGTCACGATATTTGTCGATACATGGATTGTCTTCTGCGGGCATCTCGATCACGCAGTCAATCCTCAGCGGTTGCCACACGACAATCCCCTCGGAAACCTGCCGGCATGGGCGTAATTGGTTTGAGTTCTCAGCCTGGCTTTGGCCATCAATAAGGAGGAAGGTGCGGCATCATGACGAAAGATTCAATGTGACAATCCCTGCCACGACAAGGATGACGCCGAGGCCTTTCCAGACGCCCGCCCGTTCCTTGAGCATCAGCACGCCGACGAGGGCGACGCCCGCTGTACCGCCACCTGCCCAGATGGGATAGACGGTGCTGACCGGCAGGTGCAGGAGTGACAGGCTGATAAGATAGAACGCAGCCCCAAAGGCGATCAGCGCAAATGCGGTGGGCATTGGTTTGGTGAAGCCATCACTGAAACGCAGCCCGAGCGCAGCCGCAATCTCGGCTATTATCGCCAAGCCGACGAACAGCCACGCGTGGGTCATGTGCTTTTGTCTTCCGGGGCAAAGCTGGGGATTGAGTCACAGGTTCGGCAACTCAGCATCCGCTTCTCTTCTCCGACACCATGTTCACGATGATGACACCCGCCACGACCAGCACAACACCGAGGACCTTCATGGAATTCAGTTCCTCCCCAAGCGCGAGGACGCCGATCAGCGCCACGCCCGCGGTCCCGCCTCCCGCCCATACGGGATAGGCGATGCTCACCGGCAACCGTTTCATGACCCGGCTAACGAGGTACAACGCCATTGCGAACGCCACGAGGGCAGTTGCGGTCGGCACCATCAAGCTGAATCCCGCACTGAAACGAAGACCAAGCGCCCCCGCGATCTCGAATGCTACCGCGACACCAAGCAGGAGCCATGCTGACGAAGCCGCCGATCTTACCCTTCGCAAGTCCGTTTCCTTAAGAGTTCAGTACTCTCGCCATAATACCATGCCCTTTGTCACGCGGCCAATTTTCAGCAGTAGCGACACGAAAATGTCCTTGCGAATCTAAAACAACTTTAGCAACCGGCCTGCATCCCCCGCGTTATCTGACGATCTGCCGTGTCGTCTTCCTGTCGGCTGGCGCATGGGAACTGTACTGGCTGCCGCAACGCTTGCGGCTCGAATCCGGCATGAAGTTGCCAGACGTCCGCTGCCGATAGGCCCGGTCAGAGTCAGGCCGGCGCAGGCCGAGGGAGAGGAAGCATCAACCGGGCGGAGACCAGGTCGATGGCCTTTTCGTCCTCGCCGTCGGCGGCGAGCCTCATGGCGGCAATGATCAGGTCTTCGTGCTCGATCATGTATTTCACGACCGGCTTCAGCGCGTCGGGCATCGTTTCGGCAAGCTCGCGATAGCGGTCCCGGAATTCCTCGCTGGCCGCTACCAGGGTGGCGGCCGCCTCGGTCCAGCTCATGTGTTCGACTGTCTGTATGTAGTCCCGCGCGTCGGCCCGTGTGGCGTCGTTCTCGACGATATCGCCGCCGTATTCGAAGACGATCCGGCGCATACGCGCCTTGTTCTCGGTTTCGAGTTGCAGCAGCGAACCGAGCAGATGTTTCTGAACCGGGCTTTGAAAGAGCGGCAGCAGGGCGCAATAGAACGCCTCGCCGAACACCTCGCCCTGGTACATTTCCGTCACTTCCCGTAACTGCTCTTCCGATATCATCCGGTGCCTCCTGCATCGCCGCGCCCGG
>JAVKBW010000007.1:0-361 GCA_040222995.1 Alphaproteobacteria bacterium | reverse complement strand
AACGACCGAGAACCGCACTCGACGCACGTCCGGATACGGAAGCCGCCCTGACGCCCCCGAGAAGAGTTCCGAGCACGCCAGGAACTCTTCCGAGCGCGTCAGGAGCTCCTCCGGGCGCGTCCGGAACTCCTCCGGGCGCGTCAGGAACTCCTCCGGGTGCGTCCGGAATTCCTCCGGGTGCGTCCGGAACTCCTCCGGGTGCGTCCGGAACTCCTCCGGGTGCGTCCGGAACTCCTCCGGGCGCGGCAGGAACTCCTCCGGGTGGGTCCGGAACTCCTCCGGACGCGACGGGAACGCCTCCCGGCACGCTAGAACATCTTCCGGGCCCGCCGAGGATCGTCCATCCAGCGGTTCCCGGACG
>JAVKBW010000005.1:0-921 GCA_040222995.1 Alphaproteobacteria bacterium | reverse complement strand
CGTGTAGTGCTCCCCTGAAATCAAGCCACTCGTTGTAGGTTCTCTCCGCGGTACTCCCGCGGGCTCTTGTAGCCGAGCGCCTGGTGGGGCCGCGCGTTGTTGTACCAGTCGATCCACTTCTCGATCGCGCGCTTCGCCTCCGTGAAAGACTGAAAGTTCCGCTGCCAGGTGCACTCTTCCTTCAGGCTTCTGAAGAAGCGTTCGATCATGCCGTTCTGCTCTGGCGTGTACGGCGTGATGAACTCCTGCTTCAAGCGGTAGTCGCGACACGCCTCGCGGAAGCGACGACTCTGGAAGATCAGCCCGTTGTCGCTTCGTACGACCGGTGTGGCCCCCGCCGGACGAAGCGTCCCGAAGCGCTGGATGCATGCCTGCTCGAGCGCCTGGCTCCGCTTCGCGCGCGCGACCATGAAGAGCGAACTCCCACCCGATGATCTCGCGATCGTGACAGTCGATGACCGCGACGAGGTGCCCCCAGCCATCGTCGCCGCAGGGAATGTGAGTAACGTCCATGGCCCACCGCCGATCGCTCGCCGGAGCGACGCTGCGCCGCCCTCTTACGCGCGGTCGTGGATTCTTCTTCCGCTGATGCACGAACCAGCCTTTGAGCTTTGGACGCGGTACACGGCCTTCTTGTTGACCACGACGTCGTCCCGATACCTCAGCAGCGCCCACAGCCGGCGATAGCCGAACGTGGGGTGCTCGATCAGCAAACGATGAATCCGTTTGGCGAGCACCTCATCAATCTCAGGCTCTTTCGAGCATGGGATCGAAGTTCGATGCATCGCGGACCGCGGCACCTCCAGGAAGCGACACACGCGCCGCTCTGAGGCGCAGACCGTGGTCCTCACTCGTCGGACATCGTCGGGTCGAAAGGGCGCCCCTTCATCGCCTCCTTAGCGATGTCGAGGTCCAGGACGA
>JAVKBW010000104.1:0-335 GCA_040222995.1 Alphaproteobacteria bacterium | reverse complement strand
GTCGAGCGCGAGGGCGTCGAGCGCGGCCAGGTTCTGGCCAAGCCCGGTTCGGTCACTCCGCACAAGAAGTTCGCCGCCGAGGCCTACATCCTGACCAAGGAGGAGGGCGGCCGCCACACGCCGTTCTTCAACAAGTACCGCCCGCAGTTCTACTTCCGCACGACGGACGTGACCGGCGAGGTGACGCTGCCCGAGGGCACCGAGATGGTGATGCCGGGCGACAATGCGGAGATGAACGTCGAACTGATCACGCCGATCGCGATGGAAGAGCGTCTGCGCTTCGCCATCCGCGAGGGCGGCCGCACCGTCGGCGCCGGCATCGTCGCAAAGATCAT
>JAVKBW010000103.1:0-419 GCA_040222995.1 Alphaproteobacteria bacterium | reverse complement strand
ATAAAAAAACCCGATTCATTGAATGAATCGGGTTTAGGGAAAAAAAAGAAGGCGATGACCTACTCTACCACGAGTGCAGTACCATCGGCGCTGCAAGGCTTAACGTCCGTGTTCGGGATGGGAACGGGTGGGACCCTTGCGCTAGAATCACCTTCAAGTTCGGTGAGTCCGGTATATTGGACTCAAATTCAATAAAAAAAATATAAGTTCTTTGACATGGTCCGCTTGGCGTGCATACGCCTAGCGGATAAAGAAAAAGTGTTAACAATGAGGATACCTACTTGTTTGGTGCACCACCAAGCCGGCGGTGCAAACCATATAAACAAAGCCAATGGTCTAATTAGTATGGCTCGGCTAAACATGTCACCATGCGTACACCTGCCACCTATCTACCCGGTCGTCTTCCGGGAGACTCATAG
>JAVKBW010000097.1:0-365027 GCA_040222995.1 Alphaproteobacteria bacterium | reverse complement strand
TCTTCTCTCCTGAGTGAGTTGGATTGTTTGTGGTGAACAAATCCTAACCCCAATCAGGAGCGGCATGGCCACACCCGACCCGCAATATGAGGGCGGGTCGGATGCGGCCTTAACTGTCAGGTGAATACGGTCTCAGCTCAGATTGTTGACTTTTTTAAACGATACGGAGAATGGGAAGATATTAATCGGGTCGTCATGCTAGCCAACCGAGGTTCAATCTGGTCTAGCGACTTGTTTGACGCTACTGAGAAAGACAGTAGAGACACCATTGTGGCATCGTGCCTCCTGAGACTCTGTAAAAACAGAGCCGCCGAGTTGTTTGCGACTGATGCCTCGGAAGAAATTTTAACACAAATCGTTAAAAGTATGCCAAATAAAATGTTCGGTACAATAAACTCTATTGTACTTCAAAACTTACTCGATGATCCCAAAGAAAAACTGAGAAAAATAGTAGCCTTGAAAATAGTACTCTGTAAGTCGAAGCGTGAAGTTTCCAATATTCTTTCAAACTATTTAGATAATAACATTTACTATTACGACTCGGTACTTTGGTTAGATTTAGGCGTTTCACTTAAACAGGATTTAGCTCGGACGATTGCGAGAGCGCAGGTTTGTGAAAGCTTCTAGTTATTCGGTAGTATATTAGGTCAATCTCACCATCGAGAAAACCACAACCAAGCATGCCGATAGAAAAGTTCAGCACATTGGCTAGATCAATAAACAATGGTGCTGCAGCGGGGAATTGAACCCCGGACCTCTCCCTTCATACCACATCGGTTTCCCATTGTGGTCTGGACTATCCCTTCACCGTGACATTTCAGTCCTTAGGTGCCGCCCGTCTAGTCTCTACACCTTCCCGCACTGTGCGGGCTTGGCTCGGGATTGCCCTAGGCGTTTGGCCTTTAGGTTTCCCCGAATTTGAGCGGTTTTCACTCATCCGTTTCCGAATGAGGAGGCAATTCTACCAAGGGAGTGCTCTACCCCTGAGCTACTGCAGCTTACTCCATAGTCAGTTTATCGAAACCCGTACCGTTACCCGAACGATAATTCAAATGTAATAAATTCAACTAACTCAACCACTTACCGCAACAGACCTTTCTCTTACCAAGGGAGTGCTCTACCCCTGAGCTACTGCAGCGATACCGGATCGGCGGTCGGTTCCCGCCAAAGCGCGCGCGTTATGCCATAGGCTTTGGCCCTGAACAAGCGCTTCCTACGCCGTCGTTCGCACGGTCATCTGGTGGTACCGCTGGCGGCGCGCCGCCGGAATGTCGGCCACCGAATAGAATGTTCCGTCCGACGCCGCGCAGAGGAAGGTCGACAGCACGGAATCGTTCAGGTGAAACGGCCGGGCGGTTCTGACGGACGCATTCATAAGATCAGGATTTCGGGCCGTGATCTCGGTCAGAAGCCCGTCGGACGCCAGCGCGAAAGCCGGAAACAGTTCGAGATGGGTCCGCAGTTCGAACCCGCTGCCGTTCAGCCGACAATAGGCCGCGGCAACCCTGGCGGTCATGGCGACATCGTCGTCGATCTCGACACAGGCGGACAGCATCGCGCCGCCGTCGACGGCGTTGCCGAGCGCCGCCGTATCCGGCCTGTCTTTCGAATGCCAGACCAGCGTGCTTTGCGGCGCTGTCTGGAAACTGAATTTCCGCAGGCTCGCGATCGGGATCAGACGAATGGCGACCGTCTGCTGGCTGAGCGCGTCCATGCTGCTGGTATAGGACAGGATGGCATAGAACGGCCCGATATTGGTGAAACCGAACGCGTTCAGGCCGTAGATGCCCTGGCCCAGCGAATGCGACAGAATCGACGGGCCGCTGAACCCCCAGACCGCGTTTCCTCGCCGCACCACGTAGGGCAGCGCGATCGAGGTTCGATAGGGCGGCTGGCGTTCATCGAATGTCTCGATGGCGTGGTCCGGTTCCAGATGTGCGATAAGCGGATAGCCGGACCGTACCCGCTCCATCGCATCGCCGGAAATGTCGATGTTCAATTCTGTCGTCTGGTTTGTCATGCCTGACATCTAAACCAGCTTCGGGGCGATTCGCCAACTCTGGAGTCCCATCCGCCGCGCACCCTTGCCTGGACGAATGCGGCCGATGTATTTCATGTTGTTTCACAATGGCTTGACAGTATGTACCTGCAACGCGCCGGCGCCGCTTGAGTGACCTTTCCAACCACGCCATGCTGACAGCCGGAGTGAGAAACGCGATGACGACAAGGAAACCCGGACCGTCTTCCGGAAGCAAGAACGCGAAAGCCGAACGAGCGGAACGTCTGGCCGCCCAGTTGCGCGCCAACCTGAAGAAGCGAAAGGCCCAGACCCGTGACCGTATCAACAAGGACGTTTCGCCGTCGCGCGGGGACGGGGAATCGGGGCAGTCTTGAGACAGTCGCCACAAAGACTCCGCCCGGCAGGCACACAAACACCATGATTTCCGATTTGATTGGGGCTGCCCCGGTCACCAACGCCAGTTTTGAAGAATAGGGTTAGCTGAATGTCGATATTTCCGGATCACTGGATCAGAGAACGAGCCCTGAAGGACAACATGATCGATCCGTTCGAAGACGGACAACGCCGGGAAGGCACGATTTCGTATGGCGTATCTTCCTACGGTTACGATGCAAGGGTGTCGAACGAGTTCCGTATTTTCACGAATGTCGATAACGCCATCGTCGACCCGAAAGAGTTTTCCGAACACAGCTTTGTCGAGCGCACCGCCGATGTCTGCGTCATCCCGCCGAATTCGTTTGCGCTGGCGCGCACGGTGGAATACTTCCGCATCCCGCGCGACGTGCTTGTCATCTGCCTTGGCAAGTCGACCTACGCCCGCTGCGGCATCATCGTGAACGTCACGCCGCTGGAGCCGGAATGGGAAGGCCATGTAACGCTGGAGTTTTCCAACACGACGCCGTTGCCGGCCAAGATTTACGCCAATGAAGGTGCATGCCAGTTTCTGTTCCTGAAAGGCGACAGCCCCTGCGATGTTTCCTATGCCGACCGCGCGGGCAAATACATGGGCCAGACCGGCGTCACCCTTCCCAAACTGTAATCCTGACAATATAGAGGCCTGAATGCCCCCTGACGACAGCAGTGCAACAAACCGCTTGGACCGGATCGAGCGCGGCCTCTACACTGAACGGGCAGCACGAGAAAGAAGTGGAATGGACCGAATAAAAATTCGCGGTGGAATTCCGCTCAAGGGAACGATCCGCGTGGCCGGCGCGAAAAACGCCGCCCTGCCGCTGATGGCGGCCTGCCTGCTGACCGACAAGCCGCTGACGCTGACGAATATTCCCTCACTGGCGGATATCGACGGCCTGACGAACCTGCTTGTGCAGCATGGCGTTACCGTCACGCTGCGGGGCGCCGGCACCACAGCCTCGCTCGGTCAGGGCCGCGCCGTCACCTATTCGGCTGAAACCATTACGTCGACAACCGCACCCTACGATCTGGTCCGCAAGATGCGGGCGAGCGTACTGGTTCTGGGCCCGTTGCTTGCCCGCTGCGGCGAAGCAACGGTTTCGCTGCCCGGCGGCTGCGCCATCGGCACGCGGCCGGTCGATCTGCATCTGAAAGGCCTGCAGGCGCTGGGCGCGGAAATCGAACTCGAACAGGGATATGTGGTTGCCCGGGCGCCGAACGGATTGCGCGGCGGCGAGGTTATCTTCCCTGCGGTTTCGGTCGGCGCGACGGAAAACCTGATGATGGCCGCCACGCTGGCGAAAGGCGAAACCCATCTCGTCAACGCCGCGCGCGAACCGGAAGTGGTCGATCTGGCCGAATGCCTGATTGCCATGGGCGCGAAGATCGACGGCGTCGGAACAGATCGGCTGATTATCCAGGGTGTCGATACACTGAACGGCGCGACCCACGAAATCGTCTCGGACAGGATCGAGACCGGCACCTACATGATGGCGGCGGCGGCGACCCGCGGCGATGTGGAACTGATCGGTGCAAGTACCGATATTCTCGGTTCCGTCGTCGAACATCTACAGGAATCCGGCGTCAGCATCACGCCGACAGCGAACGGCATTCGCGTCGTCGCCAAAAATCTTACCGGGATCGATGTCATGACCGAGCCCTATCCCGGTTTTCCGACCGATCTGCAGGCACAGATAATGGCGATGCTGGCCACGGCAGACGGCGCATCGATGGTGACCGAGACGATTTTCGAAAACCGTTTCATGCATGTGCCGGAACTGATGCGGATGGGTGCGAACATCAACCTGCACGGCCGGTCGGCAATGGTAAGAGGCGTAAAAACCCTGACTGGCGCGGAAGTCATGGCGACCGACCTTCGGGCCAGCGTTTCGCTGGTGATTGCGGGGCTTGCAGCGAGCGGTGAAACAACAGTAAACCGGGTGTATCATCTCGACCGCGGCTATGAGCGGGTTGAAGAGAAACTCGCGGCCTGCGGCGCGGATATTGAACGGCTGAGCGGTTGACACGAACGGCCGGCCCGGAGTGGGGGAACGGATTGAACGATGCCGGATAGCCGAAAACCAGCCTTGTCGCTCCATGTGCGGGATCTCGAAGATCTTTCCGTCGTGTCGTCCATGGTGCAGGACGCCATTCTTCCGGTCGGCGACTTCACATTCCTGCGCGACGAAGGCTGTTTCATTCTCGCGCTCAACCGGTTCCAGTGGGAAACGGCGGAAGGAGACGGCCCGTATTATCGCATTCATTCCGGGCTGCGGTTCGATCATGTTCACAGCGTGCAGTTCAAGAAAATAGACCGGCAGGACAAGAAGCAGATTCTGTCGTTGCTGGCGGTCGCCTGGGCCGAAGGCGAGGACGGCGAACCGGATCAGGTTGTCCTGCAATTCGCCGGCGGTCCGGCGGTCAAGTTGAAAGTCGGAAAATTGCATTGCACTCTGCAGGATTTGGGTGAACCTTGGCCTACGCAATGGAAACCCGGACATGAAACAGCAAAGTAACAAACCATGACAGAGCATCAGAGTTTCGACCGTAACAACGACTACCGGTCTCTGAAAAAAGCGGAACCAAGCCTGCCGGGCTCATGGTACTACGACCCCGCCGTCTTCGATAAGGAAATGACGCGCATCTTCAAACGGGAATGGGTGTATGTGTGCCACATCAGCGCCCTGGACAAGCCAATGTCCTACCGTACCTTCCAGATCGGCGACCAGCCGGTTTTCGTTCTGCGCGATTCCGACGGCGAGTTGAAAGCCTACTACAATACCTGCCGGCATCGCGGTTCCATTCTGTTGCAGGAGGAATCGGGGCAGCTAAGTTCCAAAGCGATTATCTGTCCGTATCACCAGTGGTGCTACCACAGCGGCGACGGGCGGCTGATAAAGACCTCATCCTTTTCCGACCCGGCCGGCTTCGAGAAATCGGACTACGGATTGTACGCCATATCGGTTCGCGAATGGCGTGGCTGCATCATGGTGAATCTGGACCCGGATGCTGCCTGGGATGTCGAGGAGATATTTTTCCGGTCGTCGGTTGAAGTCGCGAACTATCCGCTGGAAGACATGGTCGTCGGCCACGTATGGCGCAAGGAAATGGCCTGCAACTGGAAGGCCTTCTGGGAAAACTTCAACGAATGCCTGCACTGTCCGAATGTCCATCCGGAACTCGTCGATCTTGTTCCGCTGTATGGGCGGCGGATCGTCGACAAGCGTGACGTACCGGGATGGCAAGACCATGAAGGCGACAACGATCCGAAGTATCGCGGTGGACTGCGTAGCAACGCAGAAACCTGGTCGATGGACGGGTCGGCCCATGGCCATATCATTCCGACCCTGACAGAAGCGGACAGAGATCGCGGACAGATATATACAGTCAGCCTGCCCAGCATGTTCATTGGAGCCTATTCGGATCATGTCCGGATCGTTCGGCTGATGCCGACAGGACCGGAAAAGACCGAACTTGTCGCAGAATGGCTGTTTACACCCGAGACCCTGAACGCCGAAGACTATGACATCAGCAATGTTGTCGAATTTGCAAAAATCGTCATGGATCAAGACCTGACCGCGTGCGAACTGAACCAGCGCGGTTTGCATTCCTCCCGGTTCGAACAGGGCGTTCTGATGCCTGAGGAATACTATCTGAAAGGCTTTCAGGACTGGGTGCGCCAATCGCTCGAAGACTGATCCGAAATTTCGTGGAGTAATTCAGGTATGGCAGAAATTGACCGAACAGCGCTGATTGAGCAGCTTGACGCCCTCTTAGATGAAGACGATGCGAAGGCCCTGGCCGCAGCCCGCGAAGCAGGCCGCATCGTGTCGTCGGCCGGTCTGTCATGGGACGATGTCCTGTTCCCCGTCGCGGCCAACGATACAGTCGACGATGACGACACCGGTCCGAAAGTCGACCTTTCGGAATTGCCGGACGATGAATCCGGTCAGATCGAAATGCTGCTGGCCCGCACCGATCTGAACGACGATACGCGCGACGACCTGCAGACATTCAAACAGGATATCGCCAATGGATCGCTGGCCGACGAAGATCGCAGATATCTACGCGCCCTTATAGAGCGGATCGGCAAATCCTGACGTCCGGCGCTGCCGGATTCAGACCATTTTCTCTTCGCTTACCAGACTGCCCATCCATTTCAGGTCACCCCGAAGCCGCTGGCGTTTCAGAACCTTTTCCTGCGCCGCGGCCGGCAGTTCGCCCAGTGAAATCATCCGTTTGTCGAT
Organism: Alphaproteobacteria bacterium; assembly: GCA_040222995.1. Classification (GTDB taxonomy): domain Bacteria; phylum Pseudomonadota; class Alphaproteobacteria; order UBA8366; family Aestuariispiraceae; genus JAVKBW01. The sequence continues at coordinate 358,349 of JAVKBW010000097.1, read as the reverse complement.
CATCAGTTCGATCAGATCCTCGATGACCCGCGCCATTTCCCTGTCGCTTTCACTCAGGGCAGTGCTTCGATCTTCGATGTCCGCCGATTTCTTCAGAAACGCGAGAAGCGCAGAATCGTGCGGCGGCACGATGGTGCCACCTGCGACCATTTTCTGGTGCACGCCGATAACAGCGCCTGAACTGTCTTTCGTTACGAACGGCATGCCTCCTACCTTATAGCACTTGCCGAAATATCAAAATGGAACCTTTCAGCATGGCATCCGCTACCGGCTTGTCGAACGGATTTTTTCACGCTTCTATTGCACCCGGATATCAGGGTTGTACAAGTATGGCCGGTCTATGGGAAAACCTGCGCGAAACCGTTCAGACTGCGGCGGAACGGCACAAAAACCGCCCTTTTCTCGAGGCGGCGATGGCGGCATGCGCCTATGTCGCACTGGCGGACGGCTACGTATCGATCGGCGAAAGAGGGCGCATCGACGATGTTCTGGAACAGCTTGAAAACCTGCGCGTGTTTGACCCGCATGAAGGCGTCAACATCTTCAACGACTATCTGGATGCGCTGAACACCGATCCGGTTGCCGGAAAGAAAACGGTTTTCAAGGCGATCTCCAAAATGGCTGCGGACGAGGAAGCGGCATTGCTGGTGGCGCGAATCTGCATAGCCATAAGCAATGCGGACGGCGATTTTTCAGAAAACGAGCGGATTGCGGTTGTCGAGATATGCGATCTGCTCAAGACATCCGGAAAAATCGACGTCTGAGAGTTAATGGCGCCATGACAATAATGAACAAGGCGCTGCAACCAGACGGGACGGACCGTCAAAACAAATGATCCGTCGCGTCAAACCATAAGACCTTCGGGGGAAACAATGCATATCGGTGTACCTAAGGAAATCAAGATTCATGAATACCGTGTCGGCCTTGTGCCGGGCAGCGTGCGAGAGCTGATTCATCACGGCCATACGGTATCTGTCGAAACCGGCGCCGGGCTGGGAGTCGGCATATCGGACGATGACTATACCGCTGTCGGCGCAACCATTATCGGATCGGCAAAGGATATCTTCGACACCGCCGACATGATTGTGAAGGTCAAGGAGCCGCAGCCCGAAGAATGCGCCATGCTGCGTGAAGGGCAGGTTTTGTTCACCTATCTGCATCTTGCCGCGGACGAGGCGCAAACCAGAGCGCTGATCGATTCCGGCTGTATCGCCATCGCCTATGAAACAGTTACCGACAGGGCCGGCCGTCTGCCACTGCTTGCCCCGATGAGCGAAGTTGCAGGCCGGATGAGCGTTCAGGTCGGCGCGCATTACCTTGAAAAGGAACAGGGTGGCGCCGGCATTCTGCTTGGCGGTGTGCCGGGCGTGCCGGCTGCGAATGTGGTCGTTGTCGGCGGTGGCGTATCGGGCACCAATGCTGCCCGGATGGCCATGGGTATGGAAGCCAAGGTGACCGTCATCGACAAGTCACTCGACCGGCTGACCACACTGGATATGCAGTTCGGTCCGACCCTGAACACGATCTATTCGACCGTCGACAACCTTGAACGCTATGTGTCGGATGCCGATCTCGTTGTCGGCGCCGTTCTTGTTCCGGGTGCGGCCGCACCGAAAGTGATAACGCGGGACATCGTGAAATCGATGCGGCCCGGTTCTGTTTTCGTCGATATCGCCATCGATCAGGGCGGGTGTTCCGAGACATCGAAACCGACAAGCCATTCCGACCCTGTCTACACGGTCGATGGCGTTGTCCACTATTGCGTGACGAACATGCCGGGTGCGGTGGCGCGTTCGTCGACCTTCGCCCTGAACAACGCGACACTGCCTTTTGCCGTCGAACTGGCGAATTCCGGGTACCGCAAGGCTCTGGCGAACAATCTCAATCTGGCGAACGGATTGAATATTCACGCCGGGCGGGTGACCTACAAGGCCGTCGCGACGACATTCGGCCTGGACTACATACCGACAGAAGAAGCATTGCGGTTGTAAAAATGTGCTAATGTGCGTCGTCGGCAACGATGCACGGGACATTGACCGGCGGGACGGCAGGGCGTACGCCTTGCCGTCTGCCACAACATATACAGGTTCACATGACAAAACTGACGGAGTGGGTGCGTGAGCATCATATCGATGAGGTTGAGTGCCTCGTTCCGGATATATCGGGCATCATGCGCGGAAAAATCGTTCCGCGGGAAAAGTTTATCAACGGGCTGGCCGACAGAGGCTTGCGCATCCCAGAAGCGGTTTTCCTGCAAACGGTGACAGGCGATTTCGTCGACGAATCCGAAGTTATCGACGAAACCAACCGTGACATTTTCATGCTGCCGGACCCGGCTTCCATCCGCCCGGTTCCCTGGTATTCCGAACCCACCGCGCAGGTGATCTGCGATGCGATGTATCTTGACGGCAAGCCGGTGGAATTTGCGCCCCGACAGGTCCTGAAGCGGGTCGTTGGCCTGTTCGAGAAAAAAGGCCTCAAGCCGGTCGTCGCGCCCGAGCTTGAATTCTATTTTATCAAGAAGAACCTGGACCCGGACGTTCCGCTGGAAATGCCGGAAGGTCAATCAGGGCGTCAGGAATACGGCCGGCAAGCCTATGGCATTGAGGCGGCGAACGAATTCGATCCGATTATCGAGGATATCTACGATTATTGCGAGGCGTCGCAGATCGATATCGATACGATGGCGCACGAAGCCGGCGCGGCGCAGATGGAGATCAATTTCAATCACGGCGATCCCATCGATCTTGCCGATCAGGTGTTCCTGTTCAAACGGACGGTTCGCCAGGCGGCGCTGAAACACGGCGTCTATGCAACATTCATGGCCAAACCGCATCAGCATGAGCCGGGCTCGGCGATGCATATCCACCAGTCCATTCTGGATATCGAAACGGGGAAGAACATCTTTGTAACCGATGCCGGGCGCGATTCCAGCAAACTGCGTAACTATATCGGCGGCCTGCAGCGCTATGTATCACCGGCCATGCCACTGGTGGCGTCCAACGTGAACGCCTATCGACGCCTGACGCCCTATTCGGATGCGCCTATTAACGTGCATTGGGGATACGACAATCGCACCGTCGGCTTGCGGGTGCCGATTTCCGCCCCTGCCGCCCGGCGTGTCGAAAACCGCCTGGCCGGCGCCGACGCCAACCCTTATCTGGCGATGGCGGCGACACTCGCTGCAGGATATCTGGGCCTCAAGGAACGGTTGCAGCCCGCCAAGCCGGTGGATGGCGATGCGTACAGATTTGCCTACGCCCTTCCCCGCCACCTGCACGATTCGTTATACAAGCTGAACCATTGCCGCCCCCTGAAGGATGTCCTGGGCGACAAGTTCGTAAAGGTTCTGAGCGAAGTGAAGAACTACGAACATGATCTGTATATGCGGGTAATTTCGTCGTGGGAGCGGGAGAACCTGCTTTTGAACGTCTGATAACAAGAGTATAGTCCGGTGATGATGTCGGATTTGAAAACAGAACTTCTCATTCTCTGTGCACGGATCGGATACACTCCTCCTGCGGCAGGGTAGCTATTCTTTGTTTCAATGCTACTTGCTGGAGGACCAGACAATGACCGAACTACGCAACTACAATATCGATGAAATCCGGCGCATGGACGCCGAAAATCACCTGCATCCCTTCACCGACTACGCCGAAATGGCGAAGGACGGCGGAGCCCGCATCATCACGCGCGCGGAAGGGTGCTACCTATGGGATGCCGACGGCAACCAGATTCTGGACGGTATGGCCGGCCTCTGGTGCGTCAATGTCGGTTACGGCAGGAAAGAACTGGCGGAAACAGCCTATCGCCAGATGCTGGAACTGCCGTACTACAATACGTTTTTCAAGACATCGACGCCACCGGTCGCTGAATTGTCGGCAAAAATCTGTTCGCATCTGGGGCCGAACTTCAACAGGGTTTTCTTCTCGAATTCCGGTTCCGAGGCGAACGACACGATGTTCCGTCTTGTTCGCCACTACTGGAACCTGATGGAACGTCCGACCAAGAAAACCATTATCAGCCGCGTCAACGCCTATCACGGATCGACCGTGGCGGGCGCCAGTCTGGGCGGCATGAAACCGATGCATGAACAGGCCGACCTGCCTATTCCCGGCGTCGAACACGTGATGCAGCCATACTGGTTCAAGGAAGCGAAGGCCGGTGAGTCGAAGGAAGATTTCGGCATACGCGCCGCCAGGGCCGTCGAAGACAAGATCCTCGAACTGGGTGCGGACAATGTCGGCGCATTCATCGGCGAGCCGATTCAGGGCGCCGGCGGCGTTATCGTGCCGCCAACGACCTACTGGCCGGAAATCAACCGGATCTGTAGGAAATACGATATCCTGCTGGTGGCCGATGAAGTGATCTGCGGCTTCGGCCGGACCGGCGAATGGTTCGGGCATCAGGCATTGGGTATTGAGCCCGATCTCATTCCGATGGCGAAAGGCCTGTCGTCCGGGTATCTGCCGGTTTCCGCATTGGCGATCAGCGACCGGATCGCGAATGTGCTGATCGAAAAAGGCGGTGAATTCTATCACGGCTACACCTATTCCGGTCACCCGGCCGCCTGTGCCGTCGCCCTCAATAATATCGAAATCATCGAGCGCGAAGGCCTGGTTGAAAAGGTGAAGAACGAAACCGGGCCCTATTTGGCGAAAGCGCTTGGACGGCTTGCTGACCTGCCTCTCGTCGGCGAGGTCCGGTCGTTCGGTCTGCTGGGCGCGGTCGATCTGGTCAAGAACAAGGAGACCGGCGAAAGGTTCGATCCCGCCGGCAAGGTCGGTATCATGTGCCGTGATTATTGCATGGAACATGGCGTCGTTGCCCGTCCTTGCGGAGATATCATGGTCATGTCGCCTCCCCTGATTATCGAGACATCGCAGATCGACGATCTGGTGAACACGATTGGATCTGCAATCGAAGACGCCGCCAGAAAGATCGGATAGCAGGACCATGTCGAGTGAAAAGGATTTCGGCGACCACGCGTTTCGGGCAACCGAAAACCTGGGAGATTCCTATGAGGCGACCTATGCCGGCGCTCTTAGTTTCTGCCGCCGCCGGTATACCCGCGATCTGACAGGTGTCGATATCGCGGTTTCCGGCGTCCCGCTCGATCTTGCAACAACCTTCCGGCCCGGAGCACGCTTCGGGCCGGCGGGCGTCCGGGCCGCTTCGGTTCAATTGGCTGAATCCGTCGCCTTCCCGTGGAATTTCAATCCGTTCGAAATTCTATCGGTCATCGACTATGGCGATTGCTACTTCAATCCGGGTTTCCCCGAAAAGATTACACCGGCCATCACCAGCCACACCCGAAAGATCGTATCCGCCGGTGCAATGCCACTCACCATCGGCGGCGATCACTATGTCAGTTATCCGATTCTGGAAGCGATCCACGAAAAACACGGCAAGGTCAGTCTGATTCATTTCGATGCCCACCAGGACACCTGGAACGACGACGGCCAACCGCTGAATCACGGCACCATGTTTACCCGGGCCGTTGCGAACGGCTTTGTCGATCCGGAAAAATCGGTGCAGATCGGCATCAGAACCGTCGCCGACGATACCCGTGGGTTCAATATTCTGAACGGCCCCTGGGTTCACCGGAACGGGGTGCAAGCCGTTATTGACAAGGCGCTCGAGATTGTCGGCGACAACAAGGTTTACCTGACCTTCGATATCGACTGTATCGATCCGGCTTTCGCGCCGGGAACGGGGACGCCGGTCGCCGGCGGGCTTTCAACGGCGCAGGCGCTTGAAATTGTCCGGAACCTGAAAGGCGTGGATTTCGTCGGCATGGATGTGGTCGAAGTGTCGCCGCCTTACGATCATGCCGATGTCACGGCGATTGCCGGGGCGACCCTCGCCTACGACTGGATCTGCCTGATGGCGTCGCAACGCTGACATTGCCGGCCGTCAGCGGGTTTTCCCGCGTCCATCGAAGAACGGCATGATCAGAATACCGACAGCGAATCCGCCGAGATGCGCCTCCCAGGCTATTCTGCCGGAGGCATTCATCGCTTCCGGCGGGATGATTCCCGTCAGTATATTCATCGCCAGATAGACGATCACGAACCCGATCGCCGTCGACCGCATGTGAAACGGGCGGGGCGGCGGCGGCTGGTCGGGCCGCGGCCGGAGCGTCAGGGCGACCAGCGCACCGGATACAGCGGCGACGGCGGCGGAAGCGCCGATGATCGGCCCGCTGTGGCTGCCATGCAGAAGCAGCATCGTCATCGACCCTGACAGCGCGCCGATGGCGTAAAACAGCAGAAACCAGCCGGGCGACATCCGTCTCGCCACCGCTGACCCGAAAACCAGCAACCATGCCATGTTAATCAACAGATGAACCCAGCCGGCATGCAGAAATGCATAGCCGACGGGCGACAGGATAAAGGCCACCGGATCGTTTTCGAAGCCACCGCCCGAAAAACTGTATCCGGGGTAGAAAACCAGCTTGTAGTAGATCGCCTGCGCCGCGTTTCCGGACAGGAACAGAAGCGCAAAGTGAACCAGAACGGTAAAACCGATCAGCGATCCGACAGGGCTGGGAATGTTAAAAATCGGCTGGCCGTTGGCGGGCGGTTTCATGCAGTGACTTTCATGGAATTGGCTCGTGGAGCTTATGTAGGTATGGCGGCGATGCAAAGCGAGGATCGGCGATATTATTCCGCTTCCTGCCTGTTCGGCTTTATCGACGTTTTGCGGAACAGAACCGGTGCGCCGATAACCACAAGGCAGATTCTGAAAAGGTGATGCGTGGCAACGAACGCTACATCGACGCCGAGCGCCAGGGCGATCAGCGACATTTCCGCCAGCCCGCCCGGGGCGTAGGCAAGAACCACAACCGGTATGCTGTTTCCCGCCATCAAATGAACCAGAAACGCAAAGAACACAGACAAGGCGATCATCAGCACTGTCGCGCCGATACTGTATTTTAAAATTTCAACCACTTCCCGCATCGGCGTTCCGACAAACCGGCAACCGAGCGCCGCACCGATAATCAACTGCGCCAGATTTATCAGTTCAAGCGGTGGCGGCGACCCGGTCAGGCCGGTCAGATGCACGATTGCGCTTAGCAGCATCGGGCCGATCAGCAAACGCGCTGGAAGATGCAGCACCTTCGCCAGCGACATCCCGAAAATACCGCAAGCAAGCAGTATGGCGAGGTCCTGTAACGGAATTTCGGTGATCGAAACCCCGAATCTCGCACGGTTTGACATATCGATCGTCTCGGAAAAGCGAAACCAGATCGGGATGATCAGCACGGCGATCAGAATTCTGCTCGCATGAGTCAGAACGATGCGCCTGTCATCGCCGCCCATTTCCTTTCCAATGAGGACCATTTCGTTGAGACCGCCCGGCATGCTGCAGAAATATGCGGTCACCGGATCATATCCGGCGATCTTCTTGAAATACGGATAGACGACCAGACCGATAGCAACGATGTAGCAGACGATCATAACCAGGCTGACGGCCCATTCGCCGAAATGGTTCAGCATGCCGGGCGCGAAACCGCTACCAAGCAGCACGCCCAGGACAATGACCATCGGGCTGCGGATTTTCATCGGCATGCCGACCGGCACTTTCGCAACCGAAGCAATCGTGCAGGCGATCATCGATCCCAGCATCCAGGGAAGCGGTAACGTGATCCAGCTTGCCAGCATGGCCCCGGCAAGACCGATTGCGACGGCCAGAACGACACGCAGAAACGGAATATCGATCGCCATCTCCTGCCCTGCTCTATTCCAGCCGCCTGCCGAGACGGACAGCCGTCTGACCCGGCTGCACCCCTTGCGTCGGCATGACAAGGACACAATTGTCATAGGGTGTGACAATTGTCAGATCATCGTCTTTCGCAATGGCGGTACCTTTCCGCTCAATCGTCTGCAGGCTCTCATAGCGGTGACAAAACTCGAAGGCATGTCCGGCCGCCGTTATCGTATGTGTTATCTGTAATACATTCGAATGCAGAGGCGCGTCGTCCCGGTCGCAGGGATTCGTCATGCCGAGCGCCGCAAGAAACCGCGACATCGTCTTGCCGGCAAGGCGGACAGAGTCGACGCGCCAATGCTGGCCACATTCAACCAGCAAGGCGGTTTTGTGAGTGTTTTCCTCACCGAAAGCGCCATAGTCGCGAAGGCGACGACCGGTCTGATGACCGCCATCCATGACAATCGAAAGACCCAGGCCCAGTTTTTCAGCCAGATTGCGGGCTCTTTCAGTCGTGCCGGCAAGAACCAGGGGCGGCGACACGCTTGCCATCGTATGGAGATCGAGCAGATAGTCGACATCGTCGATCGTGCTTCTCAGACTCCGGGCCCTGTCCAGCTCCAGGCTGTGACGCGGTCCGCCCAGCACATCATCATCCCACAGCCGGTTCAGGTCCTCGTCAATGAATCGGGAATGCCAGGGACGTTTGCGGTCGAAGCGCAGACAGGCTTCGGCATTCACAAAACACAGGCTGAGCCGGCCGCACAGGATTTCCGGCGGATTCTCAAGCAGTTCCGCCATCGCAACCGCACCGCTGAATTCATTACCATGAACAACCGACGTGATCATCGCATGCGGTCCCGGCTTGCCGCTGTCGAGCCGGTGCAGGTAGTCGATCCCCGTGTTTCCGCATTGGAATCGAGACAGGAACGGCGGTTCTATTTCAACAGAAACAGGATACGATTCAGGCACGTTGGTCATTGGTCCGCAAAGGATGCAATAACCTACAATAGACCGTCATCTCCCGCTTCGCCACCTAGGTCGTATATGGGAAAAAAGGCCCCGGCAAATTAACCGGGGCCAGGTCACAGGGAGCACCGTGCCAGGATGAGGTATCCTGGCGCTACGAACACCCGCTGGTCGCGCCACACGTGACGCACTTCATGCAGGTGCCGTTCCGAACAAGGGTGAAATTGCCGCAATCGCCGCAATTATCGCCCTCGTATCCCTTTGCCCGCGCCTCGCGTATCTGATCGAGCCGGCCATCGACGGCGACGCGAACATCGTCATCGACTTCGACTGCGAAAGACGCTTGCGATTCCACAACCTCCTGAGCGGCTTTTGCACCGCCCGATCCACTGTCGGAGTCGCTAAACACAGTGAATGAGGATTTCCGAACGAACCCGCGGGACGTAACCCGGCGGATCGCTTCCATTGCCTGGGCCGTTTCAGCCGGCATTTCGCCTTCCGAAACACCGGTACCCATGCTGTCAGGCAGCATATCATGGGGCTGCACATGAGCCAGATCGTCACGCGCCAGATAGCTGATACCCAGTTCACGGAAAATATAATCCAGAACCGATGTCGCCATCTTGATCGCATCGTTGCCGTCAACAATGCCGGACGGTTCGAACCGTGTGAAGGTATAAGCCTCAACGAATTCTTCCAGCGGCACACCGTATTGCAGACCGATCGACACCGCGATTGCGAAGTTGTTCATCAATGAGCGGAAAGCCGCGCCTTCCTTATGCATGTCGATGAAGATTTCACCGATCGACCCGTCTTCGTATTCGCCCGTGCGCAGATAAACCTTGTGGCCGCCGACAATCGCCTTCTGGGTATAGCCTTTGCGGCGATCCGGCAGTCGCTTGCGTTCGACGCTCCGTTCGATAATGCGCTCGACGATTTTCTCGGCAATTGCCGGTGCAGCCGCGGCGGCGGGCCGGTCCATCAGATCTTCCAGCATTTCATCGTCGTCTTCGATCAACGAAGATGCCAGCGGCTGACTGAGCTTCGATCCGTCGCGATACAACGCGTTCGCTTTCAGTGCGAGACGCCAGGACAACTGATACGCCTGTTTGCAATCCTCGACTGTCGCCGAATTCGGCATGTTGATCGTCTTGGAAATCGCACCGGAAATGAACGGTTGGGCCGCCGCCATCATGCGGATGTGGCTTTCCGCCGACAGGAACCGCTTGCCGGTCCGGCCGCAGGGGTTGGCGCAATCGAAGATCGGCAGGTGTTCCGCCTTGAGGTGCGGCGCGCCTTCCAGCGTCATCGCGCCGCAGCAATATGTGTTCGCCTTCTCGATTTGCAGTCTCGAAAATCCGAGGGCGCTCAGCATATCGAACCCGACATCATCAAGTTGTTCTTCCGTGAAGCCCAGCCGGTCGATGCAGACTTCATCGCCAAGGGTCCAGCGATTGAACGCGAACTTGATGTCGAACGCCGCGCCCAGCGCCGCCTCCAGCTTCGCTAAATCTTCTTCATCGAAGCCCTTGTCACGCAGGCTGGCGTGGTTGACGTCCGGGGCCGCCTTCAGGCTGCCATGCCCGACGGCGTACCGGATCATCTCTTCAACCTGAACAGCGTCGTATCCCAGCCGCGACAGCGCTTCCGGAACCGTGCGGTTGATGATCTTGAAGTAGCCGCCGCCGGCCAGCTTCTTGAACTTCACCAGCGCGAAATCCGGTTCGATGCCCGTCGTATCGCAATCCATGACCAGGCCGATCGTGCCGGTCGGCGCGATCACCGTGGCCTGCGCATTGCGGTAGCCGTTCTGCTCGCCGAGCGTGACGGCAAGATCCCAGGCCGACGCGGCGGCGGATATGATGTTTTTCTGAATGTTCGCCGTAACATCCAGCGGTACCGGCGCTGTCGCCAGGCCGTCATAGCCGGTTTCAGAACCGCGCGCCGCCGTGCGGTGGTTTCGCATCACACGCAACATGGCCTCGGCGTTTTTCGCATGGCCCGGAAACGGACCGAGCTCGCCGGCCATTTCAGCGCTTGTCGCATAGGCGACACCGGTCATGATCGCGGTGATTCCGCCGCAAAGCGCACGGCCTTCACGGCTATCATAGGACATGCCGCTTGCCATCAACAAACCGCCGATATTGGCGTAGCCGAGACCGAGTGTGCGGTATTCATATGACTGCTTCGCGATTTCCTTCGACGGGAACTGCGCCATCAATACGGAGATTTCCAGTGTGACCGTCCACAGGCGAACAGCGTGCTCGAACGATTCGACATCGAAACTGCCGTCTGCATTCCGGAAGGTCATCAGATTCAATGACGCCAGATTGCAGGCGGTGTCGTCCAGGAACATGTACTCGGAACACGGGTTGGACGCGTTGATTCGGCCAGAAACCGGGCAGGTGTGCCAGTCGTTGATCGTGGTATCGAACTGAATACCCGGATCAGCGGAAGACCAGGCGGCAAACGCCACCTTGTCCCATAACTCACCGGCATCGACGCTGCGGTAAACTTTGCCATCAGTGCGTTGACGCAAATCCCACGTATCGCTGTTCTCGACGGCTTTCAGATAATCATCGGTTACCCGAACGGTGTTGTTTGCATTCTGGCCGGAGACGGTCAGATAGGCATCGCTGTCCCAGTCGGTATCGTATGTCGGAAACTTTATGGACGTGTAGCCCTGGCCCGCGAACTGAATCACCCGCTGCACGTAGTTTTCCGGAATCAGCGCCCGACGCGCTTCCAGTATCGCCTTGCGCAGTCCCTTGTTGACCTTCGGATCGAGCCGTCCTTCTTCAGACACAGTCTCATCGTGGCACAGGGTCATGATGGCGTTCAGGTGCCGGGCATGCAGTTTGGAGCCGGCAACCAGCGATGCGACCTTCTGTTCCTCGACGACTTTCCAGTCGATGAAATCCTCGATATCCGGATGATCGATATCCACGACCACCATCTTTGCGGCCCGGCGGGTCGTGCCGCCGGACTTGATCGCGCCCGCCGCCTTGTCGCCGATCTTCAGAAACGACATCAGGCCGGATGACCGCCCGCCGCCCGACAGCGGCTCGTTCGATCCGCGCAGCGAAGAGAAATTCGTTCCCGTACCGGACCCGTATTTGAAAAGCCGCGCCTCGCGAGTCCACAAATCCATAATGCCGCCTTCATTCACCAGATCGTCGCTGACGGACTGGATGAAGCAGGCATGCGGCTGCGGATGTTCATAGGCGGATTTCGATTTGACCAGCTTGCCGGTCCTGAAATCGACATAGTGATGGCCCTGGGCGGGACCGTCGATTCCGTAGGCCCAGTGCAGACCGGTATTGAACCATTGCGGGCTGTTCGGCGCCGCCATCTGCTGCGCCAGCATGTAGCGCATTTCGTCGAAATAGCTTCGCGCATCTTCCTCGGCATCGAAATAGCCGCCCTTCCAGCCCCAGTAGGTCCATGCCCCGGCAAGCCGGTCGAAAACCTGGGTGGCGGACATTTCCGGTCCGAATCGTTTCTTTTCGTCGATGCTTTTCAGCGAATCGGTGTCAGCGGTACGGCGCGACAGCCATTCCGGAATATCGGATTCACGGACAGCCTTGGTTTTCAGCGGTACGCCGGCCTTGCGGAAATATTTCTGCGCCAGAACATCGACCGCCACCTGGCTCCAGGAGGCCGGGACATCTATTTCCTTGAGCTGAAAGATAACAGCCCCGTCGGGATTGCGGATTTCACTGTTGGCGCGCCTGAATTCAATACGCTCGTATGGTGACTCACCGGTTTTCGTAAATCGACGTGCAATCCGCATTACTAAACGTCCCCTATTCCGCATTCGCATTGGCTTGTCGCCAACACCGTTATTCCAACCTCAACCTGTGCGCCTTGATCGATTTCCGAAGCCAATTCCGAAGCGATTTCAGAGGCTTGTCAAAAATTTGACCGGACCGACCTCACCGAGCCTTTCAATGTCGGTCGCGACGCTATATCTTGTGAAGACCAGAGAGGAAGCTACACGATGTTGCGATTGATGCCAATAATTTTCTAAGCATTTTTTTCGATTTTATCTTGGGCAATACCAGCAAGTATTATTTCTCCCAAGTAAATCTCTAATAACTATAAAGAAAAACGCTGCCTCTCCAAGTGGACTTGAAAGGCTCGATAAACAGAAATATTGCACTACACTCGTAGACAGCGTGACGCTGGACAGGATTCGGTGCGAATGCCATAGTCCCGCTTCACACAGAACTCAGCGTTTCAGACAGGCGGGCGGGTCGATAAATCATGGCCAATGCAATAACCAGAGTAATCACGTGGCTCAGCGGCGATCTTGTCGGCAAGGACAGCTTCGGCAATTCCTATTACCAGACGAAAAAAACGCCCGAAACCGGCCGGCGCAGGCGCTGGATCGTTTATGCAAACGGCAAGGACGAGGCATCCGACGTTCCGCCGGAATTCAATGCCTGGCTGCATTATACGTCCGATACGTTCCCTAACGGCGAATCCCGCAAACGGTACGGCTGGGAAAAGGACCATGTACCGAACATGACCGGCACGATGGCGGCGTACCGCCCGCCCGGACATACTCTCAAAGGCGGCCATCGGGATTCGGCGACAGGCGACTACGAATCCTGGTCTCCTGAATAAAGAACCGTATTTGCCGCAATGACGAAGAGAGGTCACGCATGAAAGGTTCACGCCTTACAGCCGATACCCTGCACCCTCTCGTCGGCGGTCTCATCGTTGTTCTCGTGGCCCTTTACATGGGCTACGGATACGCCGTCGAGAAATCGGCGAATACCGATACATACACGATCAGCGCCCGGTTCCGCACTGTAGACGGCGTGGGTGTCGGTACGCCGGTCACGCTCGCGGGCGTCCGGGTCGGTGAGGTCGAGGGGATGGAAATCAACCCGGACGACTTCGCCGCGAGGCTCAATCTGTCTATCGACAAGCAATATGAAATCCCGATTGACAGCGTTGCGATGATCGTCAGTGACGGGCTGGTCGGCGGCAAGTACGTCAAGGTGGCGGCCGGCGGCGAACTCGATATGCTGGAACCCGGCGATGAATTCGAATACGTGCAGGACGCCGTGGTGATGGAAAAGTTGCTGGAGAAAATCATTGAATCGGCGGAAGCACGTCGTGCGGCCGAAGAACAAATCAACTGACATAGGACAGACAGACGATGCAACGTAGCGCAATAGAAACTGTCATGGGCGCCGTCGTGCTGGTGGTTGCGGGCTTTTTCGTTGTCCTTGCCTACAACACGACAGACATAAAGCCGGTCAGCGGGTATCAGCTTCAGGCGAAATTCAACGCTGTCGACGGACTGGCCATCGGGTCGGATGTCAGAATCGGCGGCGTAAAGGTCGGTTCCGTGATCGATCAGTATGTCGATCAGGAACTGTATCAGGCTGTGGTGTCTTTCTCTATTCAGGACAAGATCAGGCTTCCCGCCGACAGCGTCGCCTCGGTCAATTCCAGCGGGTTGCTGGGTGAGAAATACCTCGCCATCAAACCCGGCACCGCGACGGATTTGCTGAGCGAGGGTCAGGCGCTCAGCAACACCAAGGATGTCGTTTCTCTCGAAGAGCTTATCGGGCGAGTGATTTTCCTCGTAAGCGAAGAATAGACGGAATCGCCGCATGGCCGCGTCAACCAGCCAGACCTGGGATCCGAACCGGTATCAGACCAACGCGTCCTTTGTCGCCAGGCTGGGCGCGCCGCTGATTGAGCTGGCCAGTATCAGGCCCGGCGAACGCGTGCTGGATCTCGGTTGCGGCGACGGTATCCTGACTGAACAGCTTGCCGCGCAAGGCTGCACCGTTGTCGGCGTCGATGCCAGTCCCGAACAGATTGAGGCGGCGCAGGCGCGCGGCCTGGATGCCCGTGTCGAAAGCGGCGAGGACTTGCCTTTCAATGAAGAGTTCGACGTTGTGTTCTCCAACGCCGCGCTGCACTGGATGAAGAATCAGACCACCGCGATCGACGGCATATGGCGGGCGTTGAAACCCGGCGGCCGGGTGGTGGCGGAAATGGGCGGCGGCGACAATGTCGGCCGGATCAAACGCGCGGTACAGGCAGCGCTGGACCGGCGCGGCATCGACAGCGTTGCGGCAAACCCCTGGTTTTTTCCGACCCCGGGCGAAGAATGCACATTGCTGGAGCAACGCGGGTTTCTTGTCCGTGCGGTAACGCTGTTCGACAGGCCGACACCGTTGCCCGGCGATATCGAAGGCTGGCTGTGGACCTTCTGCGAAGCATTTATTACTGCCGCGCCGGAGGGCGAGCATTCGGCAATCATCGACGAAGTCCGCAAGGAACTCGAACCGGTGCTGCGCAACAGCGACGGATGCTGGCATGCCGACTATGTTAGGCTCCGGTTTCAGGCGGAGAAGCCTGCATGAAGGCCGTCACCGCCGGACTGTTACTGATTTTGTTCGCAGGAACGTCCGTCGCAGCGGATCGGATTCCCGGAAACGCCGTCGTTCTGCAAGGGCTGGACAAGGTGACCGCCCGCATCTCGACCATCAACATCAGGGTCGGCGAAACGGTTGATTTCGGTACGCTCAAGATAACCCTGCGGGCCTGCGAAAAGACGCCGCCGGAAGACCCGCCGGAGGCCACAGCCTTTCTGGATATCCTTGAGCAACGCGATGACGAGGATCCGACATCCCTGTTCCATGGCTGGATGTTCGCCTCTACCCCGGCCCTGTCGGCTCTGGAGCACCCGGTCTACGACGTCTGGGTGCTGGATTGCATTGTTGATCCGCCGGCCGCGACAGAGTAGGGCTGCGCCGGAAATCGACACCGGAGAATTCAGGTTGCAGTGGCGTTGCAGCGCCGAATCCGGCTGATATAGTCGATCGGTAAACGCGGGAAAGTGTCATGGCGAACACGTCTGTACTGGTATTGAACGGTCCGAATCTGAACCTTCTCGGCAGCAGGGAACCCGGTATCTACGGGGCTCTGACGCTGCAGGATATCGAAGACGCTTGCCGAAAGGCTGCGGCATCGTTTTCCGCGGAAGCGGATTGCCGCCAGTCGAATCTGGAAGGCGAATTGGTCGACTGGATCCATGAAGCGCGAACCGGATTTGCGGGTATCGTCATCAACGCCGGCGCCTACACCCATACGTCGGTCGCATTGCGGGACGCCCTGGCCGGCGTCGATGTACCGGCAATAGAAGTCCATATATCAAATGTTTACGCCCGTGAGGCGTTTCGTCATCACTCCTTCCTGTCCCCGGTGGTTCAGGGCATCATCGTCGGTCTGGGCGTCGACGGCTACACGTCGGCGATCGACATCTTGCTACGACGGGCCAACGCGGGGTAAGCAGGAACAGTAAAACCAGAAAGAAGGGACGATATGCCAAAGCTTTCGCTCGACACAGACCTGGTAGGGCAGTTGGCCGACCTTATGATCGACAAGGGATTAACCGAAGTCGAATACGAACACGGCGATGTGTCCCTTCGGGTCTCCCGCGCCGCTCCCGTAGCAGCACCTATGCAATACGCCCCTGCCCCGGCTGCAGGTGCGCCGGTTACTGCGGCAGTTTCCGGCGATGATCATGCGGCGGATCACCCCGGCGCCGTTCCGTCGCCGATGGTCGGGACGGTCTACCTCAGCCCGCAACCCGGCGCGCCGGTTTTCGTTAAACCGGGTGACAGCGTCGAAGAGGGGCAAACGCTTCTGATCATCGAGGCAATGAAGGTCATGAACCCGATTCCCGCGCCGCGCAGCGGCAAAGTCTCGTCAATACTGGTGGATGACAGCCAACCGGTCGAGTTCGGCCAGCCGCTGGTCGTATTAGAGTAAATGTTTGACAAGGTCCTTATCGCCAATCGGGGCGAAATAGCGCTCAGGGTCCATCGGGCCTGCAAGGAAATGGGCATCCAGACGGTCGCGGTTCATTCCACCGCCGATGCGGACGCCATGCATGTCCGGCTGGCGGATGAATCGGTCTGCATCGGACCGCCGCCGCCCAAGGACAGCTATCTGAACATTCCGGCGGTTCTGTCGGCGGCGAACGTAACCGGTGCGGACGCCATTCATCCCGGTGTCGGTTTCCTGTCGGAAAACGCCCGGTTCGCGGAAATGGTTGAAGAACACGGCCATGTTTTCATCGGCCCGTCGCCCGAACATATCCGCGTCATGGGCGACAAGATCGAGGCGAAGGAAACGGCCAAAAAGCTCGGCCTGCCCTGCGTTCCCGGCTCTCCCGGTGAAGTGGAAGATCCGGACGAGGCGGCAAAGATCGCCAACGACATCGGGTACCCGGTCATCGTGAAGGCGACCGCCGGCGGCGGCGGCCGCGGCATGAAGGTCGCGCATGACGACGCCGGCTTGCGGGACGCGATCTCTTCCTGCCGCCGGGAAGCAGAGGCCGCTTTCGGCAATGGCGCGGTCTACCTGGAAAAGTATCTCGGCGCACCGCGTCATATCGAAGTACAGATTCTCGCCGACGGCATGGGCGGGTGCATCCATCTCGGCGAACGGGACTGTTCGCTGCAACGGCGTCACCAGAAGGTTCTGGAAGAAGCGCCCTCGCCGGCGCTCAACGCCGACCGGCGGAATTACATCGGAGAGCTCGTCTCGCGCTCGATGAGCGAAATGAAGTACCGCAGCGCCGGCACCATCGAATTTCTGTACGAGAACGGTGAATTTTACTTCATCGAAATGAACACCAGATTGCAGGTTGAACACCCGATCAGCGAAATGATCAGCGGCATTGACCTGGTGCGCGAACAGATACGCATCGCCAGCGGTGCGCCGCTCGGCATGACCCAGTCCGACATTGAATTGGAAGGACATGCCATTGAATGCCGGATCAATGCCGAAGACCCGGTTACCTTTGCGCCCGCGCCCGGCAAGATAACCGATTATCACGCACCGGGCGGGCTTGGCGTTCGTGTCGATTCGCCGATCTATTCCGGCTATGTCGTGCCGCCTTACTACGACAGCCTGGTTTCCAAACTTGTGGTCTACGGCAAGACGCGTAATGAATGCCTTATGCGCTTGCGGCGGGCACTGGACGAATATGCGATCGGTGGCATCAAGACCACAATTCCGCTACATCAGAAGCTCGTATCGGCACCTGAATTCATCAACGGCGCCTACGACATTCACTGGCTGGAACAGTGGATGAAAAAAGACGCTGAGAAGCGGTCAGGATAAAGGAAAAATACCGACCTGCTATGGAACCACTCGATCTGACACCTGACATGTTGCTGCGCGCCTATGCGATTGGCGTATTTCCGATGGCTGAAGATCGAGAAGACCCGGACCTTTTCTGGATCGATCCACGCATGCGGGGTATTATTCCTTTTGAGGATTTCCACGTTCCCCGCCGTCTTCGCCGCGAACTGAAAAAGAACCGGTACGAGATTACCTTCAACACGGAATTTGAAGCCGTTATGGAAGGCTGCGCCGAATCGACGGATCGGCGGCCCCGAACCTGGATCAACGACAAAATCCTGACGCTTTACACGTCGCTTTACCGATTGGGGCACGCGCATTCGGTTGAAGTCTGGCACGAAGGCACGCTTGCCGGCGGCCTGTACGGCGTATCGCTGGGCGGAGCGTTCTTCGGGGAAAGCATGTTTTCAAGGCAGCGCGACACCAGCAAGATCGCTCTGGTTCATCTGGTCGCGCGCCTGATGCGCGGCGGCTTCACCCTGCTGGACAGCCAGTTCGTGACCCGCCATCTGGAACGATTCGGCGCGGTGGAAATTCCGCGGGCGACCTACAGAAGCCTGCTGGCGGAATCGATCACGGTGGATGCCGATTTCACCCGGGACTACTATCCCGACGAGGTCACCGAGCTTCTCCGGTCGCTTGACTGACAAACAGGGAATAGAAACAGGTATGCGCGAAACTGCTCCCTTCGGAAGCTGGAAATCCCCCTTTACGCCGGAACTGCTCACCAGCGGCAGCGTCGGGCTTTCTTCCATCGAAGCCGACGCCGGCGAAAACAGTACGACCCTGTACTGGACGGAATCCCGCCCCTGGGAGAAGGGCTTCACCTTTATCGTCTGCAGAACGCCGGACGGAACCGTCAGCGATCTGACGGACGCCACCTATAATGTGCGCAGCCGGGTGCACGAATACGGCGGCGCGCCCTATACCGTCGACAACGGCGACGTCTGGTTCAGCAATGCGGTGGACAACCGGGTCTACCGGATCCGCCATGGCGGCAAACCGGCCGCCCTGACCAAGCCATCGAAAGCCGTGTTCGCGGATTTTGTCGTCGACCGGCGGCACAATCGCCTGATCTGTGTGAAGGAAGATCACGCAAACGATTCCGAACCGACGAACAGCATCGTATCCATCGATCTCTCCAACGGTTCCGTTACGGATCTGGTTACCGGGTCGGATTTCTACGCCTTTCCCAGACTGTCGCCGGATGGCGGGCAGTTGAGCTGGATCGAATGGGATCATCCCAACATGCCGTGGGACGGCACCCGCCTGCTGGCCGCTATTCTCGATGCCAACGGACAGGCGAACGATCCGCTGACGATTGCCGGCGGACCGGACGAATCGATTTTCCAGCCTTCCTGGACGGAGACTGGCAGCCTTGTCTACGCATCCGACCGGTCCGGTTTCTGGAACCTGTATCGCGTCGATTCCGAGGAACGGCATTTCAATGCCGAGGCCGATTTTGGCCTGCCGATGTGGCAATTGGGCATGTGCACCTACGCGCACCTGTCCGACGACCGGCTGATCTGCAGCTTTGCACAGAATGGCGACTGGCGTCTCGCAACCCTCGATACGGGGTCGGGAAACCTGCAGCCGCTCGATGTTCACTGGGTTACCTTCAACGCCATCCGGGCCACGAGTGACCGCGTCTGGTTCATCGGCGGTCGGGCGGACGCGCCGGAAGAGCTGGTCGAACTGGATATATCGTCGGGCGAGTTCACGGTTATCCGGCCTTCGGCAACCCTGTCGATGCCGGTCGAAAGCATTTCCACAGCACAACCGATCAGTTTCAAGACATCAGGCAACAACACCGCGCATGCCTACTATTATCCGCCCGCAAGCGCAGAGTTTGAAGGTCAGGCAGGTGAAAAGCCGCCCCTGATCGTGAAAAGCCACGGCGGCCCGACGGGTCAGGCGACGCGCGCCCTGTCGCTGAAAATCCAGTACTGGACCAGCCGGGGGTTCGGCGTGGTCGATGTCAATTACGGTGGCAGCACCGGCTACGGGCGGGACTATCGCCGGCGGCTCGACGGTAACTGGGGCATCACCGATGTCGATGATTGCGTCAACGCCGCGCAGTACCTGGCCGCGCAGGGCGCTGTCGACCCTGACCGAATGATCATCACCGGCGGCAGCGCCGGCGGCTTCACGACGCTTTGCGCCCTTACCTTCCGCGATACGTTCAAGGCGGGATGCAGCAGCTACGGCATCGGCGATCTGGAAGCGCTGGCGCGCGACACCCACAAGTTCGAAAGCCGTTATCTCGACCGGCTGATCGGCGAATGGCCGAAGAATGCAGCCGTTTACCGCGACCGGTCGCCGATCCACCATCTGGACGGGCTGAGCTGTCCGGTCATCTTCCTGCAGGGATCGGAAGACAAGGTCGTTCCACCGAACCAGGCCGAATCCATGGTCGAGGCGCTGGACGAAAAGGGCCTGCCCGTCGCCTATATTTTGTTCGATCAGGAAGGCCATGGCTTCCGTCAGGCGGAAAACGTCAAACGCGCCCTGGAAGCCGAACTGTCGTTCTACGCGCAGATTTTCGGGTTCGATCCGGCCGATCCGATTGAACCGGTACAGATCAGGAACCTGTCGCAGGAGGGCCGCCATGACTGACACGGTAACAGCGGCCATGCTGGTTATCGGCAACGAAATCCTGTCGGGCCGGACAAAAGACAAGAACATCGGATATCTGGCGGAAAGGCTGACCGAGGCAGGCATCCAACTGGCCGAAGTTCGTATCGTGCGGGACATCGAAGCCGATGTGGTCGAAGCCGTGCGGGCGCTAAGCGATCGCTACAATTACGTCATCACCAGCGGCGGTATCGGGCCGACCCATGACGACATTACCGCGGACTGTATCGCGCTGGCGTTCGACCGGCCGATCGGCATCAATCCCGAGGCCTACCGGCGGCTTGAAGTGCATTACGAACAGTCGGAGCTTCCCTTCAACGAGGCCCGCCAGCGCATGGCGCGCACCCCTGAAGGCGCTTCCCTGATCGACAATCCGATTTCCGCCGCGCCGGGTTTCATCGTCGGAAACGTGCATGTCATGGCCGGTGTGCCGCGAATCTTTCAGGCGATGGTTGATTTCGTCCTGCCGGGGCTGGCGAAGGGCCAGCATGTTCTCAGCCGCGCCGTGCATTGCGACCTCGGCGAAGGCACGGTTGCGGGCAACCTTCGGGACATTCAGGAAAAACACCCCGATGTCGATATCGGCAGCTATCCCGGTTTCACGAAGGAGGGCCATGACTGCGTGCTGGTGGTGCGCGGCGTTGATGACGCCGTCCCGAAAACTGTGGCGACGGAGATTTTCGACATGGTCGCGGCTTTGGGCGGCAACCCGGAATACCGCGACAGGAAGGATTGACCGGCGCTATTCGGCCGTCAGTTTTATCGCCAAACCGATGGTGACGGCGATGGCGAGGGCAATCGACACCAGCCCCAGCCAGCGGCCGGATTTCCGCCCCCGGAACCAGATTATCAGCACGGCGAACACGGCAATCGCCGCGAAACTCCAACTCATGCGTTCGAGATCATCCATTTTTCAACCTTCACTCAAACCATTGGCGGAAAAACATTTTATTTTACTTTCTTTTCACGGTTCGCCAGAAAATCGCCTCATTCATGTGCTTTAACTGTCGCTGCAAAGCACCATATCGAAAGCATAGCCCTTCGGCCGGGCTACAGACCAGATCGGATTAAAATACGCTCCAATGGCAAAGAAACGCAAAATGTCGAACATCAAGTTTGAAAAAGGCGACACGCTGGGCGGCACAGCCCCCCTTCTGATGATGAACAGTATCCGTCCCGGCCCCCGCACATCGCCCGGCGTCCGCCGGTTCGGGCGTACACGGCACAGGAAGATTTCTTCCGTTCTGAGCGTCCTGCTGATGATGCTGTTTCTCGCGGCGTCGATTTTCGCGCTGACCGTCCTCGGCTGGGACCAGGTGCAGGTCTGGATCGACAACGCGAGGACGTTGCTGGGCTAGGTCATTCCGGATTGCACGAAAGCGTGTCTGGCCCGTGACCGATGAAAACAGTAAAAATCAGCGAACAACCGGGATTTGAAACGGATTGATCCGATGAAATTCGTTCTGGCGCTGCATCGCGCCGCCGTCACCGTCTATCTGTCGCTGTGCCCGATACCGCCGGGCAACAGCTATCTCTACGGCGCGTTCGGACTACCCGCGCCGACATCCGGTCTGCGCGACCGCCTTGGCCAGCTTCTGGCTTTCGCCGTGCTGGGCCTGCCGCCGATGGCCGTTATCCCGTTCCTGACCGGCGCATTGCCGGATTACGCGCGGATCGTTGCGACCGTCTATCTTGGCGCGGTTCTGTGTTTTCTGGCCAGCGTCGATGTCGCCGCCAAGAAACAGGCGGTGGACGACCTGCGGGCCTTCGACCGGGAGCGGCTGTAGCACCCCTTCCTTTGTGCTCCAGCGGCCCGATTGCGGTTGCCGTGCGGGACACTGCTGGCTAGTGTTCCCGCCGTTGCGGACGTGGTGGAATGGTAGACACACAAGACTTAAAATCTTGAGGAGGTAACTCCGTGGGGGTTCGAGTCCCCCCGTCCGTACCAGCAGGTTTCCCCTGACTTTATTGAGTCTTGCGGAGATTAGCCTTCGTATTCTCCGCAAATATCATGAAATTAACTGCCGGAGGTTGGGCGCGATACCCGCAGGCGGATCTGCTTTTCGGTCTCGATGACGCAGAACAGCGCGACGCCGACGCCAACGATCAGCACGCCGTCCCGGAACGGAATGGGTTTTGTGTCGAAAACCGCCTGCAGGAACGGCAGGTAGGTCATGGCGAATTGCGCAACGGTTACGGTACCGACCAGCACCCAGACCATTTTCGTCCCGCGCACCGCCTTCCATGTCAGCGACGTGCCGTAGATGTTCCGGATGAAGAACAACTGGAATATTTCCATCACCACCAGCGTGTTGAGCGCGATGGTGCGGGCGAGCTCCACCGAATAGCCGCGGTCGACAGCGTAGTGATACATGCCGAACACGCCGCAGAGAAACAGCACCGAAACCAGCACGATATGCCAGACAAGGCCGCCGGTCAGCAGCGGTTCGTTGCGCGGGCGCGGCGGCCGGCGCATGGTGTTTTCCTCCGTCGGTTCGAAGGCGAGCGCCAGGCCCAGCGTGACGGCGGTGATGAGGTTGATCCACAGAATCTGAACCGGCGTTATCGGCAGGGTCATCCCCGCCAGCAGCGCCACAATGATCGTCATCGCTTCGCCGGCATTGGTCGGAAGCGTCCATGAGATGACCTTCTTGATATTATCGTAGACGGTGCGGCCTTCGCGCACCGCGGCGGCGATGGAAACGAAATTGTCGTCCGCCAGCACCAGTTCCGCCGCCTCCTTGGCGGCTTCGCTGCCTTTCATCCCCATGGCGATACCGGCATCGGCGCGTTTCAGGGCCGGCGCATCGTTCACGCCGTCACCTGTCATCGCGACCGTCATGCCATGCGATTGCAGCGCCATAACCAGACGCAGTTTATGTTCCGGGCTGGTGCGTGCGAAGATATCGCAATCCAGCACGGCTTGGCGCAAATCGGCATCGTCCATGCCGTCGAGATCGCTTCCGGTCAGCACCCGATCCGGATTGCGCAGGCCGATCTGACTGCCGATGGCGGCGGCGGTTTTCGCGTGGTCGCCGGTGATCATTTTCACGCGGATACCGGCTTCGTGACATTCCCTGATCGCCGCTATCGCTTCCGACCGCGGCGGGTCCATCATCCCCACCATGCCCAGCAGGGTGAGCGTGTTTTCGACATCGTCGAATTCCAGAACCGTATGGTCCGGTTTCGACGCCATCACGGCGAAGGCGAGAACGCGTTGCCCGAGGGCGGCCGTCGCCTCGACCTGCCGGTGCCAATAATCGATGTCCAGCTTTTCGGTTTTTCCGTTGGCGCTGCGCTGGTCCCGGCACATGGCGAGAATACGTTCCGGCGCGCCCTTGACGAACACAAAGGCATGCCCTTCATGATCGTGGTTCAGCGTCGCCATGAACCGGTGCCTGGCGTCGAAGGGAATGGCGTCCGTGCGATGCCATGCCGCCTGGGCCGTGCGGGCATCCACATCCATTTTCCCGCCAAAGGCCAGCAGCGCCCCTTCCATCGGGTCGCCTTGCACCGTCCAGACACCGTCATGCTGACGCAGCACGGCATCGTTGCAGAGCACCGACGCGCGGGCGAGTTCCTCCAGCACGCCGTGCCGCGATGGTTCCACATGCGCATTTTCCAGCGTAAGAGGCCCTTCCGGCGCGTAACCGTCGCCCTCCAGACCGAAAGCATGCTGCCCGGTAAGCACCGAGGCCACCATCATCTCGTTGCGTGTCAGCGTGCCGGTCTTGTCGGTGCAGATGACGGAAACCGACCCCAGGGTTTCAATCGCCGGCAGGCGGCGAACGATGGCGTTGCGCTGGGCCATGGACCGGACGCCGATCGCCAGCGTAATCGTCAGAACGGCGGGCAGGCCTTCGGGGATCGCGGCGACCGACAGCCCGACCACGGCCATGAACATTTCCGTGAAGTCGTAATGGCCGACAAAATAACCGTAGGTCAGCAGCAAAGCGGCGATCAGCAGAATGAGAACAGTCAGCCACCTGGCGAATATCCCCATCTGCGCCACAAGCGGCGTGGTCAGCGTTTCAACCTTGGAAAGCAGCCCGCTTATCCGGCCGATCTCGGTTCCGCCGCCGGTACCGAAGACAACCCCCTTTCCCTGCCCGGTCGTCACCAGCGTGCCGGAAAAGGCGATACACGACCGGTCCCCCAGCGCCGCATTGCCAGCGACCGGCTTCGTGCCTTTCTCGACGGGTACCGACTCGCCGGTGAGAATGGCCTCCTGCACCGACATGCTATGGGCGGTCAGCAGGCGCAGGTCCGCCGGTACCTTGTCGCCTGCCTCAAGCAGAACGATGTCACCGGGAACCAGCGCCTGTCCGTCAACGCTTTGCCTCTCGCCGTCGCGAAGCACATTGGCGCGGGGCGCCAGCATGTGGCGAATGGCGTCCATCGCCTTTTCCGCCTTGCCCTCCTGGATGAACCCGATAATGGCGTTAGCGACTACGACCGCCAGAATAACGCCGGTATCGATCCAGTGGCCGAGCATCGCCGTAATCGCCGCGGATCCAAGCAGCACATAGATCAGGATATTGTGAAACTGCAGCAGAAACCGGACAACACCGCTGCGCCGCGCGGCTTCCGGCAGACGATTGGGGCCGTGTTGCGCCAGCCGTTTTTGCGATTCCGCGACAGACAATCCTTCCGCTGAAGCGTCAAGGCGCTCCAGCGTTTCTTCCTGCGACAAGACGTGCCAGGAAATCTTAGGCTGATCCGCTCCCGGGTTTTTCATCGGAGTCTCTGGGTCGTTGTTCCGCCTGAATAACAGGCGTCTTTATTCACGCGCGAGAATATACAGAACGCACCGGCGCATGTACCGCATGGCGTTTGCGACAATTCAACGCGTGTCGACCAGAGCCGCAACCAGATGCACCCGTCTATATTCGCCGCCGTTCATCGCCATGTGATAACCGCGCGTATCGGTGAAATAGACACTGCCATCCGCCGGCAGGTGGGTCACGTGATTGTTCACCACGAACAGCGAGCCGGGATTGCTGACGACGGGAATATGCAGGCGCGGCTCCGGATCGCGGTGCCATGAATTGCAGTTATAGAGACCCTTCGACAGCACCCTCATCCGGCCGATCACAAACCGCTTTGAAAGTTCACGGTGAACCTCTTCAAAGTAGGTGCCGGCAAAAACCGGGTTGAACCGGCTGAACGCCGCCTCGTCGACAAGGTCTTCCCGCGGCACCTCGACGTAGGTGTCATAGGGTCTGCACCAGAACCGGCCCGACAGGTCATTGGCGGAAACTTCCGTTTCGCCCGGGCGCAGGGTCAGCGGCAGGGCGGCAAATCCCTGATCCTGCATGTCGCCCATGAAGTCCGAGCGTTCAAGGCATTCATCCAGCGCCGCCTTCAGTTTCCCGATATCGAAAGACAGCGACAGCCGCTGGATATGCGGGCTGGGCACAAATCCGGCAACGAGTTCGGTTTCCGGCGGTGCTGAAAATCTTTCCCGAACCAGCAAAACATCCGGGTCCATCGCAGGGGCGGCTGATGTCATTGTCCCAACTCCTCACAAACACGCGCTAACTTGGTGATAAAACCTCATCTCTTAAGCGCTGTGAAGTTGTAATTTTTCATGTTTTAATCAGTTTTAATCATGGCTGATAATGCGGATGCCCAATGAAACGGAATCTTCCCTCAACCACGGCCCTGCAATGCTTTGAAGCCGCTGCGCGCTACAGCAATTTCACGCGGGCGGCCGAAGAACTGAACCTGACGCAGGGCGCGATCAGCCGTCAGATCAGATTGCTGGAAGAGTTTCTGGGGCAGGATCTGTTTCTGCGCCGCCGTCGTCGGGTCGATCCTACCCCCGCCGGCCGGGCTCTGCTGGCGGAAACCGGACCGTTGCTGACACAGCTTGATTCCATGGTGATCCGGCTGCAGCGGTTTGGCGCCGTCGCCGGCAGCCTTTCCGTCGGCTGTTACCCGACACTCGGCACCCGGTGGCTGCTGCCGCTCAGCATCGCGTTTTCGGAAACCTACCCGGATATTACGGTAAATATCGTCACCTATACCGCCAACAGCGATCTCGATCCGGACGCCATCGATATCGGCATCGTGCAGGGCGACCCACCGTTTCGCGGCATGATCGCCGATCGGCTGATGCCGGAAGGGCTGGCCGCGGTCGCTTCACCGAAGCTTGTTCCCGGTCCCGTCGACAATCCGGAAAAGCTGCTCACCTACCGGGCCATCCACGTGTATTCCCGGCCTGTTTCCTGGCAGATCTGGTTCCGGACTCTCGGGCTGAGCCTCGACGATGAGCCCAAGGGTCTGTTTTACAGTCAGTTCGATGCGGCGATCGAGGCCGCCATCCACGGGGCGGGCATCGCTATTGTCCCGAAACTGCTGATCGAGCGCGAACTGGCCGACGGCAGGCTGGGTCTGGCGCATCCCCATATCGCCTGGCCCAAACACACTTACTATCTGGCGACGCCGCAGAAAAACATCGGCGATCCGCGAACGACGCTCTTCCGGGACTGGCTTATGGCGAGAATGGGCGCCGAGGCGACAGGATAGCTACATCCATTGCAGCGTGATCGCCGCAACAACGATGTACCGCCCGGTCTTGGCGACGGCGACCAGCAGCAGAAACATCCAGAACGGTTCGCGCAGAACGCCCGCCGCGACAGTCAGCGGGTCCCCGATAAACGGCGCCCAGCTCAACAGCAGAGACCACTGGCCGTAGCGCCGGTACCAGGAAACCGCCTTTTCCAGTTGCTGCGGCTTCACCGGAAACCAGCGCCGGTCGCGAAACGATTCAACGCCGCGTCCCAGCAGCCAGTTCACCACCGAGCCCAGCGTATTGCCGATGCTGGCGACAAGGATCAGCAAAAGAATGGAATAGTCATCGGTGGCCAGCAGCCCGACGAGCGCGAATTCGGATTGAAACGGGAATATTGTTGCGGCGACAAAAGCCGCCAGAAACAACCCGCCATAGACCGCTACCGTTTCCATCAGCGAACGACGGGAAACGCCGGCAGCCTTATAGCCGCGTCAGACGCTAGAACGGCCACTTGAAGGGCGAGGTTTCGCTTTCGCGCTGAATTGTCGGTGTCGCGCCTTCGGTTACAGGTTTGCCCAGACCGGCGTTTTCCTGCAGACGCTGGTTTTCGCCGGTGGCATCGACAACCGCACCCGGCGGCTCGACTTCTTTCCAGAAGAGAAGGTCGTCGACGAAACTTTCCTGTTCCTCCGCCAGAGCCTGGCTTTCCTCGTTCACGACCTGGCGAATTTCAGGCGATGCATTCAAGGCATCCGCCTGATTCAACAGGGCCAGTTCGGATTCGTCCTGCCCGGCTGCCCGGCGGGCCTGGATGATTTTCTGCTTGTCCCGGTCCGACAGTTTCTCCGTTCCCAGAACAGCCTGTCGCGCGTTGTCACGCGGGGTGACGGCATTACGTTCGGCCTTGCCCGGTTCAGGCGGGCGCAGTCCGTAATCGGGCGGCAGGGTAAGCGGCGCGCGCTTGACGACGGAAAATTCATCGGGCGGTTTGCTATCAAGACCCAAGACTTCCCCGACATTGCCGCCGCAGGCGCTCAGCATCGCTGCAAGCGCCGCCGCAACCGAAATCGTCCGCAGGGAAGAAGCCATTTTCCGTCTCATACCTATAGATATGTGGTAATTCTCTCGATTCTGCAACGTTGTGTCACAGAATATCGTTAAAAAGTCAGCGCTTTGGCTGCTGACGAAACAGTCCGTCGACCAGAATCAGAACCACCCCTATCGATATCGCGGCATCCGCCACGTTGAATGCGGGCCACGGATTGAACAGGGCCAGCGGGATAAAGGACAGCGTTACCGATATAAAATCGGCAACTGCCCCCCATTGCAGCCGGTCGATGATATTGCCGATCGCACCGCCGATCACCAGCCCCAGAGCCAGTGTCAGAAACCGGTCGTGAACCCGCCGCATCCAAACAAACAGGACCACGACAATCGCCGCTGCAAGTGCCGACAGAATCAACGGTGCCGCGGAACTGTCGCTACCGAAAAAGCCGAAGCTGACGCCCCGGTTCCAGACCATCACCAGATCGATAAAACCGGTTACCGCAATGATGGTCGGCGGGTCCATCACATGATGCACCACGAACCATTTCGTGGCCTGGTCGAAAGCCACGACCAGAGCCGCAACAACAAGACCGAACCTGATCACCCTTATTCCGCCGCCGCCCGGAGAGTGCTGACAACATCGGCGCAACGGCCGCACGTCTCAGGCGCAGTTGGATGGCTTCCGACATCCGGCAGAACCCGCCAGCACCGCTGGCACTTTTCGCCTTCCGCGGTCGACACCGTCACAGCGATATCGGCAACGTCGTTCAGCCTGTACGCTGTTTCTGGCGCGGAATCCGTCGATACGGACAGCGCGGATGTGATGGTCACTTCGGCCAGATCGATACCGGAAACGGCATCTGCCGTCTCTGCGGTCAGATAAACAGTCGGCGCGGCCTGCAGGCTCGCTCCGATCCGCTTTTCCGCCCGTTCGACTTCCAATGCGCCCAGAACGACCCGGCGGATTTTGGCGATGGTTTCCCACTTGTTCGCCAGCGGCTCATTCCGCCATGCATCGGGAATATCGGGAAAGGTCCGCAGGTGCACGCTGGTTTCCGCATCGTCGCCGTTTCTGATCAGCCACGCTTCCTCGGTCGTGAAACAGAGGATCGGCGCCAGCCAGACCGACAGCGCGTCGAACAGCATGTCCAGCACGCTGATGCAGGCAAGGCGTTTGGGATCGCTCGGGGAATCGCAATAGACGCAATCCTTGCGGATGTCGAAATAGAACGCCGACAGATCGACCGAACAGAAGTCGTGCAATTCCCGGAACACCCGGTTCAGATCGTACTGGTTGTAGGAGTCGCGCACGATGCCATCGAGCTCCGACAGACGGTGCAGCATCAGCCGCTCCAGTTCCGGCATGTCTTCCGGCGCAACGCGCTGAGAGGCATCGAATGTCGACAGGGCGCCGAGCATCCAGCGGAACGTGTTGCGGAACCGCCGGTAATAGTCGGTCATCTGCTTCAGCGTGTTTTCACCGACCCGCATGTCACGGGTATAGTCCTGCGCGACGACCCAAAGCCGGGTGATTTCCGCACCGTATTTGTCGTTCACCGCCTGCGGATCGACTGTGTTGCCCAGCGACTTCGACATTTTACGGCCGTCTTCGGCCATGATGAATCCGTGGGTCAGAATCTGCTCGTAGGGCGGACGGCCGCGCGTTCCGCAGCTTTCCAGCAACGAGGAATGGAACCAGCCGCGATGCTGGTCGGAGCCTTCCAGATACAGGTCCGCCGGCCAGGCGAGGTCTTCGCGCTGTTCCAGACAGAAGGCATGGGTCGATCCGGAATCGAACCAGACATCCGCGATGTCCCGAACCTGTTCGTAATCGTCTGCGTTATAGTCATTCCCAAGAAAGCGGGAAGCAGGCGATGAAAACCATGCATCCGATCCTTCTTCCTTGAAGACCGCGATCACGCGATCGACCACGGCCTGGTCGCGCAACGGTTCGCCGGTTTCCTTGTGCACGAAGACGGGTATCGGCACGCCCCAGGCGCGCTGGCGCGACAGGCACCAGTCAGGCCGGCCCTCGATCATCGAATACAGGCGATTTTTACCACGTGCGGGGAAAAACTCGGTCGCCTCGATGCCGGCCAGCGCTTTCTTGCGCAGGTCGTTGGTTTCCATCGAAATGAACCACTGCGCCGTGTTGCGGAAGATCAGCGGCGCTTTCGACCGCCAGGAATGCGGATACTGGTGACGCAGACTGCCTTTCGCCAACAGCTTGCCGGCCACAGCCAGTTCCCGCATGACTGTCGGGTTGGCGTCGCCGTCCTTGCCGTCCTGGGTGATCACGACCTTTCCGCCGAATACCGGCACGAAATCGTAGAATGCGCCATCCTCGCCGACGGTCTGCGGAATTTCGATGCCGTTGGCGACGCCGAGATGCCAGTCATCCGCGCCGTGGCCCGGCGCGATATGAACGAACCCGGTGCCGGCGTCATCCGTTACGAACCCGCCCAGAAGGACAGGAACGTCAAAATCGAAATATCCGTTCCCTTCGGCATGACCGGCCAGCGGATGACGGCAGATCGTACCGTCGAGGCTGGCAATGTCGCAGACACGGGCAAGCGTGATTTTCGCCTGTTCGGCCGTTGCACCGGCAAGACTGTCCGCCAGCACCAGTCTGTCACCCACGGCGGCGCCTTTCGCCCCCTCGCCAAGTTCCGATACCTCGTAGAGGCCGTAAGCGATGTCCCCGCCATACGCGACGGCGCGGTTGCCCGGAATGGTCCAGGGCGTTGTCGTCCAGATGACGATGTCCGCGCCTTCAAGTTCCGGCACGGAGGATTTGGCGACCGGGAACCGGACCCAGATCGTCGTCGACTTGTGCTCCATGTATTCCGCTTCGGCTTCCGCCAGCGCCGTTTTCTCCACGGCAGACCACCAGACCGGTCGTGCGCCCCGGAACAGGCCGCCATTCATCAGAAACTTGCCGATTTCGCCGGCGATCAGCGCTTCGGCTTCGTAGTTCATCGTCAGATAAGGGTTTTCCCAGTCGCCGAGAACGCCGAGCCGTTTGAATTCACCGCGCTGAACATCGATCCATTTGGCGGCGAAGTCGCGGCATTGCTTGCGGAATTCAGCAATCGGCACCGCGTCCTTGTCCTTGCCTTCGGCGCGATACTGTTCCTCGATCTTCCATTCGATCGGCAAGCCGTGACAATCCCAGCCGGGCACGTAGTTCGCATCCTTGCCCATCACCTGCTGCGACCGGTTGATGATGTCCTTCAGAATCTTGTTCAGCGCGTGACCGATATGCAGATGCCCGTTCGCATAGGGAGGGCCGTCATGCAGGATGAATTTTTCCCGGCCCTTGGACTGCGCCCGAAGTTTGTCCCACAGACCGATATCCTGCCAGCGCTGCAGAATTTCCGGTTCCTTCTGCGGCAAACCGGCGCGCATCGGAAATTCCGTATTCGGCAGGGACAGGGTGTCCTTATAGTCAGGCGTCTCTGTGGTCATGGTACTTCTTCAATCTGTGCAATTCGGAAACGATGGGATAAGGGCCAAAAAGCGCCCTGAATCACAAGTTTTTTTTAACGCGACAGGCTTATGCGCCGGCAGCCCGTGTCCTTAGAATGCGTCGGGCCGTCTGGCAGTCGACGGCGATCTGGTCGCGCATCGCCTCGATACTGTCGAATTTCTTGTCTTCCCTGACATATTCGATCAGCGCAACCCGAAGATACCTGCCGTACAGGTCGCCCTCGAAATCGAACAGGAAAGCCTCGAACAACTCGCCCGTTCCATCGACCGTCGGCCGGTCCCCGTAATATCCCGCGCCATCATACCAGGTTGTTTCGCCGGTATCTTCATCGACCAGACCGCAACGCACCGCGTAAATGCCGATCGCCGGCCGCAGAAAATCGCCAAGCGACAGGTTTGCGGTTGGAAACCCGATTGTGCGGCCCAGCTTTTCACCCGGCTCGACGCGGGATTCAATTTCATAGGGCCGGCCCAGCAACGCCATCGCCTGGCCCGGATTGCCGCGCCGCAGGGCGTCCCGGATACGGGTCGATGAATAGATGATGCCGTCATGCGTCGCCGCCGGGTCGATCACCGTGACATCGAACCCGCCATGCGTCCGCAACAGGTCAGGCGTGCCCTTGCGGCCTTTTCCGAAACAGAAATCATAGCCGATCACGATATGCGAAGCACCCAACCCTGCGATCAGAATTTTATCGATAAACTCTTCCGCCGTCATGCCGGCGGTTTCGGCATTGAAGGTCAATACCGTCATGTAATCGACGCCCAAAGCCGCGATATGATGCGCCTTGTTGTGCGTCGGCGTCAGGCCGAAAGGCGGTTCATCGGGTTTGAAAAAACGTCTCGGATGCGGTTCGAAGGTCAGAACGCCGGTTGGACAGCCCTGTTTCGCCGCCTGTTCTGTCGCCCGGCCTATAAGTAACTGGTGACCGCGATGCACACCGTCGAAATTGCCGATTGCGACGACACCCACGCGAAGGTCGTCAGAAAATGCTGTCAGATCGGTGAAAATACGCATCAGGGGAATCCGTTGCCGTCAGGAGACCGCAGCATGAACCGGTGCGGCCCCAACGATCAAGGATATCGATAAACTTTTAGTCTGCCGCGACCTTCTTGGCCGCTGCTTCCTTCGCGTCGGCTTCCCGTCTGGCGGCTTCCTGTACACGGCTGCGGACCATCATCGCCGCTTCGCCGTCGCAGACAATCGTGTCGCCGACATGGGCCGTCGTCTTGGCGATCAGGCGTTTCTTTTCGGAAATAATGTCCGTTATCACGATGCGCGCCTGAACCGTATCGCCGGCACGCACCGGCGCCAGAAACCGCAGGTCCTGCTTCAGATAGATACAGCCGGGGCCGGGCAGCTTTGTGCCGAGGACGGTGGAAATCAGGCTGGCCGTCAGCATGCCATGAGCAATGCGACCTTTGAAAATCGTGTCTTCCGCAAAGTCCTGATTGACGTGAACGGGGTTCATATCGCCCGTGACGCCGGAAAACATGACAATATCGGCTTCGGTGATCGTTTTTGCGAAAACGGCCGACATACCGACCGTCAGGTCTTCGATGAAGTAACCGTTGAGTTCTTCATGCGGAATAGGCGCATCCATAAATTATCTCCTAATCGCCTGTTGCAGGCTAAACCAACACCGGCGCAGGGTTTTTCAGGCGCGCCTCGTCATGTTGCGCCGCAATATAAAGGGCTTCGCTTCGCTCTGCAATACGCACATTGTTGCGCTGCATCAATAGTGTGAACCGCTTGTTTTCGTTTACCTATGGCGTTACTTCACGGGTGATGTCAGATTCGATTCAGGAAAACGCGGGATTATCGACGTGACGGAACAATCGGAAGCGGAAGACCAGGGCGAGCGCGAACGTCTGCCGGTCAGCGTCCTTACCGGCTTTCTCGGCAGCGGAAAAACGACCTTGCTTTCGAAACTGCTGCATCATCCGGGCATGGGGCAGACGGCCGTCGTCATCAATGAGTTCGGCGAAGTCGGACTGGACCATCGCCTTGTGGAAAATAGCACCGAAGATACGGTGCTGATGGATTCCGGATGCCTGTGCTGCACCATCCGGGGCGATCTGATCGAGACACTCAGAACCCTGATCCGACGGCGCTGGAACGGCGAGATTCCGGCGTTCGAACGCCTTGTGATTGAAACCACCGGTCTGGCCGACCCGGCGCCTATTCTGCATACGCTGATGACCGATCCCGTGCTTTCCGGCCGATACCGGCTGGATGGCGTCGTCACCACAGTCGATGCGGTTCACGGCGCGTGGCAACTGGACGATACGCCGGAATCCGTCAAGCAGGCGGCTGTCGCGGATCGTCTTGTTCTTACCAAGGCCGATATGGCGTCGCCGGAAGATCTGGCAGCTTTGCAGGCGCGCCTCAAAACGATCAACCCCAGCGCCAAGCAAATCGTCGCCGTGTTCGGCGATGTCGATCCCGCCCGGCTGTTCGATGCCGGTCTGTACGATCCTGCCACGAAAGCGCCGGATGTTGAAAAATGGCTGCAGGAAGAGGCCTATGCCGAAGACCATGACCACGATCATCACCACCATGACCACGGTCACAGCCATGACGTGAACCGGCACGATGATCGCATCCGCAGTTTCTGCATAACGCGCGACAAACCGATTGAATGGGATCCGTTCGTTGAATGGATCGAGGCTCTGATTTCAATTCACGGCGCAAACCTGTTGCGGATCAAGGGCATACTGGATGTCGTCGACGCCCCGGGGCCCGTCGCCGTACACGGGGTGCAGCATGTCTTCCACCCGCCGGCGGTTATCGGCGAATGGCAGCCCGGCGAAGACCGCCGGTCGCGGCTTGTGATGATTACGCGGGATATCTCGAAGAAACCGGTCGAGGAAATGCTGGACGCTTTCCTTACCTGATTACTCCGCTGCGCTGCGCCTTGCCCGGCGGCGGGCTCGCATATCGGCCGGGCTCGTCTGGCCGGCGGCCCGGCGGCGCTTTTTCAGTTCCTGAAGGATTTCATACCGCTTTTCGTTATCGGAACCGCCCCACAATGCTATTTCAGTAGGCGTGCGCATACAGCCGGCGCAAAGGCCGGTCGTAACATCAATTGCGCAAACGCCGATGCAGGGTGACGGAAGGTCCGGAAGCTTTGCCATCTTCGTGAAATAAGGCCTGTCGCACGGATTTTCAACAAATCAGTGCGGAACGCCCTCCTCTGCTTTTGCGGTATCGGCTTCGCTGGGTGCCGATCCGTTTCCGGCGATAAGATTGCTTCCCTGCGACCAGTCGACCGCCGACCGGGCCGGTGCTTCGCCGCGAAGCGCCCGCCAGACGACCTCCGGCGTTGCCGGCATATCGATATCGGTTGCGCCGCCGGCTGCCCTTAGCGCATCGAGAATGGCACAGATAACCGGACCACAGCCTCCGTTCGCACCGACTTCGCCGGCGCCCTTCGCCCCCAGAGTGTTGTTCGGCGCCGGTATACCGGCGTCATTGAGGGCGAATGCCGGGACATCGGCGGCGCGCGGCAGACAATAATCCATCAACGATCCGGACAACATCTGTCCGTCTGACGGATCATAAACCGTATGCTCCATGACAGCCTGGCCGATCGCCTGGGTCAGCCCGCCCATGATCTGACCGTAGGCCAGACCCGGATTCAGAACGTTCCCCAGATCGTCGACGCAGGTAAAGGAAACGATTTTCATTCCGCCGGTATCCGGATCGATTTCGACCTCACAGGCATAGGTGCAGACGGTGACCGCCTGCGGATCGCCGTCAAACGTCTCTGTCGCCGCGCAACCCGGCTGTCCGTCGTTTTCCAGCGCCTGCGCCAGTTCGAACAGGCCGATTGATCTGTCCGTACCGACAACGGTGAAGCGACCATCACCGTAGTCGATGTCGGCGGGCGCGGTTTCCAGACGGTCCGCCGCCCGCTGCCTTGCATTCTCGATCAGCGATCTGGCCGCCCTTTCGATGGTCGGGCCGGCAATCGTCAGCGACGACGATCCGCCGGTGCCGCCGCCATCCGCCAGTTCATTCGTGTCGCCCTCGATAACGCGCACGTTTTCCATCGGAATCTGAAGCCTGTCGGAAACGAGCTGCATGAACACCGTTTCATGACCCTGGCCGGAGGCCTGAACCCCGGTTCGGAGCGTAACGACACCGTCGCCGCCGACCCGGATATCGCTGGTTTCGTTTGTGTTTCCGCCGCCGAGATGCATGGCCGGGCACAGACCGAGACCGCGCAGTTTTCCGGCTTTTTTCGATTCGACGCGGCGGTTCGCAAATCCGGCCACATCGGCCGCCAGCAACGCCTTTTCGAACACCCGGGGAATATCGCCGGAATGGTAGACGATGCCGACAGGGCTGGTATAGGGCATCTGTTCAGGCCGGATCAGGTTGCGGCGGCGCAGATCGAACCGCTCGATCCCCAGTTCCTGCGACGCCTTTTCCATAAGTCGTTCAAGAATATAGGTCGATTCCGGCTTGCCTGCACCGCGATAGGCGTCTGTCGGCGCGGTGTTCGTATAGACCCCGATGCTTCGGACCTGCAGCGCCGGGATTGAATAGGAATGGCCGAGCATCTTGATGAATCCGCGGCCGCTCGTGAACGGGCCGATCGGTGATGCGTAAGCGCCCAGATTGCCGCGCGTGACCACTTTCATGCCGAGAATCCGGCCGTTGTTGTCAAAGGCAAGCTCACCCCGTGTTACATGATCGCGGCCATGAACATCCGCCAGCATCGCCTCGCCCCGTGTTTCCGTCCAGCGCACGGTCGCACCGACATGGCGGGCGGCAAACAGCATCAGCGGCTGATCCGGATAACTGGTCAGCTTCACCGCGAAACTGCCGCCGACATCCGGAGTCACCACCCGTACCTGTTCCTTTGACAGGCCTAACGGCTTGCAAATCAGATTGCGAAGGAAGTGCACGCCCTGGCTTTGCGAGACCAGCGTATACCGGTCTTCCGCCGCATCGTAGGTGGCAAACAGCGAACGCGGCTCAATCGGCGACCCGACGACCCGGTTGTTGACGACTTCAATCGAGACGACATGGTCGGCGGCGGAAAAGGCCTCCTCGGTCCTTTCCGCATCCCCTTCCCGAAGCTCGAAGGCGATATCGGCGGATGTGCCGGTATCCACACAGACATCGAGGTTTTCGTAGTCGAAACCGATCAGTTCCACCGCATCCCGCGCCGCATGTTCCGTTACGGCGATGACCAGCGCGACCGGATCGCCGACGAACCGCACGGTATCCTTCGCCAGCAGATGCCGGACGGGTTCGCGGAACCGTTTGCCGTCGTGGGAATGCATCGGCGCCATGCAGGAAACCGGTTCGACACCCGCCTTATCGAGATCCTTCCAGGTCAGGATCGCCCGCACGCCGTCCACCGCCAGCGCATCTTCTATATCCAGACCGGTGATCGTCGCATGTGCGACGGGCGACCGGAAAAACACCGCGTGCAGGGCATCGTCCGGCATCAGGTCATCGACAAACCGTCCGTGTCCGGTCAGCATCCGGTGATCTTCCGCGCGAGGCGCAGCCTGTCCCAGACTTGACGAAAAACTCATGGCCGACACTCCGAACGGGCGATATGGTTTGACTGCGACGATGCACTACAGAATTCAAGACTGAACCACAATCTTCCGCGTCTGGTCTCATGGCGAAACGAAGGTTTGCTTTCCTGTCGCGACACGATAACGCCCGATCCGGAATACCGACATGCCGACACCCTTCACTCTCGATCCCGCAACAGCGCGGCGGCTAATACTTTCGCTGCAGGGCCTATCCGATCCGCCGCGACGGAAACTGACGCCGGAGGGTCTGAACGACCTGTTGGAACGTATGGGGTTCGTGCAGATCGACAGCATCAATACCGTTGAACGGGCCCACCATATGATCCTGTTCTCCCGCAACACGACATACCGGCAGAAGCATCTTGTTCAGGCGGTGGAGAAGCATCGCTCGGCTTTCGAAAACTGGACGCATGACGCGTCGATCATCCCGAGCCGGTTTTTCCCGTTCTGGCAGGCGCGTTTTCGACGTGAAAAAGCCAGACTGGCGGATAGTTACCGCAACTGGCACGGCGGTGAATGCCTGTCTGAAACAGCAAGAATTCTCGACCATGTCCGCAAGAACGGTCCGGTCCAGAGCCGCGATTTTTCAACGGAACGATCCGGCAAGGCCGGCGGCTGGTGGGACTGGCACCCGTCGAAGACCGCGCTGGAATATCTCTGGCGAACCGGCGATCTTGCGGTTTCCGGACGACAGGGGTTTCAGAAAATCTACGACCTGACGGAACGCGTTCTGCCGGATCATGCGAACAACGATCATCCGCATGACGAACACCTGATCGACTGGGCCTGCCGGTCGGCCCTTGAACGGCTGGGCTATGGCAGCGCCGCCGACATCGCCGGCTTCTGGGCGTCAATCACAACCGCCGAAGCCAGTGACTGGCTGCAACGCCAATCCGCCGAGACGGTGATGCCGGTGCGCGTCGAAGCCGTCGACGGATCGCCTGCCCGCCAGTTGTTCGCGAGGCCGGATCTCGAAGCCCTGTGCGCCGACCTGCCGGACCCGATAGACCGCTTGCGCATTCTCAGCCCGTTCGACCCGTTGATCCGCGATCGCAAACGGCTGATGAAACTGTTCGGGTTCGACTACCGTATCGAGGTCTTCGTGCCGGCCGAAAAGCGCATCTACGGGTACTATGTGTTTCCCATCCTGGAGCGCGACCGGATGGTCGGCCGGATCGACATGAAAGCCGACAGATCGACTGGCGTCCTGAACGTCACCGGCCTGTGGCTGGAACCGGGTGTCCGGAAATCCAAAGGCCGGATGGCGGCCATCGCCGCCGAACTGGAACGGTTGCGGCGCTTCACCGGTCTGGAATCCGTTGCCGGGCTAGAGTGAGTGTTTTCCGAAACGCTGTTGACTCTCCGCAATGTATTCTTTAATTAACAATATTGTTAATTAATGTTTAGGTTAATCATGAAAAGCGACCCTGTCTCTGCAACCTTCGCCGCCCTCGCCGACCCGATGCGTCGGGACATACTGGCCAGACTGGCATCCGGCCCCACCACGGTGGGCGATCTGGCGGAACCGTTTGCCGTTTCCGCGCCGGCCATTTCCCGGCACCTGAAGGTTCTGGAATCGGCCGGACTGATCGAACGGAAGGTCGAAGCCCAGTGGCGGCTTTGCTCTCTCAATCCAGATGGACTGAAACCGGCGGCGGACTGGATCGAAGGCTACAGACAGTTTTGGGAAGGCCGTTTCGATGCTCTCGAAACGTATCTGCAAACCACAGCAAATACTGGAACGGAAAATGACAACAGCGACATTGAAAGCAATACCTGACGATATCATAACCATGGTTCCCGGAAGCCCTGCACTCACGTTAGAGCGTGAGTTCGACGCGCCGGTAACCAAAGTATTCACCGCGTGGACAACCACCGAAGGATTGCGTGCCTGGATGGGTCCGGACGGGTTTACAGCATCGGATTCCACCTGTGACGCAAGAGTCGGCGGAACCTTCTGCATTCCCATTCAGGGCCCTGAAGGATCGCTGAATACCGCCCGCGGTATTTTTCATGTGGTTGATGCCCCCAACCTGCTGGTTTTCACCTGGCAATGGGATCAGGAAGACGGCAGCGATGGCCGGGAAATGCTGATCACACTCAAATTTGAAGACCTCGGCGGACGCACCGGACTGACGCTCCGTCAGGTCAATTTCATAGACGAGGATGCCCGCGACAAACATCGTTCCGGTTGGACCGGATGTTTGAACAGCCTCGAAAAGTATCTGGCGGCCTAAACCGGGGGCGCCGTGCATGGAAAGTCAGGTCTTCGCCATTCCGGCCTGTATTTTCTAAAATTCTGCATGAGGTGTGACGGTCGTTAATGCAAAACGCACTTTGGTGGGCTAGTATGCCGGGGTTTACTCAGCGTATTAGTCTACCAAAAGGCTGCCCGGATGGCGCTTACACCCTTCTTCTATCCTGACAAAACCGGCAATTCGGTCTTCAGCATCGAAGCCCCGAGAATAAAATTCGGTACAGGTGCGCTGGCGGAAGTCGGATGGGACGCCAAAGCGCTGGGCCTGAAAAACGTGGCGCTGATTGTCGATCCGGCCGTCAGGGCGCTGCCACTGTTCGAAACACTGACCGGGTCGCTGGATACCGTCGGCATTGAATATACCGTCTTCGACCGGATTGTCATCGAACCGACCGAACGGTCGATGCTGGATGCGGCTGAATTTGCGACGGAAGCCGGCGTTGATGGCTTCATATCGCTCGGCGGCGGATCGACCATCGATACCGCCAAGGTCGCAAATCTGCTGTCGACCTATCCGGCCGACCTGAAAACCTACGTCAACAAGCCGGTCGGTGCGGCGACACCGCCGCCCGGCCCGCTGAAACCGCATATCGCCTGCCCGACCACATTCGGCACGGCGTCGGAATCGACGGGCATCGCGGTATTCGATTTTCTTGAACTGAATACGAAAACCGGCATCGCCCATCGGCATTTGCGTCCGACCCTTGGGGTTCTCGATCCGACCGCGCTTGACTCCCTGCCGCCACTGGTTCTCGCGGCAAACGGGTTCGATGTGTTCAGTCACGCCATGGAATCCCTGACAGCGCGGTCGCACCGGCGGCATGCCGTACCCGAAGACCCGTCAGCGAGACCGCTTAGCCAGGGATCGAACCCGTTCAGCGATCTGCATTGCCTGGAAGCCATTCGCATTATTGGCGAAAACCTCGTCCGGGCGGTTGAAACGCCCGGCCCGGCCGTTCGCGAAAACCTGATGTTCGCCGGCATGCTGGCGGGACTGGGGTTCGGCAATGCCGGATGTCACATCCCGCACGGCATGTCCTATGCCGTTGCCGGGCTGGTGCGTGATTATTACCCGGAAGGATGGCGCACCAATACCGCCATGGCGCCGCACGGCATCGCGGTCATCGTCAATGCGCCCGCCGTGTTGCGCATGCTGTCTTCCGTCCAGCCCGATCTGATGGCGAAGGCGGCCCTGGTGCTGTCGGTCGATCTGGAAGAAATCGAGCCGGAATTCGCCGGCGATCTGATCGCGGATCGGCTGGTTGAAATGATGCGCGATTGCGACATGCCGAACGGCCTGATGGGACTAGGTTTCACGGAAGACGATATCGACGCCCTGACCCAAAAAACCATGCCGCAGCGCCGGCTGCTGGACAACGCGCCGATGATCCTCGAAGAGCAGCATATCCGGGGTCTTTTCGAAGGCGCAATGCGCTACTGGTAGCATCGCCACCTGCCTGATCCGCCACCATCGCCGGATACAAAAAGGGCCCCGCCGAAGCGAGGCCCTTCGTTGTTCCTTTGGACGGAACGGCGTGATTACATCATGCCGCCCATACCGCCCATGCCGCCCATGTCAGGCATTGCCGGAGCAGCACCCTTCGGTTCCGGCTTGTCGGCAACCATGGCTTCGGTCGTGATCAGCAGACCGGCGACGGATGCGGCATCCTGCAACGCCGACCGAACAACCTTGGTCGGGTCGATGATGCCGGCTTTGACGAGGTCGCAGTACTTGCCTTCCTGCGCGTCGAAGCCCCAGTTCGTGTCCTTGCTTTCCAGCAGCTTGCCTGCAACGACAGCGCCATCGACGCCGGCATTCTGAGCAATCTGGCGAGCCGGGGTCTGGATCGCACGGCGCACGATATCGATACCGACATCCTGGTCGTGGTTTTCGCCCTTCAGCTTGGCGAGCGCCTTCGTCGAGTAGATCAACGCGGTGCCACCGCCGGGGACGATGCCTTCTTCAACCGCGGCGCGGGTTGCATGCATCGCATCGTCGACGCGATCCTTGCGTTCCTTCACCTCGACTTCGGTCGCGCCACCGACGCGGATAACCGCAACGCCGCCGGCCAACTTGGCCAGACGTTCCTGCAGCTTCTCCTTGTCGTATTCCGACGAGGTCGTTTCGATCTGCGCACGGATCTGGTCGCAACGGCCATTGATGTCCTTTTTCTTGCCGGCGCCGTCAACGATGGTGGTTTCTTCCTTCGTGATGGAAACACGCTTCGCGGTGCCCATCATGTCGATCGTGACGTTTTCCAGCTTGATGCCGAGGTCTTCCGACACAACCTGACCGCCGGTCAGGATGGCGATGTCTTCCAGCATGGACTTCCGGCGGTCGCCGAAACCTGGAGCCTTCACTGCAGCAACCTTCAGGCCGCCCCGCAGCTTGTTGACGACCAGGGTCGCCAGCGCTTCGCCTTCGATGTCCTCGGCGATGATCAGAAGCGGCTTGCCGCTCTGTACGACCTTTTCGAGGATCGGCAGCATTGCCTGCAGGTTCGACAGTTTCTTTTCGTGCAGCAGGATGTACGGGCTTTCCAGCTCAACGCGCATCTTGTCGCTGTCGGTCACGAAATACGGCGACAGATATCCGCGGTCGAACTGCATGCCTTCAACGACTTCCAGCTCGGTTTCGAGGCTCTTGGCTTCCTCGACCGTGATGACGCCTTCGTTGCCGACCTTCTGCATCGCTTCCGCGATCATCTTGCCAACTTCGCGGTCGCCGTTGGCGGAAATCGTGCCGACCTGCGCGACTTCATCCGAGGTCTTGATGACACGCGACCGCTTGTGCAGGTCCGCGACAATCGCATCGACTGCCAGCGAAACGCCGCGCTTCAGGTCCATCGGGTTCATGCCGGCGGCAACCGATTTCGCGCCTTCGCGAACGATCGCTTGGGCCAGAACCGTCGCTGTCGTCGTGCCGTCACCGGCGATGTCGTTGGTTTTCGACGCGACTTCACGCACCATCTGGGCGCCCATGTTCTCGAACTTGTCGGTCAACTCGATTTCCTTGGCGACCGTAACGCCGTCCTTCGTGATGCGCGGTGCGCCGAAGGACTTGTCCAGAACGACGTTGCGGCCTTTCGGGCCGAGCGTGACTTTTACAGCGTCTGCCAGAATGTCGACACCCTTGAGCATTTTCGCCCGGGCGTCTGTTGAGAATTTGACGTCTTTAGCGGCCATATCTCTATTTCCTCACGTTATTGGTTTGTTACGAAACAAAAAAAGGCGGCCCGATCAGGCAGCCTTTTTCTTCGAAGCCTTGGCTTCCAGAATACCCATGATGTCGGATTCCTTCATGATCAGAAGGTCCTGACCGTCGAGCTTGATTTCCGTGCCGGACCATTTGCCGAACAGAACCGTGTCGCCTTCTTTGACGTCCAGCGGCGTGATGTGGCCCTGATCGTTGCGGCTGCCGGAACCGACGGCGATAACTTCACCCTGCATCGGCTTTTCCTGCGCGGTGTCCGGCAGGATGATGCCGCCGGCTGTTTTTTCCTCGGCTTCAAGCCGGCGAACCAGAACACGGTCGTGCAAAGGACGGAATTTCATTGATTTATCTCCGTTAAAACCCAAGTTGTTGCCCTGTCGGCTTCGCGTGCGCATCCGAATTGGTCTGCCGGTACGAAGCCGATTCATTCCCGTTGAAGAAAATTGTTAGCACTCTCATCAAGAGAGTGCTTAATCTCTTCAACGGCGGAGATAATGGGTATTTTCGGGCGTTTCAAGGTCTTTGGACGAAAATTCAGATATTTTTTTGACGTCGCGGAAGTTGCGGCGCGCTGGAGCGGGTGAGGAGAATCGAAC
Source organism: Alphaproteobacteria bacterium (assembly GCA_040222995.1). GTDB lineage: Bacteria > Pseudomonadota > Alphaproteobacteria > UBA8366 > Aestuariispiraceae > JAVKBW01. The sequence continues at coordinate 315,168 of JAVKBW010000097.1, read as the reverse complement.
TCCCGTATGCAGCTTGGGAAGCTGCCGTTCTACCATTGAACTACACCCGCGCCGGGCCGCAACGCGACCCCGCTGAATTCACGATATAGCGAACCTCATCCGCCGCCGCAAACAGCTTTGGTCGTTCGCCAGTCTTTCGGTGTACAGGCGTCAACTTCCTATGGGCACCTGACCATATCCGGTCGGACACCGAAAATGTCTGCAAGGAAATTTGCGCCGGGGTTCAGGATAAATCCTGTACCGACAGGAAATCCGGACAGAACAACAATATCGGCTGATGTGGCTGTCGGGTCATCGGATACATTGAAGTCTTCACTAACGAGATCCTTTCCGCCGAATAACCAGGCAACTGTTTCCGGTTGTTGCAACCGGAGACGGATCGGCTCAATTCCCTCCATTCGGAAGCTTTCGCCTTCAAAGTCGCCGGCAACAATTCGTACTGGCATTTCATAACACTGATCGTTGACTCTGATAGTTGCTGTTCCATCGCCGCCGATCCCGCGCAGTCGAAGCAGGGTTGCTTCACGCGGTTGCGGTATGGTCACGATTGCCTCATGCATCTGGGCTGGAGCACCATGACCGGTTTCTTCACCAAGCGCATTTTGCAACAGTGAGAAGCCGAGAGCGGCGACACCAAGAGCAAAAGCAGCCTGACGCCGAATCCGTGTTGTTTTTATTTTGATCATTTCATTTCCTTTCGTGATTACGAAGCTATGCCACCGCGAATGGCTGGCGACTTCCAGGAAAGGATATCGGGTGATGAATTGCGCCCGGATTCACGATTTCGAACGTTCGGCAACATGATTTGGAACATTGGTTCCGGACTGTCACATCTTCGACATGTCGTTTCTGTATTCAGACGGGGTTTTTCCGGTGATCCGCCGAAACTCGGTGTTAAAGGTCGATTTGCTGACAAAACCAGCATCCAGCATGATCTCGGTAATAGGGAGGTCGCTGTTCGCCAATTGAAACCCGCTGTATCGTATGCGGAATTCATTCACATACCGGGAAAAATTATTGCCTGTGCATCGGTTTATTGCTGCCGAGACCGCCCTCGCCGGCAATCCAGATCGGCGGGCAAGCCGGGCCAGAGTCAGGTTCTGATCCCTGAAGAGTTCGCTTTCAGCCATCAATGAATCGACCTGTGAAAAGACTTCCATGTCATTTTCGTCAGGGCTCGTTCGGGGCGCTGTTCTTTCGGCAATATCCGACATTCGACGCAGGAATAGCGGGATAGCGATCAATATGGCAATCAGGACAACGACGACCATAAGACCAGTTGCACCGCTCAGCAGATGCAAGATCAAAAAATCCGAAGTGAAGACAGTGGTCAGCAGGATAGCGGCATCCGTGACAAGTGAAATCGTTAGAAAGGCGGTACATGCCACCTGGCTGATGAACAGAAGACGAAAACCATTCGGGGGCAGTGTCACATACACATCGGGATTGCTCCGGAACAGCGACACTATACGAAGCAGGTAGTACCCGGTGATCACCACCACACCTGCATCCGCAGACCAGTGAACCGGTGAGATAATAACGATCTGCGCCAACGCGACGATTATGCCGTTGCCGATAACCTCTTTCCTGCCTGGCCAGCCGCCTGGCACCATCATGGAACGATAGCCAAGCCAGAAACCGGGCGGTATCAGCACGGCGAGATGCGGTTGGATGGCAATCAGTGAGCCATACCCGTATTCCAGACGAAGCCCGACGAACGCCGAAACGGCCGCAACCGTCGCCAGAGCCACACAAAAGAAAACACGGCTTCCATTCGGCAATCTCGATTGGCTAATGATCGCCATCAAAAGAGCGACGGCGAAGATTGTGATCACCCAAGGCAATGGTATCGATGTCATGCAGCTAACCCAGAATGGCAGCGAAGGCCCGCCGGTTATAAACAAGCCATCTATAAACCATACCCGCACCGGGCGAAATCACGGCTCCGCTGAAATCAGGATATGACGACCCTTATCCGCCGCCGCAAACAGCTTTGATCGATTGCCAGTCTTCCGGCGTCCAGGCCGCGCCGCCATCGCCGGCCTTGACGTTAAGGGTCTCGATGCGCTCAACGGTCGCCGGGTGGCTGGCGACAAGAGCGAACACACCGTCCTGATCGCCATACTTATCAACCATGCGGCCGAACAGGGCGCCCAGCGGTTTTGCGGTCCAGCCGTTCTCCTGCATCAGCCGCACGGCATAGTCATCCGCCTGCCGTTCCTTGTCGCGCGAATAGGCGCCGTTCAGCAGCGCGTCGCCGACGATGGCGAAGGCCGTGGCCCCAACGGCATCCCCGAACATCAGCCCGATCAACGCGCCGGTTACCGAGGATTCGACGACCCGCTGCATGCTGTGTTTTTCCGCCACATGGCCGATTTCATGCGCCAGCACGCCGGCCAGTTCGTTCGGATCTTCGGAAAAATCGATCAGGCCGGAAAACACCAGAATCCGGCCGCCCGGCAGGGCCAGCGCGTTGGGCTGGTCTGCCCGGATGACCGAGAGCTTTGCGTCGGTGCCGGCGGCTTTCGCCAGACGGTCAGCCACCGACGCCAACGCCGCATTCCCGGCCTCGCCGGTACAAACCATTTCCGACGGATCGCGGCCGCCGATCTTCGCCAGCACCTCGATCAGATAGGATTCCGCCTGTACGCCCAGCCGCTGGGTGAAGGAATCCGGCAGCCAGGTCGCGACTTTCGGGGCAATAGCCGGAACGATCACAAGAAACAGTACCAGAACCGATGCCAGCGCCCCGCCGCCCCAGATCACATACGGTTTCGCCGCCCGCCAGGTAAAGCCCGCGCCCTTTTTTAGGTTGGGACAGTTGGCCTCTATGAAAGCCACCGCATCCGGATGTTCGACGACAAGCCGCTGCAGTTCGCCGCTGTCCAGCCCCAGACGATAGCCCTGGCCCGGCAGCTTTTCGACAATCCGGATATCGTCGCACCGCCAATGCTTGACGATATGCCCGTCGGAATCCTTCAGGGCGATGTTGCTTCCTGATTTTTCAATCGTAACCGGGCGAATTTTTGCCGTGAATCCGTCATAGTAGCGACCGCTGCACCCTCTAGAAGGCGCCGACATCAAAGGCATCCGCCAATCCTTCGCCGTATTTCATTTTCGACTGGTCGCCCTGTGCGATGTCGGTCAGCGACTGCTTGTTATAGACGCGCAAGCTTGTCAACACGGCGCGCGTCATCAGCGTGCCGTAGATGCCGGTCGGGATGACAGAAAAGCCAATGAAAAACGCAACAAAGACGAAGATAAAGGCAACAATTCCTCCAGACGATGCTGCGCCGGGCCCCTGGATGACCACGAAGGCACCGACAGTACAGGCAAACAGAAGAACAAACAGGCCGACCATCATCCCGACGAGACCAAATATCCGAGCTGTCGACAGCGACGAGTCCATTGTCGCCTCGCCTAGCGAGATATGCGAGACGACCGCCCGATATTCGCCCACCCGGTACCAGATATACATGACGATGGCGGCCAGCACCGCGACGCCATAAGCAATGGAATACGCGGCGAAGGCTGCCGGAACATCATCACCGGCGACCTTCCCTTCGGCTTCTAACTGACTAAAGAAATTTTCAATTTCAGCCAAATCCGGAATACCGCTGACAATCGCCGCAACAACAAACGGCGAAACGCAGACGGCAAGGCCGATCCACCACCGATTCCTCAGCATGGACGCCTGACCCGAATAGTGGAAATAGCTGTCGCCGAACCGCATATTCTCGACGCGGTAGCGAATCAGCCAGTTGCGCATCCACGGATAGGCGATGCCGATACTGCCGATGATGGTCGCCATTGCGACAAGCGCCATGAAACAGAAATGCCAGGCATTGCCGTCGAGGCCGAACCGCACCCCGCGCCAGGATGTGCGCGTCAGCCGGTATCGCGACATGCGGTAGATCGCGACCTGAATCAGCACCAGAAAAGTCAGCAGATAACAGAACTGATAGATGATCGTGGGAACAACCCCGTTCGAGGCGACAAGCGTGCCGATAAACTCGGCGGCGAAAAAGACCGGCGCCAGAATAGCCATGACGATCAGAAACCCGATGAACAGTTCCTTCGGCGTTCCAAGATATTCGAATCGGTCGCCATCAAATTCAGTCTGGCTCCAGAAATACTGGCGCAGTCTGGTTTTCGCCCAGAACCGGTAGATGCCAAGCGTGATGATCGTCAACAGGGTAAACTTGAACACCATCTTGCAGACCGGCCACACTTCGCCATTGAAATAGACGGGCTCGTCCCGCCCGACCCCCACGGCGGCAGGCTCGGCCATAGCCGCTTCCGGGTCCTGTACCGACATGATTTCCCCCAAAGATCGTGAATAACCTGCATACCACTCCCCGCGGTTGCAGGCAAAGCGCTAGGCGGACAGGCTGCGGCGTGGCTGAACCGCAGACTTTGCCGGCATTACGGGGCCGTGTAGACCTTTCAGTCGGCCCAGTTTCAGCTCCATTCCCATGAAGGTCAGCGGCGCTGTCGGCCCCGGCAGGGTAAGACCGCTGACGGCTTCCTCGGAAAACCCGAACGGGTGATAGTAGGCGGGGTCGCCGATAATCAGCACCGCACCGAACCCGGCGGTGCGGGCTTCTGCAATACCCCGGGCGGTCAGGGATTTGCCGATCCCGAGACCTCTGAGATCAGGATTGACCGCAAGCGGTCCGAACAGGGCTTCAACCTCGCCATCCGGCAGCAGAACCGGCCAGAACCTGAGAGACCCCAGCAGATCGCCGTCCTTGCCGCGCGCCGCAAGGCACAGCGAATGCAGGCGGTCCACCCCGTCGCGGAACTGATAGACCGTCCGTTTTTCCCGACCCGGCCCGAAGGCCGAAGACACCAGATCGTCGACGGCATCGCCGTCTGAAGACGTTTCAAGACTGATTTCAAAAGACATACTGCGCATTCCCTGGATACTAGACGATTCCCGTTCGCCGATCCGGTTGCGCGTGGCTATTCCTGGCTGGAAAGCGGGCGATGACCGGAAATCGGCGCAAGTCCGACACACCGAAAGCGACGCGGTGGCGTCGTTCGGCAGGTGGGTCGTCGTCGCATTCCAAAAAACATCGCGTGTTCTGCTCGCTCGCTGTCAGAACCGCCATCTTTTCCAAATTTTCGAAGTTATCAACCAAAATTCATCACACGTGTTCAATTATTGAAACCGCACCTATGGCGTGAACCGCGCAAAGCGGTAAGTTAGGGTCATGATTGTACGACCTGAAAGGAATTAGCCCGATGCGGTTGCCCGTGAGAATATCCGCCAAACTCTTCGCATTCGGCCTGCTGTCGACCATTGTAACAACAGCCGGGTCCGTACGCGCCGACCAAAACGAATGGCAGGACATTCTCGAAACGGCAAAAGGCCAGACCGTTTACTGGAACGCCTGGGGCGGCGGCGATGTCTACAACGACTACATCGCCTGGGTCGCTGACCGCGTTTCCGATGAATACGGGGTGACGGTCGAACACGTGAAGCTGTCGGACACGGCCGAAGCTGTCCGCAAGGTTCTGGCCGAACGGACGGCGGGCCGCGTCACCGGCGGCTCGGTCGATCTCATCTGGATCAACGGCGAAAACTTCAAGGCAATGAAGGACAACGCCCTGCTCTACGGACCGATCACCAACAAACTGCCGAATTTCCAACTGGTGGATACCGAAGCCCTACCCGCAACCGTGCTTGATTTCACTGTCCCGACAGACGGGCTGGAATCGCCCTGGGGGCAGGCCAAGCTGGTGTTCATACACGACACCGCTACCGTGCCGGATCCGCCGAAATCCATTGACGCCATTCTCGCCTATGCCGAGGAAAATCCCGGTCGCGTAACCTACCCGGCCCCGCCCGATTTCACCGGCACAACCTTTCTGAAACAGGTTCTGTACAGCAAGGTCGAAGACCCGTCCGTGCTGTTGCGGCCGGCCGGCGACAATTTCGACACGGTCACCGCGCCGATCTGGCAGTATCTTGACCGGATCACCCCTGTTCTGTGGCGCAACGGTAACGACTATCCGAAAACCGGAACCGCACTGGTGCAGTTGCTGGATGACGGCGAAATCGACCTCGCCTTCTCGTTCGTCGTCGGCGAAGCCTCCACCGCAATAACGGAAGGCCGCCTGCCGAAAACCGCCCGCAGTTTCGTGCTCGACGGCGGCACAATCGGCAATGTTCATTTCGTGGCCATTCCCTTCAACGCGTCGGCCAAGGAAGGGGCGATGGTGGTTGCGAATTTCCTTCTGTCGCCTGAAGCGCAGGCGCACAAGCTGTCGCCGGAAGTGTGGGGCGAACCGACCGTTTTGTCTTTCGACCGGATGTCTGCAAAGGACCGCGCTCAGTTCGAAGCCGTGCCGACGCACGAAGCGACGCTTGGACCGGATGAGCTCGGCAGAACCCTGCCGGAGCCTCATCCGAGCTGGATGACCCGGATCGAAGAAACCTGGCTGCGTCGTTATGGAAGCTGACACAGCCGGCCGCGCCTGTCGCAACCGCTAGGATACCGACACCGTGCCCCACGGACGCCAAGGTCTGGTCGCCTGGATGCCGGCGTTTACCATACTGCTGTTTCTTTCCCCCGTAACCGCCGGCATTATCGGAACAGCCCTGCCGGCTTTCGGTTATCTTCCGGCCATCGGCGGCACCGCCTTTTCGCTGGATGGCTGGCGGACACTTCTTGATTACCCGGGTATCGCGAATTCAATCGCGATGACGATCGGCACCGGCTTCGCCGCCACGGGTATATCGCTGTTCCTCGTCATTCTTTTTACCGCCGCCTGTCACGGCACCAGATCCTTCCAAGCCGTCCGGCGAATGATTTCGCCACTCCTATCCGTGCCGCATGCGGCGGTAGCCATCGGCCTCGCTTTCTTCCTCGCGCCAAGCGGATGGATGGTACGGCTGGCGTCGCCCTGGGCGACGGGGTTCGAGAGGCCGCCGGATCTATCCCTTTCGCCCGATCCGTACGGTCTTACGCTGGTCGCCGCACTGGTCATCAAGGAAACCCCGTTTCTTCTGTTGATGCTGCTGGCCGCCTTGTCGCAGATCCGGGAACGCCAGACCCTGGCGGTGGCGCGCAGCATGGGATACGGCCCCACCGCCGCCTGGCTGAAAACCGTGTTCCCGCAGGTCTATCCGCTTGTCAGGCTGCCGGTTTATGCCGTGCTGGCCTTTTCGTTATCCGTCGTCGACATGGCGGCGATCCTAACCCCGACAACCGACCCGACCCTGGCCCTGCTTATCCTGCGCTGGTTCAACGATCCCGATCTCGCCTATCAGTTCGTCGCGGCTGCCGGATCGGTTATTCAGTTGGCGATTGTCATCGCGGCGATACTTCTGTGGCGGCTCGGCGAAATGGCTGTCGCCGGATTGGCCCGGAGCTGGATTTCCGGCGGCAACCGCCATACCGGCGGCGCGGGCATCCGGTCACTGTCCCTCGGGACAATCGTCTTTCTGTTCGGCCTGGGGGCTGCCGGTCTGATATCGATGGCTGTCTGGTCGGTTGCCCGGCGCTGGCGTTTTCCGGATGCCCTGCCGTCCGAATGGACATTGGCCAACTGGATGGACAGGACCCAGTCCGTCGAATCCCCGCTGTTCGTCACGCTGATCGTCGCACTGGCATCCGTCGCCATTGCCGTCTGGCTGGTAGTCGGCTGTCTTGAAAACGAACAGCGAAACGGCCGGAAACTGTCGGCGCGAGGTCTGTGGTTGCTGTATACACCGCTGATCGTGCCGCAAATCGCCTTTCTGTTCGGCCTGCAGGTCCTGATCACGATCGTCGGCATTGAAGGGTCGTGGCTGGCCCTGATCTGGAGCCACCTGCTATTCGTTCTGCCCTATGTTTTTCTGTCGCTGGGCGACACCTACCGGGCGCTGGATGAGCGCTACGCCCGCTCCGGCTTTTGTCTTGGGCTGTCCGCTTCCGGCGTGTTCTGGCGACTCAAACTGCCGCTTTTGTTAAGGCCGGTGCTGATCGCCGCCGCCGTTGGCTTCGCCGTCAGTGTCAGCCAGTATCTGCCGACCGTGTTCGCCGGCGCCGGACGCATGCCGACGCTCACAACCGAAGCTGTCGCCCTGTCGAGCGGCGGTGACAGAAGATTGATCGGCGTGCTGGTCGTCCTGCAGACATTGCTGCCGTTTGCGGCATTCCTGCTGGCATCCGCCGTACCGGCCTGGCTGTTTCGAAACAGATCGCTGATGAAGGTGCATGCCTGAAATGGATAGTTCCCCGCAGCTTCGCCTTTCAAAGGTGTCGGTATCGATTGCCGGCAAAAGAATTTTTGCGCCGGTATCGATCATCGTCGACGGCGGCGACATTTCAACACTGATGGGCCCGAGCGGATGCGGTAAATCAACCCTGCTCGCCTTCGTTTGCGGCACACTCGACCGGTCGTTCGATACCGAAGGCAGCGTCTGTCTGAACGGTGTCGACGTCACCGACCTGCCACCGGAAAAGCGCGGCATCGGCATCCTGTTCCAGGACGACCTGCTGTTCCCCCATCTCAGCGTTGGCGAAAACCTTGGATTCGGTCTGCCTCGCTCCCTGTCCCGTGCCGAGCGTGCGGCACGCCTGCAGCACGCGCTTGCCGACGCAGACCTGGCCGGATTCGAAAACAGGGACCCGGGCACCCTGTCAGGCGGTCAGCGGGCCCGCGTCGCCGTCATGCGCACCTTGCTTGCGCAGCCGAGCGCGCTGCTGCTGGACGAACCCTTTTCGAAACTGGATACCGGCCTGCGCGACCGGTTCCGTCATTTCGTTTTCAGCCATGCCCGCCGCGCCGGCATACCAACCCTGCTGGTCACCCACGATCGCGACGATGCCGACGCCGCCGGCGGCCCGGTTCTGACAATGGGGTAAAAATCGACGGCCTGTTATGTATTTTATAGTCTGGACAGCGAGGCACGGGCTTCTATCATACGGGCGCTAATCAAACGCCAACGAGCGGATAACAGGATAAGGTCGATGACCAGGGATTCAGGCGGTCTCTACGAGGCGGAAACGAACGATATCAGGGTGACGGTCGAACCGTTCTACCTGGAGGATCAGTCGTCGCCCAGCGACGGCCATTTCGTATGGGCCTATCAGGTGCGAATCGAAAACAAGGGCGGCGCTACGGTGCAGCTTCTGAACCGTCACTGGCAGATCACCGATGCGATGGGTCGCAGACAGGAAGTGAAAGGACCCGGCGTCGTCGGTGAGCAGCCCGTTCTCAATCCCGGCGAGCATTTCGAATATACCAGCGGAACGCCGCTGCCGACGCCGTCGGGCATCATGGTGGGAACCTACGAGATGGAAGGGGAAAACGGCGCTCATTTCGACGTTCAGATACCGGCCTTTTCCCTCGACAGCCCGCACCAACCGGTCAATCTTCATTGAACCGGGCCGGCAGAGCCTGACCGCTTGCCGCGCCAGATGATCCGGCGATGACACATTACAGAACCATTTTTTTCGTTCTCGGCATCCTGCTGACCACCCTTGCCGTGGCGATGACGCTGCCGGTCGCTGTCGATCTGGCCGTCAGTAACAGCGATTGGGAGGTATTTGCCGCTTCGGCGTCGATCACCCTGTTTACCGGCGTCACGCTGATTCTGACCTGCCGGTCGAAATCCGGCCAGTTGAACTTGCGGCAGGCGTTTTTACTGACCAGCCTGTCCTGGATCGTTCTGCCCGCTTTCGCCGCCGTACCGTTCGCCTTCAGCAATCTGGATCTCAGCTATACAGACGCGTTTTTCGAATCCATGTCTGGTCTGACGACAACCGGATCGACGGTCATCGCCGGTCTGGATTTCGCACCGCCCGGCATTCTGTTGTGGCGGTCGCTTCTGCAATGGCTGGGCGGGGTGGGAATCGTCGTGATGGCTGTGTCCATACTGCCGATGCTTCAGATCGGCGGGATGCAGTTGTTCCGGATGGAGTTCGCGGAAGGCATCGAAAAGGCATTGCCGCGCGCCGCCCAGATCGGCGCCTGGATTTCGGCGATTTATCTCGGTCTGACGCTGGCCTGTGCCGGCCTCTACTGGATTGGCGGCATGAACGGGTTCGACGCCATCAATCACGCGATGACGACAGTCGCTACCGGCGGGTATTCCACCCGCGACGCCTCGATGGGTCATTTCAACAGCCCGTCCATGGATTTTGTATCAACCGTTTTCATGATCCTCGGATCGCTGCCGTTCCTGTTATACCTGCAGGCGATCCGCGGCCGGCCGATGGCATTCTGGCGCGACAGCCAGGTTCGCTGGTTTTTCGCCATTATTCTGTCTGCCATCGCGTTGATCGTACTTTATCTGACCTACATCAAGGACTGGACGCTGATCCCCGCGCTTCGCTACGGCAGTTTCAATGTCACGTCGATCATGACCGGCACCGGGTACGCGACAGACGATTTCGGCCTGTGGGGTTCGTTCGCCATGCCGCTGTTCTTCGCCCTGATGTTTATCGGCGGATGCGCCGGGTCGACGACATGCGGCATCAAAATCTTCCGGTTCCAGGTTCTGTTCGCCACGGCCCAGGTGCAGATCCGCAAATTGCTGGTGCCGCATGGCGTGTTCATCGCCTACTACAACGGCAAGCCGATACCGGACACGGTAGAGGAATCGGTGATGAGCTTCTTCTTTCTGTTCGCCTCGATTTTCGTGCTGCTGGCGATGGCGCTGGGTTTTCTGGGGCTGGATTTTCTGACAGCCGTCAGCGGCGCGGCCACCGCGATATCGAATGTAGGTCCTGGCCTTGGCGCAATCATCGGCCCGGCCGGCAACTTTTCAACGCTGCCGGATCCGGCAAAATGGCTTCTGGCGACGGGCATGTTGCTCGGTCGGCTTGAAATCTTCACTATTCTGGTTCTGTTTTCGCGCCGCTTCTGGCGTAACTAGACCGAACCGATAAAGGAATACTGCCGTGTCCAATTCCGTAAGCGCCGTCGAAATGCTGGCCAAGCTGGTCGGATTCGATACGGTTTCATCCAAATCCAATATGCAGTTGATCGAATTCGTGAAGGCCTATCTGGCCGATCATGGCGTACAGGCGACGGTTATACCGAACGAGGACGGCACGAAAGCGAATTTGTGGGCGACGATCGGCCCGCCGGAATCCGGCGGCGTGGCGCTGAGCGGCCATACCGATGTCGTTCCCGTGGACGGTCAACCGTGGGATACCGACCCCTTCACCCTGGTTGAAAAGGATAACCGGTACTACGGGCGCGGCACCTGCGACATGAAAGCCTTTCCGGCGACGGCGATGGCGCTGCTGCCGGAAATGCTGGCGAAACCCTTGCGGCGGCCAATCCATTTCGCGTTTTCCTATGACGAGGAAATCGGCTGTTACGGCGCCGCCCGCATGATTCCGGAAATCACGAAAAACCTGCCGCGTCCTTCGGTCGTCATCGTCGGCGAACCCACCAGCATGAAGGTCGTCTCTGCGCACAAGGGCATGTGGGATTTCGACGTCTCCGTTACCGGCAAGGAAGCGCATTCCAGTCTGCCGCATCACGGGGTCAGCGCTGTCATGACCGGCGCCAGGCTGATCGCGAAACTGGATGAGATGGCGAAGGCGCGGGCCGCGGCGGCCGATCCGGCCTGTCCGTTCGACCCGCCGTATTCCAGCATTCATGTCGGCACGGCGGCGGGTGGAACCGCCGCCAACATCGTTTCCCGCCGGTTCGATTTTCACGTCGATATCCGTCACCTGCCGGACGAATTTCCGAAAGACATCCAGGATGAATTCGTCGCCTGGTACGAATCCGAAATACTTCCGGAAATGCATGCCGTCGACCCCGGCACCGGAATTGAAATCAGCGAACCGCATTCGGTTCCGGGATTGAAACAGGATACGGATTCCGAGGCCGAACAGTTCGTTCGCCAGATCACCGGCGACAACGGCGTTCATGTCGTTTCCTACGGTACCGAAGCCGGGCAGTTCCAGAATGCCGGGATGGCCAGCGTGGTCTGCGGCCCGGGTTCCATCGAACAGGCCCATCAGCCGAACGAATATGTGGAAAAGGATCAGGTGCAGGCCTGCGAGAATTTCCTTCGCAAGGTCATCGAAAGGTGCCGGGCCTGACGACTATCGCCAACGTTGCGGGAAAGCGTAAAAGCAGATGATCGACCTTCGCGGCGTCGTGCATGTGCTGGGCTGGGTCACCGGCATGATCGGCCTGATGCTGATCGTACCGGCCATCGTGGATCTGGCCTACGACAATGAAGACTGGAAAAGTTTCGCCCGTGCGTCGTCGCTGGCGTTTTTCATCGGCTGTTTCATCGTTCTGGCGACCAAGTCGACGAAACCGATATCCTTCGATTTCCGGCAGGCATTCCTGTTGATCGTTCTGGGCTGGATCGTCGTCGCGACGTTCGGCGCGATACCCTTTCTCGGCCTCGGCATCAGCATCACGGATTCCTTCTTCGAAACCATGTCGGGCATCACCACGACCGGGTCGACCATCCTGACCGGCCTGGACACTCTGCCGCCCGGCCTGCTGCTGTGGCGGTCGATTCTGCAATGGATCGGCGGTATCGGGATTATCGCGATCGCGGTCCTCATCCTGCCGTTCCTGCGGGTCGGGGGGATGCAGTTCTTCAAAATCGAAAGCTCCGGCACAAAGGATGAAAAATCGGGGATGACGCTGAAGACGCTGTCGATGCTGTTCGGCGTGTATTGCGCCCTGACCCTGCTCTGCGTCACGACCTACTACCTGCTGGGCATGAACGGTTTCGACGCGGCGAACCACGCCATGTCCACTGTTTCGACCGGCGGCTATTCAACCCATGACGCGTCCTTCGGGTATTTCAGCAATGCCGGCCTTCACTGGGCCGCCACCCTGTTCATGATCTGCGGCGCGGTCCCGTTTTTCCTGTATGTCAAAGCCGTGCTGGGAGACAGGCGCGCGATGTTCGCCGATCAGCAGGTCAGGGGATTTCTCGCCATTCTCGGCATCAGCAGCATCCTGATGGCGTTCTGGCTGATGGCCCGGCAGGATATCGGGTTCTTCAGCGCCCTGACGCTGACGGCATTCAACATCACCTCGGTGGTCACCACGACCGGCTTCGCGACAACAGACTACACGGCCTGGGGCCACGGCGCCGTCGGGATGTTTCTTTTCCTGATGTTCATCGGCGGCTGCTCCGGCTCGACGGCGGGGTCGATTAAGGTGTACCGCTTTCAGGTGCTGTGGATTTACGTACGAGCGCACGTGAAGAAACTGTTTTCACCGAACCGCGTTGTCGTGATGCGGTACAACGGGCGCATGCTGGACGACGACGTTCCTCTCGGCGTACTGGCGTTTCTGGCTGTCTTTATCGCAACAATCGGCGTTTTCACGGTTATCCTGTCACTGATGGAACTGGACATCGTCACCGCCTATTCGGCAAGCGTGACCGCGATTACCAATGTCGGGCCCGGCATGGGAGACATTATCGGTCCGTCCGGAACGTTTCAGACACTTCCCACCGAAGCCAAATGGACGCTGATTATAGCGATGCTGGCCGGACGGCTGGAAATTCTTTCGCTGCTGGTCTTCTTCGAGAAGGATTTCTGGTCCGAATAACAGCCGTGTCTGCGTCAGCCTGCCTTGCGCAAGATCATGACCCGGCTGAAGAACGCGCGTTCGATGTCTTCGCACACCAACCCGGCATCGGCGAACATCCCTTCCAGATCGTCGCGAATGTAATCGCGGAAATACGGTTCATGAAATGCGAAGGGAAACCTGTCGAGCAGATCGTCATAGGCCGCATGGTCGCCGCGTTGAATGGAATCGACCAGGATCGTCGTTCCGCCCGGCTTCAGCACCCGGGCCATTTCGGCGGCCACCGTCCGGCGAACCTTGTTCGGCAGTTCGTGGAACAGAAAGACGACCGTCGCGATGTCGACCGACGCATCCGGCAGAGGAATGTCCTCGGCATTCGCTTCCAGAAGCTGCCGGTCCGCGGCCCGCCGCAGGGCGTGATCCGCCTTTTTCAGGTAGGCGCGACTGAGATCGAGCCCGATCGGGACGACAGACGGAAAGTTTCGGTGAACGTCGGCCAGAAACCGGCCCGTGCCGCAGCCGATATCCAGCACCGTGACAGGCTTGTCATCGTGAGCGCGGGCGATCTCGCCGATCGCCGGCAAAGCCTGCCGGCGCATTGCATCCGCCCCGCCGGTGAACAGGGTTTCAACCTGAAAATCATACATCGCCGCGGAGTCGTCGCTCAACCAGCCGTCTGTCTGATAGTGGAAATTCTGCAAATAGTATCGGGGATACCCCTGTTTCGTTTGCCCGCCTGCAACATCGCTGTTGTCGCCGCGACGACGGCGTCCGTGCACCGCCGGTAAATCGTTCAGAAACTGCAGCGACTGGCGCAGCATCCGGCCGGGCTTCGGCAGCATATCCGCCGGCGGCCGGTACAGACCCGCTTCGATATTCGCCCAGTCGCGTTTGAACAGGGCCTGCAGGTCAGCGGTGATCTCGGCCCAGGACGGCAGCCTGTTTTCCGGCGGCGGCGCGTCGAGTGGCGGTGCGAGTCGGGCGGCGAGCAAATAGTGACCGGTGAAAAATGCCGTCCGCGCCAGTTGCGATGCGCCATAGGCGGCGCGGTCGATCCGGTTTCTTACCTGACCTGACAGAGACGGGCGGACGGTCATGACGATCCTCTAACCATAGATATCCGAAGATAATGATAGGGCGTTGCCGTGTTCTATCCAGCGAAATCGCCGCTAGGCTGCCTTTTCCAGTACCGTGAACAGGCGGAACCCCATCAGCGGTCCCAGTACAGGCAGGGCGCAATCCTCAATCCGGATCAGGACTCGCGCTATCGCGCCGTTGACAAGACTCCAGTTCTTGAATCCGCCCGACATCGGATAGGCGAACAGGCTCAACCATTTGTTTTCGACAATGCGGAACGCCGGAAACCGGTCCTCAAAACGCTGACGGATCGCCGTATTCTTGAACAGCAGCGACGGGATCGCCTGATTGCTGTCGAACGGATCACGCTCAGGGTCGGCGGCTTCCAGCGACAGCGGATCGGCCGTCATATCGACCGGTTCTTCATGCAGGTATGTATAGAACTGACGCGCCAGAACGCTCATGCCCGGTTCCATCATGGCGATCCGGCCGCCGGGTTTCAGAACCCGCAACGCTTCAGCAAAAAACGCCGCCGGGCGTTCCAGATGGTGCAGAACATCCAGCATGACAACACCGTCGAAACTGTTATCGGCAAAAGGCAGAGAATGCGCGTCAGCCTGAACATCGACCCAGGGGGCAGGCAGGATATCGATGGTGGTTGAATCGATACCCGGCGCAACATCGCGCAAATGCCCCGACCCGCTGCCGATTTCCAGTACCTTGCCGGTGTCGCCGACAGCGCCGACCAGCCGGCGATGGTAGTCCGCATAAACAGCCCGTAATCCGCTCTTTCGCTGCCAGAGCTGCCGGTGCTGCTCGAGACGCGGGTCAGCGTCCGACGCCATCACCTAGAATGCCTTCAGCTTGCGCCACGCAAAGGCGACCATACGCAACAGCATCATGCCGTCGCGGAACCGGGAAATCTGCGGTTCGCCATAGGTTCGGTCGGCATAGCGGATCGGCACCTCGACGATTTTCAGGTTCAGTTTCGCCGCGCCGAATATCAGGTCGAAATCGCCGAACGGATCGAATTCGCCGAAATACTGCCGGTTCGCGATCAGTTTCTCGTAGTCAACCCTGGTGAGAACCTTTGTCCCGCACAGCGTATCCGTGAAACGCTGGTTCAGCAGATAGCTGAAAATGACCGCGAAAGTCCGGTTGGCCCAATAGTTCAGGAACCGCATCGCGCCGCTTTCCATCGGATAGACAAGGCGGGTGCCGTTCACGAACTCGCCCTTGCCATTGGCGATGGCGTCATAGAACTTCGGCAGATCTTCCGGCGGCATCGTCAAATCGGCATCCAGGATCATCAGAACATCGCCCCGCGCCTCGGCAAAACCCTTGCGTACGGCATCGCCCTTGCCGCGCCCTGTCTGCTTGAACACCTTGATGTCCCAGTCGTCCTTATACGCCTTTTGTACGCGTACACATTCCTCGTACGTTCCGTCAGAGGAATTCCCTTCGACATAAACAATCTCGATGTCCTTCGCGAAGCGCGGCATCCGGGTGACCGCACTTTCGATATTGCCCTTTTCGTTCCGGCACGGCACCAGCACCGTCGCGGACAGGTCACGGCGGGCGGCTTTCTTTTCAGACCGGGCGACGACGAACTGGCGAACGCACAGACGCCGGATAATCGGCAGAGGCGCAACGAACCGGTTGATCAGACTGCCCAGCCCGAACAGCCGGAACGGCACAAGCTGCCGCCATTCCGTGCGAATAGGCTCGAAATCGGCGAGTTTCAGCAGGCCTTCGATATCCCGGTGGCCGAGATAGTTGACCTGCGGCTGCGGCATTTTCCGGCCGATTGCCTCGGCGATCGACAGCAACGGTTCCCACAGATGCGAATAGTAGCAGATGACGATTCTGGTATTGGCGTCGCAAAACGGATGCAGTTCCTTCAGCGCGGTTTCGCAATCGTCGAAAAACCCGATCGTGTCGTTCAGCAGAATGTAGTCGAACGTCCCGCCGTATTTTCGCGGCGATCCCAGCTTTTCAGCATCGCCGACATGAAAGGTCAGGTTGGGATGCTTTGCGCTGGCAATCGAGATCATTTCCTCGCTGAGATCGACGCCGACACCCTGCGACGGCTGAAGCTCCGCCAGTACCCGTCCGGTGCCGCAGCCGAGATCAAGTATCCGCGCGCCTTCCGGGATCAGAAACTTCAGGTATTTCATGTCTTCGGCATGAAAAGCCTCGTTCCGGTCGATCCATTCATCGCGCAGGGCGGCGATATCGTCGCCATAATCGCGAATGGCCTTTTTACGGGCCGTTAACGGTGTCGCTTTTTTTGACTGCGCCTTCAATGCACCCTTCCTTATTCGGTTCGTTCCGTCGCCGGGGCGTCGATTTTGCGGGACGCCATCAACCACAATATCCCGCCGGGCAAACTGATAACCATCATGCACAGGCCGAACAATAGCGACGTGGCGAACGCTTCAGCGGCCGGAACGCCCAGGAACGAAAACCCGGTAACCATGGCCTGTTCCCGCAACCCCCAGCCGCCAATGGTAATCGGCGCAATGGATATCAGAAACACGACAGGCACAATGGCCAGGCAGTCGATATACGTGATTGAAACATCCAAACCAACCGCAATTACGTAAACCGCCCCCACCATCAGCGATTGGCCCAACAGCGAAAGCGGCAACACCCGAACCGCCAGTTTCGGCCGTTTCAGAACCCGGCGCGCCGCGCCGGACAGGCCGGCTATTCCCGCCACGACACGCCAGCGCCGCCAGGCCAGCGGCAAAAGGTCCAGAAGCAGAAAAACGACAAACCCGGCCAGTCCGCCGCCGATCAGCGCCAGCAGCCCGAACCGCGCCGCCGGATCGGCAATGTAGCCGAAGGAAACAGGCAGCCCGAAAAGCGCCAGCAGCAACAGCCCGACCATGCCGTAGCCCCGGTCAAGCAACACGCTGGCGGCCGATTGCGCGGTCTTCATTCCATAGCGCCGCACCCGGTAAATTCTTATTGCGTCGCCACCGACCACCGATGGCAGTCCCATATTGAAGAACAGGCCTTCCATGTTCAGACGCAGAGCGGTCCTGGCAGGCAGCAGAAGTCCCAGCATGCGGATCATGACGGTCCAGCGCATGCTGATCGCGGCAAGCTGAAGAAAAATCAGCAGACAGGCGATAACCAGCGCGAACGGCGATACATCGGTCAGTTTGTCGAATGCCGATTCGATATCGAGGTTCGACAGGATAAAGGCGATCAGCCCGATCGAAACGACGACCTTCAGGCCGGTAAGCAACCATGCTTTGACGGAACGGCGCGCCGGCGGAACGGGTACAGGGACTGCGTCTGTCATCCAAAGACCTGCCGGTTCTCGGTGGTAGATTTTCCAAAGCATTTCATGGCCCGATTCACCGGCTGTGAAAAGCGAGCCGGGGTAGTTTATCAGGCCACACAAGCCTACAACCCGGCGCAATAGCTTTCGCGCCGGTTCCGTTCAAACCGGTGTCGGCGTGGTGCCGACGTCGTGAAACACAGTTAAACCAGCAGGTTTACAGTGCTGCCCCTGCCGGATGCCCGCAATGCCTGCTCGCCGGATTCAGCAGCCTGCTGAATCAGCGGAATAATCGCCCGTTCCGATTCAAGCGTTTTCTTCAACGCCTGGATCGAGAGCTGCTGTTTCGAGCCGAGTGCATTCGACAATGCGGCTGATGCAATATCTGCCATAGGTTCGACCTTCTGTCGTTTCCCGGGTCTGTCAGACCTCTGCCCCAAGGAACGCAACGCGCGTTCCGGCGCGCGCGGGCTTCTCCCACGCTGACCTGAATATACCTGAAAATTCCGGTTTTGGCCAGATGTCCGGCGATTCGCCTATTCGGCGTCCGCGGCGACCTGCATCTTCACGATGACATCGGGATCGTCAACCATACCCGACTGACCGGCGCCTTTCTTGATTTGGTCGACATATTCCATGCCGTCGATAACCTGACCCCATATCGTGTACTGGCCGTCCAGCCATTCCGACGGTTCGAAAACAATGAAAAACTGGCTGTTTGCGCTATCCGGATCCTGTGCCCGGGCCATCGAGACGGTACCGCGGAGATGGTTTTCCAGGCTGAATTCAGCTTCCAGGTCCGGTTCGTTGGAACTGCCGCGTCCGGTGCCTGTCGGGTCACCGGTCTGCGCCATGAAACCCGGTATCACGCGATGAAACACCACGCCGTCATAGAAACCCTGCCGCGTCAGCATCTTGATCCGCTCGACATGGTTCGGCGCCAGATCCGGCCGCAATTCGATCACCACCCGGCCGTATTCAAGATCGAGATAGATCGTATTTTCAGGGTCCATGGCCTGAGCAGCGCCGGACGACAGTTGAAGGCTCAGGGCCAGCCCAATCGGTGCGGCAAATTTAAAAATGGATCGGCGCATAAAAGTTCCTTCCTGACGGTTGATATACTGTCTCACTGGTATCCGAAGGCGACCATAACGAAGTAGGCGGCAGGGTCAATGCCACGCGGCGCCGGCCTTGTTAATGCCTTAATTTGTTCTCAAGATCAGACGATGAAACATTTGTTCGCGGCAATCTGGATCGGACTGGGTATCGCTGTCAGCAGCCCGCTTTGCGCGGCGGGCGGCGATGTAAAGGTGATTGAGGGCGCAGACAAGGAAGACGGCAGCGCCATCAAGGGGCTTCGCCTCGCTTCCGAAGATGAACAGGCCTACCTGTATTTTCTCTGCGATGCGGACAAGCCGCGCCCGCAAATCATGATCACCCACCGTCATGTCATCGGCAGAACGACGGACCCGTTCAAGGTCTACTACAAGATCGATGACAACGGCGAACAGCGTCACTGGTTTCTGGTGCGCGGTAGCGGCCGGACCGGCTACTTTTTCGTTCGTTTTCCCATCGAATATAAAAGCCGGTTCGGCGAGCAACCGTCATCCTTCGTGGAAGGCGGAAATGCCGTGAACCCGGAATACCAGGAATGGGACCGCCGGATTTACGCAACCGTCGTGCACGACTTTCTGACCGGCCGGAACGCACTGGTTCGGATTCACGACAAACAGGAAGAAGATCACCTGTATGCATTTTCGCTGAAAGGACTGGCGCCAAAGGCGGACGCGCTGGCCTCCTGCTACGATCCGTCGATCGTCGCGGATTAAGGACGAACCGGTCCGTTACCGGCCCAGCACCGCATTGCGGTGCGATTCGAAGACATCGGTGATTTTCTCGACCGTGTCTGCATCGACATTCATTTCGACCATGGTCTGCCGAAACAGCGCTTTCATCCGCGAAAAATGCGGATCGCCGATACCGTCTTCGATCAAATGAGCGTGCGCCTTGGTCAGATCACGACCGCCGTAACTTTCGCGACCGCCCAGCACCATGGCAAAGAACATGCGCTGTTGTGTGCGGATGTGCGACATGTCCGTGCTTTCGAAAAGCGGCGACAGCATCGGATCGGACAGAACCTTGTCGTAAAAGTTTTCGATGGTCAGGCGCAGGCGCTTCGGCCCACCCAACTGGTCAATCAATTCCGCCATGCCTGTTCCCGTTCCTATGCAGCCGCCGGGGATGGTGTCACGACCCGAACACCTTCTTCAAGACATCGGTGGTCCAGCGCGCAGGGTCTTTGCGGATATCCGCTTCCTGTACGGCCAGATAGGTGAACAATCCGTCCAGCGCCGCGGCTGCGGCATGATCCGTCAGGTTCGCTTTCACATCGGGCATGAACGGAATTGAATCATACTGTCCCATCATTGAATCCAGCGCCTGGATGGCGCCGACTTCCTGAAGGGTTTCATCGATAATCGGCCGCAGCGCGGCTTCAATCGAAGAGCCCGACGTCCGTTCGAGATACTGCGTGGCGGCATCGTCGGGGCCGTCGAGTATGCCTCTGGCATCGTCCAGCGTCATCGCGCTGACGGCGTCGGTCAGGATTGTTTTGGCCTGTGGCATGGCCGCTTCCGCCGCCCGGTTCATCCGGGTTTCCACATCGTCGCCCAGACCGCCGAAGCCCAACGGCTTCAATACATCCTGCACTTTTTGCAGGTTTTCCGGCAGCGGAATATGAACCGCGGGATCGTCGAGATAGCCACCTGTCGCCCCCAAAGTCGAGGTCACCGCATCCGATCCGATGCGCAGGGCGTCCTTCAGAGCAGCGACGATTTCAGACTCGCTTAACCCGCCCGCGCCGGACCCGCCGGTCGCACTGTTCAGAAGGCTTTTCGCCTGATCGAGCAGCGATTGCGCCATTGCCGCTGTCGGCACGCAAACAGCAGCCCCGCCCAGAACCAGAAACCGGCGGCGCGTCGTAGTATCGGTTTTCATGATGCCAACCTTTTTCGTTCCGGGCGACTTCAGGCCCACTCTTCCGCCGCCTTGACGAGATGCTTCCACAGGTAATCGGCAAAAGTCCACCGAACCATAATGTCATAGGTCGGTGCATCGTCCATTTGCAACAGGCGAATTGTCGCTTTGTTGTAAAGCGAACCGGCGCAGTTTCCCGTCTTGAACACCGAAGGATGCAGATCGAGCGGACAGCCTTTGGCCAGCACATCCCGCGCCCGTTCCCCGGCAACCCGGATCACGGTGTAGTAATCGCTGACATCGACCACGGCGGCATGTTTGCCGGCCAATGCCTGCCGCAACGCCGCCAGCATTTTCTGTTCCGCACCGTCCGCCGTGAAGACCAGCCATTCGTCCGGTCCGACCCAGGTCAGGATAGATGTTCCGGCGAAGGTCGATGTATTGGGATCCGCCGGCAGTTTGCCGCCGATAACGGATTCAACCGCTGCACCGAAGGCCGGGTCTTCAAGACGCCCCCGCAAGGTCAGTTTGCCCAGAAACGCCCGTTCGGATATCGCCGTCCTGGTTCCGAGCCAGCTCGACTTGCCGCTGAGCGGCGACCGCTGACGGGCCGTGCCGTTTTCCACTGTATCAACCACGTGCCCGCACCCCTTCTTCGTCATAGAACACCGTACCGGAAATGGTGACCTGTTCGACCCGGCCGGACATCAGGACGACCGGGAATTTTCGGCCGACGAGATTTTGCCCGTCCTTGACCAGCGCGAGTGCGATCGAACGGCCGACATTCGGACTGTAATAGCTGGACGTGATATGCCCGATCGTTTCCATCGGCGGCGCGGATTTCGCTTCCCGTACCAGATGCGCTCCTTCCGGCAGCACGAAATTCGGGTCGTCCGTCAATACGCCGACGAGTTGCTTGCGTCCCGGACGGCTTGTATCGGACCGGCTGTGCGACCGTTTGCCGAGGAAGTCCTCTTTCTTCTTCGAAACGATCCAGTCCATGCCCAGATCCATCGGCGTTACCGTACCGTCGGAATCCTGACCGACGATAATGAACCCCTTTTCCGCGCGCAGCACGTGCATCGATTCCGTACCATAGGGGCAGATATCGAATTCCTTGCCGGCATCCATCAGCGCCTTCCAGACGGTCAGGCCGTACCGGGCCGGAACGTTGATTTCGTATGCCAGATCGCCGGTAAAGCTGATCCGGAAAATCCGGGCCGGAATGCCGGCGACCGATGCTTCCTTCATCGACATGAATGGGAAGGTTTCCGGGTCCAGATCGAGCGACGGCGCCAGTTTCGCCAATACATCTCGGGCCTTCGGACCGGTGATGGTCGAAACCGCCCATTGCTCCGTCACCGACGTCGCATAGACTTCCCAGTCCGGCCATTCGGTCTGCAACCATTCCTCGATCCAGTTCAGCACGCGCGCCGCGCCGCCGGTGGTCGTCGTCATGTGGAAATGGTTCTCGCCCAGCCGCGTCGTTACGCCATCGTCGAAGACCATGCCGTGTTCGTTGCACATCAGGCCGTACCGGCATCGGCCGATACCCAGTTTATCCCAGGCATTGGTGTAGAGCATGTTGAGCAGGCGGACCGCATCCTTGCCCTGGATATCGATCTTGCCGAGGGTCGACGCATCCATGATACCGACCGTTTCACGCGCCTGTTTGCACTCGCGCCGAACGGCGGCATCGATGTCCTCGCCCGCTTTGGGGAAATACCACGGCCGCTTCCAGTCGCCGACATCCTCGAACACCGCGCCGTTTGCGACATGCCATTCATGCATGGCGGTGCCGCGCTGCGGGTCGAAAAGATCGTGCGTGTTCTGGCCCGCCGCCGCCCCGAATGTGAACGGGGTATAGGGCGGACGGAAGGTTGTCGTGCCAACTTCGGGAATGTCCGCGCCGCGGATTTCCGACATGATCGCAAGGGCGTTCATGTTCGACGTTTTGCCCTGATCGGTCGCCATGCCCGTCGTCGTGTATCGTTTCAGATGCTCGACCGACACATAGCCTTCCCGCGCGGCGAGATGCACGTCCGCGGCGGTTACGTCGTTCTGGAAATCCAGGAAATGCTTGCGTTTGCCCTGGCCCAACGGATGCACCGTCGGCACCGTCCAGATCGGGCGTAGCGGATCTTCCGCCGCATGCGCCTCAATGCCGGGCGCAGCAATTTCTTTGGCTGTGAAACCGGCGGCGGCAGCGGCGGCGGCCCCGGCCTCACGGCCTTCCTGCAAACATCCCGGAAGATCGAATGTGCCATTGGTCGATCCGGCAGTGTGAGTCTGCTGAATCGTCGCTTCCGGCACGAAGCTGGCGATATCGTCGCGGTAACGAAGCTTGCCGCGCGACTGGCTGAACAGATGCACGGTCGGCGTCCAGCCACCGGACATCGCAACCGTCGATGCCGAAACGACATACGGGTGGCCGGCGAGTGAACCGCCGTCTTCGGAAAGCGTGGCGATTTCGACGCCGTGTACCCGTTTCGACCCGCGGATCCCGACAACGGCCGCTCCAAGATGCAGGCTCACCCCGGCCTGCCGGGCTTTTTCAACAACCTCTCCTTTCGGGTCGCGGCGGACATCGACCAGATCGACCTTCGCGCCGGCTGACGCCGCGTCGATTGCCGTGCGGTAGGCGGAATCGTTGTTGGTGAAGACGACGAGTTCGCGTCCCGGCAACACGCCGTATCGGTTGATATAGGTCCGCACCGCACTGGCCAGCATGACGCCCGGCCGGTCGTTGTCGGCAAATACAAGCGGTCTCTCGATCGCGCCTTGCGCCAGCACGACCTGCTTCGCACGGATTTTCCAGAAACGCTGACGCGGCACCGAGGTGTCGTCCTGCGGGCCGAGGTGATCGGTCACCCGTTCCACCGCCGTCAGGAAGTTGTGATCGTAATAGCCGACAACCGTCGTGCGCGGCAGAACCGTGACATTATCGAGACCCGCAAGGTCGGCGATTTTCGCATCGGCCCACTCCTTGCCGGATTTGCTGTCGATCCGTTGATCGTCGGCCAGCAGCGCACCGCCGAAGGATGGCTGTTCATCGCACAGCATAACCCGTGCACCGGAGCTTGCGGCCGATTCCGCCGCCGCCAGACCGGCCGGTCCGCCACCGACAACCAGGATATCGCAATGCGCATGCATCTGCGTGTAGGTGTCCGGGTCGGCTTCCGTCGGCGCCTTGCCGAGACCGGCGGCGTTGCGGATGACTTTTTCGTAGGTCATCCACAGCGAGGGCGGCCACATGAAGGTCTTGTAGTAGAACCCGGCCGGAAAATATTTCGCCATGACGCTGTTGATCGCGCCGATGTCGAAGCCGACCGACGGCCAGCAGTTCTGGCTCGCCCCGGTCAGCCCGTCGAAGAGTTCGATCTGCGTTGCACGCGTGTTCGGTTCCGTCCGGTTGCCGGTACCGAGTTGCACCAGCGCATTGGGTTCTTCCGGGCCGGACCCGATGACGCCACGCGGCCGGTGATACTTGAAGCTGCGGCCAACCAGCCGCACGTCGTTGGCGAGCAGGGCGGACGCCAGCGTATCGCCCTTATATCCCTGATAGCGCTTTCCGTCGTAGGTGAAGGTGACCGGTTTCGAGCGGTCAATTTGGCCGCCGTCCGGCAGCCGGTTCGACTGTGCCATCTATTTGCCCCCCTTCGGGTCGGCGGAAGCAACTGCATCGGTAACATCCGGCGCGGGTTCGCCCGGCTTGTAGTAGGCTAGAAACTGGTCCGTAACGGTATGCCGCACGGCGTTGAACCAGCGGCGGCAACCGGCGTCATGCGACCAGCGTTCATAGTGAACGCCTTTCGGGTTCTTGCGGAAAAAGACGTAGTCGCCCCATTCCTCATCCGACATCGACGCGCTGTTTTCGGGACGAACGATATGCGCCTCGCCGTGGCAGTGAAATTCCACCGCTTCGCGATCGCCGCACCAGGGACATTTGATCTGTAGCATGGCTTTTCTCTCAGTGCGCGACGGCGGCGGCTGCCGCCTCGTCAATCAGGGCGCCGGAATGGAACCGGTCGAGACCGAACGGGGCTGCGATCGGATGCATTTCCCCGTTTGCAATGGAATGGGCGAAAACGTTGCCCGAACCGGGCGTGCACTTGAATCCGCCGGTTCCCCAACCGCAGTTGAAGTAGAGGTTTTCAACCGGTGTTTTCGACAGGATCGGCGAGCGGTCGACGGTAACGTCCACGATGCCGCCCCATTGCCGCAGCATGCGCAGCCGGGACACGAACGGGAACAGCTCCACCAGCGGCCCCATGATGTGTTCCATCATGTCGAACCCGCCGCGCTGGGCGTAGGAAATGAACGCATCCGTACCCGCGCCGACAACCAGTTCACCCTTGTCGGACTGGCTGACATAGACATGCACCGCGTTGGACATGATGACCGTATCGATGCACGGCTTGATCGGCTCGGACACCATCGCCTGCAGCGGCAGGCTTTCGAGCGGCATCCGGAACCCGGCCATATCGGCCATCACGGTCGAATGTCCGGCCGTCACGACGCCGACCTTTTTCGCGCCGATAAAACCGCGGCTGGTTTCGACGCCCTTGACGACACCGTTTTCGATCTTGAAGCCGGTGACTTCACAGTTCTGAATGATATCGACGCCCATTTCGTCGGCCTTGCGCGCATAGCCCCAGGCAACCGCATCGTGCCGCGCTGTGCCGCCGCGCCGCTGCAACAGGCCGCCCATTACCGGATAGCGGCAGTTCAGATTGATCAGCGGCACCATTTCCTTCACCTGCGTCGGCGTCAGGAATTCGCTGTCGATGCCGTTCATCCAGATCGCGTTGCCGCGCCGGCCGATTTCCTGCATGTCGTGAACGTTATGCGCCAGATGCAGCAGGCCGCGCTGCGAGAACATCACGTTGAAGTTCAGATCCTGCGACAGGCCTTCCCAGAGCTTCATCGAGTGTTCGTAAATCCCGGCGCTTTCGTCCAGCAGGTAGTTGGAACGGACAATCGTCGTGTTCCGGCCGGTATTGCCGCCGCCCAGCCAGCCTTTTTCGATCACCGCAATACTGCGAACGCCGCATTCCTTCGCCAGATAGTAGGCCGTCGCCAGACCGTGCCCGCCGCCACCGACAATCACCACCTCGTAGGACGGCTGCGGGTCGGGGCTGCGCCAGGCGCGTTCCCAGTTCTGATGATAGGTGCCGGCATTTCTGGCCAGGCTGAAAATCGAATACTTTGTCTTCATGAGAGCCGTTTCTCTTTCGACGAAAACACAATGGAGAAGGTATGATCTAACGTAGCCGACCCGGCGCGAACAATCTTAATCATCTGTTGCGGTTGCGGTATTTTTCAGGTGCCCCCGACAAGACCGCATCGCGCCGGGATAGGCAGTTTGCACCTTTTTCCCTACAGATCAGGCGACAGAATTCCGACACAACGCGACATACCGGATTTCAGCGAAGCGTGTACGGGCCCGAAATTCCCGTGTTTCGGCGTAGAAACGGCAAAAGACCGTCGCTATTCAAACATTTTTGTCGTATCGCGTTGCTTGACAAAACCCTTTGTCACCCGCAATGAGACTCGGAATGAACGCGATAATTCGCAGCAAATAACATAGTTCGCAGGTCGATGTGAACAGGTTGGCCAAGGAATACGTGAATGGGATCAGGCGGGTTCGGCACGCCCCGGCCATATGACACGCGGACAGACGCCACGGCAGGGGCGTCCGGAACCCATGACTCACGAGACAGGAATCGAAAGACAATGTTCCGGCAGGGCTTGCCGAACGAACCTGTTGTCGTTTCGATCCTTCTGGTGCCCAACTTTACGCTGGTCGCCTTCACCAGCCTGATCGAGCCGATGCGCCTGACCAACTGGCTGAGCGGCGAAAAAATCTTCAAATGGCAGATCGTCAGCCGCGACGGCAACGGCGTCATCGCATCCAACGGCGTCACGATCTCGGCCGATATCGGAATGAGCGAACTGGCGAGACCCGCCAATGTCGTGGTCTGCGCCGGGCTGGATGCTCATCTATTCAACGATGCGGTAACGCTCGGTTTTCTGCGCCGCTGGGCCCGCGAAGGCGCGCATATCGGGTCGATGGATACGGGAGCCTATATTCTCGCCCGGGCGGGGCTGCTGAACGGCTATCGCTGTACCATTCACTGGTACAGCCTGGACAGCTTCGCCGAGGAATTCCCCGACGTCGAAGTCCGGGCCGAACTGTTCGAGATCGACCGCGACCGGTTCACCTGCGCCGGCGGCGTCGCCGGGTTCGACATGATGATGCGCGAGGCGTCGAAACTTGCCGGTAATGATATCGCCGCCCAGGTCTCCGAACAGATCATGCACGAGCGGGTGCGCGAAGGACACGACGATCAGCGCCTGCCCCTGCAGGCGCGGCTGCGGGTTAGCCATCCCAAGCTGATCAAGGCAATCGCGGCGATGGAAAAACATACCGAGGAAGCCCTGTCGCGCGACGATATCGCATCACGGGTCGGTCTGTCGCGACGGCAGCTTGAACGTCTGTTCCGGCGGTATCTCAGCACCAGCCCCGCCCGATACTATCTGAAACTGCGCCTGAACCGGGCCCGGACGCTGCTGACCCAGACCACCATGCCGGTGACGGAAGTCGCCTTCGCCAGCGGCTTCACCTCGGCCTCGCATTTCTCGAAATGTTACCGCGATATGTTCGGGCGTACCCCGCGCGCCGAAAGGCGTCACGAAATCGCCGCCAATGACGGCGAGTTTCCCTTCGATCCGGATGACGATTCAATTGATGAATTCGACGACGACTTAGAAGAATAGGCCGTCACCGACAAAAAACATTTCAATCTATCGCTTTAACCTTTCCCCTCCCGGCCCTATATTAGGTATGCCGGTTCGCCGGCTATGGCGCTAGAGGGCCTTACGGAATAATCGTTGCGGACCCGGGGGCGGTACCCGGCGCCTCCACCAACGGGCCTTGTTACAAGGTTTCGGGATAAACCTGCTTTATGGCAGGACCCGATGGCGGGGGCGAAACAGGATCGACGCGCGTGGTAAAGGTTAGGTTTGCGCCCGGCATGGTACCGCCGTTATCGGGCCACGGCTATAAATGCCAATGATAATGACGAGATGGTTGCTGTTGCTGCTTAACGCAGTTTGAGCAACAAGTCATGAAATCCCTGTTCGATTCATCATCGTTCAGGTGGGGTTCGGGGGAACCTAGCAACAGAATCCCCCACTTTATTGAATTCCTGCCGACGATTTAACATCGAACGCAATATGGATCCGATTTCCGATGTCAAAATACGGCAGATGGTGTCTCGACTCGTAACCACACACCCGTCTACTATCGGGCGCGCTGAATGTTGAACCAGGTCGTGTACTCATAAACGAAAGAGGATTTTGCCCGTGACGGATTTGGATGGACCGGACGTCTGGCGATTGCAGCGCGATGCAGCGGCATCGGGCAAGATCGACAGGCGGTCGGCGCGCCAGATCCGCCGGGCCGGAACGGCTGGCCGGTCGGGCCGCCCCTGCGGCGTCAATCCACCTCGCCGATGCACAGGCATCGCCTTCGGCGAATTTCCTGGCATTGACAGGCCGAACCGGTCAGCAAAAACTCTCTTCGTTTATCAGTACATGACCAAGGGAAAGAACCGGATTCTGCAATGTCGGACGACCTGATCGGTTATAATGAAATGGTGGACAATGCGATGCTGAACGTGGTTCGGCAGGCCGTTGATTTCGCCGTCGAAAACGGGCTTCCCGGCAAGCATCACTTCTACATCACCTTCAAGACGGAATATCCCGGCGTCGACATCCCCGATCACCTGCACCAGCGGTATCCGGACGAAATGACCATCGTGCTGCAGCACCAGTTCTGGAATCTGTCGACCGCAGGAAACGCCATCAGTGTGGATCTGAGCTTCAACCAGAAGCTCGAACATCTGCACATCCCTCTCGCCTCAATCGTCACGTTCGCCGACCCGTCCGTTAATTTCGGTCTGCAGTTCCACAACGCCGGCGATGCCGAAATCGTCTCCCCGCCGGCAGCGCCGAAACAGGCGGCGGAAAGCAAAAAATCCGATACCGGCAAGGACGCGCCGGTTCAAAAGAAAACGAAAAGCAAACCGTCGCAGGATGACGACGCAGCCAGCGACAATGTGGTCACGCTGGACGCATTCCGTAAGAAATAGTTTGCTTCCCTCCTGTCGCGGTGCTGCGGCAACAGCGAAGGCAAGGCACTGATTAACGTACGTTATATGGGATACATGGGGACCCGGCCGGAAAGCCGCTGATGCAGCAGGAGTCCGGCGGGACGGGGAAAAGCAAAAGTACCGAACAGGGGGAACAAAATGTCAGATGTGAACTTTCACGAACTTTTTCCGCTTGGCGAAGACACGACGACCTATCGGAAACTGAGCGGCGACTTCGTATCGACAGTGACATTCGACGGTAGCGAAATCCTGAAGATCGATACGGAAGCCCTGCGGCTTTTGTCGGAAGAAGCCTTTCATGACATCAACCACCTTCTGCGGCCGGGCCATCTGGAGCAATTGAGGAAAATTCTCGACGATCCGGAGGCTTCGCCGAACGACCGCTTCGTCGCTTTCGATCTTTTGAAGAACGCCAATATCGCGGCCGGCGGTGTGCTGCCAATGTGTCAGGATACCGGCACGGCCATCGTGATGGGAAAAAAAGGCCGCCGGATCTGGACAGACGGCAGCGATGCCGATGCGCTGGGCAAGGGCGTTCTGGACGCCTACGACCACAACAATCTTCGCTACAGCCAGGTTTCCCCGATTTCGATGTTCGAGGAAACCAACACGCGCAACAATCTGCCGGCGCAGATCGATCTCTATGCCGAAGGCGAAGACGCCTACAAGTTTCTGTTTGTGGCCAAGGGCGGCGGTTCTGCCAACAAGACTTTCCTGTTTCAGGCGACGCCGTCGCTACTGGAACGCGAACGGCTGCTGGCGTTTCTGGATGAAAAGATCAAGACGCTCGGCACATCGGCCTGTCCGCCGTATCACCTTGCGGTGGTCATCGGCGGCACATCGGCCGAACTCGTCCTGAAAACGGTGAAACTGGCCTCCTGCCGGTATCTCGACAACCTGCCGACCGAAGGCGGCGAGCTGGGTCACGCCTTCCGCGACCTGGAAATGGAAGTAACCATCCATGAGATGACCCGGAATATGGGCATCGGCGCGCAGTTCGGCGGCAAGTATTTCTGTCATGACGTCCGGGTAATACGCCTGCCGCGGCATGGGGCCTCCCTGCCGATTGGTCTCGGCGTCTCCTGTTCCGCCGACCGTCAGGCGATGGGCAAGATCACGAAGGACGGCGTTTTTCTGGAAAAGCTGGAAACCGATCCGGCGCGATTCCTGCCCGAACTGACAGATGACAGCCTTTCCGGCGAAGTCGTCGAAATCAATCTGACCAAACCGATGTCTGACATTCTCGGCGAACTGACACGGCATCCGATCAAGACCCGGCTGTCGCTGACCGGACCGATCATCGTCGCCCGCGATTCCGCACACCGGAAACTTCGTGAACGCCTGGATGCCGGCGAAGGTCTGCCGCAGTACTTCAAGGATCACCCGATTTACTATGCCGGCCCGGCCAAGACGCCGGAAGGGTATGCTTCCGGATCGTTCGGACCGACAACCGCGGGCCGGATGGACGGTTTCGTGGATGAATTCCAGAAGGCCGGCGGCTCGATGATCATGCTGGCGAAAGGCAACCGCAGCCCGCAGGTACGAAAGGCCTGTCAGGCGAATGGCGGTTTCTATCTGGGCTCCATCGGCGGCCCTGCCGCCCGTCTGGCACAGGATTGCATCAAGAAGGTTGAATGCATCGAATATCCGGAACTGGGGATGGAGGCGATCTGGCGGATTGAGGTAGAAGACTTCCCGGCCTTTATCGTGATGGATGACAAGGGCAACGATTTCTTCAAGGGACTGATGCCGGAATAACAGACGACCAATCGACACACTCGCTTCAAAAGCATTTGTTCCTGTATTGTTCTTTTTCGGCGAATGCGGTATCGTATCTCCGGACAGCAATGCTATTGGAGCCCGAAATGGACGATAACCCCAGTATCCTGAACCATGTTTCGATTGGCGTCGCCGATGTGGAACGGTCCGGCCGGTTCTACGATGCAGTTCTGGCGACAATCGGTGCAAAGCGCATCATGGAGCATGAAGACGCCATCGCTTACGGCAAGATGTTTCCCGAATTCTGGGTCCAAAGCCCGTCGGATGGCGACAGTCCGCAAACCGCCAACGGTTCTCACTTCTCTTTTTCAGCCGCCTCGAAAGAGGAGGTCGATGCATTTCACGCCGCCGCGTTGACGCAGGGCGCCCGTGATGACGGCCCACCCGGTCCACGGCCGATGTATGGCGAACCCTACTACGGCTGCTTTGCGCTGGACCCGGACGGTCACAAGATCGAAGCGACGTTCTGGGATATGGAACTGGCGGCAAAACTGGGGATGGGTTGATCGCTAAATCGGTCAGCGACCGGATGGCCGGCTGAAAAAGGTCGTCCAGGCGGTTTCGAGACGATGCAGCACCCCGTCGGTCACGCCGGTTTGAATGTCCGCGGAAAAGAGGGCATTGCCGATATGGGCCAGTGACTTGTCGGCGTGGTCCGGGTTCTTACCGTCACCGGCAAATAGCCGCGTCATGATCCGCATCGTTTCGCTATCGGACGGTCCGCCGAAAAGACCGATCAGATATCGTGCGATCAGATCGGGAAGCTGCTGTGCATCCAGTGTGCCCAGATACGGATTCAGGAAATCGTCGTCGAGAATTCCGAGGGCTATCCCGTCGGCAAGGCGGCGGATGCCGTCCTGTCCGCCCAGATCATCCAAAAGCGCCGCGCTACCCGGTTTTTTATCGCCGGTTTCCTGCATCGCTATTGGCGGCAGATTGGATGAAACGAGCCGAAGCTTCGGGCCCGCCGGCGATTCACTGTCCTCCCGGCTGTCCGAAACCTGTTCGCGGTGTTCTTCGGAAAGCCCGGAACCATCGGTGCCAGCCAAGCGGCCAGGGTTGAGGACAGGATACCGTGCCTCGCGATGATGAAACACATCGGAACAGAAAGAGCCGAGCCGACCGCTTTCAATCTCCGACGGCTTGCCCATCCGCCCTTCATCCGCCGCAAGAAAGGCACTGACCGCTTCGACCGGAAAGCCATATATATCGTCATCCGACGTAACGATAAGAACAATTCGCCCGGCCTCGGCATCGCCGACGGACAGACCGAGACGGTGCGCAAGGTCGATCTGCGTTACGGTCTGGCCGCGCCATTCGAAAATGCCGGTCACGAAAGACGGCGCCAAAGGTACCGGCGTTACCGGCACGGATTCGATAAAGCCGGCTACCTGCCTGACCGGCAGACCCAGATGAACATCGCCGACCCGGAAGGTAACCAGATGCTTCTCACCCTGCGATTTGGTTCGCTGGCTCTCTGCCGAAATCAGAGACAGATCCATCCGAAGTCCCTTCCGTTGACTGGATTGCCGGCCCGGCGGCCGGCAGAAACGATATCGAAAACCATTGTGCCGCAGGTCTCAAGTGCGAAAATCGGCCAAAAGCAATCCTGAGGAAATATCAGCAATGCCCGACAAGGTGATTTCGAACGGACCTGAAAACGCGGATCGCGTATTCGTCTTTGCCCATGGCGCGGGCGCGCCCATGGATTCAGGGTTTATGGAGACTGTCGCAACAGGTTTGGCCAGGCATGGAATTCGGGTTCTCCGGTTCGAGTTTCCGTATATGCAAAGGCGTCGAAGCGAGGGCACAAGGCGACCGCCTGACAAACAGCCGGTCCTGTTGCAGCATTTCACCGAAACCCTTTTTTCCCTCATCCGGCCGGATAAGAGCAGACTGTTCGTCGGGGGAAAATCGATGGGCGGCCGAATGGCGACACTGTTGACGGCCGATGCCGCTGTCGTCAGTCAGGCCGGAATATGCGGCTGTATCTGCTTCGGTTATCCGTTTCACGCTCCCGGCAAGCCGATGGGCAACAGAATGGATCATTTTCAATCGCTCGAAATGCCGCTACTCATCTGTCAGGGAACGCGCGATCCGTTCGGCGGTAGAGAAGAGTTCGGCACGGCAAACCTGCCTAGACCGGTCGCAATCGAATGGCTGGAAGACGGCGATCACGATCTCAAACCCCGCAAGAAATCCGGCCTGTCCCATGCTGAAAACATCGAAAGGGCGATCAACCTGTCGGTTCAATTCATGAAGAATTAACTTGCTGAATTACCTCACAAAATCGTGACTTCAATGGAAAAGCCAGCGATCTTTAGTGTTTATTAACCAGTTTTTGTGACAATAAGGATCAACGCATACCGAAACAATAATTCGGAAGGACAGTCGAAATGCAAGGTCTGGCCTATGCTGCTGCAGCCAACGATCATATGGGGCAAAGCCCCGGACTAAGTTCGATCGATACGGAAATCAGAAAACGGTCGGTGGTTATCGCCGGCCATCGCACAAGCGTTTCTCTGGAGAACATCTTCTGGGAAACCCTCCGGAAAATGGCGGAGGCGGAAAACCTTTCCGTCAATCAGATTGTGACCCGGATTGACGCCGAAAGGGCGGGCAATCTCTCCAGCGCAATCCGCACCTATGTGCTGAAACGATTACTGAAAAATTAGAGCGGTTCACGTTCAATCGGACAGGCGCAGGCTCGGTTTCGTCAGCGGCCCCGTAATGGCGAGGGTTTGGGCCGCATCCGACCCGTTTCCGATCCGTACATCGGCAGCGACCGACTGAGTCGAAAAATCGGCGTGCCCCGATATCGAAATCCGTGCGCCGTCGACTGCCGTGATCGTGATACTGTCCGTCGATATTGCGGAATCGTTTGCTGTAAACCGGCCCTGCACCGGTTGAGGGGCTACCGAGAACGACCGCCGCAAAATATCCCGCACCTGTTCGATACGGGCGACTCTGACCGCACTTTGCGAGTCATCGGGGATCGTCAGAGAAAGGGCGCCGGAAACGTCGCCATCGATATGGAAACCGGGTTCCGACGGAAGGTTTGAGGACTCATTGAAGGATATATCGCCTTCAACGGACAGGCTTCCCGATCCCTGCACATCGTCCCGCAATCCTTCCAGTGTCAAGCCGACTGGAATATCGGAAATCGCAATATGACCCTGTCCTTCGTACCCGGTACCGGCTTCTGCGACGTCCAGGATGCCAGTCAGGACGCCCCCGTTAACTGTACCCTTCAATTCGGATACCGTTATCTCTCCTGACGAGTCCGACACGGCAAGAAAACCGATATTGCGGGCGTCCAGCATGCCATAGGCCAGCGCCCCGTTTTCAACTTTCGTTTCGACGGTAGCTCCCTGAAGCCGCCACGACAGGTCCGCCGACACGGTTCCGTTCGCGCCGGCAATCTCGAATCCCATGTTTCGCACCGTCCGACCCTGTTCGTATATCGCCGTGACATCACTTTCACCGAACCGTCGGATGCGCGTCGCGATGGTATCGGATGCGCCGAGCACCGCCGCCAGGGCGCCGAGATCCTCGGCATGGCCGCGCACCGTTGCCGACCCCGGCATTTCCGCCAGCCCGATATCGAATTCGCCCATCGCCGATCCGGCAAGACCACCGGCATCCGCAAATGTCAGGGCATCGCTCCGGATTCGGCCGTCACGGTATTCCACCCTGCCTTTTAACGCCTTGATCGGTACGCCGGCGACAATCAATTGCTCAACCGTCAGGTCGATAATCGCATCGAAGGCCGGTGCTTCCTGTATCGCTGCCGGATTCACGGGAAGGCCGCTTTGTTCGGTGCTTTGCCCATTCTCAACCGTTTGAGCGGTTGCCGCCGTGTCGTCGTTGAGAACGCGATAGGCATCCAGATTCAGACGCTCGACGGAAAGCCGAAGGCCGATCCCCGGCCGCTTCCGCAAGGCGATGGCGGCCGAGATCTCCGAATCGATGCCGTCGATCGACAGGGCGCCGTCCACGAGATCGAGGCGATCGCCGGCATATTTGACACCGCTGACGAAATCCAGACTCCGCAACCGGTCCGCGGCCACGTCGGGAATCCGCAATTCGGCCCAGCTCATCAGCCGACGCAGGTCGTCCGCGCGAACCGACATGTTTCCCTCGAACGTGTTTCCGGTCGGGGTAATGGTTCCGAACCCGGCAAGCGACAGACTGCTGCCGCCGGGCAACAGGGCCGCAAACTCTTCCATGGTGACCGAGCCGTCATCGACCGATGCGCGGATCACAGCGTTTCGGATCAGCGACCCGTTAAGACGAACCGCATCGGCCGACAGCCTGAGCGTCGCATCCATGCCGGACGCCCCGAACGCGCGAAGCTGCGTCGACGCATCCCCATTGACCGGCACGCCGCCGGTCGAGAGCTGGTCTGCTTCCGGCTGGTTGTCGGTATTCGTCTGCGTGCTTTCCGATTCCGACTGACTGCGCAGGGCATCGATATCGAGGCGGCTGAACCGAAGATTGATATCGGTCCGTTCCGATCCGTCGAGATTCAGCGTGACATAACCACTGCCGCTGCCACCGGGCGATTCGAACCGGATTGACTGGAAGTCCATGGTCTTGTCGGTCAGCCGCGCCGTTGTCTCGACCCGCACGGCGCCGGAAGACGCCAGAACGGGCGCCAGATCGGGCAGCCAGGGTTTCAAGGCTGCGGAAGGTTCTTCGATTGCGGCTGTGATTGAACCATCGAATTGCAGGCCTTCGGGCCCGGCCATGACAAGACCGCCCGATACTTCCATTTCCGCATCGGCATTCCGCGGCGTAATCGTTGTCTGAACTTGCGCTTCCTCGCCCAAGGCCCTGCCCGATAACCTGAAGGCGACGTCGAACGGCGTTTCGCGATGCGTAGCAGAGAAGTTGCCGGCAATCCTGCCCGCCGATCCATCGACGTCAACCGAACCGGAAATATCCGTACTGCTTTCGCCCGTCGCCCAAACCACTGTTCCGCCTGAAACGTCCACAGGCCCCTTGATACGGATATCGAAAGGCGGGGCTTCTTCGCCAGCAGCGGCTGCAGATTCGGTTGTCGAAGCCGTTTCGCCATTCGCGCCGGGAGACGTGAACCCGGCCATGTCCACCACCGGTTCGATAACGGTGATCCCCGTAATATGAAGTTTGCCCTGCAGAAGGGCCGGGAAAGACGCATCGACGCCGATCCAGCGAATACCGGCTTTCGGTTTTACGGCGTCGGGGTCGCTGAGGTCGACCTGTGTCAGAATCAGTCTTGGCCTCGGCAGCAAGCTGGCCGATATCGGTCCCTTCAGCCGAACCTCAAACCCTGTCGCGGCGGTCAGTTGCGCCTCGAAACGCGGTCTGTAGTCATTCCAGTCGATCAGGTTTGGCAGCACGAAAAGGCTGGCGACGAAAATGACGGCAAGCCCCAGCAACCCGTAAAGTAGCCATTTCATTCGCCGTGCCTGCTTCCCTTGAACGCCGCCGTTCGTTTCGTTCGAGACTGTATAGTGGTAACGCGATCCAAAAACGGATATTTTTGCCGACCCTACCCTAGAACCTGAACAATAGAAGAAAAACCCCGATGGCGGACCTGATCAACCTGAGAAAAGCCCGCAAGAAGAAGGCGCGGGCGGAAAAATCGGCGAAAGCATCGGAAAACCGTCTTCAGCATGGCCGGACAAAGTCGGATAAGCAGAAAACAGCGACAATAAACCTGTCGGCGATCAAACGGTTGGACGGCAAGCGCCTCGACGACTAGGCCGAAAACATCTTCCCCGGATTCATGATCCCGTCGGGATCGAGCGCCTTCTTGATCTTGCGCATGTAGGCGACTGTCTCGCCGTGTTCCACCTGCAGGAAGTGCATCTTGCCCGCACCAATTCCATGTTCGCCCGTGCAGGTGCCCTGCATGCCGATAGCCCGCATGTTCAAACGCTCGACAATTCCCTTCGCCTTGCGGGTTTCGTCCTCGTCGTCCGGATCGTACAGGATGACAAGGTGGAAATTGCCGTCGCCGACATGGCCGACGATTGGCGCTATCAACCCCGTCTCGTCAATATCCGCCCGGGTTTCCTCTATACAGTCGGCCAGACGCGAAATCGGCACGCAGGCATCCGTGGCGATCCCCTTCTTGCC
This sequence comes from Alphaproteobacteria bacterium, assembly GCA_040222995.1. Classification (GTDB taxonomy): domain Bacteria; phylum Pseudomonadota; class Alphaproteobacteria; order UBA8366; family Aestuariispiraceae; genus JAVKBW01. The sequence goes on along the minus strand of JAVKBW010000097.1, from coordinate 278,220 downwards.
CGGCGCCAGGGCCAGGGCCGCATACCAGGCGTCATGGCGCGCCTGCCATAACCGGTTCCTTTCCTCGGCATGCTCGGTCCATTGAAACGCCGTGCCGCCATTGCCATCGGAAATCTGCCTGACGGTTTCGGCCTGTTCGGCGGCGCTGGCCTCGGTACCGTGGAATTCGAAAAACAGGGTCGGCCGCGCATCGTATCCTTCAAGTTGGGAATAGGAGATGCAGGCGTCCATCTGAACCTCGTCGAGAAACTCGATCCGCGCGACCGGAACGCCGATCTGAATGGTTTCGATAACCGTGTTCACCGCATCGGCGACGCTGGGATACTGGCAGACCGCGCTGGTCATCGCTTCCGGCATTCCGTAAAGCCGAAGGTGCACTTCGGTGATCACGCCCAGTGTCCCCTCCGCACCGACGAACAGCCGGGTCATGTCGTATCCGGCAGCCGATTTTTTTGCCCGACCGCCGGTGCGGATAACCGTTCCGTCCGCCGTCACGACCGTCAGACCCAGGACGTTTTCGCGCATCGTGCCATAGCGGACCGCGTTGGTGCCGGAGGCCCGGGTTGACGCCATGCCGCCAAGCGAGGCATCGGCGCCCGGATCGATCGGAAAAAACAAACCGGTTTCGCGCAGTTCGGTATTCAACTGCTTGCGGGTGACGCCGGCCTGGACCCGGCAATCGAGGTCTTCGGCATTTACTTCCAGCACCGCGTTCATCTGCGAAACATCGATGCAGATACCGCCCTGCAGCGCCGCTACGTGACCTTCCAGAGAAGTCCCTGTACCGAATGGAATTACCGGGATCTTGAAGTCGGCGCAGAGGCGAACAGCCACCGCAACATCTTCCGTCGATTGTGCGAAGACGACGGCATCGGGCGGCGCGTTGGGGAACCAGCCTTCCGCATGTCCATGATGATCCAGTATGGCCGGCGCGGTCGAAACCTTGTCACCCAGCTTTTCGGTCAGCGCTTCCACAACGGGCTGCGGGTCGGGTCGAATAGTCGCTTCAGCAGTCATATCTTTCCGTCCAAATCAGGAAACGAGCATCATACGGCCCGGATGCCGAAACACAAAGCGGGTCGTACGGCCGGTTATTGCACCGGCTGTTCGGCGGCATCGGCCGCAATCAGCTTGATCTTCTGCACCATGGCGACCAGACCGTTCCGCCGGTTCGGGCTGAGATGCTGGTCGAGGCCTATTTTCGCCATGACGTCCAGCGCATCGAGATCGAGAATATAGCGCGGCGTCTGCCCCTGATAGAGTTCCATCAGAATGGCGATCAGGCCTTTGACGATGAAGGCGTCGGAATCGGCGCGAAAACGAAGTACCGGCGGTGTGGCGTCACGGTCAGTTTCGCTGACCAGCCAGACCTGGCTCATGCAGCCGCGAACCTTGTTCTCTTCCGTCATTTCCTCTGCCGGCATGGGCGGCAGTTTCTTGCCGAGATCGATAACGTACCGGTACCGGTCTTCCCAATCGTCAAACAATTCAAAGTTATCGACCAGCTCTTCGACCGACATGCCCATGCGTTCATTCCTTCTACTTCCACCTGACAATATAGGTGTCCGGGCTTCGTGATAAAGCCCGCTGCCTGCCGGGGCAAGAGACCGCCGCCCGTTATCCCGGAACCGATGCCTTGAGGATCGCGGGCTGCGCGGCGGTGTCGCCGATCCGCGCATAGAGGCACAACAACGGTTCGCCACCCGTGCGAAACGCCTGCGGCGTCAGCGGCTTCTGCACCACGAACGAAGCCGGCGGCTTGGGAACCCAGGCCCCGTGCCCGCGCTGGAAATCGCCAGTACCGCCGAGCACCATGACAACCTGTCTGTCTTCACGGATATGCGACGGGAAATAGGTGCCGGGACCAAGCAGAAAAAGGCCGACCGACCCCCCTTCGAGCAACATCGGGCCGAGCGATCCGGCAATTTCCGCCTCTGCGTAATTGCGCTGAAACTGTGCGCCTGTCTGTAACCGGGGATACGGTTGACGCCAGTCCAGTCGTGCGGACACAGCGTCGACTTCACCAGCCAGAGCGGCAACGGATCCATGGGTCAACGAAAGGGCGTTTCCCAGATAGGCTGTTACCGGCAACCGGCGCGATGCCGTACGCCGCACCGAATTCGGCATCCTGTTCAGCAATGCCAGTGCATCGAGGCAGACGCGACTGCCCTGCCTGCGCAACACTGTCCGAATGCAGTCAAGAACAGTCTGCCAGTTTTCAGGAGAAGGCTTCGTTCGGGGTGGGCGTTGGGGCTCTACCATGTCCTGACAGTCTAACCGGCTTGGTCGGACAGTTCATCAGAATTGTTCGCCAGTGCGGCCCGGGCATCAATCGGGACAGGGAATAATCGTTTTCGCGATCACCCCCTGACTCTTGCGCCTCAATCGGCCGAGCGCAGCTTCCAGCCGACCTTTTCAAGCACCGGGATCGACGGGCATTCGGTGATCGAAAGACCGCCATCGACGATCAGCGTCTGCCCGGTTATGAAACTCGCCCCGTCCGACGCCAGAAACAGGACAGCGGAAGCGATCTCCGATACCGATCCCATGCGGTTGAACAAAGATGGCGGCACTGTCCAGCCGCCGCTTTCCGACCCGCTTGCGTAACTGGCGTTTACCGTGCCGGAATCGATCCAGCCGGGACTGACCCCGTTGACGCGAATATTGCGTGGCGCGAATTCCGCGGCGAAAGCCCGCGTCAACCCTTCGACGCCGGCCTTTGCGGCGCAATACAGGCCCCAGTTGCCATGCAGGGTCGCGGTTGAGGAAATGTTGACCACAGCCCCGCTATCATCCGGCAGGGCTTTGGCAAGATAGGCAGTCATGAAATAGGTCGAATCCAGGTTCGGGCCGCGCAGCTTCTGCCATCTTACGCCGGGGCTATCATCATGCTCGACCCCGCTGCGACGCGCGCCGACCCCGGCATTGTTGACCAGCACATCGATTTTGCCGTGTTTTTCGATAAGGGTCGACGCGAGCGCTTTGACGGCCTCTTCGCCGGCCAGGTCGCAGGCGTGGAATTCGACCGTACCGCCGGTTTCTTTCGTCAACGACGCGACAGTTTCATCGCCTTTCGCAGCGTCTCGGCCGATAACAACAGCCGTTGCGCCCTCTAGCATAAAGTGGCTGGCGATGCCGCGCCCGATGCCTGAATTGCCGCCTGTGACAACGACCGTCTTTCCCGCCCATGTCATCGAAATTACTCCGCCGCTTCCGGTTTGATGGCTTTTCCCGGTTCACCGTACCCGCCGCCGCCCGGAGTCTCCAGATTAAACACGTCGCCCGGCTCTACCATCCGGAAATCCGCCGCCGTCATCATGTCGACCGTGCCGTCGGCGCGTTCGACCCAGTTCCGTCCGCAGGCGCCCGGCTCACCGCCGTCCTGACCATATGGCGGCACGATGCGGTGATTGGCGAGAATGACCAGTTCCATCTCCTCGAGGAACTTCAACCGCCGCCGGACGCCATCGCCGCCGCGATGCCTGCCTGCGCCGCCGGACCCCTTGCGGATTTCAAAGCTTTCCAGCAGAACCGGCAGCCGGGTTTCCAGAATTTCAGGGTCGGTCAGCCGCGAATTCGTCATATGCGTATGGATCGCATCCGTACCGTCGAAATCCGGTCCTGCGCCCGAGCCGCCGCAAACCGTTTCGTAATACTGATACCGGTCATTGCCGAAGACGGTGTTGTTCATCGTGCCCTGCGCGGCGGCCAGTGCGCCAAGCGCGCCATACAAAGTGTCGGTAACCACCTGCGACGTTTCCACATTGCCGGCAATTACGGCGCCTGGATACTTTGCATTCAGCATGCAATCGTCCGGCGCGATGATGTCGATCGGCTTCAGACAGCCTTCATTCATCGGAATGTTGTCTTCCACCAGCGTGCGGAAAACATACAGAACCGCCGCCCGGCAAACCGCGAACGGCGCATTGAAGTTGTTCATCTGCTGCGGGCTGGTGCCGGTGAAGTCGACTGTCGCCTTCCGGTTCTCGCGATCGATAGTAATGTTGACCGAAACCTGCGACCCGTTGTCGAGCGGATAGGTAAACGCGCCGTCCTGCAGAACATCGATCACCCGGCGGACGGATTCCTCCGCATTGTCCTGCACATGGCCCATATAGGCCTCGACCACGTCCCAGCCGAACAGGTCGATCATCTTGTTCAGTTCCTGCAGGCCCTTTCCGTTGGCCGCAAGCTGGGCGATCAGATCGGCGACATTCTGGTCGATATTGCGGCAGGGATACTTGCCGCTGGCCAGAAGGTCGCGCAAGGCGTCCTCGCGGAAGTCACCCTTGTCGACCATCAGGAAATTGTCGATCAGCACGCCTTCTTCCTCGATATGGCTGGAATCCGGCGGCGCGGACCCCGGCGTCCGCCCGCCGATATCGGCATGATGGCCCCGGCTCGCCACAAAGAAGCGGATGGTCTTGCCCGCTTCGTCAAAGACAGGGGTTACCACCGTGACATCGGGCAGATGGGTGCCGCCGTTGTAAGGGTTGTTAAGAACATAGGAATCGCCGGGATTGAGATTGCCCTCGTTGTTGCGCAGCACGGCGCGCACGCTCTCGCCCATCGACCCCAGATGAACCGGCATGTGCGGCGCGTTGGCGATCAGTCTCCCTTCGGCATCGAACAGGGCGCAGGAAAAGTCCAGCCGCTCCTTGATGTTCACCGAATAGGCGGTGTTCTGCAGCCGGAAGCCCATCTGTTCGGCAATCGACATGAACAGGTTGTTGAAAACCTCCAGCATCACCGGGTCGCTTTCGGTGCCGATGGCATGCTTGCGTTCAAGCGCCACGACCCGGGTCATCACGATGTTTCCCGTATCCGTGTATTCCGCCTGCCAGCCCGGTTCGACAATCGTCGTCGCGGTGGTCTCGCGGATGATCGCCGGTCCGTCTATGCGGTTGCCAGGATGCAGTTTTTCACGGTCGTAGATCGGTGTGTCGCGGTATTCATCCGCCATGAAGGATTGCACGACCGCCAGAGGCTCAGGCAGATCGCCCGGCGTCCCGCCCGACGGTTCGGCGCTCGTCGCCTGATGGCCGATCGCCTCAACCGCTGCGGCGGCGATCACCATCGGCTTGTCGCCCATCAGAAAACCGAAGCGATTGCGATAACTTTCCTTGAAGGCGTCGGTCATTTCGTCACGGTCGCCGAAAGGCACCGACAACGGAACATCCGACCCGTCATACCGAATATGCACGTTGCGGCGGATTTCCATACGGTCTTCCGGTACCGACTGCTGTTCCAGTTCGGCAACGGCTTCGGCCGACAGCTTTTCCAGCACTTTGTCCGTCTCTGCGACGGCGGCATCCGTCAATGCCGCCTCGACCGTCGTTTCCCGCATCGCGCGTACATCGGCCAGTCCCATTCCATAGGCCGACAACACGCCGGCAAAGGGATGACACAGCACTTTCGTCATGCCCAAAGTATCGGCGATAAGGCAGGCATGCTGCCCGCCCGCGCCGCCGAAGCAGACCAATGTGTAGCGGGTGACATCATAACCGCGCTGTACGGAGATCTTCTTGATCGCATTGGCCATGTTCTCGACCGCGATTTTCAGGAACCCGGCGGCGACTTCCACTGGTTCACGGCGATTGCCGGTCGCGGTTTCGATTTGCTTCGACAAGGCCTGGAACTTTTCCTCCACCGCGTCGCGGTTCAGCGGTTCGTCCTGGTTCGGCCCGAAAACGGCGGGAAAGTAGTCGGGCTGCAGCTTGCCGAGCATCACATTGCAGTCCGTCACCGCCAGCGGCCCGCCACGGCGGTAGCTGGCCGGCCCCGGATTCGCCCCGGCGCTGTCCGGTCCGACCCGGTAGCGCGCGCCATCGAAATGACAGATCGACCCGCCGCCGGCGGCGACGGTATGGATCAGCATCATCGGTGCGCGCATCCGCACGCCGGCGACTTCGGTTTCGAAGGTTCGTTCGAATTCGCCGTCGTAATGCGCGACATCGGTCGATGTGCCGCCCATGTCGAACGTGATCAGCTTGTCGAACCCGGCCCTGACGCTGGTTTCAACTGCGCCGACAATGCCGCCGGCCGGGCCGGACAGAATCGCATCCTTGCCCTGAAACAGCGCCGAGTCCGTCAGCCCGCCGTTGGACTGCATGAACTGCAGACGCACATCGCCCAGCGCACCGGCGACCTGCGCAACGTAGCGCCGCAGGATCGGCGACAGATAGGCGTCGACAACCGTCGTATCGCCGCGCCCGACCAGCTTGATAAGCGGACTGGTGGCGTGGCTGGTCGAAACTTGGGTGAAACCGATGTCACGGGCAATGTCGGCCAGCTTTTCTTCATGATCCGTATAGCGGTAGCCATGCATGCAGACGATGGCGATGGCGCGGAAGCCCTCATCATACGCGGCCTGCAATCCGTTCCGCGCGCCAGCTTCATCCAGCGGCGTCAGTACGTTTCCCTGTGAATCGACACGTTCGTCGATTTCAACGACCTGCGTATAGAGCTGGTCGGGGAGTACGATGTGACGGTCGAACAGCTTCGGCCGCGCCTGATAGGCGATCCGCAATGCGTCGCCGAATCCTCTGGTGATCGCGAGAACCGTCCTGTCGCCCTTGCGTTCCAGAAGCGCATTGGTTGCGACCGTCGTTCCCATCTTGACCGCATCGATATCGGCTTCCGGGATCGGCTCTTCCTGTTTAAGGTCCAGCAGGTCGCGCACGCCCTGCACGGCGGCGTCCTTGTAAGCTTCCGGGTTTTCGGAAAGCAGTTTGTGGGACAGCAACGACCCGTCCGGCCGGCGTCCGACAATATCCGTGAACGTACCCCCACGATCGACCCAGAACTGCCACCCGCCTTCACTCATCGAACCTTGCTCCCTGTTTTTCATCGAGGATGCCGCGCACGGCCCCCGCAACATTTGACCGCCTGCGACGTCAACCGCCCGGCGCGCCAGAAATCTCTGGCCATAGGCGCAAAACATTGATATTTTGTCAACGTTATTTTGATAATATGACTAAATGTTTCGAAATGAGAGTGACAGGCCATGACAGACCAGCCCCGTGCGACCAACCCAGCCGCTGCGAAGCAGGGACACCGGCCGATCGTGTCTTCGGAACACCTCGCGCTGAATGATGCCTGGCAGCTCAGCGAACTGGAATACGGTCTGATCATGGCGCAGAACGGCCTGATGCGCTGGATCACCCGCTGCATGGCGGCGGCCGGGTATCCTGACCTGAACGCGCTTGAAATTCTGGTGCTGCACAACGTAAATCATCGGCACCGCGAGAAACGCCTGACCGACATCGCCTTCATGCTCAACATAGAAGACACCCACACGGTAAACTACGCGCTAAAGAAACTGCTGAAGGCGACTCTGGTCAGCGGCGAAAAGCGCGGCAAGGAAATGTTCTATTCCGTAACCGAAACCGGCGCGAAAGCCTGCGAGGATTATCGCGATATTCGCGACCGGTGCCTGGTCGACGCCGCTCTCGCCTCCGATGGTTTCAATGCTGAAGTCGGAAAAGCCGCAAACGTCCTGCGCAATCTGTCAGGCCTGTACGATCAGGCGGCGCGCACCGCAACGTCGCTTTAGAAAGACAGAACCAGCCGCAATCCGGCGACGACCGCAACACCGAGGACGACAGCGGCCAGTGTCGGCAGCTTCAGCGACGCGAGGGCGGTCACGACAACGCCGGCGGCTTCGGCCGGCCCCTGCAGAAACACAATCGGCGCAACGATGCCGGTGAGAATGGCCGGCGGCGCGGATTCCAGGGCCGCCTTCAGCCGGCCTTCGATCACCACCCGTCGCACAAGCCAGAACCCGCTGGCCCTGGTCAGCCAGGTGACCGACGCCATACCCAGGATTGTCAGAACGGCTTCATAGGAAAAACTCATGACGGTGTCTCGCTCCGGTCCGTGCCATCCGGCCGCCACGCCATCGCGCCGGCGACGATGCCGGTAATGCCGCCCAGAAAAATGTACCAGACTCCCGGCAGAAGAAGCTTCGCGGCAATCGCCACCGCCGCGCTGACCGCAATCACCACGGTTTCGCGGCGGCCATGCCAGAACCCGACGATCAGGACCGTAAACATGGCCGGAAAGGCGAAATCGATACCGTAACGTTCCGGCGACTCGACAAGATTACCAAGCGACGCGCCGAGCGCAGTGCAAAAGGGCCAGTTGAGATAAAACGGAATAATCATACCGCCGACATAGGCCGGGGTCAGGCCGGTGGTGCTGCGCCCCCGGCGGATCGCCATTGCCCAGGTTTCGTCGGCATGGATAGAAACAAAGGCCCAGCGTTGCCAGGGCCGGAACCCGGAAAGGTACGGCGCCAGCGCCGCCCCCATGATGACATGACGCAGATTCACCAGAGCAGTGGTTCCGACAATCAGTCCGATGGCGACCGGCACCGTCCATTGATCGACCGCGATAAACTGCGACGCGCCGGCATAGACGGTAAAGCTCATCAGGGTGATCTCGGCCGGCGACAGGCCGTTCTGCACAGCCAGCGCGCCCAGCAGCAGCGCGAACGGACATGCCGCCGCCAGAAGCGGCAGGATGTCGACAAGGCCGGCTGTCGCCTCGGCGCGCCAGCTATACTGTGTTTGATCGGTCATGAGGGAAGGACCTATCGGCTATTGCCGGTTTCGTATTGTAGAAAAATGCTCCAGAATAACGATTTCAAGCGCAGACCGACCGTCGGTATTGACCGGGCGTAACGCCGACCGTGTTCTTGAACACACGGCTGAAATGGCTCTGGTCTGTAAAACCGCAAGAAACGGCGACATCTGCGATTCCTTCACCTGAAGCCAGGCACGCCTTGGCGAGCGCAATGCGCTTTCCGGTCCGGTAGGCATGCGGCGGCACGCCGAACGCCTTGCGGAAACTTCGCATGAAATGAAAGCGTGACAGACGGGCCGCCGCCGCCAGTTCGTCGATACCGATATCGTCGCCAAGCCGGTCCTCGATCATCTCGCGCGCCCGGGCCATCGACGCCGTTTCTTTTCCCGCCGCGCGGATACTCCCGCCGCAATCCGCGTGCAGTTCAATCAGACGGGCCAGCGTGGCGATCAACGCCTCGTCCGCCTGCAGTTTCGATTCCCGCTGCTGCAACGCCCTGTGGAGTTGAACCGCCAGACTGTACAGGCCCGGATCGTTGGCCGAGACGTCGCTGAAAAACGGCATGTCGACATTGCGGTCAAAGACATCCCGGGCAATATCCGTCATCAGCTCTATCGACGGATAGAACATCCGATATTCGAACCCGGTGTCGCCCGGTTTTCCGTCATGCAGGACGCCGGGGTTGAGAATAATGACATCGCCTGCGACAGCCGCGTTTTGCTGTCCGTCGACCTTGAACAGTTCAACTCCCTTGCAGATCACGCCGAACGAATAGGTCTCGTGAAAATGGGTGGAAAATTCATGATCGACGAAAGTCGCATGCAGGCATTCCATGTCGCCGTATTGCGGCGCACGCCAGAAGTCCGTCCGGTCGGACGCACCGATCCGGGCCGAATTCACGGCTTCATGCTGCGTTACTGACATTTTTCGCGACTCGCAGGTTCAGAATGCCCCGGCACACTAGCAAAGGGTTCCGGCTATTGCTTGTACAATTGTGCTGTTCTTTTTCCAAACCGGGTCGGATGCAAGGGGCTTGTATATGCCGTGAAAGCCCGCATATAGCCTGAATGGGGGTGCACTCGCCGGGTCAACCGGCGGGGCTAATAAATGTGGGGTTCGTTGCGTTAATGTCCTATTCCGATTTGCTTTATATCGCGAGCGGTCTCGTTCTTCTTGTATTGGGCGGTGAAGGCGCGTTGCGAGGAGCAATCGGCATTGCCCAGAAACTGAACGTTTCGAAGGCGATGATCGGCCTGATCGTTGTCGGTTTCGGCACATCGGCGCCCGAATTGACGGTAACCGTTCAGGCCGCGCTCAACCAGTCTCCCGATCTCGCCATCGGCAACGTCGTCGGCAGCAACATCGCGAACATCCTGCTGATCCTGGGGGTCGGCGGGCTGATCTGCCCGATGACGACCGGCCCGGCCGTTGTCAGGCGCGACCTGACCGCAACGGTCGGCGCATTCTTCCTTTTGACAGGCCTCAGCGTCTACGGCGTCATCCTGATGTGGCACGGCATCGTCATGGTGGCCCTGCTGATCGCCTATCTCGTCTGGTCCTATCGCATGGACAAAAAAGATGTCACGGCCGCGGCCATGCACGAGCTTGAAGTCGACGAACTGGACGAAGCGCCCAGCAATCCGGTGTTGATCGCCCTGTTTACCATCGGCGGACTGGCGGGTCTTGTTATCGGCGCCGACCTGATGGTGACCGGTGCTATCGGCATTGCCCGGGATTTCGGTATTTCCGAAGCCATTATCGGCCTGACCATCGTCGCCATCGGTACCTCGCTGCCTGAATTGGCGGCGACCGTCATTGCCGCGGTTCGCGGCCATACCGACGTCGCCGTAGCGAACATCATGGGGTCGCTGCTGTTCAATATCCTGTCCATTCTGGGCATTACGTCGATCATCTTCCCGCTGCCGTTCCCGGCCGATATCCAGCAGATCGACATCTGGGTCATGCTGGCGTCAGGGCTGATTCTGGTGCCGATGCTGCGCAAGAATCATCATCTTTGCCGGAAGGATTCGGCGTTGCTGCTATTCGGGTATGTCTGCTACATGGTCAACATCGCATACCGCCTGTAACAGGCTTTGATTAACATCTGACCTTAGACTTCAAGCGAGCACCGGCGATGGGCAAAATCAGCAACATCCTGCTTGTAACTTTCGACCAGTGGCGCGCGGATCATCTTTCGGTTTCCGGGCATCCGGCCCTGAAAACGCCGAAGCTGGACGCCTTCGCCGCCGATGCCGTGCGGTTCGCCAACCACTACACCGTAACGGCCCCGTGCGGCCCGGCCCGCGCCAGCCTGCTGTCCGGTCTTTACATGAGCAACCACCGCGTCTGCCGTAATGGTTCGCCTTTCGACGACCGGTTCACGACCCTGGCGCTCGAACTGCGCAAGTCAGGATACGATCCCGCGCTGTTCGGCTACACCGACATCACGGTCGATCCCCGCAGCCGCAACCCCAACGACCCGATATTCGATTCCTATGAAGGCGTTCTGCCCGGCATGACCCGGTTGTTTCAGCTCGACGACGATCTGACGACGTGGTTCAGCCATCTCAAAAAGAAAGGCTACCCGTTACCCGACCGGCCGTTCGATATCTTCCGTCCTAGGCCCGGTTATCCGGGGTCGGAAGGACGCGGCTACAGTTTTTCACCGCCGATCTATGAAGCTGAGGACAGCGACGCCGCCGTGCTGACCGACGCCGTCATCGACTACATCGACGGTCGTGACGACCGGCCCTGGTTTGCCCACGCGACCTATATCGCACCGCATCCGCCATGGGTTGTGCCGGAACCCTACAATGCGCGCTACAATCCCGCCGAAATGCCGAAACCGGTCCGGGCGGACACGGCGGACGGCGAAGCCGCCATCCATCCCTGGCTAAAACACACCATCGGCTCATTCGCGGACGGCAAGGCAATGATGACCTGCGTCGGCAAGACGCACGATCCGGTGACGACCGATGATGCCGAGCTGGCGCAGCTTCGCGCAACCTATTGCGGCATGATCAACCTTGTGGAAGATCAGTTCGACCGAATTCTCACGCATCTGAAGAAAACCGGGCAGTACGAAAACACGCTGATTATCCTGACCGCCGACCATGCGGAAATGCTGGGCGATCACTGGCTGTTCGGCAAAACCGGCTTTCATGACGAAGCGTTTCACATTCCGCTGATCATCCGGGATCCGCGTGATGAAGCCGCCCCGGCGCGCGGCCGTGTCGTCGATGCCTTTACCGAATCCGTCGATGTCATGCCGACGGTTCTGAAAACAATGGGCCTGCCCGTCCCGCGCCAGTGCGACGGCCTCAGCCTGTCTGACTATCTCGAAGGACGCGACCCTTCACAGTGGCGCGATGCCGTACATTGGGAATTCGATTTCCGCGACCTTGCGAACAAACGGGCGGAAACCGAGCTTGGCATCCGTTCCGACGAATGTCACCTATCGGTGATAAAAGACGAAAACGGAAAGTACGTTCATTTCGCCGCCCTGCCTGCGTTGTTCTTTGATCTGCAAAAAGATCCTCGGCAGCAGAACAATCTGGCGCAGGACGCCGCCAGCGCAGGCACGGTTCTGAACTATGCCGAACGCCTGCTGCAATGGCGCGTCATGCAAAGCGAACGGGTCATGACCTACATGCGGGCCGATGGCGGCATCCAGACCCATGCCGATGACAGGCCGGGCCTGACACCGTGACCGGACCGCAGGAACCGCCAAAAACGCCGCGGGTTTTCGCCCATCGGGGCGCCAGCGGCCATGCGCCGGAAAACACGCTCGCCGCCTTCCGCAAGGCAGCCGAGCTCGACTGCCGCTGGGTCGAGACCGATTGCATGCTGACACGGGACGGACGGGTTATCCTGCATCACGACGACACCCTTTTGCGCGTCGCCGGAGTCGATTTGCCGGTCGGCAGCACCGATTATTCGGATGTGAAAAACTTCGACTGCGGAAGCTGGTTCGACCCCGCATTCGCGGCTGAACGCATTCCCCTGCTGGAACAGGCAATCGATCTTTTTTCCGACCTGAACATGGGCGTAAATCTGGAACTGAAACCCTGGCCCGGCGCCGATGCGGAAACCGCCCGCGCCGTTGCAGCGATCGTGACCCGGTTCTGGCCGAACCATCTGCCGCCGCCGATCGTTTCCAGCTTTTCCCATGAAGCCTTTCAGACGGCCTGGCCGTTGCTTCCCGACAGTTCTTTCGCGATGCTGTGGCAGACCCTGCCGGAAAACTGGGAAGCCGTTATGAAAGACATCGGCGCAGACGCCCTTCATCTCGATGCCGACGCGCTGAATGAGGAACATGCCCGCATGCTGACCACCGAAGGCATGGTGTTTCGCTGCTATACGGTTAACGAGAGCCGTCGATTTACCGAATTGATGGAATGGGGAGCGGAAGCTGTCTTCAGCGATCTGCCTGACAAACTGACACCGGCCGCAACGCCTTGGTCAGTTACCGCGAAGTGTGACGGAAATCACACATAAACCCCTGAAATAAAACCAGGAATCGGCACCTCCCATGCTGTTTCTGCATGGACCCATTGCAAAAACGGCATTTGTGATTCCACCCCCGCCTCACTACATGCAGCCTGCAAGTTGGGCGAATAGACGCGGCCCGTAACAGCGCTAACAGTGGTTTTTTGTAAGGATGACGGCCATGCGGTTACACGCTTATGACCCGAACGTGATTGTTGCTCAGGCTCTGGTGCCGAATGTGAATATCTTCAAGGAGACGTTCACAGCGGCAACATACAAGCTGCGCAGCCGTGTCTCGGCCGCAAGCAATCCCGCGGTGAAAATGCCGGGCGTAACCTTTTTCAGCCCGTTCCTGCCGGATGCCATCGGCAAGTTCTCGCTGCAGCCCTTCTACGACAAGGCGGCATAAATCACGTCCGCCGACGATAGTCGGAACACAAAGGGACGCCCTGCGGCGTCCCTTTTCGTTTTTGCATTCCCCATCGATCAGACTAGTTGTCGTCTCTATCGTCGTCATCGCGATACCTGTGGTCGTCATCGTCGTCGTGATGCCGGTGATGGCCGAAGCGAAGCTCAGACTTGGTGATCTGCCCATCGCCATCGCGATCAGCCCGGTACATCATTGCGGTTTTCTTTTCGGTCAGTTCCGCTTCGGTAATCTGACCATCGCCGTCTTCGTCAAGCCGTTGAAACATATCGACCATCTTGAAACGCGTATACGTCATCCAGACATCTTCGAATTCGGCAAGGTTGAGCGACCCATCCTTGTTGCCGTCGTTGTCGGACAGCGTTCTTGCGATTCTGGCGTCCATTTCCGCGGCTGTAATGGTCCCGTCGCGGTCGGTATCGAATTGTTTGAACATCTGCTGGGCCGCCTGACCATGGTGGCCGAAGCCGCCCATTTTTCCATAGCGATGACCATCGGCCTGGGCGATTGCGAAAGTCGCCCCGACGCCGAGCATCGCCGTCACAAGCCCTGCAACCACAACCAGCTTGCCGTGCTTGCGATGTTTGTGATGGCCTTGCGAACTATTGTTGTTTTCGGATGCATCAGACATTTTGATCTTCCTTTCAGCGAGTGGTTATCTGATGGCCTGAATAAACATCCTTATTGTCGCGGAAGTATGTCACCAGCCAGCCTGAATTGTCGCAAATTGTAACAGGCCTGCCCGCCGCGACAGGTCGCGACAATATTTCTCGTTTCTGCCAATTCAAATACCGTAAAGTCCCTTCATGGAAACATCGCCCTGTATACTGATCGTCGACGATAACCGCGAAATACGCGACCTGCTGGCGCGCTATCTCGAGAAAAACGGTATGCGCACCCGCACGGCCGAAGACGCAAGGGCGGCTAGGCGGCAGATCAAGGACTGGTCAATCGATCTGATGGTGCTTGATATCATGATGCCGGGCGAGGACGGGCTTGCCCTGTGCCGCCAGGTTCGCACCGACGGCAAGCTCCCGATCATCTTTCTGACCGCGATGGACGAAGAGACCGACCGCATTGTCGGTCTGGAGATGGGGGCGGACGATTACATCGCCAAACCATTCAACCCGCGCGAACTGCTGGCGCGGATCAAGGCCGTCCTTCGGCGCTACAACATGTTACCGCCAGGCGGGGTTGATGACACGGAAACCGCAACCGTCCTGACATTCGGCAAGTGGAAGCTCGACACCGCCAAACGTCACCTGGAAGACGAGAACGGCATCGTCATTCCACTCAGCACGGCCGAATTCAGGTTGCTGTCCGCCTTCACCGCCCATCCCGGTGTCGTTCTTTCACGTGACCGCCTGCTCGACATCACCCAGGGCCGGGAGGCCGGGCCGTACGACCGCGCCATCGACAATCAGATCAGCCGGCTCAGACGCAAGATCGAAGACAACCCCAAAGACCCTCAATTCATCAAGACTGTCTGGGGCGGCGGCTACACATTCGCCGCTGCGGTATCGAAATCATGAAGCCGCAACGCAACCGCGCCCATCGACTGATCCCGCGCAGCCTGACCAGCCACATCATCATCCTGGTTCTGGCGTCGCTGGCGGTCTCGCACCTCGTAAGCTTCGCCATTTTAAGCGATGAAAGACGGCAGGCTTTGCGGTACGCCGCCCGGGACCAGGCGGTCGACCAGCTTGCCGCCGTCGTGCAGCTTCTGGAACAAACGCCGCGAGACTTGCATGACGGTGTGTTGCGGGCCGCCTCGACACCGCGCCTGTGGTTCCGTCTGGTCGACCGGACCGAACTTGCCGACAGCGAGGAATACGGCCACACCCTGCGGGCCCGGGAATTCCTCACGGAGCGCCTCGGGATGCCGCCGGATGCCGTGCGCGTCAGCTTCCGGTTTTCCTGGCAGCCCTGGTATGACCGTCACCACCACGACCATGACGACGATGACGACGATGAAACCGGCGACCGAGACGACGACGGTCACCATGATCGATATTCGAAAACAGGGACGATGGCGGGCATGACAGCCGCCATCCGGCTGTCGGACGGCCGATGGCTCGAATCCGTCACGGTCTTTCCGGGCCGGGATCGACCCTGGGCCGGTCCGGCAATGATATCGCTCGGCCTGTCCGCGTTGGGCGTCGTTCTGATCGTTACAATCCTGGTGCGCCGCGCCATGCGGCCGGTGAAACGGCTGTCGGAAGCGGCGGAACGGACCGGACGCGGCGAACACATCGACCCTGTCGAGGAAACCGGGCCGGAAGACATTCGCCTGCTCATCCGCTCCTTCAACACAATGCGGGAAAGACTGAACCGGTATATCCGGGACAGGATGACCATGCTGGCCGCCATGTCGCACGATCTTCGCACGCCGATCACGACCCTGCGGCTGCGCGCCGAACTGCTGGAAGACGGTGACGACAAGACCAGCATTCTGGCGACTCTGGATGAGTTGCAGAAAATGGCGGAAGAAGTCCTTTCATTTATCCGCGCCGAATCCCGGCAGGAGGACGCCAGGCAGGTCGATATCGCAGCGCTTGTCGACAGCGCCGCCGAAGACGTTCGCGCGGCCACCGGCGGCACCGTTGACTTCGATGCGGCAGGCATAGGTGATATCGTAGTCGCCTGCCGGGCCGTGGCGCTGAAGCGGGCCGTACGGAACATCATCGAAAACGCCGTCCGTTATGGCGCCCGTGCCGATATCACGGTTGCCACGGAAGCCGGATATGTCGTCATTACGGTTTGCGACAGCGGGCCGGGAATTCCGGAGGAAGACATGGGCAGGCTGTTCGAGCCTTTCGTCCGGCTGGAATCGTCGCGCAGCCGGGATACCGGCGGTGTCGGGCTGGGTCTTGCCATCGCCCGGTCCATCGTATTGGCCCATGGCGGCGAGATCGGACTGAAAAACCGCCCCGCGGGCGGACTGGCGGTAACAATCAGAATTCCGGCAGGATCAAACCCGGACCAGTCCTTGTGACGGAGACCACCGCCAGTCCGGATCGCCGGCAAGGTGAACTCCGCCGATCCAGCGGTCGATGCCGTTCCGGGTGACCCAGTCTTCAGAACGGTTCAGTAGCGCCCTGCCGAACGATGTGAGCTTCGCTTCCGACTTCCAGTCTTCTATCGGTTCAATTGCTGGTTCCGGCGCATCCGCGAGACGCTCGATATCGTCCCAGTACATCAGATCGCCCAGAAAAGGCTGTGGATCGAAATTGTAGTACAGTTCGAAGAAACACTGCGCCGGCGTTTTCGCGCCGGAGGCTATCGCCTGCAGGGTCAGCCGTTCCGTCAGCGACAAACCATCCATCGCGGCGGGATATTCCAGACACATGCGCACAAGCGCCTGACGAAGAAACGGCAGACCGGGTATATCGCGCCGAGCGATCGTTACGATATCGAGCGGATTATTCGATACGTAAGCCGCATAGGCTTCCCTGGCGCTTTCAACCATTTGCCATGTCACCGGCACCGCGTGTTGCGGCAGGGTCGCAAGCTGCTCCGCCGATAACTGGCCCAGTCCGTTGAACGGCTGAACGCCGTCGAAACGGTCGATCTGGATCAACCGCATCCGCTCCAGACTGTCCGGCTGCTTCGAAAGCCGGTTCAACAGTTTGATCAGGATAGTCTGATCATAGGCGTCGTGTTCGAACCACAATACAATGATATCGTATTCGCTTGCCCGATCCAGACGCGCATCGGCCTTCGCAAGTTTCTCGAGCGTTTCTTCGCGATCGTATTCCCAGTTGTCGGCTATAAATTCAGCGCGAAAACTTCGATAGACGTCGTCGTCCGGGTTTGCCGGAACCGGCCCTCGGCAGATCGGATCGGAATATTCGAGAAAGTCACCCTCAATACCCGCCTCAACCAGCTTTTCCCGGATGTCGCTGCCGCACCGGATATTCAGGACCGATGTCATCGCGGCCGGTCGCCTGAAATCGTCACCCGATGCATCACCCGCCGATGGCCGTGGTAATCGTTCACCGGATTGTGCTGGCAGGATCTGTTATCCCAGAAAGCCAGAGTCCCTTCGCGCCAGTTAACCCGGCAAGTGAATTCAGGCCGGGTCTGGTGGTCGAACAGAAAGGCAAGCAGCGGTCTGCTTTCGTCTTCCGTCAGTTCAACAAGACCGATCGTATGGCCGGCATTCATATATAACGCCTTGCGGCCGGTTTCGGGGTGTGTCCGCACCGCCGGGTGATGCGCGATCAACGCTTTCGGCGCCGGCGCCCGGTCGCCCTGTTCGGCGATCCTGTGTTGCCGTGTCGCCGCGATTTCCGGTTTCTCCGACGACTGGATCGCCGTTAACCCATCCAAGAGCTGTTTCATCGGCGCAGACAGGGTGTCGTAGGCCAGCACCATATTGGCGTAGAGCGTGTCACCGCCATAGGGCGGCACTTCCCGTGCCAGAAGGATCGATCCCAAAGGCGGCTCTTCAAGATAGGTCGTGTCGGAATGCCAGACGCCGCCGAAGGCGATCCGTTCGTCCGGCTCCTTTGAAACCACCGTCACCGCCGGCGCATCGTCCAGCCCGGCAGTCATCGGATAATCCGTCAGCGGGCCGAACCGTTCCGCAAAACCGGAAAGCTCAGGCGGTGTCAGATGTCCCTGATCGCGGAACACGATCACCTGGTTTTCCAGCAGCGCGGTTCTGATGTCGGCGATTACCCTGTCATCCAGATCGGCGGCCAGGTCAATGCCGGAAACTTCCGCGCCCAACGCCCCGGAAAGCCTTCGCACAGAGATCGTGTCGAAGGTTTCCGTAAACGATGAAGCGTGCCAGTCGAGAACAGTCATGACAGAAGTCTAAACCAGCAGCCCAACCTTTTCCTAGTTGCTGGACGGGAAGGCGAGCGTCGCAACTTCCTTGATGCCAGACGGCCAACGGGTGGAGATCGTTTTCATCTTCGTAAAGAAACGGATCGATTCCGGGCCGTACATCTGCGTGTCCCCGAATTTCGACCGTTTCGAACCGCCGAAGTTGTGGAATGACAACGGCACGGGGATCGGCACATTCACGCCGACCATGCCAACATCCACTTTCTGGGTGAAGGCCTGTGCGGTGTCGCCATCGCGGGTAAAGACCGCCACGCCGTTGCCGTATTCGTGATCGTTGATCATCTGCACCGCATCTTCAAAAGTCTGCGGAACGGTTATCGACAGGACAGGGCCGAAAATTTCGGTCTTGTAGATATCCATCGACGGCGTGACCTTGTCGAACAGGGTCGCCCCGACGAAATAACCGTTCTCATAGCCCTGCATCCGCGCGCCGCGACCGTCGACCACAAGGTCGGCGCCTTCTTCAACGCCACGTGTGATCAGCCCTTCGACACGCTCCTGCGCCTGCCGGGTGATCAGCGGATTGATTTCCGCTTCGGGATCGTCGAAAGGCCCGATCTTCAAGCCTTCAACCCGTGGCTTCAGCCGTTTGATCAGTTCACCCGCTGTGCCTTCGCCAACCGGTACCGCAACGGAAATTGCCATGCAGCGCTCGCCGGCGGAACCGTAGCCGGCTGCCAGAAGGGCATCGGCTGCCTGATCCATATCTGCGTCTGGCATCACCACCATGTGGTTCTTTGCGCCGCAGAACGCCTGGACCCGTTTGTTGTTGGCCGCACCGGTCTGGTAAATGTATTCGCCGACGGCAGTCGAGCCGACGAAGCTGATTGCCGGGACGTCGTCATGCGCCAAAAGGGTATCGACCGCTTCCTTGTCGCCGTTGATGACCTGCCAAACGCCGTCCGGCAGACCGGCCTGCTTCCAAAGTTCGGCCAGCAGCAACGGTGCGGACGGATCGCGTTCCGACGGCTTGTTGATGAAGGCGCAACCGCAGGCCACCGCCATCGCCCCCATCCAGAGCGGGATCATGACCGGAAAGTTGAACGGTGTGATGCCGGCGACAACGCCGACGGCTTCGCGGGTGGAATACAGATCGATCCCGCCGCCGACATTGGCGTTGAATTCGCCTTTCAGCAGATGCGGCGCGCCGCAGGCGAATTCCACGACATCGATGCCGCGCTGAATTTCACCCATCGCGTCGGCGATGGTCTTGCCGTGTTCCCTACCGCAAATTTCGGCCAGTTTCTGTTTGTTTTCGATCAGCAGCTCGCGGAACTTGAAAAGAACAAGGGCGCGTTTCGGCGCCGGCGTCGATGACCAGACGTCATGGGCGACCAGCGACTTCGCGACAATAGCGTCGATTTCTGCTTTCGAGGCATAGGCGACTTCGGCCGAAACCTCGCCCGTCGCCGGGTTGAACACATCGCCTTTGCGACCGCTCGTACCCGTTACAGTTTCACCGTTAACCCAATGGCCGATCTGATTTGTCATGTCTTAACCCCGTTAAAGAACTGGATATGGCGTCGTCGCCTTGTTTCCGGCCCTTTTTAGGGGATTGGCAACGGACAGGCAATCACCGCAGGTGCGTTACCTTAAGCCAATATAGCGCCAGTACGGGCGAAAGTTCCGGACCAACCGGTTAGCGCCATTCACGCTGACGGGAAAACACTGTTTTTCGGAACCTTACCTTTTCGCAGTCAGGAGCGTGTGGTTGTATCAACCGCCATTTCCGGGAGAAGACAATGAAGCTGTTCGGAAACTACCTGTCGCCCTACACCCGACGCATCGGGGTAACCCTGCATCATTACGGACTGCCGTACGAACTTGAAAACCTGTCGGTCTTCGTCACGCCGGATCCGGTGAAAAAATACAATCCTGTTGTCCGCATCCCGACCCTGGTGCTCGATGACGGGGATGCGGTCTTCGAAAGCACGATCATTCTCGATGCAATCGACGAAATGGTGCCGGAAGCGGACCGCCTTGTGCCGCCCAAAGGCCCTGAACGCCGCAATATTCTGCGCATCGCCGCCACCGCCACGGGCACGATGGACAAGGCCGTGTTCGCGTTCTATGAGCGCCGTTTCCATCCGGAGGAAAAAGTTCACGAACCCTGGATCGAACACAACGACGCCCAGGTGCGCGGCGGACTGACCGCGCTGAACGACTATGCCGCCAAAGCCGGGGAAAGCGGCTGGCTCGGCGGCGCGCCCGGTCTGACCCAGGCCGATATCGCGGCCACCATCGCCTTCACCTTCACCACCAAGGTCCGGCCCAACCTTAATGTCGCAGAAACCTATCCCGCGCTTGCCGCCTTCGCCGCCCGGTGTGAGGCGCTGCCCGCCTTCACCGCCTGCCCGGTGCCGGACAAACCGCCGGGATCCTGACCAAGAGCGCAACACGTACCTCTATAGCCGCGGAAATATAACAATTCCGCGACCGACCGGCCGTTGCCCCTCGTCATCCCGCTCGCCGGTACCATATACTTGTGACAGCTTCCGATCACCTGACCGAAAGAGAGTGCTCATGCGCACCGCCGTCCTGTTCCTGTTACTTTTGCTTCCCTTCGGATTCGGGTCCGCGCGAGCGGAAATCTTCAATCCCGAAACCGCCACACTGGAAAACGGCCTGCAAATCATCGTTGTCACCAACCGCCGGGCGCCTGTCGTCAGCCACATGGTCTGGTACAGGGTCGGGTCGATGGATGAACCTCCGGGCAAGACCGGTATTGCGCATTTCTTTGAACACCTGATGTTCAAAAGCACCGACATGCTGGATTCGGGAGAGTTTTCAGCCCTGGTCGCAGAGAATGGCGGCGAGGACAACGCCTTCACGTCCTACGATTACACCGGCTATTATCAGAACATCGCCGCCGACCGTCTCGGTCTCGTGATGAAGATGGAATCGAACCGGATGCGCAACCTGCGCCTGGACCCCGATGAAATTGAGACAGAACGCAACGTCGTGTTGGAAGAACGCCGCAGCCGCACCGACAACAACCCGTCGGCCCGACTGCGCGAACAGTCCAACGCTGTGTTTTACCTTAACCACCCTTACCGCAATCCGATCATAGGTTGGGAACATGAAATCCGCGCCCTGACGAAAGCCGATCTTCTGGCCTTCTATAAGCTTTGGTACGCGCCGAACAACGCAACACTCGTCGTCGTCGGCGATGTCACGATGGCCGATGTTCTGCCGCTGGCGGAAAAGTACTACGGGCCGATCAAACCGTCCGATCTGCCGGAACGCCCGGACTGGAAGGAACCGCACCACGAAATCGTTCGAGAGGTCGAACTGCGCGATCCGCAGGTTCGCCAGCCGAGCTGGAGCGAACGCTATCTGGCCCCCAGCTATTCAACCGCCGACGACATGAAAAAGGTCTACGCGCTGGAAGTCGCCTCGGCCATTCTGGGCGATGGATCGACCAGCAAAATCTATTCGTCCCTGGTCGTCGATCAGCAGATCGCGACCAGCGCCGGCGTGTGGTACGACCCTTCGGCCCGCGGCCCGACAACATTCGGATTTTATGTCAGCCCGGTTCAGGACAAGAGCCTCGACGAAGCCGTGGCCGCCCTGCAGGCTGAAGTCGCACGCATCGTCGAAACCGGCATTACACAGGAAGAGGTCGACCGCGCCATTGTCCGGCTGACCGATGCCGCCGAATTCGCCAAGGACTCCTTCAGTGGCATTGCCCGATTGCTCGGTTCGGCCGTCACCATCGGCTTGTCGATAGAGGAGTTCGAAGCATGGCCGGACCGCATTCGCGACGTTACAGCCGAAGACGTCAACAAGGCGCTCGCCGATGTTATGACTGCTAATGCTCCCTTCCGCTCCAGACTGTTACCTGCCGATGCACCGGAAGGAGATCGCTCGTGATGAAACATATCAAATATATCGCCGCCATCGTGTTGACGGTGTTTGCGGTTTCGCCGGCCTCGGCCATCGATATCGAAGAAGTTGTCAGCCCCGGCGGGATCAAAGCCTGGCTGGTGCAGGACGATACGGCGGATCTCGTGTCGATGTCGTTCAGTTTTCGAGGCGGTGCGCTGATGGACCGGGAAGGTCGCGAAGGCACGGCCAATCTGCTGGCCAGCACGCTTGACGAGGGCGCGGGCGATCTCGACAGCAATGCATTCCGCCAACGCCTGGAAGATCAGTCGATCAGCATCAGCTTCAATGCCGGCACGGAAACCTTCGCCGGCTCGTTCACGACCCTGAACAGGTACCGGGACGAAGCGGTCAATCTGCTGCAACTCGCCCTGTCCGACCCTCGCTTCGATTCCAATGCGGTCGAGCGAATTCGCGGCCAGATCCTCGTCGGACTGAATCGTAAAATCTCTGATCCCCAGACCATTGCCGGCAAGACCCTGTACGCGGCCCTGTTCGGCGATCATCCGTACAGCCGGTCATCGGACGGCACGATAGAAGGCATAAAATCGGTCACCATCGCCGATTTGCGCGATTACATGAACCGGGTGCTGACGAAAGACAAACTGATGATCGGCGTCGTCGGCAATATCACGCCGGAGGAACTGACCCCCATTCTGGATACTGCCTTCGGTTCGCTACCGGAGACTGGGGAGGACGTTGACATCCCGACGCCGGCAATCGGGACGGGCGAAACCATTGTCGTCGAACAGGATATTCCGCAAAGCATCACGGTATTCGCGCAACCGGCGCTGACGCGCCTGGACCCTGATTTCTATCCTGCCTATGTCCTGACCCATATTCTCGGTGGTGGCGGTTTCGAATCCCGCCTCATGCAGGAAGTGCGGGAAAAACGCGGTCTCGCCTATTCCGCCTATGCCTATCTGCGCGATTACGACGAAGCCGGGTTGCTGGCGGGCGGCGTCGCGACGCGGAATGACGCGGTGGCGGAATCCATCGCCGTCGTGCGGCAGGAGTGGCAAAACCTGAAGGAAAACGGTGTCGATCAGAAGGCGCTTGACGACGCCAAGGCCTATCTGACGGGATCGTACCCGCTTCGGTTCACCTCATCCGGGGCAATTGCGCGTATTCTGGTTGGTATCCAGTACTACGATTTTCCCATCGATTATGTAGATAACCGCAACGCGATGGTCGAAGCCGTTACGCTGGAAGACGTCAACCGGGTAGCAGAATCCCTTCTGGACCCGTCGGCCCTGACCGTTGTTGTCGTCGGCAAGCCGGAAGGCGTGACACCGACCATGGAGGCGCCCCAGCTTACTTTCTGAACCGGTCGATATTGGGTGAACCAACGCTTGCGCCGGCCCGGCGCATCGGCAAGACTCCGGCTTCGTTTTCAAGTGAACTGGGTTCCATTGTATGTCTTACGAACAGATTACCGACGCCTGCATGGCTGACCAGATCGGCGACGGCGGCCTGACATCCGAGCAACTGGCCGGCCTTGCCGCGGAACTGGTCGATCCGATTGCCGAACTCCGCAAGGATTATTCCGACAATCGACTGCCGTTGCTGCGCCTGCCCGAACGCACGGACGACCTGGAACAGCTTCGCCCGATTGCGGAAAGTTTTCGCGAACGTTTCACCGATGTCGTGATTCTGGGAACAGGCGGGTCCAGCCTCGGCGGACGGGCCCTGTACATGATGTCGGATGCGGCGGAGATCGGCCAGGAATCGCAGGTTCAGGGGCCGGCGCTGCATATCGTTACGAACATCGACCCCTTTACCTTCGACCGTCTGTTCCGGCAGCTTAACCCGCGCACAACCGGGCTTATCGTGATTTCGAAATCCGGCGGTACGGCTGAAACAGTGCTGCAGTTTCTATCGGTTCTGCCGATATTCCGCGAAGCTGTTGGCGATGCCGGGCTGAAAAGCCGCGTCATCATGATTACGGAGAATACGGATAACCCCCTGCGCCGCGTCGCCGCACGGTTCGGCCTGACCTGCCTCGACCACGATCCGAATATCGGCGGTCGGTATTCAGTGCTGTCTATCGTCGGGATGCTGCCGGCAATGATTGCCGGCCTGCCGCCGGAACCGGTGCGTCAGGGCGCCCGCGACGTGCTGATGAAAACGCTCGAACCGGGCAGCTCCATCGAAACCCTACCGATCATGGGCGCTGCCATCGCCGTCGGCCTGAACCGGTATTGCGGCGTCAGCGGCAGCGTGCTGCTGGCCTATAGCGACCGGCTGGGGTCGGTCAGCCGCTGGTATCGTCAGCTCTGGGCGGAAAGTCTGGGCAAGAACGGCATGGGCACAACGCCGATCTACGGCACCGGTCCGGTGGACCAGCACAGTCAGCTCCAGCTCTGGCTCGACGGGCCGCCCGACAAGATGTTCACCGTTCTCGGCGGGCCGCTTGCCGCCGGTGGTGCGCCGGTCGACAGCGATTTGGCGAAAACGGCGGGAATCGACTATGCAGAGGGCCGGACGCTGGGCGATCTGATGGAAGCCTCGCGGCGCGCGACGGCGGCAACGCTGGCAAAACACGGCCGCCCGGTGCGGCTGATGAACATGGCGCGGATCGACGGCGAAAGCATGGGGGCGCTGATGATGCATTTCATGATCGAAACCATTCTGTCGGCCCGTATCATGGGGGTTGATCCGTTCGACCAGCCCGCCGTCGAACACGGCAAGAAACTGGCGCGGCAGTATATGGCGGATCTATCCAACCCGGTACAGGCATCGTAGGCATGACGATCCGCCGGCTTCCGGAAACGGTCGTCAATCGTATCGCAGCCGGCGAAGTCGTCGAACGGCCGGCATCGGCGGTTAAGGAACTGGTTGAAAACAGTCTGGATGCCGGCGCAACCCGGATCGATATCTCGGTACGCCATGCCGGAAAGTCCCTTGTCGCGGTAACGGATGACGGGTGCGGCATGTCGCGCGAGGATCTGCTGTTGTCGATCGAACGGCACGCGACGTCGAAACTGCCCGATGACGATCTGTTTTTTATATCGACGCTTGGTTTTCGCGGCGAAGCGCTGCCGTCCATCGCATCGGTCAGCCGGATGTCGGTCATCAGCCGGGCCGAAGGCGCTGAAGAAGCCTGGCGGCTTGATATCGAAGGTGGCCTTGTCGGTCAGCCGTCGCCGGCATCGGGCGCGAAAGGAACACGGATCGAAGTTCGGGACCTGTTTTTCGCCACGCCGGCGCGGCTGAAATTCCTGCGCGGCGACCGTTCGGAAATGACAGCCATTACCGATGTGGTCAACAGGCTGGCGATGGCGCATCCTTCCGTTTCCTTCAGCCTCAACGACGGCGACCGAGACCGTATCCGGCTGAATGCGGCGCAAGGGGAATTGCTCGACGCCCGTCTCACCCGGCTCGGGGCGATCATGGGGCGGGACTTCATGGAGAACGCCCTGCGCATCAACGCCGGGCGCGACGGCTTGCGCCTGACCGGCTTCGCCGGCGTGCCGACGTTCAACCGGGCAACCGCCAGCATGCAGTATCTTTATGTGAACGGCCGGCCGGTGCGCGATAAACAGCTTATCGGCGCGGTACGCGGCGCCTATGCTGATTTTCTGGCGCGTGATCGCCACCCCCTGCTGGCCCTGTTTATCGAAACCGAACCCCGCGCTGTCGATGTCAACGTCCATCCGGCAAAGACGGAAGTGCGGTTTCAGGATGCCGGCGCAGTGCGCGGCTTGATCGTCGGGGCCCTGAAACACGCCCTTGCGGAAGCCGGGCATCGCGCCTCGACAACCGTGTCGGCGGCGGCTTTGGGATCGATGAAACCGATTGATCCGGCAACGCGGCAGATGCATTTCCAGGGGCGTCCTTCAGGTGGTGGTTACGGCTATGGTGGCGGGTACCCGTCAAGCGGTTTGGCAGAGAAAGCCGCTGACTTCCAGGCACCTCTAAACACCGATGCCAGGCCTGAATCGGCCGGTTTCGATCCGTCATCGCGGCACGATGGCCCGGCTGTGGATGATATGCCCCATATTCAGGATTACCCGTTGGGGGCGGCCCGCGCGCAGGTGCACGAAACCTATGTCGTCGCCCAGACGAATGACGGCATTGTTATCGTCGACCAGCATGCGGCGCATGAACGGCTTGTCTACGAACGGATGAAACGCGCCCTGTCGGCTGACGGCGTCGCCCGGCAGGCGCTGCTGATCCCGGAAATCGTTGAACTGGAGGAAGACGCAGCGACAAACCTGCTGACCCATGCCGCGGCGCTTCAGGAACTGGGACTGGCAATCGAAAGTTTCGGCCCCGGTGCGATCGCCGTCCGGGAAACCCCGGCCCTGCTGGGCGAGGTCGACACCCAGGGACTGATCCGCGATCTGGCCGACGAATTGCAGGATCTGGGCGACGCATTCTCGCTGAAAGAGCGGCTTCAGGATGTATGTGGGACCATGGCCTGTCACGGTTCGGTTCGCGCCGGCAGGGTCTTGAATACTTCGGAAATGAATGCCCTGTTGCGGGAAATGGAAGCGACCCCGCATTCGGGCCAGTGCAATCACGGACGTCCGACATTCGTCGAACTGAAACTGAAAGACATAGAAAGACTGTTTGGACGGCGATGACCGAGACAACCGAAACGGCGGGACTCGATAAATCGAATTTCCGCGCCCTCATCCCGGCTGCCCTGGCAACCTGCGTCAACATCATCGCATTGGGCGTGATGATCCCGCTGCTGCCGTTCTATGTGAAATCCCACGGCGGCGGCGATTTTCAAGCCGCTCTGGTGTTTTCCACCTATTCGGCCTGTTCGCTGCTCAGCGCGCCGTTATGGGGTCGGCTGTCGGACAAGATCGGCCGCAAGCCGGTTCTGATGATATCCGTCGCGGCGACCATCGTCAGCTATCTGTGGCTGGCGCATGCCGGATCGATGATGGAGATATTCATCAGCCGCGCATTCGCCGGTCTGACCGCCGGCTGGCTGGCGACCTCGCAGGCCTTCGTGTCCGACGTCACGACATCGGAGGACAGGGCGAAAGGCATGGGCATGCTGGGGGCCGCCTTCGGTATCGGATTCACCATCGGGCCGCTGATCGTCTGGCGGACGGTCGGTTTCGACACGCCCGATTTCGTTACCCCGGCTTATCTGTCTGCAGGCTTCGCGGGATGCGGCCTGCTGATTACCGCCTTTCTGCTGAAAGAACCGGTTAGGCATAAAATGGCGGCTGGGCGGCTGGCGAGATCTGTCGGGTTCGTCGCGCAAGACAAACTTCTGGCGATGCAGTTCCTGCCGTATTTTCTGGTCAGCGTCGTCTTCACCGGTGTCGAGGGAACGTTCGCGCAATGGTCGGAACACGTGCTGTCGCTCGGTCCTGCCGAAGTCGGATACTTTCTGGGCTTCGCCGGTATCGTAAACGCGTTCGTACAGGGCGGGCTTGTCGGCCGCATGAGCCGGCGTTTCGGTGAAGTCATGACGGCATTGACCGGTGCGGTTTGTCTACTGGCCGGATCGGTCTGCCTGGCTTTGACAACGTCAACGACGACCCTCTATCTGGCGCTCGGCCTGATTTCGGTTGCGATGGGACTGCATAACCCCGCCATGCAGAGCCTGATGAGCAAGACCGCGCCCGATAACTGGAAAGGCGGCGTTCTGGGCGCGGCCCAGTCCAGCGCCAGTCTGGCCCGAATTATCGGTCCGGCGCTGGCCGGTCTGTTACTTGCGAACATCGCCGTGACGGCGCAGTTCTGGGCCTGCGCCGCCCTTGCCATTCCGACGCTCTACATGATCTGGCGCATCCGCAGCCACGTAACCTAGGCCGGCGGTTCGGTTTCCTTCATCGACGCCCGTTCCGCGAAATCCGCATACCACGCCGCCAGACGCGGATGGCTGTCACGCCAGTCCACGACACCCTTGTAGCGCAAATCCAGATAACCCAGCGAACAGCCGAGCGCGATATGGGCAAGGGTGACAGCCTCGCCAAAATTGCCGATATCGTCTTCCATGACATCGAGCGACCGGTTAATCGCCTTCAGCCAGCGTTCCTGCCACATCGCCGAACGTTCGTTTTCAGGCCGGCGATTTTCCATCACGTATCCGAAGGCAGCATCCAGCAAACCGTCGGTGGTGGCCTGACGGCGCAATACCGCCCAGCGCGCCTCGCCTGCCGCCGGGATCAACGCCGGACCGGAACCGATAGCGTCGAAATATTCACACAGCAGCGGGCTGTCGAACAGCGACTGTCCGTCATCCATCACCAGCGCCGGCACCTTGCTGAGCGGGTTGGCGGCCAGCAGGTCGGAGTTTTCTTCCATCGAATTGACGGCGATCTCGTCGATCCGGTCCATCAGGTCCTTTTCACGCGCCGTTACGCTGACCTTGCGGGCATAGGGCGAGGTCGGGGATATCATCAGTTTCACAGAGCGGCTCCTTTTCGGTTTTATCGACAGCAACGCCTAACGTTGAACAATCGGTTGGGGGTCGCGGGTTTCCCAACCTGCGGTCTCCAGTGCGGGTTTATCCGATTCTTCAAGCGGGTATCCGGCACACAGATAACCGATCAACCGCCATTCCGGCGGCACGTCCAGAACATCGGTCACGACATCGGGCTCAAGAATCGACACCCAGCCCACGCCAATGCCATGCGCCCGCGCCGCGAGCCAGAAGGTGGAAATCGCCGCGACGACGGAATAGTGCAGCATTTCCGGCATCGTTTTGCGACCCAGCCCCTCTCCCTTCAACGTCGATTCGTCGCAGAACACCGCAAGATGCGCCGGGCATTCCCGCAGCCCGGCCAGTTTCAGCCTGGCATAGAGGCTGGCGCGGTCGCCCGAATAGTCGGCCAGTGCATCGGCGTTGGCGCGTTCGAAACTCTCGCAGACAGCCGCCCGTCTGCCAGGATCGTCCACCGACACATAACGCCAGGGCTGGCTGAGCCCGACGGATGGCGACAGGTCCGCCATGCCGATCAGTGTTTCCAGCATTCCGGCAGGCAGAGGGTCAGACCTGAACCGGCGGACATCACGGCGCCAGATGAAAAGATCAAGCAGGCGAGCGCGGAAATCAGCATCGAAGTCCGGCGTTGTCATGCTTCATTCCCCGCCGGATCGGAATACGCCATCAATACGAACCGCGCAGCGCCATACCGCCGGTCATCAATAATATCCAGACCGGCAGGCACCGTCACGTCGAAGGCCGGATCGGATTGCGCGATCAGCAGACCATCGCGCGCCAGCAGACCCGCTTTCAAAACAGCGCCGACCGCCTGATCGACAGCCGTTTCCGCATAGGGCGGGTCCAGAAACACCAGATCGAAGGGCTGCCGAACCGGCCTCAGGGTCAAGACGGAATCCCGATAGACGGTACAGACCTCATCGGCGTCGCACGCGTTGATATTAGCTGTCAGGCTTTTAAGCGCCTGGCGATCCGTTTCGTAAAAGGCGCAATGCGCAGCGCCCCGGCTGACCGCTTCCAGCCCGACCGCACCGGAGCCTGCGAAGAGGTCGGCGCAGCGTCCGCCGCGCAACCGGTGCGCATGTGCGCCATGCGCCAGGATATTGAACAGGCCCTCGCGCGCACGGTCGGATGTCGGCCGCGTCGTCCTGCCCGTCGGCGTCTGCAGTTTCTTGCCTTTAAACCGGCCGGCGACGATTCGCATTCGCCTTCCCTTTCGGTGCCGGCTTTTCGCCCGCCTTCGGGTCTTTTTTCGCCGCGGCCTTCTTGCGCGCCGCCTTGTATCCCGGCTTGGTCTTGCGCGGCTTCGCCTTGGCCCCTTTATGCGGTCGGCCCAAAGCCGCGCGCAATTCGCCCGGCGGGACTTCCATGACGGCGCCGCGTTCGAGCGTGCCGAGATCGAACGGACCGTAGGAGATACGGATCAGCCGGTTCACCGAATAGCCCAGGTGCTCCATGACCCGCCTGATTTCGCGATTCCTTCCCTCTTTCAGGGTGACGATCAGCCAGGCGTTCGATCCGGCCTGACGTTCAACTTCAGCGGAGATGGATCCGAACTTTTCACCGTCAATGACAACGCCCTTGCGAAGGCTGTCCAGCTTGGCCTGCGTGACCGGACCATAGACCCGCACCCGGTAGCGGCGCGCCCAGCCGGTCGACGGCAGCTCGATCTGACGGGCGACCTCACCGTCATTGGTGAAAAGCAACAGGCCTTCTGAATTCAAATCCAGCCGACCGATCGACAATACTCTGGGCAGTGTCCCCGGCAGTGCGTCAAAAACGGTCGGCCGTCCCTGTGGGTCCCGTTCCGTCGTCACCAGACCCGGCGGTTTGTGAAAACGCCACAGCCGGGCCGATTCCGGTTTCGGCAGGGGTTTGCCGTCGACAACGACATCGTTGGCCGCCGTGACGTTCAGGGCCGGGTCGGTAATTTTCGTTCCGTCAACCGCAACCCGGCCATCGGTAATCCAGCGTTCGGCTTCCCGGCGCGAACACAGGCCCGCCCGCGCCATCGCCTTGGCAATTCGTTGCGGAGGATCGGTATCGGTCATCGGGATGCTTCACAGTTGTGGGTTCGGGCGTCGCACCTTACGCTTCCCGGACCATGCAGGAAAACCCGAATTCTCCAATGCGGCAGGCATTGTCCGCCGCTGAAGCCGCCGCCGCTGCCGGTGAAGTGCCGGTCGGCGCGGTCGTGGTCGACAGCGGGGGCAAGGTTATCGCCATCGCCGGAAACCGGGTGGAGGCCGATCATGACCCGACGGCCCATGCCGAAATCGTCGCCTTGCGCGAAGCCGCCCGAAAAATCGGATCAGCCCGCCTGATTGAGTGCGACCTCTATGTCACGCTGGAACCCTGCGCGATGTGCGCCGGGGCTATCGCCCATGCCCGCATCCGGAAGCTGGTTTTCGGCGCGTATGACCCGAAAGGCGGCGGTGTTGAACACGGGGCCCGGGTGTTCGAACGGGAAACCTGCCATCACAAACCCGATATTGTCGGCGGTATCGATCAGACCGCCTCGGAAAGACTGTTGAAGGACTTTTTCGCAACAAAGCGAAGCTGATCCCCTGGCCTGCACGAAAACGGGCCGCAGCAGATGCCGCGGCCCGTCTTTCAACACCTAGTACTGCAGGCGCTTATTCGAATGTGATGACAACCCGGCGGTTGAGGCGTTCCTTAATGCCGTCCGCTGTATTGATCGCCGGATTGGTTTCACCCGAAGAAGCAACCTTGATGTCGCTATCGGCGATTCCACGCGCCCGCAAGGCATCCGCAATCGCATCGACCCGCCTCTTCGAAAGCAGTGCATTATAGTCGTTGGAGCCTGACCTGTCCGTATGACCGATCAGGGCAAGCGTGGAAGCGCCGCTTTCCCGGAAAGTTCGAACGGCGTCAGCAATGGTGATCTGTTCACCTTCGGCGATTGCCGCACTGTCGAAATCAAAGAAAACGATCATCGCGCCGGGAACAACGACGGGTTCCGGGACAGGTTCCACGGCTGGTACCGGTTCCGGTGGTGCTGTTACGACCGGCTCAAGCGCGGCATCGACTTTCTGCATCCACATTTCAAAATCGGCCCGGCAGGCGGCAATATCAGCCGGCTGATGGTTTTCTTCCTGTTCCTGCATCCAGCAATCGAACATGACCTGAGCCATTGCCGCCGCTTCCGGCGCTTTCTGCGCAGCGCCGTCTCCGAGAGCCTGAATCAGACGAACGCGGGCATTTGTAAGGGCGCCCACCATATCGGCCGGCAAGTCACGCGCCGAAATTTCTTCGGGCGCCGGATTGTTGCCTTCGAGGACGCTGCGCGCTCGAAGGGTAAATACATCGGCGTCAAGCCAATCGGCCTCCGCCGCTTCCATTTCAGCGAGCTCCACATATCCGGAGTGCAGGCTGGCTTCGTATTCTCCGCCAGAAGGTGTTTGCGACTTAATGTCGGGCAGACTGGTGACAGCACACCCGCCCAACATCAAAGATGACACTGTCAGAGCGCCTATCGTCGGCCAAAAAGTTTTCATGTTTTCCTCTTTAGGCTCATTACGAGCATAACGTTATGGATGATGAGAAATTATACGGTTTGGACGCAAGTAGCCGTGACCCCGCCGTACCGCCGGAATCTGCGCCTCGGATATATTTTTTCTGTAAATGGTATGTAATGTGTCTTTCTCTATTTACAAGGGTAAAACTTTATCAATCATGCCAAAGTTCAACATAATCCAACGCATGGACGGTTTACGTAGAGAAAGACAAATGAACGAAGCAATTGTAGTTCGTTCAAGACTGAAAGTCCTGGCGGAAAGCGCCTGCGGCGAAGTGCCTGCCAGCTACGGCACGAAAAAGGGCCGCAGCAAAAGCCGCGGCCCCCGTTCAGCTATAAAACCGTAGACGGCTTATTCGAAGTTGATCACCACACGACGGTTGAGGCGTTCTTTCACCCCGTCCGCCGTATCGATAGCCGGTTTGCTTTCACCGGAAGCGGCGATCTTGATCGCACTGTCGGCAATGCCGCGCGCCCGCAACGCATCCGCCACAGCATCAACCCGCTTTTTCGAAAGCGCCACGTTGTAGTCGTTCGCGCCCGACTTGTCGGTATGGCCGGTCAATGCGAGCGACGACGCGCCGCTTTCGCGGAATGCCCGGACCGCTTCCGTTACAGTGATCTGTTCGACTTCGGAAATCGACGCGCTGTCAAAGTCGAAGAACACGATCATCGCACCGGGAAGCGCGGCCGGTTCGGAAGCGGGTTCAGGCTCCGGTTCCGGGGCGGCTGCGACAACCGGCTCCAGCGCGGCTTCCAGCGTCCGCATCCACAATTCGAAATCGGACCGGCAGGCGGCAATGTCCGCCGGCTGAATGTTTTCTTCCTGTTCCTGCATCCAGCAATCGAACATCACCTGCGCGAGCGCCGCTGCTTCCGGCGCTTTCTGCGCACCGCCATCGCTAAGGGCCTGAACCAGACGAACGCGGGCGTCAGTCAACGTACCGACCATATCGGCAGGCAGGTCGCGCGCCGCGATTTCCTCAGGCGCCGGGTTGTTACCTTCCAGAACGCTGCGTGCCCGCAGGGTAAATGTCTCAGCGTCGGACCAGTCGGTTTCCGCCGCTTCCATTTCCGCAAGCTCAACGTAGCCGGAATGCAGGTTGGCTTCGTATTCGCCGCCCGGAGGCGTTTGCGATTTGATATCGGGCAGGCTGCTGACAGCACATCCTGCAAGCATCGTAGACGAAATAGCCAGGATACTGATCGTGCGCCAATTGATTTTCATGTTATTTACCCCTGTCTGTTCTTTTTCGAAACAATTCATGCAGACCCCTCCACACTTTTAAGAATCCACAACAATGCCGCAGAGTCTACGTGAATCATCGGGCACTTTTGTTTCTTTTTTGGTATTCAATGGTAAAACTTCCGCAATTCGACCCTATTTCTAACGCAATTGACCGTCATAAAGTTCCAACAGGACAAGACGCTATGCATATATCACCCATCGACCGGTCTCGACGCCATTTTCTGGCAGGCGGCGCCTGCGCCTGCGGCGCAGTGCTTACGGGTTGCGTCAGCACCAACAAGGCGACCGGCGACAGCAGCTTCACCGGGTTCTATTCCGTCGAAGACGATATCGCGATGGGGAAGAAGCAACATCCGATTCTGCTGAAACAGTTCGGCGGCGAATACGACAATGCGCGCGTTCAGAGCTATGTAACGTCGATCGGCAACAAGGCGGCGGAATTCGCCGAGTACAGGTTTCCCTACAAATTCACCGTGGTGAATTCCCCCATCGTCAACGCCTTCGCCCTGCCCGGCGGTTATGTGTATGTATCGCGCGGGCTGATGGCGCTGGCGTCAAACGAGGCCGAACTGGCCGGTGTGATTTCACACGAAATCGGCCATGTCACCGCCCGTCATACGGCGGAACGCCTGAGCCAGTCGCAACTGGCGCAGCTTGGCGTCGGGCTGGTCGGCATCCTGACCGGCAGCTCGGCAGCGGCGAACCTTGCCGGACAAGGGGCCGGCGTCTTTATCCAGCAATTTTCCCAATCGCAGGAACTGGAAGCCGACACGCTGGGCATCCGCTATATGAGCAAGGCCGGATACAGCCCGGATGCGATGACGGATTTCCTGTCGTCGCTGCGGGATCATTCCCGCTTAGAGGCCGAACGGGCCGGACAGGACCCGAACACGGTTGACGACTACAACATGCTGGCGACCCATCCGCGCACGATAGAACGGGTTCAGCAGGCGGAACGCCTGGCGGCGGTGAGCCGGCCACCGAATCCGTATACCGGCCGCGACGCCTATCTGGACCGGATCAACGGCATGCTGTACGGCGACGATCCGTCACAGGGTTTCATCGACGGGCGGGACTTCATTCATCCGGAACTGCGGTTCCGGTTCACCGTACCGGAAGGCTTCGTGCTTCGAAACAGTGCCAGCAAGGTCACCGCCAATCACCCCGGCGGCGGCGTGATCGTTTTCGACATGGGCAAGACCGCCCGGGGCGTTTCGATGACCGAATATCTGCAATACGACTGGACCCGGGACACCCGGGTCGACGGTGTCGAATCGATATCTGTAAACGGCAGAGAAGCGGCGACCGGCACCACCGTCGGTTCTTCAGGCAATACGAAGCTGGATCTCCGGCTGGTCGCGATCCGCGGAGACAACAATCAGGTTTACCGATTTATCTTCGCGACGGTGCCGAACAAGACAAGAGAGTTCCAGACCGGCCTTCGGCGCACGACCTACAGTTTCGAACGTATCAGCAAGGAAGCCGCGGCGCAGATCAAACCGCGCCGTCTGATCATCGTGCCCATCTATGGAGGCGACACGATAGCATCGCTGTCGCGGACCATGCCGTTCGGCAAATACAACGAACTGGCGTTCCGCGTTCTCAACGACCTGGGCCCCAACGACCCCTTGCCGAAGGATGGGGTCGTCAAGGTCGTTGCCGTATAGAACAGGTGCGTCGCCCTAGTGCGACATCAGCACCGGTACGGTCATGTGATCGAGAATATGCCGGGTTACGCCGCCCAGAACCATTTCCCGAAGCCGGGAATGACCGTAGGCGCCCATGACCAGCATGTCCGCACCGCTGTCGGCCACCTGATTCAACAACACGTCATCCACCGCAAGTTCCTTGTCGGTAAACCGGTTCACCGTAACATCGATGCCATGCTCGCTGAGATAACGGGCGATATCGGCGCCCGGCACATCGCCTTCGGAATGCTTGGGATCGACGGAGACGACCGATACCGATTTCGCCCGTTCGAGAAACGGCATCGCATCCGCAACGGCGCGTGCGGATTCACGACTGTGATCCCAGGCGACCAGAATGTTTTCACCCATGCTGCCGGCAATACCCGTGTAGGGCACAACCAGCACCGGCCGTCCGGCGGAAAAGACGATATCATCCGGCGCGTCCCGGTAGGTCACGACGTCGATGTCTTCGTCTTCCTGACCGATAACGACCAGGTCGGAACAGCGACCGATCCGCGCAATCGTATCGGCGACCGGGCCGGCAGCATGATTCCAGTCGGAACGGTCGTCGCGGCCAGCCTGTTTTACAGCATCCCGGAAAAGTTTTTCGGCATCGTCCGCCTGTTTTTCCATGTCCTGTTCGAGCATTTCGAACACTTCAGGCGGTACATGCACCGATGCATAGGTCGGCAGCGCCGTCGGCGCCTTAACGAAAAGGCCTGTCAGATGAGCGTCATGGGTTTCGGCCAGCTTGATGGCGGCTGACAAATTACGTTTCGCGCGATCGCTCGCATCGACATGAACAAGAATGCTCGTTAACGACATGGTCTGTATTCCTCTCATTCTGCAAAAATCCGTTTATAATCGTACTCTGCGCCCGTCGGGCCTTGTGTTGCCTTGATTTCGATCAATGACCGTTAACATGGTCAACTTGCCCGAAATTTCCAATCATTGTAACCAATATGTATGGTTGACAACCTGAATTCACCGAAGGTTGTGCGTGACGAGACCCTGCGTCTCGCGACGACGCATCTCGCGGAAACGGCCATCGCGAAAACCAGCCTGCGGCTGAACAGGGAAATTCGGGAAATCGTGTTCACCATCGTTTTCACGCCTGTTGTCGCGCTCGCTCTGGGCATAACGTTTTCCATATTCTCCGAACAGTTGTGGATCGGCATTCTGGCGCTTGTGGCTATCTGCGCGGTACCGGCGCTGGCGATACTGCTGATCTTCAAACTGAATGACAGGCGTGAACTTAACAACCGCCTGATCGCCGAGTACGAGCTGCGGCGGCGGTACGGTCGAGCCTGACTAACCGGCGTGGTTCTGCCTGAACCAGTCATATACCGAGGCCAGACCATCCCGCAAAGATGTCGATGCGCGCCAGCCACGGGCCGCCAGCTTGGACGGGTCCGAAAGTTTTCGCGGCGTTCCGTCGGGCTTCGATCTGTCAAAGTCGAGCAGTCCATCATAGCCGACGACATCGCATATCGTGCGCACCAGATCGCCGATGGTGATTTCCTGACCCGAGCCGACATTCAGCAGATCATCATCCGACTCATCGACATTTTCGAGCACGAAACGGATCGCATCGGCCAGATCGTCGACATGCAGGAATTCCCGCGTCGGTTCGCCCGACCCCCAG
The DNA here is from genome assembly GCA_040222995.1 of Alphaproteobacteria bacterium. Taxonomy (GTDB): domain Bacteria; phylum Pseudomonadota; class Alphaproteobacteria; order UBA8366; family Aestuariispiraceae; genus JAVKBW01. The sequence continues at coordinate 241,445 of JAVKBW010000097.1, read as the reverse complement.
ACCTGCATCGATTTCGCGCCCGAAACCTTCGCTTCATGCGCCTTGCGCATCAGGGCCGGAATGACATGGCTGGTTTCGAGATCGAAATTGTCGCCCGGTCCGTAAAGATTGGTCGGCAGCAGACTGACAGCATTGAACCCGAACTGTTTCGCATAGGACCGGCACATGACGATGCCGGCGATCTTGGCGACCGCATAGGCCTCGTTGGTCGGCTCCAGCGAGCCTGACAGCAGGGCGTCTTCCCGCATCGGCTGCTCGCAGTGTTTCGGATAGATGCAGGTCGATCCCAGAAACACGAACTTCTTCACGCCGTGCCGGTACGCGGCGTCGATAAGGTTGGTCTGGATCAACAGGTTCTCGCGGATGAAGTCGCCGGAATAGATGTCGTTGGCGACGATGCCGCCGACCTTCGCCGCCGCGTCGATCACCGCATCGGGTTTTTCCGCCGCCAGAAAGGCGTCGACCGAACCACGATCGGTCAGATCGAGTTCGGCGCGGCTGCGTTCCAGAATATCCGTATAACCGGCGGCGCGAAGGGCCCGGCTGACCGCCGACCCGACCATGCCGCGATGGCCCGCCACGAATACCCTGGCCGAGGCATCAATCACCGCCGCGCGTCCTCAAATCGAGGTCCGGGCGGAAATGACATGACCGGCATCGGTCAATGTGCGTTCCTGCGCGGCCATTTCGATATCATTATCGACCATCATCTTCACCAGCTCGTCGAACGATACTTTAGGCGACCAGTCCAGCGTTTCTCGCGCCTTCGTCGCGTCGCCCAGCAGACAATCGACTTCGGTCGGCCGCAGGTAACGCGGATCGAATTCCACATGTTCCTGCCAGGTCAGCCCGGCATAGCCGAAGGCGGCTTCCAGAAAATCCCGAACAGACCGGGTTTCACCGGTCGCGACGACAAAGTCGTCGGGCTTGTCGGCTTGCAGCATCAGCCACATCGATTCGACATAGTCGCCCGCGAAACCCCAGTCGCGCTTGGCGTCCAGATTGCCGAGATACACCTTTTCCTGCAAACCGTGCCGGATACGCCCGACCGCCCGTGTGATCTTTCGGGTAACGAAGGTTTCGCCGCGCCGCGGGCTTTCATGGTTGAACAGAATGCCGTTCGAGATGAACAGATCATAAGCCTCACGGTAGTTCACTGCGTACCAGTAGGCGGCGACCTTGCCGACGGCATAGGGGCTGCGCGGGTAGAACGGCGTCGTTTCAAGTTGCGGCGGGTTGGCCGCGCCGAACATTTCCGAACTTCCGGCCTGGTACACCCGCACCTTGCGGTCGGTTTCGATCTGATAGTCACGGATCGCGTCAAACAGCCGCAGCGCGCCTGTCGCAACCACATCCGCCGTATATTCCGGCTGATCGAAACTGACGCGGACGTGGCTCTGCGCCGCCAGATTGTATACTTCGTCCGGCCGCACCTTGCCGAGAACACGGCGAATGCCGGACGCATCGGAAAGATCGCCGAAATGCAGGATCAGGCGCGGCGATGGTTCGTGCGGGTCCCGGTACAGATGATCGATACGATCTGTCGTGAAGGTGGAGGCGCGGCGCATCAGCCCGTGCACCTCGTACCCTTTCTGCAACAGAAACTCGGCCAGATAGGAACCGTCCTGACCGGTAATGCCGGTGATGAGTGCTCGTTTCATGACTGCATGACCCTGAAATTATCGTTCGCTTGGTAGGTGCCGTCCGGCGCTTGGTCAACCCCCAGCCATAATCGCCCGCATCAAGCCTCTGGTCCAGGCCGTAAACTCATAAACGAGAGAGGATTTTGCCCGTGACGGATCTGGATGGACCGGACGTCTGGCGATTGCAGCGCGATGCAACGGCATCGGGCAAGATCGACAGGCGATTGGCGCGCCAGATCCGCCGGGCCGGAACGGCTGGCCGGTCGGGCTGCCCCTGCGGCGTCAATCCGCCTTGCCGATGCACAGGCATCGCCTTCGGCGAATTTCCTGGCATTGACAGACCGAGCCGGTCAGCAAAAACTCTCTTCGTTTATGAGTCTACGGCCTAGGCCCAATCCATGCGCTATCCCATGCCCCGAATTCGGTTTCCAACTACGGTGGACAAAATGACGACCAACACCTTTCTGACAATCGACGATATCGACCCAAGCGCAAAAGTCGCCCTGGTAAGAGGCGACCTGAACGTGCCGATGGATGGTGACCGGGTGACCGACGCCACGCGGCTGGAACGGTTGAAACCGACGGTCGACGATCTGACGGCCAAGGGCATTCAGGTGGTGTTGATGTCGCATTTCGGCCGTCCCAAGGGTAAGCGCGTGCCGGAAATGTCGCTGGCGCCCATCGCGCCGGCCCTGTCGGAAGCGCTTGGACGGCCTGTTGAAACAGCCGCCGACTGCATTGGCGATGCCGCGAAGGCCGCGATTGAAGGCGCAGAGCCCGGCGCGGTCGTCATGCTGGAGAACCTTCGGTTTTATCCCGGCGAGGAAGCGGATGACGAGGATTTCGCCGAACAGCTCGCGGCCCTGGGCGATATCTATGTCAACGATGCGTTTTCCGCCGCGCACCGGGCCCATGCGTCGACCCATGCCATCGCCCACCGCCTGCCTGCTTTCGCCGGCCGCAATATGGAAGCCGAACTGAAGGCGCTGAATGCCGCGCTCGGCGACCCGAAACGTCCGGTCGCCGCCATTGTCGGCGGCGCGAAAGTCTCGACCAAACTGCAGGTGCTGGAACATCTGATGGACAAGGTCGACATGCTTATCATCGGCGGCGGCATGGCGAATACCTTTTTGTCGGCGCAGGGAATTTCCGTCGGCAAAAGCCTGTGCGAAACCGATCTGGCCGATACCGCCCGCGACATTCTTGACCGCGCGGCGGCCGCGTCCTGCGAAATCGTGCTGCCGGTCGACGCCCGGGTCGCCCCCGCCTTCGAACCCACGCCCGGCGCGCAAACCGTTCCGATCGACGCCGTTGCGGACGACCAGATGATCCTCGATATCGGGAAGGCTTCCGCCGACGATCTGGTGCAACGCCTTTCCGGGTGCCGCACGCTGGTCTGGAACGGCCCGATGGGCGCATTCGAAATCAGCCCGTTCGACGAGGGAACCGTCGCCGTCGCAAAGGCCGCAGCGGCCCTGACCGAACAAGGAAAACTGGCCTCCATCGCCGGTGGCGGCGACACGGTCGCCGCACTGAAACATGCCGATGCACTGGAATCGTTCACCTATGTGTCGACCGCCGGCGGCGCGTTCCTGGAATGGATGGAGGGGCGCGACCTGCCCGGCGTCACCGCACTGTCGAGGGTCTAATCCGGCTTGCGGGCGACCAGCACCCGGCCTTCGACCGGGTTGCCGTATTCGGTGCGCAGGACTTCCTTTGAATCGACAAGGACCGAGTATCCGAGCGCTTCCAGCACGCCGGCGGCATAGGCCTTGGCGTGGCAGTACCGGCCGCTGGATTCCAGCAGGTACTTCGCCTTGCCGCGATTTCGCTGCACCGAAAATCCGAGCAGGCCGCCCGGCTTGAGCGCGGTGTAGAACCCGCTCAGAACCTCGGTCAGATCGCCGAAATAACACAGCACATCGGCGGCGACGATAGCGTCATAGTGCTGTTTCTTTTTCGCCACCAGAGTGTTCAGATCACCCTCGTCGAGCCTGCTGTAGAGTTTTTTCTTCTTTGCGATGGCAAGCATTTCGGCGGACAGGTCGATCCCGTCCAGCCGTTTCGCCATCGGTTTCAGCAGCGGCCCGCACAGGCCGGTCCCGCAGCCGGCGTCGAGAATATGCAGGCCTTTCGACCGGCTGAAATAGCGCTCCATGGCCTCGACGATCAGCGCCGGCGCGCGATAGTCCAGTTCCTCCAGCTTGGTTTCGAAGCTTTCGGCGAATTCATCGAAGGTCTTGCGCACATAGGCGGAATTGGCCCGGCCAGGCGTATCCTTGCCGGTAACCGCAGCGACCATATGCGCCGCAATCGGATTGTCCGGATAATCCGCCAGCCATTGCCGGGCGACCGCGACCGCATCTTCCCGCGCGCCGGCATGATGCAACCCGTAGAGGGCCTTGCCGAGATTGGAATGTACGTATTGATCGGTCGGGTCGACATCCAGCGCCTTCAGGAAAAAACGGATGGCGGGGGCATAATCGTCCTGATCGTAGCGAACGATGCCGATGGAATGCAGCGCGCCCTGGTGTTCGGGTTCGATTTCCAGAATCCGGTGATACAGCACTTCGGCCTCGTCCAGCCGACCGGCATAGTAGTGGACATCGGCCTTTTCGTAGAGATCTTCCGGATCGTCGGTCATACAGCCGGGACTTTCGTTAGAAGCATGGCAAGGGGATATCGGCAGCGGAAATGAATACAAGGCCCGACCTGCCTGCGGCAAGTCCGCCTTGTCGAATGATCGGCCAGGCCCCACAATAAATTCCATGATCGATACTCGCGAAAAGAAAGGCCCGCGCGTCAACCGAATTCCGGAGGGCGACAACATGGAACGCCTTGTCTGCCCTGACTGCGGATTTGTTCAGTACGACAATCCCAAAATTGTGGTTGGCGCGGTCGTCACCTGGCAGAACAGAATTCTGCTCTGCAGACGGAACATCCATCCCAGGAAAGGGTACTGGACGATTCCCGCCGGCTATCTCGAACTGCACGAGACGCCGGTCGACGGTGCGCGGCGCGAAGCGATGGAAGAAGCCAATGCCGATCTCGACATCGACCGTCCGCTGGCGATCTATTCGATTCCCAGAATCAGCCAGATACAGATCCTGTACCGGGCGACGCTAATCGGCGGCGCGCATCATCCCGGACCGGAAAGTCAGGAAACCGCCCTGTTCGACTGGGAGGAAATTCCGTGGACCGACCTCGCCTTCCCGTCTGTCAAATGGGTGCTGAATCAGCATCGCAGTGTCAGAGACATTGATGACTTCGCGCCTTTCAGCAATCCGGAAGGCGAGACCGGCGACTACAACCGTGACGAACCGATTGTATAACCGAACAGGTTTACTTCCTGTCGCCGGCGTCTGAATCTTCCGGGACGGTATGGCGGCTGATCATCGGAATCTGCGTCATCATGAACGTCATCGTTATGCCTAAGGCTCCAAACACCTTGTAGGTGACCCAGAAATCGTCGGTCTGTGTCCGCCAGACGATTTCGTTCATCACCGCCAGAAAGGCGAACAGGCAACCGAAGCGAAAGGTCAGCTTGGTCCAGCCTGTTTCGTTAAGATTAAGGGCGGAGCTCATCAGAAACCGTAGCGGCTGTCTGCCCAGCAGCACGCTGCCGATCATCACAACGGACAACAGGCCGTTAACGATCGTCGGGCGGATTTTGATGAACGTGTCGTCTTCCAGATAGAGCGTCAGCCCGCCCAGCACGAGCAGGATGGGCGCCATCGCGAGCGGCAGTTTCGGCAAGGTTCGCGCGACGACCCAGGAGAATATCAGGGCCGCCACGGTCGCTATCATCACGGCGGCGGTCGCAACGAACAGGTCGCTCAGCAGATAGGCGGCAAAAAACACCACCAGCGGTCCGTATTCAGTTGCCGGTCCCAGCCATCGGGGCGGTTTACGCTTTTCAGAAGCCGGATCGGCCACAGGCAGGTTTCCTTTCGCAGTGTCGTGCTGTCTGGTTATAAACAGCGGCCCCATACGATCAAGGCGTTATCTGGTGAATTTCTTTGCTCCATCAAATGAATTTCGCTAGGATTCCAACATGGTATCAGGCCCAAGAATTGGAAGCGACAGCCGTCCGCGCGTACCGGCCCGCCCTGCCTCAGACATAGCAGGATTGCCGGGACAACCGCCGAGTACGGCTGGACGCCCGAAAGCGAAACGGCGGGCTTTGCCGTCAATCGACCCCTACGATCTGACGACCGCCTTTGCCAGACTAAAACAATTATTGAACCGCGATGCCGGTGAAAGTCCATCGTCCGGCATCCCGAATCGCGGTTTCTATCTCAATATTCTGGTTTGACGGGTTTCCGTTTTGCATACCCGGCCTTTCTGACGGGTAAGATACCATTTTTGGCGTGTGCTGATATCGAAGCCTTTCGGTCCGGCATGTGGATTTTATTGCATCGTTTCTGATTGATGCGGAGTCTTTGACGATGGCGCGGTATGACCTTTCTCGACTGTCTATTCTAGTGGCAGAAGATTCCGCGTTTATGCTCAAATTGTTTACCGGCATTCTGCAGGCTCTGGGTATCGAACGGATAACCACCTGCGACAATGGCGAAGAAGCAATCCGTGTTCTTTCGCCGATCGACGATTCCTCGGGACCGACAGTCGGCATGACCGGCGTCGACATGATCCTCTGTGACAGGTTCATGCCTGTCGTCGATGGCGCCATGTTTCTTCGCTGGCTGCGACGTTCCGAAAAATCGCCCGACCGGTTTCTTCCCGTCGTTATGGTTTCCGCCGGAGCCGATATCGACGTGTTGTTCGAAACCCGGGACGCCGGCGTCGATGAATTTCTGGCCAAACCGTTCTCGGCGAATGCCGTGGTCAGCCGCATCGCCGCCGTTATCGAAACGCCGCGACCGTATATCTACTGCCCGACTTATTTCGGACCGGACCGTCGACGCAAGGCGACAGCCGTCCAGAAAGAAAGACGGGTCATCAGCGACGATGAAATCGAAGTGATGCACAGCGGCAAAAGCCTGCCATCGACCCGGAACAAGAAAAAGCGGGTCTGGATATTCAAACTGCATCGCCACCTGAAGGCGAAACTGACGACAGGCAACGGAGACGCCGGCGAGCCATTGTTCGACCCGGAGCTGATCGCTGCCGCGGAAGCGAAAATTGCCGAAATGGAAAGCGATTACTCTGACTGGGTACAGGATTCCATCGCGGAAATGGACAAGGCCCACAGCGCCATGGTCGAGGACCCGTCGGTTTCCGAACAGAATATGGAAACAATCCACCGCGTTGCGCTGGAGCTGCGCGGTCAGGGTGGAATTTTCGGGTATCCGCTGATGACGCAGTTCGGCAAGTCGCTATACGAAACCACCTCCGCCGATCCCGATCCCACATCGAAAAGGCTGAGCCTGATCGAAGCGCATATCGATCTGATAAAGGTAGTGGTCAAGCAGAAGATCAAGGGCGACGGCGGCGAAACCGGACGCGATCTGCTGCAAAGCCTGGCGCAGGCGAAGAAGAAATTCTCCGCCGGCCACTAGGACGATCCACGGCTAACCGGATTGCTTTACGCTGCCTCGCGCCATTTGATCGAGCAGCCGATACTGGCGTTCTGTTCCGCCGGCCCCTTGCCCGTTCGGGCGACATCCAGCATGGCGTCCAGCAATTCGTTTTTCGCGCCGGGCGATGGCTTGTCGCGGCGGCCGTCATCCAGCCGGCCGCGGTATTGCAGTTCGAGGTCGCTGTTGAAGCCGAAAAAGTCAGGCGTGCAGATGGCATCGTAAGCCCGGGCGACTTCCTGGGTTTCATCATGCAGATAGGGAAAGCTGAAGCCGTTTTCGGATGCGAATGTCGCCATTTTGTCGAAGCTGTCCGCCGGGTAGGCTGCGGCGTCATTGCTGCAGATCGCCGCAACGCCGATACCTGCTTCCTGTAACTGCCTGATCTGCGGCACAAGACGGTCGGTGATGCCAACCACATAGGGGCAGTGATTGCAGATGAACATGATCAGCGTCCCGTTCGGGCCGGCGATATCGGCCAGCGAATAGGTTTTCCCGTCGGTGGCCGGAAGCGTGAAGTCAACGGCTTTCCAGCCGAAATCGCAAAGAGGGGGAATGGCCGCCACCATGGTTGTGATCTCCTGTCGCTGTTGTCTCAGTTCAAGACGGCAAGAATGGGGAATACAGCCTGGTTCTGCAACCGTCTGCCCCCGAACGTCCGGGCACGAGTTTATGTCTACCGCTCGTGAATGAAATGAGGATTTAGGTGGACGCTGGGCCATGTTATGCCAGATTGCGTTAACGCGTTCCACGGCAATCCCTTCACGGCAGCCCAGAATCAAGAGTAGGAACAAGATCGTGCCAGCTCCCTTGCTTTCCGTATCCCGTCGCACCCGCAGCACCCCGTTCACAAACCGCGTCACCGCCGCCGGCGTCAAGGCCTATACGGTTTACAACCACATGCTGCTGCCGACGGTTTTCGAGTCGGTTGAAGCCGATTACCGCCATCTTAAAACCGATGTCCAGGTGTGGGATGTCGCCTGCGAGCGGCAGGTGGAAATCTTCGGTCCCGACGCGGCCCGCCTGGCGCAGATGCTGACGCCGCGGGATCTGAGCCGAATGCGCCCGGACCAGTGCTTCTATACGCCGATGGTCGATGAAACCGGCGGCATGCTGAATGACCCGGTCACCTTTCAGCCCACCGAAGACCGGTACTGGGTTTCGATCGCCGACAGCGATCTGTTGTTCTGGATAAAAGGTCTGGCGGACGGCATGCGGCTGGAAGTTCATGTCGACGAACCGGATGTGTCGCCGCTGGCGATACAGGGACCGAAATCTGACGACCTGGCCGCGACGGTATTCGGCGACGAGGTTCGGGATATCCGGTTCTTCCGGTTCAAGAAACTACCCTTCGAAGGCCATGACTTCATCGTCGCCCGGTCCGGTTATTCGAAACAGGGCGGGTTTGAAATCTACGTCGATAACTACGATCTGGCGGAGCCGCTATGGGATGCCCTGTTCAAGGCCGGCGAAGAATTCAACGTACGGGCCGGTTGCCCGAACCTGATCGAGCGTGTGGAAGGCGGCATGCTTTCCTATGGTAATGACATGACACGGGAAAATACGCCGCATGAATGCGGTCTCGGTAAATTCTGCAACACGCAGGAGGCGTTCAGTTGTGTTGGCCGCGATGCCCTGCTTCGTGTGGCGGCGGACGGGCCTTTGCGCCAGATCCGCTCGCTTGCCATTCACGGCGACCCGTTGCCACCCTGCGGCTATCTGTGGCCGGTTTTTGCCGGTGGCGAGCAAATCGGGCAGGTTTCTTCCGCCGCCTGGTCGCCCGACTTCACCTGCAATGTTGCCATTGCTATGATTTCGCTCTCTCATTGGGATGACGGAACGACGGTCGAGGTGGAAACGCCCGACGGCATGCGGTCCGCCACCGTCAAGGAACAGGCCTTCATCTGAAGGAAAGGCCGTCGTCATGAAGAGCAGCCGGGAGCAAACGACATGGATCAGCATTACGAAGCGTTACCGAAAACCGCCGCGAATTTTGTGCCGCTGTCACCCCTGTCGTTTCTGAAACGAACATCGGACATTTTTCCGGACCGGCTTGCTCTTGTCTATGACGACCGCCGCTATACCTGGTCGCAGGTACGGGCGCGGATCTGCCGGCTGGCGACCGCCCTGAAGAAACGCGGCATCGGCAAGGGCGACACGGTGTCGATCATGGCGACCAACACGCCGGAACTGTACGAAGCCCATTTCGGCGTCCCGATGGCCGACGCCGTGCTGAACACCATCAACACGCGCCTGGAAGTCGAAACCGTTTCCTACATTCTCGATCACAGCGATGCGAAGGTTGTGTTCGTGGATACCGCCTTTTCCGCCGTGGTTTCAAAGGCCCTGGAAAGCATCGACCGGGATATTCTGGTGGTGGATATCGTCGATGCCGCCGGTCCGGGCGGCGACCGGATCGGAGAGACGAATTACGAGACCTTTCTCGGAGAGGGCGACCCGGATTATGACTGGCCGGGCCCGGCCGACGAGTGGCAGGCCTTGGCCCTGAACTACACATCCGGCACGTCGGGGCGACCCAAGGGGGTGGTTTATCACCATCGCGGCGCCTATCTGATGAGCATGGGAACCGTCGCAGGCTGGAACCTGCCGCAACACCCGACCTATCTGTACACCGTGCCGATGTTTCATTGTAACGGCTGGTGCCACGCCTGGACGATGACCATGATGGCAGCGACGATAATCTGCTGCCGCGCGGTTACCGCAGCGGCGGTTTACGACGCCATTCGCAATCACAGGATTACCCATTTCGGCGGCGCACCGATTGTTCTTTCGCTACTAATCGACGCACCGGACGACGTCAAATGCAGCTTCGACTACAAGATCGACGTGCTGACGGCCGGTGCGCCGCCACCCGCCACGATTCTGGAAAAGACCCGCGCCCTCGGTTTCCACGTCATGCAGGTTTACGGACTGACGGAAACCTATGGCCATGTCACCCAGGCCCTGTGGCGCGAGGAATGGGACGACAAGGATTTCGCGGCACAGGCGGAACTGCAAAGCTGGCAGGGCGTCAGTTTCCCGATGATGGAAACCACCGCCGTGATCGACCGGGAAACCGGCGACCTGTTGCCGCGCGACGGCGAAAGCCAGGGCGAAATCGTCATCCGGGGCAACGCCGTGATGAAAGGATACTACAAGGCGCAGGACGCGACCGCGGAATCCTTCAAAGGCGGCTGGTTCCGCACCGGCGACGGCGCCGTCTGGCACCAGAACGGCTATATACAGATCAAGGACCGGCTGAAGGATGTCATCATTTCCGGCGGCGAGAACATTTCCTCCGTCGAGGTCGAAGGCATCCTGTATCGCCACCCGGCGGTTGCCGCCGCCGCTGTCGTCGCCAAGCAGGACGACAAATGGGGTGAAGTGCCCTGCGCCTTCATCGAACTGAAACCGGGCCAGAACCCGGGCGAAGACGACATCATCGCCTTCTGCCGGGAGCACATGGCCGGGTTCAAACGGCCGAAAATGGTCATTTTCGGCGAAATTCCTAAAACAGCGACCGGAAAAATCCAGAAATTCATCTTGAGAGAAAAAGCCCGGTCTTTATAGACACCCCGGGTTTGCAACGGAAGGAGAGTTACCGAAAATGAGCTTCAACGCCCTGTTGGTCGAAAAAGACGAGGACGGAAAAACCAGCGCATCGGTTCAACAACTGGACGAGTCCCGGTTACCGGACGGCGATGTCACGGTTGCGGTTGAATACTCGACGGTAAACTACAAGGACGGTTTGTGCGTCGGCCCCGGCGGCGGGCTGGTTCGCAATTATCCGCATGTTCCCGGCATCGACTTTTCAGGCACGGTCGAAGCGTCTGACGATGACCGGTACAAGCCGGGCGACAAGGTCGTGCTGACCGGCTGGCGCGTCGGCGAGGCCTGGTGGGGCGGTTATTCCCAGAAGGCGCGGGTCAAGGCCGACTGGCTGGTGCCGCTGCCGGACGGTCTGACGACACGCAACGCCATGGCTGTCGGTACGGCCGGCTTCACCGCCATGCTTGCCGTCATCGCGCTGGAAGATCACGGGTTGAAACCCGGCAACGGGCCGGTACTGGTAACCGGCGCCGCCGGCGGAGTCGGATCGGTGGCCACGGCAATCCTTTCGAAACTCGGTTACGAAGTTGCCGCCGTAACCGGCCGGCCGGAGACTACCGACTATCTGAAATCGCTTGGCGCAAGCCAGATCGTCGCGCGCGAGGAAATCAACGAGACCGTCAAACGGCCACTTGAAAGTGAAACCTGGGCCGGATGCATCGATGCGGTCGGCGGCGCAATGCTGGCCCGGGTGCTGGGCCAGTTGAAATACAATGCTTCGGCGGCGGCGGTCGGTCTCGCTGGCGGGACGGATTTGCCGGCGACGGTCATTCCCTTCCTGCTGCGCGGCGTTAATCTTCTGGGTATCGATTCAGTGATGAGGCCGTATGACGACCGGGTTCGCGCCTGGGGCCGGATCGCCGGCGATCTGCCGATGGACAAACTGGAATCGATGATCGAACCGGCGACGCTCGGCGATCTGCCCGCCCTTGGAAAAGCAATCCTGAAAGGTCAGGTAAAGGGTCGCGTTGTCGTCGATGTAAACGCCTGACACCTTTAGACACAGGGCGAAACTCAGGGCTGAAACGCCTTGCAGAAAGCTCCAGAGCGGTTCACGCTTGATCGGAATCGCGTCGACGGAACCGGTTTGCGGCGTCGCTATGAACGAGGACGAAGGACATGCAGGAGCATATTCGAGAACGAGTGAAGACGCGACGCCGCGAAACGGTCCGTCCCGTACGGGTTGGCCTGCGCCGGGCGCCCGGTTCGTTGCGCGTCTCGCCCGATGCGCACGGCATCGCGCTTCGGCGCGCGCCTGCCATGCATCCCGGCGCAGCGCCAACGACGCTGCTTTCGATTAAACGTGAAACGCTCTAGCACCATGTCATTGCTGATCGATATACGGGATCCGGGCTGGATGACCGAAGAGGACTTGCGTGACCAGATTGCGCCGTTGCTGCCTGATGTCACAATTCATGCGGGCATCGACGACGGCGATGTGTCGGACGTTACCATGATGGCGGCGGTACAACTGTTCCCCGGCGTCGCAGCGCGGCTGCCGTCGCTTCAGATGATCCAGAAACTCGGCGCCGGCGTCGACGGCATCGTCCGGGATCCGGACTTGCCGCCGCATGTCAGGGTTACGCGGCTTAAACCGGACGGTCCGGCTCAGGAAATCGCCGAATACTGCCTTGCCTATGTGCTGCGGGAACAGCGCAACATGCCGGCGCACGAGGCCGATACGGCTAAAAGGAAATGGGTTCAGATAGCCCCGCGCATCACCGGCGAACTGACGGTTGGCGTGCTCGGCCTCGGCCATATCGGCGGGCGCACCGCGCGCCTGTTCGCCCAGATGGGATACCGGGTCCTGGGCTGGGCCCGGTCGCAAAAATCAATCGACGGCTTGGAATGCCGGGCGGGTCTGGACACCCTGCCCGGCATGCTGGGCGAATGCGACTTTGTCTGCTCTATCCTGCCGTCGACATCCGACACGGTAGATCTGTTTGACAAGGCGATGTTCAGTGCGATGAAGCCGGGCGTCGTTTTCATCAATGCGGGACGCGGCGATCTTGTTGTCGATGCCGATCTGATCGCCGCGCTGGATGCCGGTCTCGGCGGTGCAGTGCTGGATGTATTCCGCACCGAACCGCTGCCGGAAGATCACCCGTTCTGGACCCATGACAAAGTGACCATCACCCCCCATATATCGGGCTGGCATGCCGAAGGCGCCCATGAAGCCATCGCCGAGAACTACCGGCGGCTGACGGAAGGCCGGCCGCTGCTGAACGAAATCGACCGAACCGCCGGGTACTGAGTGCCGTCACAGAAGGACACACCCTTGCCTCTGAAAAACATGCCCCTTGGTACCGGCGTGGTTTCCTGGCTGCTTGCCGCTTTTCTGGTTGCTACGGCGAACCTGACATTTTTCGATCACACGACAGCCGTTTACGGTTTTGCGGATAACGCGGCGTTTCTCGTTTCCCAGACCCTGGTGCTGCTGGCCGTGATGGTCTTTGTCACCAACGTATTCAGTCTGGTGCTGCCGTTTCGTGTCGTCGCCACGGTGTTGCTTCTGGTCGCGGCCCCCGCCGCATATTTCATGGATACGTTCGGATCGATAATCGATACGGAGATGATCCGGAATGTCGTCCAGACCGATGTCAACGAAGCCGGCGACCTGATGAGCGCCGGTTTTCTGATCAAACTGGGCTTGTTGGGTATTCTCCCTGCCGCTGTCATCTGGCTTATCCCTCTGCAACGCCGTCGTTTCGTCCGGCGTGAAATGATGCTTGCCGCAACGGCGGCACTGGCAGTCGTCGTGGCGCTGGGTTGCATGCTGCCGTTCAGCGACGCCTATGCCAGTTTTTTTCGCGAACATAAGCCGCTTCGCTACTACACCAACCCGACATACCCGATCTATTCCAGCGTCAAGTTTCTGGTCGACAGCAACAAAACCGCAGCGGATCAAACCTACCGGGAGGTTGTCGAAAAGGCAGAAATTTCACCCGAAGACGAATCCCACGAACTCGTTGTCGTTGTTGTCGGCGAAACCGCCCGGGCCGACCATTTCGGATTGTTGGGCTATGACCGCGATACGACGCCGCAACTGTCGAAGCGGGACAACATCGTCGGATTCACACAGGCGAAATCCTGCGGCACCTCGACGGCGATTTCGGTACCCTGCATGTTTTCGCTAAGCAGACGTGATGAATTCAACATCAAGACGGCCGAACAGACGGAAAATGTGCTCGATATTCTCGTAAAGGCCGGCGTCAACGTGATCTGGCGCGACAACAATTCTGGGTCGCAAGGGGTCGCCGGCAGAATAACCTATCAGAATTTCAAGCACGCCGACGCCAACCCGGACTGCGATGACGTTGAATGCCGCGATACCGGCATGCTTGCCGGTCTGGCCGGTCTTGTCGACGGCGCAGCCAAAGACACCCTGATCGTGCTGCACCAGATGGGCAGTCACGGCCCGGCCTATTTCAAACGCTATCCGCCTGAATTCGAGACATTCACGCCGGTCTGCAAATCAATCGAGCTGCAGAATTGCAGCAACGAGGAAATCGTTAACGCGTTCGACAACACCATTGTCTACACCGACTACGTCCTCGACCAGGCCATCCGGTTTCTCGAGAAACATCAGGATACCTATGAAACGACCCTGATCTATATGAGCGATCACGGCGAATCCCTGGGCGAGATGGGCGTCTATCTGCACGGCATGCCTTACTGGATCGCCCCCGAGGCCCAGACCCATGTGCCTCTGATCGTCTGGGCGGGCCCGTCATCCGACATTGATCTCGACGCTCTGCGCGACATTCGCGACGCGCCGGTCGCTCATGACGACTTCAGCCGGATATTGCTCGACTCCTTCGAAGTCGCGGTCGATGCGGACCACCCGATCGGAAACGCGATGGCGATCCCGCTGAAGCCCGAATCCGATCATGATTAGAGGCTGCATCGCAGCTCTCGCCGCGACCCTCGCGCTGTTTCACTGGACGTCGCTGGACCTGCGCTTCCAGTCGCTGCTGTTCAACGCCGAGACCGGTCAATGGATCCTGAGCAAACAGGAACCCATCGCCCGGCTTGTGTTTTACGACGGACCGCGCCTGATGCTGATTGTTGCCGGCATCGCGGCATTGCTCCTTCTTGCCGGCCAGAAATGGATTGGCTGGGCGCGCAACCACAGGCGCGGCCTGATCATCCTCGTGCTTTCGTTGGCGCTGGTGCCGACAACGGTGGCGGTGCTGAAAAAGGCGACCAATGTCGCGTGCCCCGGCAAGGTGGAACAGTTCGGCGGCCCGCTACCCCATGTCGATGTGTTCGACACCTACCCCGACGACGCGCGACCGGACGCAGTCCAACGCTGCTTTCCAGCCGGTCATGCCAGCGGCGGTTACGCTCTTCTGGGGCTGATTTTCCTGTTCCGGCGACCGGGGTTACGGGTAGCGGCCGGTTCCGGCGCCATCGCCGCCGGATCGCTGATGGGCGCTTACAAAATGGCCATCGGCGACCATTTCCTGAGCCACACAATCGTGTCGCTGGAGCTTGCGATCCTGATTGTCGCGGTGATTGCGGTCACTGTGAAGCGTTTTGAGGCCGTCCAAAGCAAACAATAGGGAGCCGGCCGGACAGGCCGGCCCCAACGATATCAGGCGATCGATTTTCTGCGACGGCCTATCAGGCCGAGACCGATCAGCCCCGTAACCAGCAGCGGCAGGGCTGCCGGAACCGGCACCAGATTGACGCTGCCTTCCAGCCCCTGAATGAACGCTAGGTCGAAGCCGGGCGACGATCCGCCGTTGTCCAGCCCGACAACCTTCACCGCATTGATGAAACCGGTAAAGCCGGGGATGTCGTTCAGGTCCAGACCCGTGGTCGTGTTGCCGAATGCCGTGCCCAGAAACGTGAAGGTGGATCCGAAATCGGACGAGACAAACACGCTGGCGTCTTCCGCACCGTTGCCGAGTTCGGAAATGAAAATGTCATCGCCCGCTCCGTTGAAAATCTGCGCACCGGCAAAGCCGAGCGTGATGAAGGAACCGGTCGGCAGGGAAACGAAGGTGTTGGCATTGCCATCCGTTGCGAAGGACAGCGGAACGGGTTTCGGCGAATCGTCGAAGGTTCCTCCATATGGCCCGGGCTGCGACCCGTTACCGGAATCGAAAAATTCGATGACCGTGTTCGCAACAACTGTCGCCGCCTGTGCCGGCAACGCCATGCTGGAAAACGCAAATGCAACCAGCGTTAAACCGAATATGCTGCTTCTCTTCATCATCGTCTCCTGAAACAAACCTTTCAGGGCAGCCTAGATGCCTGGGAACGAAAGACAATCGACAGGTATTCAAACATGTTAACGGCTGTTCAAAGTTGCAGCCATTCGATTAACCGGACCAGCCTAGTTCAACCCCATCATGCCGCGGGCATAGTCTTTCGCATCGAAGGGCCGCAAATCATCGGCGCTTTCGCCGACGCCGATGGCATAGACCGGCAGGCCGAATTTTTCCGCCAGCGCCACCAGGACGCCGCCTTTCGCGGTACCGTCCAGCTTGGTGAGGACAAGGCCGGTCACGTCAATCATGTCCTTGAAAATCTGCACCTGCGACAGCGCGTTCTGGCCGACCGTGGAATCCAGCACCAGAACCGTATCGTGCGGCGCGGTCTCGTCCTTTTTCCTGATGACGCGGATAACCTTCTGCAACTCCGCCATCAGGTCTTTCTTGTTCTGTAACCGGCCGGCAGTATCGACCAGCAGCACATCAACGCCTTCGCGCGCCGCCCGGTCCATGGCGTCGAACACAAGACCGGCGGCGTCCGACCCCTGCTTCGACGACACCACCGTGCATCCGGCGCGTTCGCCCCAGACCTGCAACTGCTCGATTGCAGCGGCGCGGAACGTATCGCCCGCCGCCATCATCACCGTCTTGCCGTCCTCACGCAGCCGTTTCGCCAGCTTGCCAATGGTCGTCGTCTTGCCGCTGCCATTGACGCCGGCGACCAGAATGACATGCGGTCTGCCGGTAGGCGGAAATGTCAGTTCTTTCGCCACCGGTTCGACCAGCTTGGCGATTTCCTCGGCCAGGGCGGCGCGGATTTCCTCCGGTTCGATTTGCTTGTCGAAGCGCCCCTTCGATATTTCTTGCACCACTTTCGCCGCCGTAGCGGGCCCCAGATCGGCCATCACCAGCAGGTCCTCAAGATCTTCAAGCGCGGCTGCATCCAGCTTCCGCTTGGTGAAGATATCGGAGATACCGTCGACCAGTTTCGACGACGATTTGCGAAGCCCGTCCTTCAGGCGCTGGAACCAGGAGGTATTCACCATGACAACGCCTGTGCCGATTCAACTAACGAAAAAGGACAATATTTATCCTTTTTTATTGAAATCATCTAATTTATGCCCTAGTATTTTGAAATTGAATGAGAAATAGATGCCGACTATCAAAGATTTTGGCGGATTTCGTCTTTTTATGTACTTCGGCGATCATAATCCACCTCACATTCATATCGTTGGCGTCGATTTTGAGGCCAAGATGCGTCTCTCCGACCAAAGCCTTCTCGCAGGCACACTTTCCGGCAAGGTTGAACGCCAGGCGAAAGACTATGTTTTGAGTAATCTGGAAGACCTAATGGCCCGCTGGTACGAATACAATGACCAATAAACGAAGGAAAGTGCAATGCGCCGTTTGAAAGACATTGCCGTTTGTTCCGACAACCCGTTCGCGCTCTCGCTTGAATGGGACGATGGACATATCGAGAGGGCTGACCTGTCCGGGCTGGTCGCGGCTAACCGGCACTTCAGACGATTTGAGAACAATCCTGAAGACTTCAGCAAGGTCAGGGTTATCAACTGGGGACACGGTGTCGAATGGCAGAACGGGTTGGATTACAGCGCCGAAAACCTTGCCCGGATCGCATCGGAACAGCAAACCCATGACGGTCGGAAAGTATTGTCGGATTTCATGTCCACGTTCCATTTGACGGCGGAAGGCGTTGCCCGTGCGTTGGGGTACAGCACCAGTCAGATTAAGAATTTCAAATCGAGGACATCATCGCTACCGTCATCGGCCCGGCTGGCCATTCAGGCGATGCAGGAAAACCCGACGATTCTTTACAGCAGACTGGCGATTGGCGGAAACAAAGGACAAAAACCCGTCAAGAAACATCAAATACAGTCTGGTTAGGCGGCATACACCATCACACGGTCGGCGACCAGCCGACCGTTTTCGACGCCGCCGATATGAACCGTCACCAGATCGCCCGGCGTCGTATCGCCGCGCACCAGAACAGGGGCGAAACCTTCCGTCCGCCCCATGCCGTCCTTTTCAATCAGCACGGTTTCGGTCTTGCCGATCCGGCTCTGCAGATAGGCCAGCAAGCGTTCCTCGCCCTTTTCCCTTAACAGAGCCGCGCGCGCCTTGCGTTCTGCCTTCGGCACCTGATTGGGAATGCGCGCCGCCGGCGTGCCCTCGCGTTTCGAATAGGGAAAAACATGCAGATAGGTCAGGCCGCATTCATCGACGATATCCAGCGTGTTGCGGAACATCTCTTCCGTTTCGGTCGGGAACCCGGCGATCAGGTCCGCACCAAACACCGCGTCGGGCCGCAGCGTGCGGATGCGGTTGGCCAGCGCAATCGCTTCCTCGCGGGAATGGCGGCGCTTCATCCGCTTCAGGATCATGTTGTCGCCGGCCTGCAGCGACAGATGGAAATGCGGCATCAACCGGTCTTCCTCGGCGATCAGGCGAAACAGATCATCATCCATTTCGATACAGTCGATGGAAGAAATCCTCAACCGGGGCAATTCAGGCACCAGCGCCAGCAGCCGACGGATCATCTGGCCCAGGGTCGGCGCGCCTGGCAGGTCCGGCCCGAAGGACGTGATATCGACGCCGGACAACACAACTTCCCGATAACCGTTCCCGACCAGCTTGCGCACCTGCGCGACGATCTCGCCAATCGGCACCGAGCGGCTGTTGCCGCGCCCGAACGGAATGATGCAGAAGGTGCAGCGATGGTCGCAGCCGGTCTGGACCTGCACGAAGGCCCGCGTCCGGTCGGCGAAATCGTCGATCCCGCCATCGACCATGTGACCGGCGGTTTCCGTCACCGACATGATGTCATTCACCAGTACCCGCGCCTCGCCACCGAAAGCGTCGGGCCGAAGCTTTTCCTCGTTGCCGATCACCCGGTTGACTTCCGGCATCGCCGCATAGCCTTCCGGGTCGATCTGCGCCGCACAGCCGGTAACGATGATCTGCGCATCCGGGTTCTTGCGCCGCGCCTTGCGGATCGCCTGCCGCGCCTGGCGTTCCGCTTCCGCCGTTACGGCGCAGGTATTCACCACGATGGTGTTTTCGATGCCGGCCTGTTCGGCATGACCGCGCATGACTTCGGATTCGTAGGCGTTCAGCCGGCAGCCGAAGGTCAGGATATCCAGCCCGGATTGCGTGTTCGCGCTCATGGCTGCCATGTCCCATGGAAACTGACGGCGGTCGGCCCTGTCATCATGACGCCGTTTTCACCATCCCAGTCGATGCGCAGGCGGCCGCCGTCGAGATCGATATCGGCCCCGTCCCGCACCAGCCCGCGCCGGATCGCCGCAACCGCAACGGCACAGGCGCCGGACCCGCAGGCTTCTGTAATGCCCGCGCCGCGTTCCCAGACCCGCATGCGGATCGATCCGTCCGGACGCACGGACGCGAATTCGACATTGGTGCGTTCCGGAAACAGGTTGTCGTTCTCGACCGTCGGCCCGATCCCGGCCAGCGGTACGGTTTCGGCATCCTCAACGAAGAAAACGCAGTGCGGATTGCCCATGTTGACCCCAACCGGCTTTTCATAGCCCGGCAGGGCGAGATCGAGGTGTAGCGTATCCATATCCCGCGCAACAGGAATGTCCTGCCAGCCGAACGCGGGCTTGCCCATGTCGACGGTGACCAGACCGCCCTCAGCGCGATGCGTCGGCAGGTTGCCGGCGATGGTTTCTATCGTCACCCGGTCTGCGCCCAGCTCGTCCATCGCCAAAGCCGCCACGCAGCGTGTGCCGTTGCCGCAGGCCTGGGATTCGCTGCCGTCGGGGTTGTAGATGCGCATGAAAAGATCGGCGCTGCCATTTGTCGGCTTTTCCAGAATCAGCAACTGGTCGCAGCCGACGCCCCGGCGTCGGTTCGACAGCAACCGCCGCCGGTCATGGTCGAGCGACAGGGTTCCGTCGCGGTCGTCCACCACGACGAAATCGTTACCCAGCCCGTGCATCTTGATGAAGGGGACCAATCGCCCGCTCCGTTCCACTTCCGATTCCTGCGGGTTATATGGCTTTATCCCTGCGAAACACAAACCCTAAGTGTACCGTCTGGGCCCGTTCAACAGGTCGTGACGGGCCTGATTTATGACCTTCAAGCACAGGTCAAGTGTTGCAACCTGCCCTGTAAGAACCGACGCTATCGCCTAACTTAGCGTATTGCATGAAACCCGACAGGCCCATCACCGCGAGGAACAGCACCATGAACGAACCGTCAGATTACACGCCGCCGAAAGTCTGGACCTGGACGGAGGAGAACGGTGGCGAGTTCTCCAAAACAAATCGGCCGATTGCCGGGCCAACCCATGAAAAGGCGCTGCCCGTCGGCAAAAACCCGCTGCAGCTCCATTCGCTGGCGACCCCGAACGGCGTCAAGGTGACGATCATGCTGGAGGAGCTTCTGGACCTCGGCCACACGGGCGCGGAATACGACGCCTATACGATCAAGATCGGCGATGGCGAGCAGTTCGGCAGCGGCTTTGTCGACATCAACCCGAATTCGAAAATCCCGGCCATGGTCGACCGCAGCGGCGACAAGCCGGTGCGGGTATTCGAATCCGCCGCGATCCTTCTGTATCTGGCGGAAAAGTTCGATGAATTCCTGCCGAAAGACCACGCCGCCCGCACCGAATGCCTCAACTGGGTGTTCTGGCAGATGGGCAGCGCGCCGTATCTCGGCGGCGGCTTCGGTCATTTCTATCACTACGCCCCTTTCAAGATTAAATACGCCATCGACCGCTTCGCGATGGAAGCCAAGCGGCAGCTCGACGTGCTGGACCGGCACCTGGCCGACCACCGCTATATGGCCGGCAACGACTACACCATCGCCGATATCGCGATCTGGCCGTGGTACGGCGTGCTGGCTTTAGGCAAGCAGTACGAGGCCGGCGACTTTCTCGACGTCAAATCCTACAAGAACGTGCAGCGCTGGACGACGGAGATCGGCGTCCGCCCGGCGGTCGAACGCGGCCGCATGATCAACCGCACCTGGGGTGAGGACAACGAACAGATGCCCGAACGCCATGGCCCGGACGACTACAAGGGCAAGATCGGGGTGAAAATCTGAAACAACATACGTGTTCAGGCAGGCACATAATCCCTCCTGCGCGCCCCGAACAGACGCACCATACGGCTTGACTTCCCGGCCCGTTCGGCATACTCCACGCCGCATATTCCGGTCATCTATGTAAGACCCGGCCTAATCCCGAAGCATTCGGGGGCCCCGCCAAACCGCGAGTGTCGCGCTTTGGCGCGTTTTGCGTTGCGACCGGTTTATGGAATTTGAACGGCACGACAACGTTGGAAACAAGGACGAAACGAACGCATGTTCGACAGTCTGCAGGATAAGCTCGGCGGCATTCTCGACGGCCTGAAACGGCGCGGCGCGCTGAAGGAATCGGATGTCGACAACGCCATGCGCGATATCCGCGTGGCGCTGCTGGAAGCCGATGTCGCCCTGCCCATCGTCAAGGATTTCGTCGCCCAGGTGCGTGAAAAAGCGGTCGGCGCGGATGTCATCAAATCCGTCAGCCCCGGCCAGATGGTCGTCAAGATCGTGCATGACGCGCTGGTCGAAATGCTGGGCGGTGAACCTGCCTCCGACGAAGACGGCCCGGCCGAACCCCGCGAACCGCTGAACCTGATCGGCGAACCGCCGCTGGTCTTCCTGATGGTCGGCTTGCAGGGCTCGGGTAAAACCACCTCCACCGGCAAGATCGCCAAGCGCCTGCAGGAAAAGAACCGCAAGAAGGTTCTGATGGCCTCGCTGGACGTCTATCGCCCGGCGGCGCAGGACCAGTTGCAGGTTCTGGGCGAACAGGCCGATGTGAAAACGCTGCCCATCGTCAAAGGCCAGCAGCCGATCGATATCGCGAAACGCGCGCTGCAGGCCGGCAGGTTCGGCGGCTATGACGTCATCATGCTCGATACCGCCGGCCGGTTGCATGTCGATCAAGCGCTGATGGACGAGGTCGCGGCGGTGAAGGCCGTTTCCAACCCTGCCGAAGTTCTGTTGGTCGCCGATGCGATGACCGGCCAGGACGCGGTGACGGTGGCCGACAGTTTCCACCAGCGTGTCGGTCTGACCGGCATCATGCTGACCCGGGTCGACGGCGACGCCCGCGGCGGCGCGGCGCTTTCGATGCGCGCGGTCACCGGGTGCCCGATCAAGCTGCTGGGCGTCGGTGAAAAGCTGGACGAGCTGGAAGACTTCCACGCCGACCGTATCGCCGGGCGTATTCTGGGCATGGGCGACATTGTCAGCCTGGTCGAAAAGGCCCGCGCCAATGTCGAGGAAGAAGAAGCCGAAGCCCTCGCGAAGAAAATGCAGAAGGGTCAGTTCGACCTGGAAGACATGCGCAAGCAACTGGTTCAGATGCGTAACATGGGCGGCATGGATGGCCTGATGGGCATGCTTCCGGGTATGGGCAAACTGAAGGATCAGGTCAGGAAGGCCAATATCGATGAAAAGATGCTGAAGCGGCAGGAAGCGATCATCCAGTCGATGACGCCGAAGGAAAAGGCCAACCCGAAGGTCATCCACGCCAACCGCAAGAAACGCATCGCGAACGGTTCCGGTACCTCGGTGCAGGACGTCAACAAGGTGCTGAAACAGTATCAGCAGATGTCGAAAATGATGAAGCAGGTCTCCAAGATGGGCAAAAAGGGCATGATGCGCTCGCTCGGCGGCCTGATGGGCGGGGCGGGTCCGGGCGGACCGATGGGCGGCCTGCCGCCCGGCTTCGGCCAGCGATAACGACGAACAACCAATTTCTAAGAAACAACAGAACGACACGCGTAAAGGAGAATAGAACGTGAGCTTGAAAATTCGGATGTCCCGGGGCGGATCCAAAAAGCGCCCCTTCTTCCGTATCGTGGTGGCGGACAGCCGCATGCCGCGCGACGGCCGTTTCATCGAAAAGATCGGCCATCACAACCCGATGATGGCAAAGGAAAGCGCCGAACGGGTGGTGATCGACCTGGAACGCGCGAAGCACTGGATTTCGCAGGGCGCAAAGCCGTCGGACCGTGTCGCCCGTTTCCTTGACAATGCCGGCGTGATGACGCGCGAAGTGCCGCAGCATCAAACCAAGAAAGCCGCGCCGAAGGCGAAGGCCCAGGAACGTCTGAAGGAAAAGGCGGAACGCGCCGAAGCCGCAGCAGCAGCCGAAGCCGAAGCCGTTGCCGCCATCGAGGCGGAAGCAGCCGCGGACGCGGAAGCTGCCGCTGAAGCGGAAGCCCCAGCCGAAGAAGCCCCTGCGGAAGAAGCCCCGGCTGAAGAAGCTGCAGCAGAAGAAGCCCCGGCTGACGACGCTGCGTCCGAAGAGGAAAAAACCGAAGGCTGAGGGGTCACCCCTTAGACTTCGGAGGCAATTGGCATGTTGAACGCGACAGTCATGAAACAAACGCAACACGGCAATGATCGTTTGCTGGTCGGTGTTATCACCGGCCCGCACGGCGTTCGCGGCGCCGTGCGTGTGAAAAGTTTCACGGCTGAACCGGACGGCATCGCCGATTACGGACGGCTGACCGACAAGACGGGCACAACGGCCTTCGACCTTCATGTAACGGGCATGGCCAAGGGGCTGGTGATCGCCTCGATCGACGGCATCAACGACCGCAACATGTCGGAAACCCTGAAAGGCATGGAATTGTATGTCGAACGGGCGGCCCTGCCGGAGATCGACGCATCGGACGAATACTATTTCGCCGATCTTATCGGTCTGAACGCGGTGACGGCGGACGGTGACGCCTGCGGTTCCGTGCTGGCGGTGCACGATTTCGGCGCAGGCTCGGTGCTGGAACTCCGGTTGGTCGATGGCGATACCGTCTTTCTGCCGTTCACCGATGCAGCCGTGCCTTCCGTCAATCTGTCGGAAGGAACGCTTGTCGCCGACCTGTCGGTTCTCGACGACCCCGACGAAGGGGATGCGTCATGAGCGGCTGGCAGGCAACCGTCCTGACCCTGTTTCCGGAAATGTTTCCGGGGCCTCTGGGTCAATCGCTGTCCGGCAAGGCGCTGGGTGCCGGCCTGTGGTCGCTGGATGCCATCAACATCCGTGACTTCGCCACCGACAAACACCGCACGGTCGACGATACGCCGTTCGGCGGCGGCGCCGGCATGGTGATGCGGCCCGATGTCATTGATGCCGCTCTGGATGCGGTATCCGACAGGCCCGGTCCGGTCGTTTATCTTTCCCCGCGTGGATCGAAACTCGATCAGCCGCTGGCGAAAGATCTGGCGGCAGGCCCCGGCGTCACGCTGCTCTGTGGGCGGTATGAAGGCATCGACCAGCGGGTGCTCGACAAGCGTCAGCCACGCGAAATCAGCCTCGGCGACTTCATCCTCTCCGGCGGTGAAATTGCGGCCATGACGTTGCTGGATGCCTGTATCCGGCTGCTTCCGGGCGTTGTCGGCGCGGATGCCTCTCTCGACGAAGAAAGCTTCGAAGACGGTCTTCTGGAATATCCACATTATACACGGCCGGCGGAATGGGACGGACGATCCGTACCCGAGGTTCTGCTATCCGGCCATCATGAAAAAATCGACGCCTGGCGTCGGGCGCAGTCGGAGGACGTGACGAAGTCGCGCCGTCCGGACCTCTGGTCCCGATACGCCGAAGGCAGAGAAACGATTGCCTAAGAAAGGAACGGACTGATGAACATAATCCAACAAATTGAGGCCGAACAGGTCGCTAAACTCAGCGACGGCAAAACGATGCCGGATTTCGCCCCGGGCGATACCGTGCGGGTCAACGTGAAGGTTGTCGAAGGCAACCGCGAGCGTATCCAGGCCTATGAAGGCGTGGTGATCGCCCGCAAGAATGCCGGGCTCAACAGCTCGTTCACCGTTCGCAAGATTTCCTACGGCGAAGGCGTGGAACGTATCTTCCCGCTGTACAGCCCGCGGATCGAAAGCATCGAACTGGTTCGCCGCGGTAAGGTTCGCCGCGCGAAACTGTACTACCTGCGGGGCCGCACCGGTAAGGCCGCCCGTATTGCTGAACGCACACGCGGCGTTGTTCGCCCGCTGAAGGGCGCAGCCAAGGTTGCGGCGGCGGCTGCAGCAGCGGAAGCCGAAGCAGCATCGGCAGCGGCGATGAGCGAAGAGGCTCTGGCCGAACAGGTTGCACCGCCGGTTGCCGAAGACGGGGCGGAAGAAGCCTCGAAGGAATAAGGGAAGACGTATCCGGACAGGGTGACAGAAAACGGTTCCCTGTTCGGCTCCGATCCCTTAAATACTCGGCGATAGACTTGAAGAGGTGCGGCATGGCGCAGCCAAAAACATTGTTCGACAAGATCTGGGACAGCCATCTTGTGGATGTGCAGGAAGACGGTACCTGCCTGCTCTACATCGACCGGCATCTGGTGCATGAAGTCACCAGCCCCCAGGCGTTCGAAGGATTGCGCAATACCGGGCGGGCAGTCCGCCGCCCGGAACTGACGCTGGCTGTCGCCGATCACAATGTGCCGACCAGCGACCGGTCGGCCGGAATCGTCGACGAGGAAGCCCGCATCCAGGTCGAGACGCTGACGAAAAACTGTATCGAATTCGGTATCACCGAATACGCGATGGACGATATTCGCCAGGGCATCGTCCACATCATCGGGCCGGAACAGGGCTTCACCCTGCCCGGCGCGACCATCGTCTGCGGCGACAGCCACACGGCGACGCACGGCGCATTCGGGGCGCTGGCCTTTGGTATCGGCACGTCCGAGGTCGAACACGTTCTGGCCACCCAGACCCTGTTGCAGGGGCCGCTGAAAAACATGCGGGTGAATGTCGAAGGCGATCTGCCGATCGGCCTGACCGCGAAAGACCTGATCCTCGCCCTGATCGGCAAGATCGGCACGGCCGGCGGTACCGGCCATGTCATCGAATATGCCGGCCCGGCCATTCAGGCGCTGTCGATGGAAGGCCGGATGACGGTCTGCAACATGTCGATCGAAGGTGGCGCGCGCGCCGGCCTGATCGCGCCCGACCAGAAGACCTTCGACTATCTTGAAGGCCGCCCGATGTCGCCAAAAGCCGGCGAATGGGAAATGGCTGTCGAATACTGGAAGACCCTGCCGTCCGATGCAGGCGCGACCTACGACAAGGAGGTTTCCCTGTCGGTGACGGATATTCCGCCTCAGATCACCTGGGGCACCAGCCCGGAAGACGTCGTGCCGATCACCGGCATCGTGCCGTCGCCGGACGATGCGCCCGACGCCAACAAGGCGATGGCGATCAAGCGGTCGCTGGAATATATGGGCCTCACCGCCGGCACGCGGGCGACCGATATCAAGATCGACAAGGCGTTTATCGGCTCCTGCACCAACGGCCGGATCGAAGACCTGCGCGCCGTCGCCGCCATCGCCAAGGGCCGCAAGGTCGCCGACAGCGTGTATGCGATGATCGTGCCCGGTTCCGGTCTGGTGAAGGAACAGGCCGAAAGCGAAGGCCTGGACAAGATTTTCATCGAGGCGGGTTTCGACTGGCGCGAGCCGGGCTGTTCGATGTGCCTCGCCATGAACGCCGACAAGCTGAAACCGGGCGAACGCTGTGCGTCGACGTCCAACCGTAATTTCGAAGGCCGTCAGGGCCGGGGCGGACGCACGCACCTGGTCAGCCCGGCCATGGCCGCCGCGGCCGCCATCAAGGGCAGCCTCGCCGATGTAAGGGATTTGCTGTGATGGGTGCTGTCGCCTTTGAAGAATCGGAAAGTTTCGTCAGCCGCATGCTGCAGCGCGATCTCGACACCGAGGCGTGGTATATCGACGTACCGGAAATCGACTTCGCAGACGAAGTCGATGCCGAACTGATGGATGATTGCCTGATCATCTGGAGCAGCCGCCAGACGCGGCGGTAGAGCAGCAGGAAGGAACCGAACCGATGCAAGCCTTCAAGACGTTGACCGGAATCGCCGCGCCGCTGGATCTGATCAATATCGATACCGATATGCTGATCCCGAAGCAGTTCCTGAAAACGATCGCGCGCACAGGCCTCGGCAAGAACCTGTTTTTCGAAATGCGCTACGACGATGACGGCAACAAGCGGCCGGATTTCATCCTCAACAAGGAACCGTACACCAAGGCCTCGATCCTGATCGCCGGCGACAATTTCGGTTGCGGGTCGAGCCGTGAGCACGCCCCCTGGGCCCTGCTTGATTTCGGCATCCGCTGCGTCATCGCGCCCAGCTTCGCCGACATCTTCTATAACAACTGCTTTAAGAACGGCATCCTGCCGATCCAGCTTCCGCGCGAGGTGATCGACCGGCTGATGGACAAGGCCGAACGCGGCGGCAATGCGCTGTTCGAAATCGATCTGGAAAACCAGACAGTCAGCGACCCGGATGGTGAAACCATCGCCTTCGAGCTGGACGGCTTTCGCAAGCATTGCATGATGAACGGCCTGGACGATATCGGCCTGACAATGCAGAAGGGCGGCAAGATCGAGGACTTCGAGACGAAACGGGCGGTCAGCCAGCCCTGGTATCATCGGAAGGCTGGTTGAGCGAGGTCGCACTTCCCCCGCTCCAGGGCCGGCACAATGCCGGTCTGGTTCCTTACATTTTGCTGCTGCTGATGGGTCTCGCCTGGGGCCTGATGATTTCCGTTCAGAAAATCGCGGCCGCCGCAGGCGCACATCCGATCGGCCTCGGCTTCTGGATGGTAGCGACCAGCACCGCCCTTCTAGCCATTCCCGTCCTTTTCAGAACCCCGCCGCGCCGCTTCCGGCGGGATGTCATGATATTCTGCGTTCTCTGCGGCGTCATCGGCATCGGCTTCCCGTCGGTTGCCCTGGCCTGGGCCGCGTCGGAACTGCCGGCCGGCATTGTCGCCATCACCTTTACCAGCATGCCGATTTTCACCTATGCGCTGTCGGTGCTGTTCCGGGTCGAGGCGGCGGAACGCCAGCGGCTGATCGGCGTCTGCATCGGCATGGCGGGCATGCTGCTGATCCTGCTGCCGAAACAATCCCTGCCGACGCCGGACATGGCGCCCTGGGCGCTGCTGGCAATCCTCGCCTGTTTCAGCATGGCGACGGAAAACTTTCTCGCCGGCGGCTTTCGTCCGCCCGATGTCACCTCGATGCAGCTTACCTGCGGCCGCAACAGTGTCGCCGTCATCCTGTTGGCCCCGATTGTCTATTTCACCGATACGGCTATCCCGCTTTTCGAGCCCTGGGGGCCGATGCAGTATGCTGCAACCGCGACCGGCTTCCTGACCGCGGGCGCCTTCACCACCCTGTTGTATGTCATCAAGACGTCGGGGCCGATCTTCGGCAGTCAGTCGTCGTATCTGATCACGCTGTTCGGCATGGGGTGGGGCATGATCTTGTTCGACGAGCGTCATTCGGGCTATGTCTGGGCGGCACTGCTTTTGACCATCCTCGGTCTGGCGCTGGTGCAGCCGCGAAAACCGATCAATATCCTCGAAAAGATCCAGAGCAAATTATGACAAGCCTCGATCCGGCGCAGCCGATCCAGACCCTGCGGGAGAAGGTGCTTCCCTATCTGTTGCTGTTTTTCATGGGCGCGGCCTGGGGCCTTGTCGTTTCGCTGCACAAGATTGCGACGGGCGCGGGTGCGCATCCGGTCGGCCTGGCGTTGTGGCAGGTGTTTACCGGCGGCACGGTCCTTCTGATTATCACTTCGTTCATCGCAAGGCCGAAGCGTATCCGTCTGGATGTGATCAAATTCAGCTTTATCTGCGGCGCTATCGGCACCGCCCTGCCATCAATCTGCCTCGCCTGGGCCGCCAGCGAACTGCCGGCCGGCGTGGTTTCCATCGGCCTGACCCTGATGCCGGCCAGCGTCTATGGCCTCGCCGTTTTGATGAAGGTCGAGGCGGCGGAGCCGCGTCGCCTTGCCGGCCTCGGTCTCGGTCTGGTCGGCATCGCACTGATCGTGCTGCCGAAGGCGGCCTTGCCGGATTCATCGGCCGCGCCGTTTGTCGGGTTGATTGTTTTCGCCGCCGTCTGCTTTTCCATAGAAAGCGTCTATGCCGGCGGATACCGACCGGCCAACGCCTCGTCGATGCAGCTCACCTGCGGCCGGCAGTTCGCCGCCGTTGTACTGCTGACGCCGGTCGCGATGCTGACCCATACCGCGATCCCGGTTTTCACCGAATGGGGGCCGATGCAATACGCCGCCACCGGCGCCGGCCTGATCACCGCTGCCGCCTTTTCGACATGGCTGTATGTCATCAACACATCAGGGCCGATCTTCGCCAGCCAGACCTCCTATCTGGTGACCGCGTTCGGCCTTGTCTGGGGCATCGTGCTGTTCGACGAACGTCATTCGCTGTATGTCTGGGGGTCGATGTGCGTGCTGATGGTCGCCCTCACCCTGGTGCGTCCGCGCGCGCCGAAAAGCCGCCTTCTGACCTGACCGTCAATCCCGGACGCGCCCTGCTTTTTCGAACGGGTTCAGCCTGTCGCTTCGGGCACCTTGAAAGCCGCAACAGCGGCATTGTGCGTTTTCACAGCCTCCAGAAACGCCGTGATGCCCTTGCTGGCTTCGGAAACCTGTTTCGATGTCTTAGATGTTTGAAAGGCATACCCGCGAATTTTGGCGGTCAGTTCGACGATTTTCTGTTCGAGAATTTCCTTTGTATCCGCATCCGCTGTCTTCAGTGCAACGGTCGCCGCAAGATACTCCTGATAATCCGTTTGCAGACCGGCCCGGCCGGCTTCTCTGGCCGAAGCGCTGGCTGCGGCCTTCTCAGCCGCCGCGATCACCTCGCCGCGCCGAGTTTCAAGCAGCGCTCCCGCCTTCACAAGCTTGTCGTATTCGGCCTTTGCGGTCTTGTCGAGTTTGGCGGGGTCGATGTCGCGCGACTTAATCAGCACGACCTTGCCGTCGGCATCGGCGGCGGCCCGCGCCTGAAGCGCGGCCAACGCTGCGGACAGGCTCTTCAGTGCTCCCATCTCCGACAGGATGGAAAGATAGAGTTTCCCGATATCCTCCTCAGGCTCGGCCTCCGGTGGCTTGACCGACGGTTGCGGGACAGCCGGTTTCGGCGCATCGAGTTTCGCCAGATTTGCAATACATTCGTCGCGCAAACTGTTATCCGGCAGGAAATGGCAGAAGGCGAACCGTGCCGCTTTTTCCTCTTTCTGGGAAACAGCGACTGTCGCCGCCGCCTCAATCATTTTCAGGTCCACCTCTGTTTTCTTATCCAGTGCGGCAGTTCTGTAACTTGAAACGTCGGCGAGATAAGGAGCAAGATGCCTAGAGCAGTGTTCGAAAAGTCCGGTGCGGCGATGCAGATGATAAATCCTGTACAGCAATTCCTTCTGGTTCTGTGTCTGGAACAAACTGTCTTTCATTGTCTTCGCCAAACCGGCCGCAGCGGCATTTTGCACGGTAAGCGTATTGGTGGCTGAGCGTTCGGCGTGAAGTTTTTGTCCGATCTCCTTGTAGTCTTCACTTAACTCTGCAAGGGCATCTTCGGCATTTTGCTGTTCTTGATCCAACTCTGACAACTGTCGTCTGGTGTCTGTTCGAATTTCTGCCTGCTTTTTCTTCAGCGAAGACACATCATTCTGATTTTTTTCGAGTTTCTGTTGATTTTCGAGTAATTTGTCGGCCTCATCGTTATCCGCGTCAGATTGCTGTTCCGCCTGGGATTTTCCATCGCCTGAACTGTCAGGAATCGCCTCCAGCAACTTATTGATATCGCCCATTGTATTTTTGATCTCGGACTCTTTCGAATCGATCTTCTTTTCTATCGCATCGATATCTTTCTGCGACTCGGTCAGCACCTTTTGTTTTCGTTCGTCGAGTTCCTGGATTTTTCCGGTGTTGTGCCGGACTTGTTCGTTCAGAACGTTCAGGCTGTCCCTGTAGGCGGCAATTTTCAAATCCTGGAGTTCCAGGTTCTGACTGGCATCGGTCAACTGATTCAGTTGCTTCGGATCCAATTTCTCACTGCCAAGACCCAGTTCGACGAGGCAGGCGGCGATATAGTTCTGCGTATCGCCGCTGCTCAGGAAATTGGCCTGCATCTTTTCAATTGTCGCCGCGACCTTGTCGCTTGGCTTCGAGGCGATCGCGCCGAGACCGGATACAGTCGTTATCTTCGCCGTCGTGTTGGCGATCGCCTTGCTGGTACGGCTTAGTTCCTCGGACCTTGACGCCAGATTCTCGGCCGCCTTTTCCTGATCGGCTTCTGAATCGGCGATGTCCTGGCTTTCATCGCCGTCCACGGTACCGTCAGCCGCAGCCTGCGCGACGACCTGATCGTTGGTATCATTCGCATCCTCCAGGTCTTCCTTCGCTTCGTCGACCTCATCGCTCTGCTGTTCGAGATTTATCAGCAGGGTTTCGAGCTCGTCCAGCTCAGCCGTAACATCGCTGCTCGCCTCACCGCCGATTGCGGCCCCGGACGCCCCGAACCGCCCGCCGGCGGTTTCCGCCAGAACGAGTGTTACCATCGTCTTGTTGATCTCGCTGAGAAGCAGGCTGTAGCTGGTGCCGGTCATCGCCCCGTTGGTATAGGCCTCGCAGGCGCGGAACATCAGACGCTGCAGGGTCTGGATCGATACCGTACGCTGCGCGATCTGCGCCAGCCCTTCCGCCTGGGAACCGGAGAGCGAGGCCGACCCCTTGGCGAACAGGCTTGCCCCAACGCCGAATGAATTCACCAGAGACGAGGCGACATCGGGATGCGGCTCGACGCAGGTCACCCGGTTCGGAAAGATTGCGCCGGGACGCGACGCCAGACTTGGTTCTTGTGCGATGATGACCCGCGATTTCGCGCCCGTCAGATACCCGCCATCGTCATCCAGATTGAAGGGCGCGCTGATATTCGGCGGAGGCTGGGTACAGGCAGCCAGCGTTAATCCGGCCATAAGGCATGCGATACGACTAAATTTTGCTTTCTGATGTATATTCATTCTTGCCCCTCTCAAGAGTGAATAATTCATACATACTATACAATCTAAGGGCTAAAATGCTATCTTTAATTGTTATTGCCTTTATCTGCTGTTTAAAACGTTCTTAATCTAATTGAAAATACGACCAGATTATCGTGACGATCCGGCTTCCGGACCATAAGCGGATACAATTCGTCAGACCGGAAAGACCGACTCTGTGCGAAACACAACAGTCTGGATTGCGCCGACCCGCATGCAATTTCGCCTGCCCTCTTTCGCTTTTCCGTTCAGCCGGGTAAAACCCTGCGTCGCGGTGAAAAGCCGCATCGGAATTGTCTTTGATAGGGGTAGCGCAGATGGCGTCGAACAAAACCTTGTTGATGTTGCCGGGCGACGGCATCGGTCCTGAAGTGTGCGGGGAAGTCCGGAAGGTTCTGGACTGGATGGACAAGCGCCGCGCGGTTTCCTTCGACGTCAAGGAAGACCTGGTCGGCGGCGCGGCCTATGACGCCCACGGCGTTTCGGTACGCGACGACACGGTGGAAGACGCGATGAACGCCGACGCCGTTCTGTTCGGCGCGGTCGGCGGCCCGCAATACGACAATCTTGCCTGGGATGTTCGCCCGGAAGCCGGGCTGCTGCGCCTGCGCAAGGATCTCGACCTGTTCGCCAACCTGCGCCCGGCCGTCACCTTCGACGCCCTGCTGGACGCCTCGACCCTGAAACCGGAAGTGGTTCAGGGGCTGGACATCATGATCGTCCGCGAACTCACCGCCGGCGTATATTTCGGCGAACCGCGCGGCATGCAGACCCTGCCCGACGGCACCGAACGCTGCATCGACACCCAGTCCTACACCAAGGCTGAAATCGAACGGGTGGCCGCGGTCGCCTTCGATCTGGCCCGCAAGCGCAACGGCAAGGTCACCTCGGCGGAAAAGGCCAATGTGATGAAAACCGGCGTGTTCTGGCGCGATACGGTCGCCGAAGTGCATAAAAAGGGCGGCTACGAGGATATCGCGCTCAGCAACATGTATGCCGACAACTGCGCCATGCAGCTTGTGCGTAACCCGAAACAGTTCGATGTCATCGTCTGCGACAACCTGTTCGGCGATATCCTGTCCGACGTCGCGGCCATGCTGACCGGCTCGCTGGGCATGCTGCCCTCCGCCTCGCTGGGCGCGGTCGATGAAACCGGCCGCCGCAAGGCCTTGTACGAACCGGTCCACGGCACCGCCCCGGATATCGCCGGCAAGGGCCTCGCCAATCCGTTCGCGATGCTGCTGTCGTTCGCGATGTGCCTGCGCTATTCCTTCGACCTGCAGGAAGACGCCGACCTCATCGAACAGGCCGCCCAGGCCGTGCTCAGCCGAGGCATCCGCACCGGCGACATCATGACTCCGGGCTGCGAACAGGTGTCGACCCAGCAGATGGGCGACAAGCTGATCGCCGAACTCGACAGCCGCGCGGCCTGATCGTTATGACCGAAATCGCCATCAATAACGAAACGGATGCGCTGGTCGTCGTCGATGTGCAGAACGATTTCTGTCCCGGCGGCGCGCTCGCCGTGCCGGATGGCGATGCGGTCGTGCCGGTGACCAACCGCTTGATCGAAAAATTCGACCATGTGGTGCTGACCCAGGACTGGCACCCGGCCGGGCATGACAGCTTCGCCTCCAGTCACGCGGGCAGGAACCCGATGGAGATGATCACGGTCGCCTATGGCGATCAGGTGCTGTGGCCGGATCACTGCGTACAGGGCACGAAAGGCGCGGAATTCCATGCCGACCTGACGATAACGAAGGCCGAACTGGTGATCCGCAAGGGCTACCGGCGCGCAATCGATTCCTATTCGGCGTTTTACGAAAACGATCAGGAAACACCGACCGGGCTTGCCGGTTACCTGCGCGAACGCGGTTTCGAACGGCTGTTCTTCACCGGTCTGGCGACGGATTTCTGCGTCGGCTGGTCGGCGCTCGACGCCCGCAAGGAAGGCTTCGATGCCGTGCTGGTGGACGACGCCTGCCGCGCCATCGACTTCAACGGCTCGCTCGACGCCGCCCGCGCCGCCTTTGCCGACAACGGCGTGACGGTCGTCAACAGCGGCGATATATCCTGATCGCAGCGCCTTCCATTTTCCTCTCCCGCCGGCGGGAGAGGATCAAGGTGAGGGTGGACCTCGCGAAGCTGTGTTCGCCGGCTTCTTGCGGCGAAACGGCATTCGGGTTAGTCTTACGGTTCGATTGGATATTTGATCAGTTTTTAAACTTGGATCAGCATCGAAAGGACGTGCAATATGCGTAAAACAATTGCTCTTGCCCTTGCGGCGATCGGATTTGTC
The DNA here is from genome assembly GCA_040222995.1 of Alphaproteobacteria bacterium. GTDB lineage: Bacteria > Pseudomonadota > Alphaproteobacteria > UBA8366 > Aestuariispiraceae > JAVKBW01. The sequence goes on along the minus strand of JAVKBW010000097.1, from coordinate 207,208 downwards.
GCCTTCACGGCCTCAGCCCAGGCCGGCGGCGGCTGCGCCGGGATGACGACGGCCAAAACGAAAACGACGACGACCGTGGCGACCACGGGCGGCCAGACGTCGATACCGAATACCGGCAGCTAGATACCGGATCAGGAATTCAGACGCGGGCCGCCTTCGGGCGGCCCGTTTCGTTTGTGCGTGAATTTAAGGTTTTTTGTTGAAACAGCCGGTCGCGTGGACCATAGAGCGGCAGGTAATAAGTAGAGGAATTGAAATGGGTTATTCGGTAGCTGTTGTCGGCGCGTCCGGCAACGTGGGTCGCGAAGTGTTGTCCATCATGGCGGAACGGAACTTTCCGGCCAGCAAGGTCGTTGCGCTGGCGTCCAGCCGGTCGATCGGCAAGGAAGTTTCATACGGCGAAGACAAGACGCTGAAATGCCAGGATCTCGCAAACTTCGACTTTACCGGAACGGATATCGTGCTGTCGTCGCCCGGCGCATCGGTCTCGGCCGAATATTCGCCGAAGGCGGCGAAAGCCGGAGCTGTCGTCATCGACAATACCTCGCATTTCCGGATGGACCCGGACGTGCCGCTGGTGGTGCCGGAAGTGAACCCGAAAGCGCTGGCCCAGCACACCAAGAAGAACATCATCGCCAATCCGAACTGCTCCACCATTCAGATGGTCGTGGCGCTGAAACCGCTGCACGACGCCTTCGGCATCAAACGCGTGGTTGTATCGACCTATCAGTCGGTTTCCGGCGCCGGCCGCGACGGCATGGACGAGCTGTTCGACCAGACGCGGGCTGTTTACGTGAACGACCCGATCAAGCGCGAGAAATTCACCAAGGACATCGCTTTCAACGTCATCCCGCATATCGACAAGTTCATGGATGACGGATCGACCAAGGAGGAATGGAAGATGATGGTCGAGACCAAGAAGATTCTCGACCCAAAGATCAAGCTGACGGCGACCTGCGTCCGCGTGCCGGTTTTCATTGGCCATGCCGAGGCCATCAACATTGAATTCAGAAAGCCGGTTTCGGCGGATGAAGCGCGGGAAATCCTGCGCAACGCGCCCGGCTGCACGGTCATCGACCGCCGCGCCGACGAAGGCTATGTGACCCCGAAGGAATGCGCCGGCGAGGATGCCGTGTATATCAGCCGGATCCGCGAGGACAGCACCATCGACAACGGTCTGAACCTGTGGTGCGTCTCCGACAATCTGCGAAAAGGGGCGGCGCTGAACACGGTGCAGATCGCCGAGCGACTGATCGAGGACGGCTATCTGACCGCGTAGACCGGGTTGGGCGATACCGGTAAGGTATCGCCCATGGCCGACAAAGACGTTCCACAGAAATCCGCCGATACCGACCGGGCGCTGCAAACGGCTATTCGCCTGCATCGGAAGGGCGATCCCGATACCGCCGCCGCGGCCTACCGCGCGGTGCTGGCGGTTGACCCGTCCTGCGCGCCAGCCTGGATCAATCTCGGCGTGCTGCTGCGTAGCAAGGGACAAACCGACGCCGCTGTTATCTGTCTCAGCCGGGGTGTTTCGCTGACAAGGGGCGATGGACCGGCGTGGTCCAATCTGGGCAATGCCCTGCGCGCCGCGAACCGGCTGGAGGAAGCGCGGCACGCCCAGGAAACCGCCATCGACCTGTCGCCCGGCGCGGCCCATATCCACTATAATCTTGGACTCGTCTACCGTGATCTCGGCGATCTCGACGCTGCACAGCACAGTTTCCGGCGCGCTGAACTTCTAGGCTACGACAAACCCGACCTGGCCTGGGACCGGGCGCTGACCGACCTTCTATCGGGTGACCTGGTCGCCGGGTTCGTCGCCTATGAAAGCCGCTGGACCCTGCCGGAAAATCTAGCACGGCACGGCAATCTTCCGCAATGGCAAGTTGGCGATGATGAGAACCGGTCGATTCTGGTGCATCACGAACAGGGGCTGGGCGACACGCTGCAATTCTGCCGCTATCTACCGCGTCTGGCGGTACGGTTCGGCACCGTTGTTTTCGAAGCGCAGCCACCCCTGATTCCCCTGTTGTCCGCCAGCCCCGGCTTCGAAGCCTTACGGATAATCGCAAGCGGCGATCCGGTTCCGACCTGTGACGTTCAATCGCCGCTTCTGAGCCTGCCGCGCCATTTCAGTGACTCGCCAGAAATCCTGTTCGGCGAAACGCCTTACCTGTCGCCACCACCCGGCGGGCCCGTCCTGCATGCCGGGCCGGACGGCCATTTGAAGGTCGGGCTGGTCTGGGCCGGCAAACCAGGCCACCGCAACGACCGCAACCGGTCGATCGCATTGTCGGATTTCGCCCGGTTGCTGGATGTTACCGGCATCGCGTTCCACAGTTTCCAGGTCGGCCCGGCGTCACGCCAGATTGGCGATACCGGATTAACCGGCCTGGTTCACGACTGCAGCCCGATGATCGGTCACTACGGCGACACGGCGTCGTTGATTGCGCAACTCGACCTGCTGATTTCGGTCGATACATCGGTCGCGCATCTGGCGGGCGGGATGGGCGTACCCGTCTGGACCCTGCTTCCTTTCGCGCCGGACTGGCGTTGGCAGCTACAGCGCGCCGACACGCCGTGGTATCCGTCGATGTCGCTGTTCCGGCAGACCAGCCCGGGCGACTGGCGCGAGGTGATCGACCGCGTTCGGCACGCTCTGTTCGCTCGGGTCAGAAGCAGCGCGGCGGCGCAGCCGGTAAAGAGCTAGCGGACTTTTTCCACCGCAAAGGCGCGCGACGGATGCACCAGCGCATCCTGGGCCTCGATCATGGTAATCTCCCGGCTGTTGGCCCGGTGCGTCGCTTCGAAAACGGCGAAAATCGATGCCGTGGTGGCCGCTAGCGCCGTTGCCGGATCGCCGGTTTTCAGAAAATGCGCCGTGAACAGGCTGGCGGTCATATCGCCTGATCCGTTCGGCGGTTCGGCGAAATCGAACAGCGGCGTCGCTACCAGCCAGGCATCCGACCGGGTTACCAAAAGCATTTCAACGCTGTTGGGTTCGGTTTCCGCTCGTTTCAGGCTGGTCAGCAACACCATGCGCGGCCCCATGTCGAGCAGCGTATCGGCCGCTTTCAGGGCTTCTTCCAGTGTCGTCGGGTTCATGCCCGTCAACTGATTCAGTTCGAACTGGTTCGGCGTCACGATATCGGCAATGGGAATCAGCCGCGTGCGGATCAGATCGGGCAGTTCCGAGGATACGTACAGTCCCGGCACCTCATCGCCCATTACCGGGTCGCAGCAATAAAAGGCCTTGGGATTCGCGGCACGCACCTTGGCCACGGTTTCCACGATCAGCGCCGTCAGTTCGGGAACGCCGATAAAACCGGTCAGCACCGCTTCGCATTTCGACAGCACGCCCCGCGCCTCGATACCGCGCAGGACGGAGGCGACGGCCTCGATAGACATGTCGACGCCGTCCCAGTCGCCATATCCCTTGTGGTTGGAATACAGGACCGTATGGACCGGCCATACTTCAATACCCAGCCGCTGCATCGGAAAGACAGCGGCGGCGTTTCCGACATAGCCGTATGCGACATGAGACTGAATGGATAAAACTGGCATGGACTGCCCTTACAGCAGCGCAACCGGCTCGACAAGTGCGGCTTTTCGAAACCCGGTCGAGAGCACCTTAACCGCCGTCCAGAACCGGATTGCGGTTCTCCCGCCAAATTGGTACTACCAATTCATCACGCAGACGGAAGCAAGGGTACGCGCCATGAGTATCAGCAGCCGGCCGAGACGGTCGTTTCTCTATATGCCGGGTTCCAATGCGCGAGCCCTGGACAAGGGCCGGCGGCTGGCGGCTGACGCGCTGATTATGGATCTTGAGGATTCCATCGCCCCGAACGCCAAGACCGAGTCCCGCACGACCATCACCGTTGAACTGGGCAAAGGCGGCTACGGCAGGCGGGAAATTCTGGTCCGCATCAATGCGCTGGACACCGACTGGGGCCGTGACGACATCGCCGCCATCGCCCGAACGTCCGCCGATGCTATTCTGGTGCCGAAAGTATCGTCCGTTTCCGATGTTCTTTCGGTCGACAGCGCCATGGCCGCGGCCGGCGCGCCGGACGGCATGGCGATCTGGTGCATGATCGAGTCGCCGATGGCGATCCTCAACATTCGTGAGATAGCCGCCGCTTCGCCGCGGCTGGGCGGCTTCGTCATGGGGACGTCCGATCTGGTGAAGGACCTCGGCGCCTTGCATACAACGGAACGCCTGCCGCTTGTGACCAGCCTCGGCATGACGGTGCTGGCGGCGCGCGCCCATGGGTTGGCGATCATCGACGGCGTGCATCTCGATCTCGACGACGATGCCGGTTTCAAGGCCTCCTGCCGCCAGGGACGGGAATTCGGTTTCGACGGCAAAAGCCTGATCCATCCGAAAACGCTTGCCGCCGCCAACGCTGTCTTCGGGCCGACCGAAAACGACATCTCGCATGCCCGCAAGGTTATCGACGCCTTCGATGCGGCCATCGCCGACGGCAAGGGCGTCGCGGTGCTGGACGGCAAACTGATCGAAAACCTGCATGCCGAAACGGCCCGTCAGGTTCTGGCGCTGGCGGAAAACATCGCCGCGCTGGACGCAGACGTTGCGGCGTAATTGAGATACATTTTATCAACCAATATTTGTGAATTTTCGATCAGCTACTCTAATGTTTGCGTGTGTGAACAGTAGATGCGATCAGAAAAATGCAAGATGTATACCTATCGTGGGAGCTATCTCTGCTTTGCCTAGCGCTCTTTTTGTACGTACAATTCAGGCCTCGGAACCGCAGATACAAACGCAACAAAAAGCATCGCAATAGATTTGGAGTATATGAGCAGAAGCCTGTCGCCGGCATTGAGTGGTCAGGCTTTGTTGACGCCCGGGTTGTTCGCGTGGTGGACGGAGATACCGTCATTGTCAAAATGCTCGGCGGCAAAATGCAGGGTCTCCAAGTAAAAATCCGGCTGGATGCGATAGACTGCCCGGAGGATGGCCAACCATGGGGCGATTTGGCGACATTTGGGCTGGTAAATCTTATTGGCGGGAAGAAAGTTCTCCTGGAAGGGCATGGTCTGGACATTCATCGCCGATCCCTTGCAACTATTTTTGTGAAAAATGACGACAACCCGAAATTTACGAATGTAAATGAACAATTGGTCATATTGGGTCATGCCTGGGTTTTGCGGCGGCATTACACCCACTTGTCCAGAGAGCGGCAAAGCTCTCTGAATCGATTGGAAAACATTGCAAAATCTAGGAAAGCCGGTTTGTGGAATACAACGAATCCCACTCCACCTTGGCGGTGGCGCATGGCAAACCGCACCCTCAGACAATAGCCGATCGTCACGCAAATCTATCGTATCGAGTTTGAACAACGGTGCGTCAGGCCGGGAACTGTAGAAGCTCGGTCACCCTGGCAAGCACTGAGACCCACAGCACCCGACCCTGATCCACAGACACGAAAGTGCCGCAAATCTGACGCGTGAGGCCTGCGCCGAAGAAGAAGACGCCCCGCAAGACGCCGCCCACCCGGCAGGAAACGGCCTGCCCGGCAACCACAGGCCCGAAAGCCCACAACCGCCGGCGTTTACCGCCAGCCTCCGAAACAGAGACTGACGTCCTGTTTCGCCGGTCGTCAGTGTTTCAAACTCGTCGACGCGAATCTATTGAAAAATCACCCGATGCCCGATTTTTCTGTGCATTATTAGGTAGTTAGCCCCCAATCCACCCCCTGCTTATCCACAACCTTATCCACACAAGCGCCATTTTCTTTGGGAAAACAATCGCTTAATCGAAGCGGACATCGCTTGTTTTCAGCCAAATTCAGCAGAAACCTTCCCTGTGCGACAAAAACCCTTTTGACTGTTCATCATCTCCGGGTACGCTAGGGAATATGCTGCTTGTGGGGAAGCGGTTCGGATTCGAAATTTTCTGCCGGCGCTCACCGTCGGCCATCAGATCAGGAGCGCCGCCCTATCCGGGTATCGTGAGGCGCCGAATGCAGGGGGGACCCATGACGACGGACAACAGACCATTATCGCCGCATCTGCAGGTGTACCGGTTCGAATGGACCATGGCGTATTCGATTATTCATCGGATCACCGGCGTCGGCCTGGCTTTCGGCACAATCTTCATGGCCTACTGGCTTCTGGCGCTGGCCGGTGGTGCGGAATCCTTCGCGACAGCGCAGGACCTTGCCGGCAGCATTATCGGGTTACTGCTTCTATTGGGCTGGACCTGGGCGCTATTCTACCATCTGGCGAACGGTATCCGCCACCTGTTCTGGGATGCCGGCAAGGGTCTCGAACTCACCAGTGCGGCGCTTTCCGGCCATATCATGGTCGCTTCCTCTTTTATCCTCACCGGGCTGGCATGGATTGTCGGCTATTTCTTGATATAGGAGGATGATCTGATGCCATTGAAAACACGTCTCGCGACGGTACGCGGTCTCGGTTCGGCGAAGAACGGCACCCATCACTGGTGGGGGCAGCGGGTCACCGCCGTCGCCCTGGTGCCATTGACCCTGTGGTTCGTCTATTCGGTCATCACGTTGTCAGGCGCCGGATACGGAACCGTCGCCGGTTGGCTTGCTCAGCCGTGGAACACGGTTCTGATGCTGCTGTTGATCGTCGCAACCTTCCACCACCTGCAGCTTGGCCTGCAGGTTGTCATCGAAGACTATATTCATACTGAATTCACCAAACTGGCGACGATTCTGTTCGTGAAGTTCGCAAGCGCCGTGCTTGCTGTCGCCTGCGGTTACGCGGTCCTCAAGATCGCATTGGGAGCATAAACATGACCGATAGCTACAAGATCGTCGACCATACCTACGACGTCGTTGTGGTCGGCGCTGGCGGCGCGGGCCTGCGCGCGACATTCGGCATGGCCGAACAGGGGCTTAAGACTGCCTGCATCACGAAGGTATTCCCGACCCGGTCGCACACGGTCGCCGCCCAGGGCGGCATTTCCGCCTCATTGGGCAATATGGGCCCGGACGACTGGCGCTGGCACATGTACGACACTGTCAAGGGGTCGGACTGGCTGGGCGATCAGGACGCCATCGAATACATGGTGCGCGAGGCCGCGCCGGCGATTATCGAGCTTGAACATTACGGCGTTCCGTTCAGCCGCACAGAAGACGGCAAGATCTATCAGCGGCCATTCGGCGGGATGATGCAGAATATGGGCGAAGGCCCGGCCGCACAGCGCACCTGCGCCGCCGCCGACCGGACAGGCCACGCCATTCTTCATACCCTGTATCAGCAGTCGCTGAAGCATCAGGCGGAATTTTTCATCGAATATTTCGCGCTCGACCTGATCATGAACGACGACGGAGTCTGCGTCGGCGTCATGGCCTGGAACCTCGACGACGGCACGATTCACCGTTTCCGGGCGAAGATGGTCGTTCTGGCGACCGGCGGCTATGGCCGGGTCTACTTTTCGGCGACCTCCGCCCATACCTGTACCGGCGACGGCGGCGGCATGGTCGCACGCGCCGGCCTGCCGATGCAGGACATGGAATTCGTCCAGTTCCACCCGACCGGAATTTACGGAGCCGGCTGCCTGATCACGGAAGGCGTGCGCGGTGAAGGCGGGTACCTGACGAATTCGGAAGGCGAACGCTTCATGGAACGCTACGCGCCATCCGCCAAGGATCTGGCGTCGCGCGATGTCGTCAGCCGCTCGATGACCATGGAAATCAACGAAGGCCGGGGCGTCGGAGCGGAAAAGGATCACATTCACCTGCATATCGAGCATCTCGATCCGGATGTGATCGAACAGCGCCTGCCGGGAATTTCGGAATCGGCGCGAATTTTCGCCGGCGTCGATGTCTCGAAGGAACCGATCCCGGTCGTGCCGACCTGTCATTACAACATGGGCGGCATTCCGACCAACTTCCACGGCGAAGTGCTGACCCAGACCAAAGGCGGCGAAACAACCATTGTACCGGGTCTGATGGCGGCGGGCGAAGCGGCCTGTGTTTCGGTGCACGGCGCAAACCGGCTCGGCTCCAACTCGCTGCTTGATCTGGTCGTCTTCGGCCGGGCCTGTGCGCTACGCTGCGGCGAAATCGTGCAGAAGGAAGGCGAACCGCCGCCGCTACCGAAGAATGCCGGCCAGATGGCGCTGGATCGTCTGGACAAGGCGCGTCACGCCGATGGCGGCACCACAACGGCGGAGCTTCGCAACGACATGCAGCGCGCCATGCAGCAACATTGCGCGGTGTTCCGCACCGAAGACATTCTGAAACCGGGCATCGACAAGATGAAGAAGGTCTGGGCCGGCCGCGACGACATCAAGGTGTCCGACCGGTCGATGATCTGGAATTCCGATCTGGTTGAAACGCTGGAATTCGAGAATCTCATCGAACAGGCGATGATGACCATCGTCTGTGCCGAAAACCGCAAGGAATCGCGTGGCGCACAGGCGCGCGACGACTATCCGGACCGGGACGACGAAAACTGGATGAAACACACCATGTGCTGGATCGACGAGAAGGGCGAGATCGATATCGACTATCGTTCAGTCAACCTTCAGCCCATGTCGAACGACGTACAGACAATTCCGCCGAAAGCGCGGGTGTATTGATCGGCATCCGCCGATCACCGTACCGCGGCTACAGGCACAGGGAAGACAAAGGAGTATCCTCAAATGGTGGAATTTAATCTTCCGGCGAATTCACGGATTGGCAAGGGCAAGACCTGGCCGGCGCCGGACGGCGCGAAGCGGCCGAAAACCTTTCACGTTTACCGCTGGAACCCGGACGACGGCAAAAACCCGCAGATCGACAGCTACACGATCGATCTCGACGATTGCGGGCCGATGGTTCTCGACGCGATCATCAAGATCAAGAACGAGGTAGACCAGACGCTGACCTTCCGGCGGTCCTGCCGGGAAGGCATCTGCGGTTCCTGCGCAATGAACATCGACGGCACGAACACGCTGGCCTGCACCAAATTCATCAGCGACATCAAGGGCGACGCGAAAATCTACCCGCTGCCGCATATGAAGGTCGTGAAGGATCTGATTCCGGATGTGAACACGGTCTATGCCCAGCTTTCCTCCATTGAACCGTGGATGAAAACCCAGACCCCGCCGCCGCCCGACCAGGAACGCCTGCAATCGCCGGAAGATCGCGAAAAACTGGACGGGCTTTATGAATGCATCCTGTGTTTCTGCTGCTCGACATCGTGCCCGAGCTACTGGTGGAACGGCGACCGGTATCTGGGACCGGCGATCCTGCTGCAGGCCTACCGGTGGATCGCCGACAGCCGCGACGAATATACCGGCGAACGCCTCGACAATCTCGAAGATCCGTTCAGGCTGTATCGCTGCCACACGATCATGAATTGCACCAAGGCATGCCCGAAAGGCCTGAACCCGGCCCTGGCGATTGCGGAGATCAAGAAACTGATGATCGCCCGTCAGATCTGACGCCGGTTGTGGAAATCAATCTTTTGCGTGAAAGAGGCAGGCTTTCGATCCTGCCTTTTTTACTGGCTGTTCCGGCTGTTACTCGATTGCACCGGGCTCGCCGAATTCCACCGGCGGCGCGTCAGGATCGGCAAACGTGTCGTCCTCAAGCGCCTGCGGGTTCGGGCCGGAGGCCGGTACAACCCCGTTCGAGTTCCAGATATTGTCATCAACGGCATCCGCCACCATGTTCGCCCGGTCGTTCACGAAAACGACCCCCGCTGCCGCGATGGCCAGAACAACAACCACCAGAACCGTCATGGGAAGCGAATGCCGGAGCGGTTCGAGAATACGGTGTGTTTCCTGAACGGATGCCGGCTCGGTGATGCCCACTTCCGCCGGGTTACGGCCGCACTCCGCCAGCGCCTGCTGCAGGCTGCGCCGCGGTTTTTCAAGATAAGGACTAGCCATAAAAATTCTGATCCCGGAAGGATCGACCCCCGCCCGATTTTCAGGTATTCCATTGCACGGAATCAACAGCGCCCATTCATCGCTGATCATTTCCGACCGGCAATTCCAACCCGGTTCTGGGGTAGCTGAACCTCTTCTGAGATGGCCGGTCTTATAGCACAATAGCGTTCCGGCGTAAACAAGCAGAGGCTGTTTTAGGCCGATACACGCAGCGGCGCTACTGGCGCGAACAGCGCGGAAAACTGCCAAAAATCATTAGAGTCAGGGATTTACCGGGGTTTCCGGGGCCTGCACGAAGGCGATCGCCATCCCGTACAGGTATTCGGGCGAAACCAGCAGGCCTGCCTTGCACCAGGAACAGGGAACGCCGTTCTGCTGCAAAAGCGCTTCCGTCGCCGCCAGATCCGCAACGGCGATTCGCGTGGCGAAGAACCGGGGGCCGTCACGCTGCAGATCGACAAAGCAGTCACCGTACCATGCCATACAGGCATCCGGGGTCAGAACATCGACCCAACCCCGCGCGGTGCCGACATGCAGGCCGCCGTCTGTTTGCTGAACGGAATCTTCACCCTGTAAAGCCTGCATCAGAGGCGTCAGGTCTTGCGGATTTACAGCCGCCATCGCGACCGCGCCGATGCCCAGCGCACCGTTCGCATGGGTCTGGTAAGCCGGTTTCCAGAAATACTGCGGCGCATGCTGCTGGCAGGTGAAGAACACCGCTTTCGGCATCGACGGCGGCGCGACAAAGGCCAGCGAAAATCCAACCACCGCCGTCGACCCGTCCGGCAACACCGCCTTGCGTTCGAAATCGAACCGGTCAAACGAAGAAATTCCCTTGCGTTGAAATTCCGCGCAATCCGCCGAGGCATCGAAACTTTCGAAAACCAGCATGGCCAGCCCCTGATCCGAGTCCAGAAATTCGCGCAGAAAACTGCCGAAACTGAACTGCCGGTCGGTCGGCGGGATAAGTTTCGTTTCGTCGGTAACGGCGATGATCTCCAGGAAAAACCGGTCGAGTTGCACCAGAACGTTCGACGTGCCCCAGGGGTGATGCGCCACCGGCGTCGTCGTGAAGCCCAGTTGCCGATACGCCGCCGCAGCTTTCTCGAGATCGCGGACCGCGATCACCAGATGGTCTATCCCCCGATCCGTCACAACATCCATTGAAAAGACCCTTCCCGTTACTGCCCTTCTCCCTGATCGTACCGCGCCCGCCATTGCATTCCCAGCCGGATCAGGAAATGGTTGTGCGAAACCGGGAACAGCCAGCAGGAATGGACGATGGCGAACCGACTACCGACATTACTGGCGCTTGTCTTCATCCTGTTCTGGGCGTTCTGGGCGGTGGACCCGTATGATCGGGCGGTCTGGTGGGCGGAAAATCTGCCGGTAATCGGCATCTTCCTGCTTCTTGTCCTGACCTATCGGGTATTCCGCTTCAGCAACACGGCCTACCTGCTGATGGCGGTGTGGATGTTCTGGCACACCGTCGGCGGACACTACACGTTCGAGCGCGTTCCCTTCGACGGGGTGACGGACCTGTTCGGATGGGAGCGTAACCATTTCGACCGGATCGGACATTACACGATCGGCTTGTGGTCCTATCCGGTCGCGGAACTGATGCGCCGCCGGGGCTGGATCACCAGAACCGTGCCGGTTCTGCTGTTCGCGCTGTTTTCCATCATGGCGCTGGCGGCCGCCTACGAAATCATCGAATGGTGGTTCGCCGCGTTGCAGGGCGGCGAGGAAGGTGCGTCGTTCCTCGGTTCGCAGGGCGATGTCTGGGACGCCCAGAAGGACATGCTGCTGGATACGCTGGGCGCGCTGACCGGCCTCGCTATTTTCCTGATAAAACGGCCGGACCGTTAGTGCGGCTCAGACATTGAAGCGGAAGTGGAAAACGTCGCCGTCCTTCACCTTGTAGTCCCGCCCTTCCAGCCGCATCTTGCCCATCTCTTTCGCGCCGGCCTCGCCCTTGCCGGCGATGAAATCCGGATAGGCGATGGTTTCCGCCGCGATGAAACCGCGTTCGAAATCGGTATGGATGACACCCGCCGCCTGCGGCGCGGATGCGCCGATGCCGACCGTCCAGGCCCGTGCTTCCTTCGGGCCGATGGTGAAGAAAGTGATCTGGTCCAGCAACTGGTAACCGGCGCGGATCACCTGCGACAGGCCGGTTTCCTCCAGCCCCAGGGAATCCAGAAATTCGGCCTTTTCCTCGGCTGAGCCAAGCTGCGCGATCTCGGATTCGATAGCCGCCGAAATGACCACGCATTCCGCCCCCTCCGCTTTCGCCTTCTCGACCATCCGCGCCGAATATTCATTGCCGGTCGCCGCCGACTCCTCATCGACATTGGCGACATACAGAACCGGTTTGGCGGTCAGCAACTGCAGCCGCCGGAAAATCGGCATTTCCTCCTTCGACATGTCGACCGTCCGGGCCGGACGCCCGTCGCGCAGGGCTTCCACGACGCGCTGCAAAATCGGCACTTCCGCCTTCGCTTCCTTGTCATTTCCTTTGGCGCGCTTTTCCCGGTCGACAAGCCGTTTTTCGACCGATTCCAGATCGGCGATCATCAGTTCGGTATCGACAGTCTCTGCATCGCGCACCGGGTCGACCGACCCTTCGACATGGGTGATATCGTCGGATTCGAAGCACCGCACGACATGGGCGATTGCATCGACCGAGCGGATATTGCCGAGAAACTGGTTGCCCAGCCCCTCGCCTTTCGACGCGCCGCGCACAAGGCCTGCGATATCGACGAATTCCAGTTGCGTCGGAATGATCTTGGCCGACTTCGCCAGCTCGGCCAGATTATCCAGCCTTGGATCGGGAACCGACACACGGCCGACATTCGGTTCGATTGTGCAGAACGGGTAGTTCGCCGATTCCGCCGCCTGTGTCGCCGTCAGCGCGTTGAACAGCGATGACTTGCCGACATTCGGCAGGCCGACAATGCCGCAATTGAAACCCATGGTCAGTTCTCTCCTTCATCGGTGCCTTTGCGGGCCTTCGAAAAGGCCGCCTGCAAGGCGGTGCGGGCATCTTGAATAATCGATTTCTTTCCGGCCGGTTGTTTCGCAGCAGGTTGTTTCACCACCGGCGCCGTCCCCGGTTTCGGCTGATGCGCCGGCGGCTTCAACACCAGCGCGACCTTCGACATGAAGGTCGGGGCATCGGCGCCGAACAGATCGGGTATCGAGCGGGAAATCGCGTCGATCATGGCTTCCACCGTTTCGGTTTCTGACTTCGAGAAGTCGCCCAGCACATGGCCGAGCACCTTTTCCTTATCCCCCGGATGGCCGATGCCGATACGCAGTTTCCAGTAATCCTTGCCGATATGGGCGTCGATGGATTTAAGGCCGTTATGGCCGCTGGTGCCGCCGCCCTGCTTGACCCGCAGCTTGCCGAGCGCCAGGTCCAGCTCGTCGAACACAACATAGACATCGTCGGGCGTGAGCTTGAAGAACCGCATCGCCTCGCCGACCGCCTGACCGGAATTGTTCATGTAGGTTTCGGGCTTCAGCGCCAGAATCTTCTCGCCGTTCAGCCGGCCTTCCGAAACCTGACCCTGAAACCGTCCGCGCCATTCGGAAAAGGAATGGCGGCGGACGATCTCGTCCACCGCCATGAACCCGATATTGTGCCGGTTCTTCTTATATTTCGGTCCCGGATTGCCGAGCCCGACGAGCAGATACATGGAACCGCCCCTGTGCTAGGCTCAGTCTTTGGCGTCGCCGTCTTCTTCGCCGTCGCCTTCGCCTTCTTCGCCTTCTTCACCCTCTTCGCCTTCTTCACCTTCGGCGTCCTCATCTTCAACCTCATCCTCTTCGAGGACTTCTTCGGTTTCGAGGGCCGACAGGCCAACAATACTGGCGATCATGAAGTCGCGATCCGTAACGGTCGGTTCAACGCCTTCCGGCAGCTTGATGTCGGAAATACGGACTGTATCGCCAATTTCCATCCCCGTCAGATCGATTTCGATCTCTTCCGGAATGATGTCGGCGCCACAGGTAACTTCCACTTCGTGGCGAACCACGCTGAGGTTACCGCCTTCCTTGATGCCCGGCGCCAGTTCGTCGTTCAGGAACACGATCGGCACGGCAACGGAAATCCGGGTGCGGGCGCCGACGCGCAGGAAATCCACATGCAACGGATCGTCCGTAACCGGGTGGAACTGAACGTCACGGGCAAGCGCGCGTTCTGTATCGCCGCCTTCGATCTTGATCGAATAGACCGTGTTGTAGAAATGTCCTTGCACCAGCCCCTTCATAACAACGCGGGGGTCGAGGGAAATCATGCTGGGTTCTTTGTTTTCGCCATATACGACCGCGGGAACGAGACCCTCGCGACGCACAGCCCGGGCTGCCCCCTTACCGGCCCGGTCCCGCTTGGTAGCGGCAATTTCACTTTGTTCGCTCATCCGACAAAATCCTTCTGTTAGAACCGCTTCATCACCGTGAAACGGTCGTCGTTTGCGATAGCCGTCCTCCAGGGGTGTACGGCAGGGCTCGTATCGCCGGAAACCGACGACCAAAGCGGCGTTTCTTTACGGGTTGACGCCCTTCAAGTCAAACAGGGAATGACAGCAGGACGGTGCTGTAAAACCGGGACGGATCAGTCCAAAAGCGACGAAACCGACCGTTCTTCGGAAATCCGTAAAATCGCTTCCGCCAGCAGCGGGGCGATACTGACCTGCGCAACGCTGTCGCTGACCCGCATCGCCTCTGTCGCCATGATTGAATCGGTGACGACCAGCTTTTCCATCGGCGAGGCCGCAACCCGGGCGACAGCCCCGCCCGACAGCACGCCGTGGGTGACATAGGCGTGAACGGTCTCCGCCCCCTCATCCTTCAGCGCGGCGGCGGCGTTGCACAGGGTTCCGGCGCTGTCGACGATATCGTCAATCAGGATGCAGGCCTTGCCCTTTACTTCGCCGATAATATGCATGACTTCCGATACGCCCGCCCGTTCGCGGCGTTTGTCGATGATCGCCAGATCGGCTTCTATCCGTTTCGCCAGCGCCCGCGCGCGGACGACGCCGCCGACATCCGGCGACACGACGACGACGTCCTTGTCGCCGCCCACGGTTTTGCGAATGCTGTCATGCAGCACCGGCAGAGCGGTCAGGTTATCCGTCGGGACTTCGAAAAACCCCTGGATCTGGCCGGAATGCAGATCGATTGTCAGCACCCGGTTGGCGCCGGCCTTTTCGATCAGGTTGGCGACCAGCTTGGCCGAGATCGGGGTTCTGGGGCCGGTCTTTCGATCCTGCCGCGCATAGCCGTAATACGGAATGACGGCGGTAATACGCCGGGCCGATCCGCGCCGCAGGGCGTCGAACATGATCAGCAGTTCCATCAGGTTATCGTTTGTCGGGTAGTTGGTAGACTGGATGACGAAAACATCCTCGCCGCGCACGTTTTCCTGAATCTCGACGAAAATTTCCATATCGGAAAACCGCCGGATCGATGCCTTCGTTAGCGGGGTGCTGAGATACGCCGAAATCGCTTCGGCCAGTGGCCGGTTGGAATTGCCCGATAGAATTTTCATGGCTGCTGACCGCCCAGTGATCGCCGAATAAGCAAAACAGAGGATGAAAATCCGCCTGCCGCCTCGCCTTCCCCCAACATGCCGCCCTCTATAACAAGGCGGCTGCGGTGTGTAAACGCCGCACCTTACGGGTTTGCACTTTCCTCCGCCGGCGTCGCCGGGTCCAGCGAAGACAGCACGTCGCCGACCGGCCCGGCAATCGCTTCCGCCGCGTCGTACGCGGCCAGACCCCAGCGATTCTGCAGGCTGCCGGACGCCACCAGAGTCTGCTGGGTCATCGTACCAAGCGGCGCACCGTCGGAATCCTCAATCAGCCATCGGATGCGCACAGCATCGGTTTCGTCGTCTACCGAAACGACTTTGACGACCGCACGCAGAAAAACGTTCGCCGATTCCCTGTCATCCGTCCGCCGCACCCCGGCGCGGTCCAGCGCCGCGATGGCGGCCCGTTCCAGCGCCTGGTTACCGTCACCCGGCGCACCGGTCGCGGTTTCGACAAAAACCGACGGGTCTTCCAGCGGGTCCAGACGTCCTGCCGCCGGCCGTAATGCGGGCAGAATATCGTCGACGACCTTCCGGGCGATATCTTCGGAAACCGAATCGTCGGCGATCCAGGCGGATGCCGGCGGCGCGGCCTCGACCACCGAGGCCGCCTTGAGGTCGCTGTCCGATCCGAACAGTTCCCAACGCAACCGCAACCCGTCGCCGGTCCGCCAGGCAGACCCGATCAGAAGCGGCGCATCGGGATGATCGGTGTTCGTGGTCGTCGGAATGCCGGCGGCTTCGAACGCCTTGTGAACAGAAGCGCCGAGACGGTCCGTGGCGGCAGCATCGTCCAAAACAGGCACGACAATGATAAGAGACCGGGATTGTTCCGGCCGCACCAGATCGATCTCTATTTTCTGGCTGTCGGTCTGCTTGAACGGTTTCGGAACCGGGCCGCACGCGGCGATCACCAACACGCTCAGAATCGCGGCGAGCCGGCGACCCTCTCTAGAAAACAAGGCAGCCCACCAGGCCCAACAGGACGAACAGGGCAAGCATCTGGATCAGCCAGGGCATCGTTCCTATCCGTCCAGTGCGATTGCCGATATCTGCCGGCCGTAATCGTCCTCGTCACGCAATGTGCAGCGCCGGTAACTGAAAAACAGATCTTCCTCGGCCCTGGTATCGCGCGACAATTTGTCGACCGATGTCAGACCCGCCAGTTTAAGGCGGTGCGCCGCATAGCCTTCCAGATCGAATTTGTGATGGTTCCGCCGGTCCGCGCGGACAAAAAACTCTTCATTGACCGGAGACAGTTCCATGAAGCGGGCCTTGAATTCGGCACCGACCTCGTAGGAAGACCGGGCAATGCATGGGCCGATCGCCGCTACGATATCGGCTTTTTTCGACCCCAGCCGCACCATCGCTTCAACGGTGGATTCCAGAATACCGGTAAATGCGCCTTTCCAGCCGGCATGGGCCGCACCGACAACACCGCCTTTACGGTCGGCGAACAGCACCGGCGCACAGTCCGCCGTACACACGCCCAGCGCAACGCCCTGCGTCACGGTCACCATCGCATCGGCCTGCGGCGCTTCGCCTTCCAGCATCCAGTTGTTGTTCTCAACCACCACGCAGTCCGCCGAATGCACCTGATACAGGGTGACAAGATCGTCAGCCTGGAGGCCGAAAACGCCTGCCGCCAGGCCCCGGTTTTCCCGCACAAGATCGCTGTCGTCCTTCGATCCGTATCCCGTGTTCAGCGTTGCATAAATGCCCTTGCTGACGCCGCCCTTGCGGGTGAAAAAGGCGTGGGTGACGCCGGTCGCCGCCGACAGGGCATCCGATGTCAGATAAGGCAGGTCTTCATCACTCATTCAGCACTATCCCTCGAAACCGGGCGGGGCGCCGACACCGCGCGGCGTCACCGCCAGAACTTTCACAAGCGTTCCCATTTCATCCGCAGCCGTCAAGCGATGCACGCCCGAGCGCACCAGATCGGCCTGTTGCGGCGTCGCATTGGCGACCAATGTATCGCGGCGAACTTCGATTCCCAGCCGGCGCAGAAAATCACCCTGGGTCACCGGGCCATGGCACAGGGCGAACCGGTTGGCGCTGTCGGCCAGCGCCTCGAAATCGACATGCGCCGTCAGATCGACATCGCCGGGCGACGACAGAACATCGACCGATTCGTGATGATGCACCGCCTGAAACGTATCGCCCAGCGCCGATTGCGCATGACCGTAATCGAAAAACAAGGCGGATAATCCGTCCGAAGCAATACGCCTCGCCATGCTTTCGATCGCCGTCTCGGCCGCCGGACAGATTTCAAACAGGTCGCCCGGCCGCGCCGCAGACCGTAACCGTGCCGGCACCATCGGCGTCATATCGGGCGTGTGGGCGTCGGCCAGAAACGTCAGGTCGCCGTCGACCAGCCCGACCATCCTTTCGCGCCAACCTGCTTCGGTTTGCACGATCTGACGGATCGGCAGGGCGTCGAAAAACTCGTTCGCGACGATGATCGCCGGCCCGGCGGGGACGGTGTCCAGGCTGTCATGCCAGGCCGGCGGTGTCGGCAGTTCGCATCGGACCAGGGCCTTTTCCTGCGATTGCCGCAACACCGGGCTGGTTTCCACCAGATGCACCCGAACGGCCTTGAGAAAATCCGGGCGCTGGCTTGCGGCGCGCAGGGCATCCGCCATCAGCGTGCCGCGGCCCGGACCGAGTTCCACGAATGTCACCGGGTCGGGCCTTCCCGCCATGTGCCAGATCGCAACCGCCCAGACGCCGACCAGCTCGCCGAAACACTGGCTGATTTCCGGCGCGGTAATGAAATCGCCGGCGGCGCCGAACGGGTCTTTCTTTATATAGTAGCCGTGTTCGGAATGACCGAGCGCAAACGCCATGAATTCCGAAACCGGGATCGGGCCATCCCGTTCGATGCGGCGTTTGAGATCGGCTTCAAGCCGGTTCATGCGTCGGCGCTCCCGGTTCGTTTTGACGCCGGCCTTTCGGCTGCTTTCGGCGCGGCCAGCGCCTTGCGGACAAGATAAAGGCCATAAAGCGCCATCGGCAACGACAACCACTGCCCCCAGGTGGTGCCGAACGGCAGGGTGGCCTGCAGCACTTCCGGTTCACGGAACAGTTCGGCGACCGTTCGCGCTGCGGCATAGCCGGTCAGAAACACGCCTGTCGTCAGGCCCGGCCGCCACAGAGCCTTCTTAGCATGAACCAGCCAGACCAGCAGCAGAAACAGCAGCAGTCCTTCCATTACCGCTTCGTAAAGCTGGCTCGGGTGACGCGGGATATCGCCACCGCCGGTGGCGCTGAAAATCACGGCCCAGGAAACATCGCTGGCCCTTCCCCAGTGTTCGCCATTGATGAAATTGGCGATCCGGCCAAGGCCGATGCCGACCGGCGCGACCAGCGCGATCAGGTCGGTGAAGCCAAACAAAGGAAGGCCTCGATTGCGGGTAAACAGGATCATCGCGACGATCACGCCCAGCAGACCGCCATGAAATGCCATGCCACCTTTCCAGACCTGCAGGATTTCCGCCGGATGATCGAGGTAGTAACCCGGATGGTAGAAAACCACCTGCCCCAGCCTTCCGCCGACAATGATACCGATCACCGCCCAGACCATGAAGGAGTCGATATCGTCGGGCGAGACCATGCGGGGCGCCTTTGCCGCGACGGCCATTGCGTATCGCCAGCCAATCAGAATGCCTGCAATATAGGAAAGCGCATACCAGCGGATAACCAGCGGCCCGATTTCGATCAGGACCGGATCGATATTATGGACATAGTAACCGTCGCCCATGGCCTGTTACCGATACGGGTCGGCGGTTGACAGGTAATCGCGGATATAGGCGCGCACGCCGTCTTCCAGCGTCGTGAAGGGCCGGTTATATCCGGTATTCCACAGATTGGTCATGTCGGCTTCGGTGAAGTACTGGTAGTGGGCGCGGATATGATCGGGCGTGTCGATGTAGTCGATGGTGGGTTCCTTGCCCATCGCCACGAACACTGCATGGGCCAGATCGTTGAAACTGCGCGCCGTGCCGGTGCCGCAATTGAACACGCCGGCGACGGATTCGCTTTGCAGCATCCAGACCATCACATCGGCGCAATCATCGACCCAGATGAAATCGCGCATCTGGCCGCCGTCCGAATAGTCGGGATTGTGGGATTTGAAAAGTTTCACATGGGCCGCGTTGAATACCTGTTCATAAAGCTGAACGGCAACCGAGCGCTGACCCGCCTTGTGGTACTCGTTGGGGCCGTAGACATTGAAAAACTTCAAGCCGCCCCAAAACGGCGGCCGCCGCCCGGCATTCGACTCAACCACTGCGAAATCGTCGAACAGCTTTTTTGACCAGCCGTACGGGTTAAGCGGACGCAAGCGCTGCAAAGCCGCCGGATCGTTGTCATCGACAAAGCCGAGCGCTCCGTCGCCGTAGGTCGCGGCGGAAGAGGCATATATCAGCGGTACGCTCGCATCCGTGCAGAAATCCCAGATTGCGCGGGACAGGCTGAAATTGTTGGCGAGAATGAAGTCTACATCCTTCTCCGTCGTCGACGAGGATGCACCCAGATGAAACACGGCGGAAAGTCGCTGACGGTTGTCCTGCAGATAGGTCAGCAGATTTTCAGGCGGCACGACATCGGCCACCGGATGTTTGGCCAGATTTTTCCATTGATCCGATTTGCCGAACCGGTCGGCGATGACAATCGGTTCGTACCCGGCCTCGGCCAGTTTCGCAACGAGCACCGATCCGATAAACCCTGCACCGCCGGTAACAACGTACATAGTCAGCCATCCCCGAAATTTGTGTTGTCCGGTCGTGGTACCAGCCTGCCGCCATCGCGGCAACCGTTGCAAGGCGGCCCCGCAGACCTATATTAAAGCACAGTGCTTGGCAGGAGGCGACTATGCAGACCACGGGAAAACTGTTCGACGATCTGGCGCGGGTCGCCAATGGCGCCGCCGGCGCGATGTCCGGCGTCAAGGACGAAGTCGAACAGATGGTCAGGGCGCGGCTGGAACGCGTGCTTGCCGATATGGACCTCGTCACCCGCGAAGAATTCGATGCCGTGAAGGCGATGGCGACGAAAGCACGACAGGAACAGGAAAGCCTGTCCGAACGCGTCGAAATCCTGGAAAACACCCTCGCCAAAATGGCCGAAAAGCCGGCCAAAAAACCGGCCCGCAAATCACCTGTTAAAAAAACGCTCGACTCTGATTCCACAAACTGAGTCAAGGACTTGCAAACTTTGAGTCTTTTCAACGGGTTGCAAGATGCCTGTAAAGGCCCCTTGCGGCGCTTGAATCTCGTCCTGTAATCTAACGCTTGCGTAGGGGGAGAACCTGGGCACTACATTTTGCGGCGGCATCAAGATATAGCCGACAAGTGGGTACCCGGAATCTCCATCCGAAAACAGGCCGCAAGGCAGGGGGATTCTGATGACCACCAGCACGATGCTTAGTGAACATGTTATCGGTACGTACAATCCGCTTGATGTTCTCGAAGCCATGTTCACCGAGAACGACTGGCCGTTTGAGCGCCCTGACGATGACGAGATCGTCGTAGAGACGACCGGTGGATGGTGCGATTACCGTTTGTTCTTCGTCTGGCGCGAAGACCTGCACGCCCTGTATTTCACCTGCTCGTTCGACATGAAGATTCCGAAGGAACAGCGCCGCGGCGTCAACGATCTGCTGGCGCTGATCAACCAGCGTATGTGGATGGGTCACTTCGATCTGTGTTCCGACGACGGCACCCCGACCTACCGGCACACCCTGCCGACGCGCGGCTTGAAAATGCTGTCCGTCGAACAGATGGAAGACATGATGGATATCGCGCTGGCCGAATGCGAACGCTTCTTTCCGGCGTTTCAGTTT
The DNA here is from genome assembly GCA_040222995.1 of Alphaproteobacteria bacterium. GTDB lineage: Bacteria > Pseudomonadota > Alphaproteobacteria > UBA8366 > Aestuariispiraceae > JAVKBW01. The sequence goes on along the minus strand of JAVKBW010000097.1, from coordinate 185,887 downwards.
CTTCTGTGGGGCAGCTACACCCCGGAAGAGGCGATCAGCGCCGCGCTGCTCGATTGCCAGGGCGAAGCCTGACGCCACGCAAAACCGCGAACAAACGTTGATCTGGCCGCGTTCGACGCCACATTAGTGGTATGGTCAGGAAAAAACCTTCCCGCGACGATATTGTCGATGCCGCTTTCGGCCTGTTCGCCGACCGCGGCTGGCGGTCGACCGGCATGGCCGACATCGCCGAAGCGGCGGGTGTTTCGCTCGGCGACCTTTCCCTGCATTTCGGCCTGAAAACGCAAATCGTGACCGCGCTGATGGAAAGGGTCGACCGGGAAGTATTAAGCGATACCGGGCCGGAAGACTCGGAAGAAAGCCACCGGGACAGGCTGTTCGATGTTATGATGCGGCGGTTCGATGCAATGACGCCGTACAAGGCCGGTATCGAGCGGGTCGTAAAGGACCTGCCCCGCGATCCCGCAGCGGCGTTGGCCGTGGCGGCGCGGGCGCGCCGGTCGCTGGCGTGGATGCTGGCTGCCGCCGGTATCGACAGTGACGGCCTGCGCGGCATGGTGAGGGTGAAGGCGCTGGCTACGGTATGGGCCCTGACGATGCGGGAATGGTTCAGAGACGACAGCCCGGACATGAGCAGGACAATGGCGGTGCTGGACAAACATCTGGGACGCCTTGAATCCCTGGAACTGTCGTTCCGCCGAAAGGCCCAACACAACCATACCTGACTATGGCGCCCGGGCGTCGCGACCGGTCGCGACGGAAATTGATGCGCTGCACCATTATTTTGTTGCAATGCACAATTTTCCTTGACCCTAGAAAAATAGCGGCTATATGTACGCCAGAATATTGCACCGCAACATGAACCCGGACCATCGGAACGATGAGTCCCGGCAACGACCGAAACCCAGGAGATGAAAATGACTGACTACTATAACATGTTCGACCCGAAGAATAATCCGTTCCTCGATCCGAAGCAGAACCCCTTCTTCGATCCGCAGAAAAACCCGTTCCTGAACAGCGATTTCGCGTCCACCATGGCGTCCTACAAGTCGCCGAACATGGACATCAGCGCACTGTTCGCCTCGCAGAAGAAAACCTTCGAAGCGATCGCCGCCGCCAACAAGACATCGGTTGAAGGCATGCAGGCTGTTTTCAAGCGCCAGAGCGAAATCATGAAAAGCATCATGGATGAAGCAACGGTCGCCGCGAAAAAGGTCGATCCGAAAGCCGCCCCTGAAAAGGCCGCTGCCGATCAGATTGACGCCGTCAAGGGCGCCATCGGCGATGCCGTTTCCAACCTTCGCGAACTGAGCGAAATGGTGGCCAAGTCGCAGACGGAAGCGTTCGAAATACTGAACGCACGCCTGACCGAAAGCCTTGAAGAAGTTAAGACATCGGTCGCGAAGCTGAACAAGTAAGCTTGCCGCACTGATTTCACGGATTCGGGCCGCCCATTGATTTGGGCGGCCCGATCTTTTTTATTCCCGGTTTCGATGCTACGACACCGCGCATCAAACTGGGGGGCCGGAAAATGGCTGACGACAACACCATCGGTTACGACGATTTTCAGGCCGTCGACATTCGCGTCGGCACGGTCCTTCGCGCCGAACCCTATCCCGAAGCGCGCAAGCCGGCGATCAAGATGTGGATCGATTTCGGCAGCGAGATCGGCGAACGCAAAACATCGGCTCAGGTCACGGCGCACTACTCACCGGAAACCCTGCCGGGAAAACAGGTCGCCGCCGTGGTGAATTTTCCGGCCAAACAGATCGGGCGGTTCATGTCGGAATGCCTGGTTCTGGGCTTCATGGATGCCGATGGCGGGGTCGTTCTGGTCAGTCCGGATCACAAGGTCGAAAACGGCCAGCGCCTGATGTAACGGGGTTGGCCGCCGGTCCCTAGACCGGTAGTCCGACCCTGACCCGAAGCCCGCCATGCGGCGATTCCTCCAGCAGGATATCGCCGCCATGCACCCGGACGATATCGCGCGCAATCGCCAGCCCCAGGCCGGTGCCGCCGGTTTCAGGATTGCGTGACCGATCAAGCCGATAGAACGGGCGGAACGCGTTTTCCCTCTCTTCCGCCGGAATGCCCGGACCGTCGTCGTCGATCACCACTTCAATGCGCTCGCCCCGGCGTCCGACCTGCACCCAGACATGATCGGCATAGCGCCGGGCATTCGCCAGAAGATTATCGAGGCAACGGCGGAACCCTTCCGGTTTCAGCCAGGTAACGATCCGGCCTTCGCTGTGATGGTCTATGGCCAGACCGTTGCGTCGCCACTGATCGGCAAGGTCGGCCACCAGATCGGTCAGGTCGGTCTCGACGGATTTCTCCCCGCCTTCGCCGCGCGCGAAGGTCAGGTAGCCGTCGATCATCTTTTCCATTTCCTGAACGTTGTCGCCCAGCTCGTCGATTTCCGGACTTTTGTTCAGCATCGCAAGCTGCAGCTTCATTCGGGTCAGGGGCGTTCGCAGATCGTGGCTGACGCCGGACAGCATGTCGGTGCGCTGGCGGATCTGGCGGCGGATGCGCTGGCTCATCAGGTTGAAAGCCTGTGCCGCCTGCCGCACTTCTGTCGCGCCTTCCGGCTTGAAATCCGATTCCGTGTCACGCCCCTTGCCGAAACTGTCGACCGCCTGCGCCAGCCGTCGGATCGGCCGCACCTGGTTGCGCATGAACACGGACGCAACGGCGAACAGCACCAGCGACGTACCGACCATCCACATGATGAAGATATAGGTGGTGGAGCTGAACACGCGGCGGCCCGGCACAATCACCGTCAGGATGCCGTCGGCAAGCTGGACATCGATGATGACCTCTTCCGTGAATGAGGATGAATCGATACGGAACGGCTTCTTGACGCGTTCATCCATTGCGCCGACAAGCAACCTGTCCAGCAGACCCGACGCTTCGACCTGTTCGTTCGGCAGGATTTCGCCGGGCCGGTACAGCATCGTCAGGTCCATCGCCAGTTTCGCCGAATCGAACACGACCGGCATGCTTTCCGGGTCGCGCCGGATCTGGTCGATGACCATCGCGATATCGCCGGTGATCGACGTCGCAAGCCGCCAGGTAATGGTGTCCCAGTGACGGTCATAGAAGATCCAGGTTGAGACGATCTGCAACAGGATCAGCGGCATGACGATGATCAGCAGCGCCCGTCCGTATAACGTACGGGGCAGAATTTTCTTGATATATACGCGCAACTTCATCCGTCAGCCCGTCATGTCGGCCGCAGGACGTAACCGCGCCCGCGCACCGTGTGCAGAAATCGCGGCGTCCGTGGATCGGATTCGATTTTCCGGCGCAGTCTTGTAACCTGAACGTCTATTGTCCGGTCCTGTCCGCTCAGCTTGCACCGTTCCGCCAGTTCCTCGCGGCTCATCACCTCGCCCGGCTGCCGCGCCAGCGCCGACAGCAGCGCGGATTCCGTTGTCGTCAGCCGAACCGGCGCATCGCCGACCGAAAGGACCTGGCGTTCGACATCGAATACATGGTCGCCGAGCCTGACGACGGAGTCGATCAGCATATCGGACTGTTCCGGCAGGCGCCGCAGAATGGATTGAATGCGCAGCACCAGTTCACGCGGTTCGAACGGCTTCGACAAATAATCGTCGGCGCCGGCTTCGAGCCCGCTGATCCGCGCTTCGGTCTGGCCCATCGCGGTCAGCATCAGTATCGGCACCCGGTTCTGCCGCCGCAGGTCGCGCGTCAGATCGAGGCCGCTTTCACCCGGCATCATCACATCCAGTATAAGCAAATCGAACTGATACGCCTTCAGGCGGCTGCGGGCCTCCTGGGCGTCAGCCGCCGTGGTGATTCTGAATCCCTCCGCCGTCAGATACCGTTTCAGCAGGTCGCGGAGCCGGATATCGTCGTCAACGACCAGAATATGGATTTCCGCCGACATCGTGGGTTCCGCGTTACCGGCGCGGCGAGCGTTCAAACCGCTCGCGGTCACGGTCATCCGACATCAGGCCGATCATCACCGTCCGCCAGCCCTCCACGGCTTCCGGCCCGGCTTCGCGATAGGCCCGGGCGATCCGCTGCCGCTGATCCTCGGTCAGCAGGTTTTCCATCTCCTTGCCCTGCGGCGTCAGGCTCAATAACCGCTGACGACCGTCCTTCTCGCCTTTTTTCTGACTGATATAGCCATCGTCGATGAGTTGCCCCAGAACCCGGCTGAGGCTCTGTTTGGTAATCTGCAGGATGGACAGAAGCGCCGATACCGTGATGCCCGGGTTTCGGCCGACGAAATAAATTACCCGGTGATGCGCCCGGCCAAAGCCCTTTTCAGCAAGGATGCGATCTGGTTCGCTAATGAAATCGCGGTATGCGAAGAACAGCAGCTCAATCGCCTGACGAAGTTCTTCTTCCCGCAAAAACAAAGGGTTGGCGCCAGGCTTCGTGCCGGTCGAACCGCGTGGAGCAGAACCGTCTGATGGCGGTGGAGTCGGTTTAAGAGAATTTATGTCAGCCATGTTGACTTATTTGCCTCGCAATGATACATCAAACTTGCAACCGGCCACGTCATAATGTGTCTCTTGCAACGATAAACGGAAGCATTTGTTACCCTAACCCGGTTTTTGACCCGTGCAGTCACGAACCACGACCGAATCTTAATATCCATGAGGATGGTTTACCATGTCTTTGATCCCCTTTGACGATCGCGACGGAATGATCTGGTACAATGGCAGTCTGACGCCCTGGCGCGACGCCAAGCTCCATGTGCTGACGCACGGGTTGCACTATGCCTCGGCCGTCTTCGAAGGCGAGCGGGCCTATGGCGGATCGATCTTCAAGCTGACCGAACATACCGAGCGGCTGTTCAAGTCCGCCGAAATTCTCGATTTCAAAATTCCCTACACCGTCGCTCAAATCGACGCGGCCTGTTACGACGTGATGCAGGCAAACGGCATCGTTGACGGCTACGTTCGTCCGGTCGCCTGGCGCGGATCCGAAATGATGGGTGTTTCCGGACAGGCGAACAGGATCAACGTCGCCATCGCCGCCTGGGAATGGCCGGCCTATTTCAGCCCGGAAGCGAAGATGAAGGGTCTGAAGATGATGATTTCGGACTGGCGCAGGCCGGCCCCGAACACCGCTCCGACCGACAGCAAGGCGGCGGGTCTGTACATGATCTGCACCCTGTCCAAGCACAAGGCCGAAGCTGCCGGTTACAACGATGCTTTGATGCTGGACTATCGCGGCTACGTCGCCGAAGCGACAGGGGCCAACATCTTTTTCCTGATCGACGGCAAACTTCATACGCCGAAACCCGATTGCTTCCTGAACGGCATCACCCGGCGGACCGCAATCGATCTGGCGAAGGCGCAGGGCTATGAGGTGATCGAACGGCATATCGAGCCGGAAGAGATGAGCAAGGCCGACGAAGCCTTTCTGACCGGCACAGCGGTTGAAGTGACCCCGATCGCCAGCATCGGCGACTACACGTTCACGCCGGGCGCGGTCTGCAAGAAGATGATCGAGGCGTATGACGCTGAAGTCCGCCGGCCGATGGAAGCGGCCCGCAAGGCAAGCGTCGGCTGACCAGTTTCAGCAGCAGGATTCAGGATTTCGGCGGTTCCGTCTGCCATCGCGCGGCGGCCGCCGAATCACTGTCCCGGGAATCGACCCAGCGCTGACCGTCCTCGGTATCCTCGACCTTCCAGAACGGCGCTTCGGTTTTCAGATAATCCATCACATAGGCGCAGGCATCGAACGCGGCGTGGCGATGGCTCGATGCCGCGGCGACCAGCACGATCGGCTCTCCAGGCTGCATCGCGCCGTAGCGGTGAATGATCAGACAATCGATCAGCGGCCAGCGGTCCCGCGCATCCTGTTCGATGCGCAGCAGCATTTTTTCGGTCATGCCGGGATAATGTTCCAGCGTCAGCGTCGAAACACCCGCCCCTTCATTGAGATCGCGGACAAGTCCGGTAAACGAGCAGACCCCGCCAATATCCGTCCTGCCGTCAGACAAAGCCGCCAGCTCTGCGCCGGTATCGAAAGCTTCTCTTTGTACGCGTACGGTCACTGAATGTTCCGATCCTGACCTAGCCGCCGGTAACGGGCGGGAAAAACGCGATTTCGCCGGCCTCCCGGATCGATGTATCGAACCCGGCAAATTCCTGATCGACGGCAACCTTGATCGCCGCCCGGTCCTTGAACGCCTCGGCATAGCCGCCGCCCCGCGCCGCAAGCCAGTCGATCAGTTCCGACGTCGTTGTCACCTCTTCCGGCAAGGCGACATCTTCCTGACCGGTGCCGATCCGCTGGCGCATCCAGGCGAAATACATCAGTTTCATGGCGTCACCTCGTTTCTGACAGTCGATTGCGGATCCCTATAAGGGAAGATAGTCAACGACCGCCCCTCTTTCCAGTTCCGTCAGGTCTTCCGGCAATTCCGCAAAGCCGGTCGCCCCGACCAGCGAGGACAGCATCCCCGCCCCGCCCTTTCCGTGTTTGGCAAGAACCGGCAGGCCCGACGCCGGGTCGCGTCCGGTAATCGCGGTGCGCACGAATTCGCGCCTGTCCTGCTTTTTTCTGTAGTCGAAATCGGCAATGGCCCGATACCGGGTGATGTCGACATCCGCCGCGCCGGCCAGCCGCAACAGCAGGGGCCGCGCCAGAACCAGAAACGTCGTGAAGGCCGCGACCGGGTTTCCCGGCAGGCCGACCAACGGCACCGTCCGCTCATCGTCCCGGATCAGACCGAGACCGACCGGCCGGCCCGGCTTTATCGCCAGACGCCAGAAATCGACCCGGCCCAGGGTCTCGATGGCGGCGCGGACATGATCTTCCTCACCGGTCGACATGCCCCCGGTGGAAATGATGACATCGGCCTCATGCGCCAGTGCGGCAATCGTGCCGACAATCTTCGCCGCATCGTCGCGGATGATGCCGTGGTCGATCACCGAACAGTTCATCGCCCGCAGCGACGCCATGATCATGTGACGGTTGGAATCATATAGCTGACCCGGTTCGGCAGGCTGGCCCGGCTCGGCGACCTCGTCGCCGGTCGAGAAAACGGCAACCCGCAACGGCTTGTAAACCGCTATGTCGGTTAATCCCTGGGCCGCTAGCTGGCCGATTGATTGCGGTGTCAGAGTCTGACCCGGACTGAGAATAGACGCGCCTTCCGACACATCCTCGCCGGCGTCGCGGGCGTTCGATCCCTTCTTGATGCCTGGCCGCAGCCGAACCGTGTCCCCCTCGACGGTGCAGTCTTCCTGCATCATCACCGTATCGACACCCTCCGGCAGCGGCGCGCCGGTAAAGATCCGCGCCGCCTCGGTCGGCCTTACCGGCCGCCCCAAAGGATGGCCGGCGGCGACCCGGCCAATAACCGGCAACACGGTTTCCGCATCGGGATTCACCCCGGAAAAGGCGACGGCATACCCATCGACGGCGGAATTGGCATAGGGCGGCACGTTGCGGCTGGCGGTGACGGACGCCGATGCGAACCGGCCGACCGCCCGGTCGAGCGGACAGGTCTCGCTGCCGACCGACGGCCGTATCGTTTCGGCCAGACGCGCCAGCGCCTCGTCCAGCGGCATCAGCGGGCCGTCAAAGGCAAAGCAATCGTCACTCAGTTGCGCCAAATCCGCTCTCCGCGTGCGCCAGCACAAAATCGGCGACCGCCGCTATATCATTCAGGTCGACTACCGGAACCGAGACCGACGGCAGATCTGCATCACTGGCGATGCCGATAATCGCCGGGTCGTCCGGACACAGCATCGGCTTGCCGACCGACGGCCGGTAAATTTCCAGTTTCGCATGCGTGTCCTTCTTGAACCCTTCGACCAGCAGCAGATCGACCGGCGCCATTTCGACAATCAGATCGCGTAATCCCGGTTCCGGCGCACCGCGCAATTCGGTCATCAGCGCCCATCTGTTGGCCGACGATACCAGAACCTGCGAGGCGCCCGCCGCCCGATGCTCGTAGGAATCCTTGCCCGGCCTGTCGACATCGAAGGCGTGATGGGCATGTTTGATGGTCGAAACGGTAACCCCGCGCCGGATCAGTTCCGGAATCAGCTTGCGGACAAGCGTCGTCTTGCCGCTGCCACTCCATCCCGCCAGTCCGAGGATTTTCATTCGATCACCAACACCGTCCGCGCCGCCGCTTTTCTATTCGGCAGGCTTGTCTTCTTTCATATGGTGCAATCCGGCGCGCAGGTAATCCATACCGGTCACCAATGTCAGCAGGGCAGCCAGCCAGATCCCGACAATACCGATACCGTGAACCGGCAGAAACGCCGGCCCGGCATCGCCGACCATCAGAAATCCCAGCGCCAGCATCTGCAGCGTCGTCTTGTACTTCGCCAGCTTGCTGACCGGCATGCCGACCCGCAGTTCAGCCAGAAACTCACGCAGGCCCGAAACCAGAATTTCCCGGCCCAGAATGATCAGCGCCGGAATGATATGAAAGCCGGTCAGGTCCGCCGCTGCAACCAGCATCAAGATGATAGCCGAAACCAGCAGTTTGTCGGCTATCGGATCGAGAAACCGGCCAAGCAGCGATATCTGGTTCATCTGGCGCGCCACATAGCCGTCGAAAAAATCGGTGATGCCGGCAAAGGCGAACAGGCCGAACGCCGTCCAGCGCGCCAGCGGGTCGTGCCAGAACAGCAGGGTCACAATCGCGGGAATGACCAGAATACGCGACAGTGTGAGGAGGTTCGGCAGGGATGTAATCACCGGTTACTCCAGAGATGGAAAAGCCTCCGGTCGTTTTACCCCCGACGGCGGCGAAGAACAACGGGCTGTAATACAACCTGCCCGTTTTACGTTACCCGGTTTATCCGTATATCGCGATCGCCATCACCAGTTCGTTGATTGCATCTTCGTCACCGTGAAACTGCAGGCCGCAGCGGTCGCCGTGCTGCCAGGCAACCGTCGCCTCAATTTCGCCGATCGTACCGAACCGCAGAACAACCCTTTCGCCGGAGGCCGGCAGGCTGTCGCCCTTGATCTGCACGCCGCCGGAAGAGATATCGAGTACATCGCATTCCGCCTCGCCGCCGCCGAACAGCACGGATGCCGGCGCCATGGCGCGGTGACGCGCGAACAGGCGTCTTTCCTGCGCATCTTTCTTCATCGAAAACCCTTTCGAAAGCGGGGCTTCAGCTTCTGTCATATACTCAATCATGTCCGGTATATGACACGGGTTCGCGGCGCCGGATATGTCGACCGTCACAGGTAGGGAACGGGGGCAGCGGCGAATTCTGACATGGATCAAAGATGCAGATGCCCATCTGCAAATATTGCCAACCAATACCTACATCCATGCCATACGCAGCAAATGCTGCGCATGACATCGCAATAACCCGTGTAACAGGAGCAATGGATATGGTAGAAAAATCTGATATTGCATCGAACCCGGCAGACTGGTGGTCGACCTTTTACCGGCCGGTTCGACAGTTCGGCCAACAGGTTGCCGAATTCTTTTCGCCCAGCTCGGATGCCGCTGTTTCCGATGATTGCTATGAAATCAATCTGGAACTGCCCGGCGTCAGCGACGACGATATCTCCATCGAAGCGCATGACAACCGGCTGGTGGTAACCGGTGAAAAGAAATCCAGTCATGAAGAATCCGGAAAGAACTACTATTTCAGCGAACGGTCCTACGGGTCGTTCCGGCGCAGTTTCCGGCTACCGTCGGATGCCGACGAAGACCGGATCGACGCCACCCACAAGGACGGCGTTTTGACAATCCGGGTTCCCAAGACTCAGCCGAGCAAACCGAGCCCGAAGAAAATCGCTATCAACCAGGGCTGACCGTTGCGAAACAGAAAGGCCGGCGCCTAGAATTGCCGCTGGCCTTTTCGGTCACTCCAGCAACGGTGAGCCCGCCCCATGCCCAGCCTGACGATCCCCTGCCGAAGCGGCCGCGCTTTCGAGTTCGATCCATCGGCGACAGCACTTGTCGTGATCGACATGCAGAAAGATTTCTTCACCGGCGACGGAGAGTCGATGCTGGATACCGTTCCCTGCGTCGCGGCGCTGACCGGCTGGGCGCGCACTGTCGGCTGCACGGTGATCCATACCCGTGAAGGGTACCGGCCCGACATGAGCGACGTATCGGCTTTCCGCCGGTCGCTGAACTATGTCGGCCGCGACGGGCCGCTCGGCCGGTTTCTCATTCGCGGCGAGCCGGGCCACGATTTTCTCGACGTTCTGAAACCGCGTCCCGGCGAGACCGTCATCGACAAGGCCGGTTTCAGCGCCTTCCACGACACCGGTTTGCACCAGCATCTGTCGGCAGCCGGAATCGACCATCTGATCCTGTGTGGCGTGACCACCCAGTGCTGTGTCCATTCAACGCTGCGGGATGCCGTTGATCTCGGCTACTGGTGCCTCACCGTCGCCGATTGTTGCGCTGCAAGCGAACCGGGTCTGCACGAGGCTGCACTGCGGCTGATTGAAGGCGAAGGCCATCTGTTCGGCTGGATATGTTCCGCCGCCGATGCGACGGCCTGTCACGAACGGTAGCACCGCTGCGGCCCGTCCCGAACCGTCTGACAAAATTCACCTACGCGGTACGGGATTAACCCGGTACAGAATCGCCGGATTGCGGCAGTGTGTAGATGCCGATCTTGCCGCTGTATCCGCTGATGTCTGTCTCGCCGATCCATTGCAGATCGATATCACTCAGCAGCATCGCGGTTGCCTGCGAAACCAGCAGCGATGTGCCGTATTGCTTGTTCAACGCTTCCAGCCGGGCCGCCAGATTAACCGTGTCGCCGTGAACGGTATAGCTGTGGCGTCCGCCACCGCCGACATTACCGGCGACAAGAGGGCCTGAATTCACACCGATGCGAACAGCAAGCTGCTGACCGGCAAAGGTGCTGGCGCGAACCTTTTCGAGGATTTCAACCGCCGCGTCGAACGCGCATCTCGCATGTGCGTCGTTTTCGACAGGCACGTTGAACACAGCCAGGATCGCATCGCCCTGGAATTGCGTCACAACACCATTCTGCCGGCTGATGATTTCCGTCGCTGTATCGAAATACGCGTTCAGAATATCCACCGTGCCGCGCGGCCCTTTGTTTTCCGTAAGTCTGGTGAAACCGGCGATATCGATAAAAAGCACCGTCGCCTGACGTTCGACCGGGTCCAGAACCCCCTTGTCTTCAATCATCGACCGGGCGACGACCTCGGGTACGAACTGACCGAATATCTGGGACACGGTCACCATTTCCCGTTCGGCTTCCAGTTGCCGGCGAACGGTTTGCCGCGTCCGGTGCATGACGACGGCAATCAGAATCGCCACGACAAGATAGACCAGCGCCTCCTGCACCCGGCTGCCGGAGGCGACAAAGTTTTCGTTCAGGAAAACGTCGAGAAACTGATCCTTCGTTTTACCGGCAAGGGCATCGCCCCATTCCAACGGAGCCACCATGCCGCTTCGAACCCACATGAATGCAGACAGCCATCCGACTGCGCCCAGCACGCCGGACCACAGGACGAGACCCGGCGAGAAACTGAACGCAGCAACAGCGAGAACGATGTAATAGTAGTAAAAGACATCGAACCGGAACATGAATATCTGCGGTAGATCGACCGCAGGCTCGGGCGGCAGAACCACCATGCTGGCGGATACAAGCAGCAGATCGATACTGAGGAAGATGTACTTCACCCACTTGCGGTCCCACGATGACCCGATCACCACGTAGTGGATGATCCCCAGGGCCGCCACCACAAGTATCGCCACGGCAATATCGGCGGCCCTGTCGGCGCCGCGCGACGATATCAACCAAATCCCGACCAACAGCAGGGCAACAAGCCGACCTTTGATCGCGAGCTTCAGCCCGCTTTGTTCGGCCGCGTAAAACGTCTCTTCGATGTCGGTCTGTCGCTTGTCGTCAGGCATGGGTGGGATTCCGCCAGCGTAGAAAACAGAACCCTGCGTCAGGCATCGTGCGCCAGACTGGTGATGATGTAACCGCCTGATTTCTCGTCGTGTTCCAGTTCCAGAAGCCCGCGCGCCTGCGCGTCTTCCAGCAGTTTCGCAAAGGTGCGATAGCCGTGATAGGATTCATTGAATCCCGGCTTGCGGCGTTTCAGCGTCTGCTTGACCATGGAACCCCAGACCGTGTCTTCCTCGTCTCGTTCGCGGAAAAGCGCCTCGACCGTTTCCATCACAAGGTCCAGCCCCTCAACCCGCCTCACCTCGTCGTCGCTGTCTCCGGATTCGGTTTCGGCTTCAGCCTTCGGTTTGGTGGCCCGCCGTTTGGGTTTGGCTTTTGCCGGCTGTTCGGTGTCGCGCACCAGATCGTCATAGTAGATGAATTCGTCGCAATTCAGGGTCAGCAGGTCGGATGTCGAATTCTTGACGCCGACTCCGATCACCAGCTTGTTGTTTTCCCGAAGCTTGCTGACCAGCGGGGAAAAATCGGAGTCGCCGCTGATAATCACGAATGTATCGACATGCTCCTTGGTGTAGCAGAGGTCCAGCGCGTCGACGACCATGCGGATATCGGCGGAGTTTTTACCCGTCATCCGGACATGCGGAATGTCGATCAGCTCGAACGCGGCCTCGTGCATCGGCGCCTTGAAGTCCTTGTAGCGCGCCCAGTCGCAATAGGCCTTCTTGACCACAATACTGCCCTTGAGCAGCAGCCGCTCCAGCACTTTCTGGATATCGAAGGCAGCGTATTTTGCGTCACGAACCCCCAGGGCAACGTTTTCGAAGTCGCAATACAGAGCCATGTTCTGGATGGCGTTTTTATTGTTCATGGTTTCTCCAAATGTCGGGTCACGCACGCGCCTGACGCAGGCTCTTGAACGAAATCAGGCGTTGCTGATCTTCATCCCAGAGCGCGAGGCGGAGGCAGTCAAGACTGTCGCGCAGGCCTATTCGGTTGTGAGTCTGCAGGTCTGGAATATCGGCCAGACAGGCGCCGAGACGATAGTTCGGAATTCGCGCGGACAGGTGATGAATATGGTGGATGCCGATGTTGCCTGAAAACCAGCGCAAAGGTTGCGGCAGATCGTAGTAGCTGCTGGCCATCACGGCGGCTTCGTTGTGGCTCCAGTCGTTTTCGTTGCGCCAGTAAGTGTGTTCAAACTGGTGCTGAACATAAAACAGCCAGACACCGGCGGTCGAAGACAGCACGATGACAGGTAGTTGCACCATCAGCACATCAACAAAGCCGAAACTCAGCCCGAGACCGACCAGTGAGCCGGCGATGCCGAGATTCGTGCCCATGATACCGATCAGTAGCGACGGGCGCCGTCGAACCAGATCCAGCGGAAACCGGTATTTGAGGCAGAACAGGTAGATCGGACCGATCCCCATCATGATGACAGGCATACGATACAGGCGATAGGCCAGACGTTTCCAGCCCGGCAGGGCAGTGTATTCCGCGACGGTGAGGACGCTGATATCGCCGATGCCGCGCTTCTGCAGATTACCGTTCGTGGCGTGATGGATATTGTGGGTCCGGCGCCAGTATTCATGCGGTGTCAGGGTCACAATTCCGATCAGCGTTCCGACCAGGTCATTGAGCCGGTGGGACCTGAAATACGAGCGGTGCCCGCAATCGTGCTGGATGATGAAGAGCCGCACCGTAAGCCCGGCGACGGGCACAGCCAGCAGCAGCGTCACCCAGTAGGCTTCTTCGACAAGAAGCAGCATGGCTATCCACAGCCCCACCAGCGAAACCACGGTAATCGACAACTGGGAAGCGCTGCGCCACGCGCCTGGCCGGGCATGCCGCCGGGCCAGAGTCAGCCAGGTTGGGTCGTATTCACGCGGCGTCTTTTGGTCGACGTTCGAAATGGAGTGAGCGGACGCCTTGGCGTCATGCTGCGGAATAATAGAAATGATCAACGTCCTGTTTTATGGGTAGGGGAAAGTATAGCCGGAAAAGACGATAAAATTAAGGCAGCGTAAAGAGTAGATCTGCCGGATCGAAAATCCGGCTTTCGGTCGGACTACAAGCATAACACACATCGCCGCCCCAATCCCGTTTTCCGAGGACAGTTAATTCGCTTCGGTGTGAAAAAAATCGTAAATCTTCTGCGCGACAGCTTCCGAAACGCCATCGACGGATTCGAGGTCCTGCAACCCGGCGCGGGCAACCGCCTTGGCCGATCCGAAATGATGCAGCAAGGCTTTCTTCCGCTTCGCGCCGATACCCGGCACATCGTCCAGCGGTGACGACCCGGCTGCTTTTGCCCGTTTGACCCGGTGTGCGCCGATCGCAAAGCGGTGCGCCTCGTCGCGCAACCTTTGCAGGAAGTACAGCACGGGGTCGCGCGGTTCCAGCATAAAATCCGGCCGGCCGGGTACATGCAGGCGTTCGCGCCCGGCCTCCCGTTCCGGACCCTTCGCAACACCCAGCAAAGCGACATCGTCGATACCGAGCTCGTCGAACACGTCCTGCGCGATGCCAAGCTGTCCCTTGCCGCCATCGACGATCACCAGGTCGGGCCATTGCCCCAGATCGCGGTCCGGGTCTTCCTTCAGGGCGCGGGTGAAGCGCCGGGTCAGCACCTCGCGCATCATTGCGAAATCGTCGCCGCCACGGATTTCCGACGGCGCATCCTTCGACGCCGGGGCCGGCGTCTTGATGTTGAATTTCCGGTAGGCGGCTTTCATGAACCCTTCCGGCCCGGCGACAATCATGCCACCGACGGCATTGCGCCCGGCGATATGCGAATTGTCGTAGACCTCGATGCGTTCAAGCACCGTGTTCAGCCGCAAACGCTCGGCCAGTCCATCAAGCAGCCGGCGCTGGCTGGCGCTTTCCGCCAGACGCCGCTCCAGCGCTTCGCGGGCATTGTTCTCCGCCTGCTCCATCAATTGCCGCTTGGCGCCGCGCTGCGGCCTGGCGACAACCACCTTGCGTTCCGCCCGCACCGTCATCGCCTCTTCCAGCAGGGCCCGTTCGGTCGGCGCGATGTTGACCATGATCGTCTTCGGCGGCTGCCGGTTGTCGTAGAACTGACCGATGAAGGCCGCCAGAATTTCCTCCGGTTCGGCAGACTTGTCGTGGCTGGGAAAATACGCCCGGTTGCCGTTGTTGCGGCCGCCGCGAAAGAAAAACACCTGCACGCAGGATTGGCCGCCCTTCTGGTGGATCGCCACGACATCGGCATCGTCGACGCCATCGACATTGATATCCTGATGCGCCTGCAACTGGGTCATGGCGCGAATACGGTCGCGCAAAGACGCCGCGCGCTCGAAATCCAAAGCCTCTGATGCCTGTTCCATCTCGCTCGCCAGTTTTTCCTGAACCTCGCGGCTGCGCCCGGCCAGAAAAGCCTTCGCCTGTTCGACCGTGACGGCATAGTCCGCTTCGTCGATCCGGTCGACGCAGGGCGCGGAACAGCGTTTGATCTGATATTGCAGGCAGGGCCGCGTGCGGTTTGCGAATACGGAATCGGTACAGTTGCGCAGCAGAAAGGTTTTCTGCAAAGCGGTGATGGTGCGGTTGACGCTGCCGGCCGAGGCGAACGGGCCGAAATAGTCGCCCTTCGCCTTGCGCGAACCCCGGTGTTTGACGATCTGCGGAAACGGGTGGTCGGCGCGGATAAGGATATCCGGGAACGTCTTGTCGTCGCGCAGCAGGACATTGTAGCGCGGCCGAAGCTGCTTGATCATGTTCGATTCAAGCAGCAGGGCCTCGACTTCGGTGTGGGTATGGACGAATTCCATCGACGCGGTTTCCGCCACCATTCGCTGGATGCGTATCGGCTGACGCGCCGGGTGCGCATAGGACTGAACCCGTTTGCGCAGGCTGCGGGCCTTGCCGACATACAGAATGTCGCCTTTCGCACTCAGCATCCGGTAAACTCCGGGGCCGAGGCTGAGCGTCGGCAGATAGCCCGCGATGGCCTCAGCGCCGCTGCGGACGCTTTCGCCGACGGTCTGCGAGTCATCCAGGGTTTCTGTCGTTTCCATATCGATCCCGTGAAACGGTTCTAACAGGTTTGAATCTGGCGAGCGCGGCGGATCAGGTCAAATGCCATATCCGCCGTCGATTGCCGGCGATCCTTGCGTTTCCGCCGCCCCTCGCCCTGGCCGCAGTCTTCAACGTCTGCGATTGCCGTGTAATTTCAACCATTTGCAACAGGTTGTCAGGACTATCCACGATACTTGTGGATAAGTCTGGGGACGGGCTGGTTACAGGTAGGGATCACCCTTGTGATTCTGCGGCTTAGACCATATTGCCTAAAATTTACGCAACGATCGCAAGTCTTTGATTTCAAACAACAAGTATATAACTAACGATGAAGATTACGTGACGAAAGCTACAAAATTGTTTCAAAACAATAACAAAAGGGGCGGGAACCCTCCCTGTGCACAAGTCAAGCGCATTTTGCCGGATTTCAATCTTTTTGGGATGCTTTTTGGCGGTGTCGGAAAGAGCGCTGTTAAATCAATAGGATCGCCGCACCCTAGGCTGTTCTGGTACGGAAAATCTCGTAACCGATTGCTCCACAATTTTCGTAAACGTCGAGCTTGCTGATCGCCACCCGCACACCCCAGACGACACGGCGGCGAAGGCAGGCATCCACCAGATCTTCCGCCAGCGTCTCCTGCAGATTGATATGCCGGTTCCGGGTCAGGTTTTCGACTTCCTCGGTAACGAAATCATAGTTGAGGACATTGTCGATATCGTCATTCAACGGCGTTTTTGGCGGCACGAGATACAGATCGACATCGATATTCACGCGCTGGGTCTTGCCGATCTCGTGCGGGTGGATGCCGATATTCACATTCACCACCAGATTACGCAGGAAAATCCGCCGGTATTCGCCGTCCGACGCGATACGCCGTGAAACGGCGTCGTGCACTATATCGAGATCGTCCGGCACTGCGGCCCCCTTACACTCCAGTTCATGAATCGGACTCCGTATCCATAAACATGATATCCCGATCCATCGATTCCAGCCTCTGGCCGCAATCGACCGGAATAATCGTTCCCGTCACCGCGTCCGCGTGCAGCAAATAGCGCAAAGCATCGGCTATGTCATCCGGGTTTGTGCCCCGGCCAAGCGGCATTTTGTCATGAACGGCAGCGAACTCCCGGTCGGTCTGGTCGCCGCTGCGCAATGTCAGCCCCGGGGCGATACCGTTGACCCGGCAGCGCGGCGCCATCGCCTGCGCCAGCAGCGGCGTCGCTTCCTTCAGCCCCATCTTGCTGATCGTGTAGGAAAAGAAATCCGGATTGAGGTTGAACAGTTTCTGATCGAGCAGATTGACCACCAATGCCGTACGGTCCTTCGGCAGATCGTGCATCATGCGCTGCGCAAGATACAGCGGCGCACGCAGATTGACCGCCTGCAGCCAGTCGAACCTGTCCACCGTCCAGTCGTCGTGGGTATCGTATTCGAAGGCCGAAGCACTGTTGATCAGGCAATCGACCGGGCCGAGCGTCCTGTTGATCGCCGCCATCATGGCATCCAGCGCCGCAACATCAGCCAGATCGGCCTGGAACGCAGCGGCTTTTCGACCCTGCGCCCCGATCAGCGCCACCGCTTCTTCCGCTTCGTCTTTCGACCCCCCGTAATGAACTGCAACGTCATGGCCTTCGCCGGCCATGGCGAGGGCGAGATGGCGGCCGATCCTTTTCGCGGCCCCGGTGACAAGTGCGACGGGCATGGTAGTTACGGCCTTCTGTATCTAGCGCCGCTTGCCGCGCGACTTGCCCCGGCCCTTGCGGCCTTTCGGGATCGCGTCTTTCGGCGCATTGAGCAGACTGGCGGCGATATCGGGGTTCAGCGGCGCGGCGGAAGCAGGCATGTCGAGATCGAAGGCTTCCAGCCGCTTGATTTCGTCGCGGCAGCGGGCGGCGGTTTCGAATTCCAGGTCGGCCGCCGCCGCCTTCATTTTCGATTCCAGATCGCGAATATAGGTTTTCAGGTCGACCCCGACCAGATTGGCCGCGCCCTCTTCGCCCAGATGCACCGTCACCCGGTCCTGCTCGTAAACACTTTGCAGGATGTTCGAGATATCCTTGCGCACGCTTTCCGGCGTGATGCCGTGTTTGGCGTTATAGGCCTGCTGGCGTTCGCGCCGCCGGTCGGTTTCCTTGATCGCGTAGTCCAGCGAGTCCGTCATCCGGTCGGCATACAGGATGACCCGCCCGTCGATGTTCCGCGCCGCCCGGCCGATGGTCTGCACCAGCGAGGTTTTCGACCGCAGGAAACCTTCCTTGTCGGCGTCCAGAATCGCGACCAGCGCGCATTCCGGAATATCCAGCCCCTCGCGCAAAAGGTTGATACCGACCAGAATGTCGAATGCGCCAAGCCGCAGATCGCGGATAATTTCAATACGTTCCAGCGTGTCGATGTCGGAATGCAGGTAGCGCACCCGCAGCCCGGCCTCGGTCATGTATTCCGTCAGATCCTCGGCCATCCGTTTGGTCAGCGTCGTCACCAGAACGCGCTGGTTCAGTTCCGCGCATTTGCGGCTTTCGTCCAGCAGATCGTCAACCTGGTTTTCGGTTGGGCGGATCAGGCAGACCGGATCAATCAGCCCGGTCGGCCGGACCACCTGTTCGACGAACACGCCGCCGGTGCGTTCCATTTCCCACGGGCCGGGGGTCGCCGAAACGAATACGGTCTGCGGCCGCATCGCGTCCCACTCCTCGAACCGCAAGGGCCGGTTGTCGACGCAGGACGGCAGGCGGAATCCGTATTCCGCCAGCGTCGACTTGCGCGCATAGTCGCCCCGGAACATGCCGCCGATCTGCGGCACGGTCACATGGCTTTCGTCGATGAACAGCAGGGCGTGATCGGGCAGGTATTCGAACAGGGTCGGTGGCGGCTCGCCCGGCGCGCGGCCGGTCAGGAACCGGGAATAGTTCTCGATGCCGGCGCAGGCGCCGGTCGCCGCGATCATCTCCAGATCGAAGGTCGTTCGCTGCTCCAGTCTTTGCGCTTCCAGCACCCTGCCGTGCTTCTCGTATTCGGCCAGCCGCTGTTTCAGCTCGACCTTGATCAGTTCCGACGCCTGGTTGAGGGTCGGGCGCGGTGTCACATAGTGGCTGTTGGCGTAGGCTTTGACGCTTTCCAGCGCGGCGATCTTTTCGCCCGTCAGCGGGTCGAATTCATGGATCGCTTCGATCTCGTCGCCAAAGAACGATATCCGCCAGGCCCGGTCTTCCTGGTGGGCCGGAAACATTTCAAAGTTATCGCCGCGCACCCTGAAGGTGCCGCGCGTGAAATTGTTATCGTTGCGGCGATACTGCAGATCGCTGAGTTTGCGCATCAGGTCGCGCAGTTCGATCCGTTGACCGACCTTCAGCTCGATCACCATCTTGCTGTAGGATTCGACCGACCCGATACCGTAGATGCAGGACACCGACGCCACGAGCACGACATCGTCACGCTCCAGCAGCGACCGGGTGGCGGCATGGCGCATCCGGTCGATCTGTTCGTTGATCGACGATTCCTTTTCGATATAGGTGTCCGAGCGCGGGACATAGGCTTCCGGCTGGTAATAGTCGTAATAGGACACGAAATATTCGACCGCGTTGTCCGGAAAAAAGCTTTTCATTTCCCCGTAGAGCTGCGCGGCCAGCGTCTTGTTCGGCGCCAGGATCAGCGCCGGGCGCTGCAGTTCCTGGATCATGTGCGCCATGGTGAAGGTCTTGCCCGATCCGGTAACCCCCAGCAGCACCTGGTCGCGCTCGCCGGCTCTCGCGCCCGCCGTCAGTTCCCGGATCGCCTGCGGCTGGTCGCCCGACGGCTGGAACCCGGAGGCTATCCTGAATGGGATACCGCCTTCGCTGAGTGGCCGGTCGATCTTCGGAATATAGGGAACGGACGCGTCCGCAAGCCCTGCGCCCGACTGAGGGCCGTGGGTGCGGGCGTTGGGATTTTTCATCACCTCGGCGAGGGGATGGTCAAGGATGCCAACCGTGCTGTTCATACGGTCTTATATAGGGCATTCATTCCTGCATCGCCATCGCCGTCACGACATATCGCTGCGAAGAGTGGGAAACACTGGCGTCGAACGGGTAGCAGGTAATCAGCACCACCCGGTCTTCCGCATCGGTCTCGTCGAGCGGAAGGCGAATCGCATCTTCCTCCGCAACCCTCAGATCGGTGACCTTGTAGGATCGTCTGACGCGGTCGTCGCCGGTAACCAGAACAACGTCGTTCTTCTTGAGATGCCGAAGGAAGGAAAAGTGCGTGTCGTTGTGTCCGAAATAGGTGCGGGCCGCGTCGGTTTTTATCGCGACCGGCCCGAAGGCCAGCATCCGCATCGATGCATCCGACAGGACATGACGGATGATGCCGCGATCCGGCACCTCGATCAGTCCCGCAGGGCGGCCGTCAGCGCCGGGCCAGGGCGGCCGTGGCGGCCCGTCACCGGCGGCGAGCCAGGCTCGTTCAACCAGGATCGGCGCAAGCCAGGCCTTGCCGGCGGCCAGCGCGGCGATGCCGCCCTGCCAGATACCCGCAAGAGAGAGACCGACGATGAACCACCGCAACGCATAGCGTATCCTAGACATGAGCGGTCAACCTCCGTTCCGCGCGGTTCAATCCGGTCCACAGCACCGCGGCCAGCATCAGTCCGGCAAGACCGATCAGCAGATGCAACTGCCAGCCATCCGCCGTCTGGAACGACTGCACCTGGACCGACGCCGCCTTCATTACGCGGGCCTTGTTACCATCCAGCGACGCGCCGTCCGGCTGCGGCGGCTTCTGTTCAACGGCAACAAAACTGGTATAGCGGCTGACCAGCCGGTGCGGCAGGGCAACCTCAAGCACGGCGTTCCGGATGCCGGCCTCATCCGCGCCCAGATTGCGCAGATCCATCAGGTCCTCGATCTTGCGGCGCGCCCACAATTTACCGATGCCCTGGCCGTTCGGCGCGGCGCCCGGCGCGACCGCCGCCCGCCAGGTTTCATCGCCCAGCCGGCCTTCGAAGACCAGCCGTTCGGGCAAGGCATCGAACCGCATCACCGCGACGATCGGGTCACCGGCATACAGGTCGGACAGTTGCGCCGGATACATCTGGCCGGGACGTCCGTTATCCGCCAGAACTTCGATATCGGTCAGGCTCGGCCTCGAAATCTTGTCATACAGCCGGCCGATGGCCGCCGCCGCGTCTTCCGGCCGGTCGACATGCAGATGCAGACCGCGTCCGAATTCCGCCGCCTTGCGCATGAACCAGCTATTTGGCGCGGGGCCGATGCCGACCGTGAACAGACGCGCCGCGCCCAGCCGGTTCGACACCAGGCCGAACAGTTCCGCCTCGTTACCGACCGCACCGTCTGTCAAAAAGATAATCTGCCGGTTGGCGCCCGATGCGCTGGAATCGCCGAGTGCCGTTTCCAGCGCCGGGCGCATCATGGTTCCGCCCCGCGCCGACAGGCTGTCGACATAGCGCAGGGCCAAAGCCTTGCTTTCCGCAGATGCCGGACGACTGCCGTTGAAAAGCCGTTCGGTCATATCGTCGAAGCGGATGACGTCAAACCGGTCTTCAGGTTCAAGGGCCGAGACCGCAGAGGCCAGGGCGATGCGCGCCTGCCGGATGGAAACACCTTCCATCGACCCCGATGTATCAATGATGAACGACACATCACGCGGCATACGGTTACCGGGTGCCGGTTTCGGCGGCGCAATTACCGCAAGAAGGTAATGATATCCGTCGAGCTGTTCGGTAACGATTGCCGCTTTCGGATCGTCAGCGCGTTCGAGACTCCACTGCAGCACGAAATCGCGGTCGGCCGGCACGCCGCCATCGGCAAGATAGATAAAGTAACCATTCTCGCCGTCATCGCGGACGGTAATTTCATGCGACGGGCTGCGGATCATCTCGACCGGAAGTCCCGGTTGCAGACGGATCGCCATCATCGTCGAATGGCCAACCGCGTTGGCCGAACCGTCCTTGTCGGCAATGTCATTTCTATCGGCGAGACGGCGCAGCAAGCCGTCCCAGGTCGGCACACCATCGGCGGAAGCCAGCGGCGACATCGGCGGCTGAAAGCGCGGCGTCACGACCTGCGGCAGGCGCAGTTCAAACACACCGTCGCGCGGGGCAACGCTGGTCTGGAACGTCATATCGACCTTGACGTCCACCCCCGGTTCGAGATTGGCGATACGGGTGGTGAACAGGTTGGGCCGGTTCTGATCCAGCAACGCCGCCTTGCGACCTTCATTCTTCGCCGTTTCGTATTCACGCCGGGCAGCTTGCTTTTCACGGATCTCGCCCTCAATCACATGGTGGCCGTATCGCAGGGTCAGCGAGTCGATCGCCGCGGTATCGGGCAGTGGAAACAGATAGCGCGCATGTTGTGCGGTGTCCTCGTCGTTGCGGAACACCTGGCGCACTCTTGTATGGGCAACCGTTCCGGAAACTTCCGTCACCATCGCGCTGGCGACGACCGGCGCGCGCTTTCGGTCGCCGTCCTCGCCCAGCAACAGACCGTCGGCCAGCGCCGACCCGGCGGATATCAGCATCAGCATCGCGGCAACGGAACCCGCCGGAACGCAACGCCTCAACCGGCGGCCTAGCGGCCGGCGCTGCGGGCTGGAAACAGGCGGCGGTTCGTGGAGGGTCGTATCGGTCATGGCGGGCTCCTTCGGGACGGTCTGAGTGCAGATCGCCAGGAAACCACCCGGCCATGGCGGCCCTGCAGCAGCATCAAGACGATTTTGCGGAGTTTCCGGCAGAATTAAGGCGGTCAGGCGATTGAACAGCCCACCTGATGGGAGTAGGGTCGGGAACCGCTTTCAGGGCTACAATCGAGAAACAAAGGATTTCGCCATGCCGTTTCTGGCCGACCGTCTGTCTTTGATCAAACCTTCTCCGACAGTGGGGATTTCCGCCAAGGCGAACGAGCTGAAAGCCGCGGGACAGGATGTCATCGCGTTGAGCGCCGGCGAACCCGATTTCAACACGCCGCCGCATATCGTGAAGGCGGCGGAAGAGGCGATGGCCGCCGGCAAAACCCGCTACGCCCCGCCGGCCGGCGTGCTGGAACTGCGTCAGGCGGTTTGCGAAAAACTGAAACGCGATAACAACCTGACCTACACGCCGGACCAGATTTCCGTCGGTTGCGGCGGTAAACAGACGATTTTCAACGCCCTGATGGCGACGGTGAACAAAGGCGACGAAGTCATCATTCCGGCGCCGTACTGGGTCAGCTATACCGATCTGGTGATGCTGTTCGAAGGCAAGCCGGTTCTGGTCGATTGCACGGCTGAATCGAACTTCAAGCTTACCGCCGACCAGTTGCGCGCCGCGATCACGCCGAAAACCAAATGGCTGATCCTGAATTCGCCGTCGAACCCGACCGGCGCCGCCTACACACGGGAAGACCTCGCGGCCCTTGCCGAAGTGCTGGTGGAAAACCCGCATGTCTGGATTATGACCGACGATATGTACGAATTCATCATCTACGACGATTTCGAATTCTCCACCATCGCCGAGGTGGAGCCGAAACTGTACGACCGCACGCTGACCCTGAACGGCCTGTCGAAAGCCTATTGCATGACCGGCTGGCGCGTCGGCTATGCGGCCGGCGACAAGGACCTCATCAAGGCGATGAACAAGATCCAGTCGCAGTCGACCACATCGACGTCGACGATCAGCCAGTGGGCCGCCGTCGCCGCCCTGCGCGGTCCGCACGACTTCATTGCCGAAAACAACAAGGTGTTCAAGGAACGCCGCGATCTGGTGGTCGGCATGCTCAACCAGGCCAGCGGGCTGTCATGCCTGACGCCGGAAGGCGCGTTCTATGTCTATCCGTCCTGTGCCGGGGTAATCGGCAAGAAGACGCCTGATGGCAAGGTGATCGAGACCGACGAGGATTTCGTTCAGTACCTGCTGAGCGCGCACGGGGTCGCCGCCGTTCACGGCGCGGCCTTCGGCCTGTCGCCGTATTTCCGGATTTCCTATGCAACAGCGACGGACGTTCTGGAAGACGCCTGCACCCGCATCCAGAAAGCCTGCGGAGAGCTGACCTGAAAAAGCCGTCTCCGGGCCTTGCGCTCGAGCAACAAATCCCCATATCCAGTTTAGCAGTTTAGAATTCTTCTAAACTATGAACGATTGGACTAATGAAAGGGGAATCATCATGAAGATCGACATTGGCATCCCGGAAGAGAGCCGCGTTGAAATCGCCCAGGGTCTGTCGCGGGTTCTGGCCGACAGCTACACCTTGTATCTGAAAACGCACAATTATCACTGGAACGTAACCGGGCCGATGTTCCAGACTCTGCACACGATGTTCGAAACCCAGTATACGGAACTGGCGATGGCTGTTGACGAAATCGCGGAACGGATCCGCTCGCTCGGCGAATATGCCCCGGGCAGCTACAAGCAGTTCGCCGATCTGTCGAGTATCGAGGAAGACACCACGGTACCGCCGGCGGAAGATATGGTGAAACACCTTGTCGCCGGCCATGAAGCTGTCGTTCGCACCGCTCGCGCCGTCTACCCGGCGACGGAAACCGGCAGTGACGAGGCAACGGCGGATCTGCTGACCCAGCGCATCGCCGTCCATGAAAAGACCGCCTGGATGCTGCGCAGCCTGGCCGCGTAACCGGCCCGGCAGACCAACGGACTGAAAAGAGGAAGATGCAAGTCTTCCTCTTTTGCTTTCCGGCCCCCCCCGAAACTGCCGGCATCCACCCGGTTACGAATGAGTGACCGGTCTTCACGCAGGTTTGAGTTTCGCGTGACAGCGCATGCGTTACATTTGGCGGCGAACAATCAAAGGACATGTCATGCTGCTGAAAGTAAAACGGGGTTGGGAGCTTGCAGAAAGCGCCGCAACGCCGGAATCCGCCTTTCTGAACCGCCGCACCCTGATGAAGGGTCTCGCTGCGGGGTCGATCCTCGCCGCCGGCGGTTTCGCCGCCGGACAGGCCCGCGCGGAACTGTTCGGCAACCCGGAACAGGACCCGACCGCCGGCCTGTACCCCGTCAACCGGAACGAAACGTTCGTTCTCGACCGAGCGTTGACGAGCGAAGAGGACGCAACCAACTACATCAACTATTACGAAATCGGCAGTCACAAGCATGTCGCCGAGCAGGCGCAGGCCCTGTCGCTGCGGCCCTGGCAGGTGCGCATCGACGGTCTGGTGGAGCAGGAACGCACGGTCGATTTCGACGAACTGGTTCGCGCCCTGCCGCTGGAGGAACGCCTTTACCGTCATCGTTGCGTCGAAGCCTGGTCCATGGCCATACCGTGGTCAGGCTTTACACTGGCGTCGCTGGTCGACTATGCAAAACCGCAGTCTTCGGCGAAATACATCCGCATGGAAACCCTGGCCGACGAAACCACCATGCCCGGTCTGCGACAGCAGTGGTATCCCTGGCCCTATGTCGAAGGCCTGACAATGGCCGAAGCCACGAACGAGCTGGCGTTCATCGCCACCGGCCTGTACGGCAAGCCGATCCGCAAACAGAACGGCGCCCCGTTGCGACTGGTGACGCCATGGAAATACGGGTTCAAGTCCGTCAAGGCGATCACCCGTTTCACTTTTACCAACGAACGCCCCGTGGGCTTCTGGGAAGAAATCCAGAGCAGCGAATACGGTTTCTGGGCGAATGTGAATCCTGATGTGCCGCACCCGCGCTGGAGCCAGGCGACCGAACGGGTTCTGGGCACCAATGACCGGGTGCCGACATTGCTGTTTAACGGGTACGGTGAATTCGTCGCCGATATCTACAAGGGAATGGAAAACGAACGCCTGTACGCCTGATCGTCGAACAGGACAGGGATTGCGGTTCACGCCCCCTTCTTTTTCGGCGAGGCCGGTTTTTCCGACTGAATATTCTCGTTGGTCGCGCCACTGCCGGCGACACGGTTGGCCGACCGTTCCCAGTCGGTGATATAGTCCCGGGTCAGCGGCACGGCATCCTGTTTACGGGCCAGTTGAATCTGGAAATTGTTATTTCCAAGGTACCGGAAGGAAATTTCGCTGCCCGCGAGGTAGAACTCCCACATCCGGCAGAAAGTTTCGTCGTATATTTTCGCCGCCTTTTCGCGGTTTTCCGCGAACCGGTCCCGCCAGTGACGCAGGGTCATTGCATAGTGCAACCGCAGAACTTCGACATCGGTGACCCAGAGGCCTTCCATCTCGATGGCCTTCATCACTTCCGAAAGCGCCGGGATATACCCGCCCGGAAAAATGTATTTCCGGATCCACGGGTTGGTCGTGCCGGGCGGGTCGAAACGGCCGATCGTATGCACCAGCGCGACCCCGTCATCCGTCAGCAGGTCGCGAATTTTTCTGAAATAGGTCCGGTAATAGCCGACACCGACATGTTCGAACATGCCGACGGAAACAATACGGTCGAACCGGCCATCGACCTTGCGGTAATCCTGCAGGTCGAAGCGGGCCTTTTCCGCAAGTCCCGCCGTTTCGGCGCGGGCCCGGGCGCGTTTTAGCTGTTCTTCCGACAGGGTAACGCCCTTCACGTCGGCCCCGCATTCGCCGGCCAGATACAGGCCCATGCCGCCCCAGCCGCAGCCGATATCGAGGACCTTTTGCCCAGGCTCCAGCAGAAGCTTGGCTGCAATATGCTGTTTCTTCAGCTTCTGGGCAGTTTCAAGATCTTCGTCGCCGGTCGGAAAATAGGCGCAGGAATATTGCCGGTCTTCGTCCAGGAACAAATCGTAAAGCTCGCCCGACAGGTCGTAGTGATGCGCAACGTTCTTGCGCGCCCATAACTGGGAATTGCGCTGGTAGAACCGCCGCAGCCGCTTGTCGACGCTTTTGACGAAATTGGCGAACGGGTGCAGCGACCCGCCGGCCCGTTCGATATTCATGGCGGCCAGTGCGAGAAAATCGTAAATGGATCCGTCTTCGACGGTCAGCGTGCCATTCATATAGGCTTCGCCGACGACCAGTTCGGGGTTCAGGAAAACGCGGGTATGCAGGCGGCGGTCATGCAGACGAATCGTCAGGTGCGGCCCGTCCTCTGCACCTTCGTACAGACGCGACTTTCCGTTGGCGTCGATCACTTTCAAAGAACCCGCCGTCATCAGGCGGCCGAAAACTTGATCCAGCAACATGATTCATCCCCAACCGTTAACATTCTCCAAAATGTTACGAATTTGTAAAGTCTGTTTCTCTCCACCCTCTTTTGCATCCGGCTGCTTTTAACCGGCCCGGCCGACTGTCAGGCGATCCGTCGCAAGACAGGCAGTCCGGAATTTCGCGCGAAAACGGCTGTATTCTTAACGATATAGTAAGGAAATTTCCTTAACGTAATGGCGTTTGCACAAGTTTGCGGAAAAACTGTTTTGCCCTTTACCCGAGCCAGACGGCGGTTGCACCGACTTCATGCAACCAGAATACCCGGATTCGAAACTTATACCTCACCGGGTTTCCTCGTTTGAGGAAAAAACTCATACGTTGTACAGTGGTTTAGAGGATAGAGAGGCACTATGGACGCCTACAGCTTCAGGTCGAGGCTCGATGCTTTTTCACGGCAGCAGTTCCATACCGATAACGATGTCTATCGGACCTTTCTGAATATCGCGATTGATCGGACAGAATCCGATTTCGGCTATTTTCATCTTTATGATGAAGAGAATGGCGAAATTCGGCTGGCTGTGTGGTCCGACACCGTTATGGTCCGCTGCACTTCCGCCGAAGACAGCCACCTTTCCCTGGCCAGGGCGGGTTTCTGGGCCGATTGCATCAGGCAGCGCAGGACGACTGTTCACAACAATGTCCATCAGATGCAGAACGGACCCAACCTTCCGGAAGGTCACATCGCCTTCAACCATCATATGAGCGCTCCGGTTTTCCGGGGTAGACGTATTGTCGCTGTGATCGGTTTCGGCAACATGGACCGCCCCTACACCGACGACGATATCGCGCTGCTCGCAGACCTGGTTCCGGAAGGCTGGGCCGTTGCCGAGGAAAGAATTGCCGCGCGCCATGCCCGTAACGACGCGATAAAGAAATCATTTGAAAACAAGACCGCCCGGGAATCGATGGCGGAAATGATTGTCGCCATCGGCCGGGCTCTGGAGTTGCGGGACGAATATACCTCCCGGCATCAGGAAAATGTGGCCTATATTTGCGGCCGCATCGGCGCTAACATGCGCATGACGTCGGATGAACAGTTCGGGCTGTTTCTGGGTGCCTCCATTCACGATATCGGCAAAATCGCCATCCCGGCCCTGCTGCTCAACAAACCGGGGAAACTGCATCCTGCCGAGATCAATGTAATCAAATTGCACCCGGATTACGGCGGCCAGATGTTTGAAAACGTCAATCTTCCCTGGCCAATCGGGCAAATGATCCTGCAGCATCACGAACGAATGGACGGTTCCGGCTATCCGTATGGCCTGACCGGCGACGACATCTGTCTGGAGGCGCGCATTATCGCCGTTGCGGATACGTTCGACGCCATGGCCGGCGACCGTCCCTATCGACCGGCCCGGGGCAGAGAAGAAGCGCTGGAGGTGCTGAAGGATGGACGCGGCACCCTGTTCGACCCGTATGTCGTGGATTCTTTTCTCATGTGTCTTGCCAGCGACCCGGTCCTGAAGAGCGATAAATACGGCTGACGATATCGGGGGGTTTCGCTTCGTCTCTGAAAAAGTCGCCGGAAACCATATGATTTCCGGCGAGTTGAACAGGGAGACTCTGCGTCTGGGAGACGCATGTATACTATGCCCGTTTCGCCATACCCATGCAGTGACCGGCGACACACCCTTTAAAATTCTTTCCGGCGACGAAAATCAGCCTCCCGCCAGTCGGAACACCGAGAAAAGCCGCAAAAAGATAGACGCGATTTGTTGCTCATCCATGCACCCCACATGAACGGCACTCAGGGTTCCAAAAAGATTTCCGGGTCTCTATAACAAGTAGAGAACAAAACATAGAAACAATTGGAGACTGTTGATGAAAGAAAGTCCGGTCCGTATTGTGATTTCAGGGCTTTTTCTGACCTGTGCGGTTCTGACAGTCCCGGCGAAGGTCCACGCCTCGCCCCTGACCGCGCCTGCCAACGGCGCCGGAATCCTGACTGAAAATTTCTCGAGCGCCTCTATACGCAAGGTCGCAAACGAGGAAAACGAAGAGGAAATACAGCGCACGGTGTGGAACTCCATCAAGGACACCGACAGCGCGGCGTTGATTGAAGCCTATCTGATTTCCTATCCCGACAGTATCTTTGCGCCCCGGGCCCGGAAAATGCTCGACGGTCTTCAAGCGACGAATCAGGCGTCACCACCGTCGATATCCTCAACACAGACTACGGATATCCGGGCTTTTGACGGGAAATGGACCCTGACCGCCACCCATCTGTACGGGCCTCACGCGCAAATCCCGTTTTGCCGTTCAGGGGAAACCATGAGAACCACGTTCACGGTTGATAACGGCGAGTTCCGGCATCAGGCGCGTACCAGCAAGGGCGCGCAGGTTAATATTGAGGGCACACTCAGCGAGACGGGCAAACTGGATCTTGTGATTATCCCCTGGGGTTCGAATGCAGGCGGCGGCTTTGACGCCAATGTGAAACTCGGCAATCTGCGAATTCAGGAAAAACTGCGCGATAAAAGACGGGTTCGCGCGATCACCGGAGATGATTGCAAAGTCGAGCTTGTTCTGACCCGGAGATAATGTCTGCCTGAATATCGGACAGCCCGGCGACTCTCATCGTGGCGGAACGGTGCCGCACCGAAGGCGTAACCTTCGGATTCAGGGACTATCTGCGGGTAGGCGCGCCGATGACCCTGATATCCATGGCCATCGCGCTCCTCTGGCTCAGGATCGTTTGATGCGCGACGAACGGGAACCTATCTCGGCCACACAATACCCGCCGACACATTTCAGAACGTTCATTGGCGCCGAACTTCCGTAATGTCTGTAACCCTATGCAGGGACCGGATAGTTAGAATCTGCTATGATCTATCTGCTTTGAACAAAAGTGAAATATCGACCATGCACAGTATTACGCAGTTCTTCTTTCTTTCCGTCGTCCTCAGTCTGTTTCTGACGATCGCAGGTGGCGGATCGGCCGAAGAAACGGACGCTGAAATTCCCGGAAACGGCAGGGAAATCGTTGAAACCTTCAGCTGCGATCAGTGTCACAGCACTGACGGCCGGATTCTGATCGAAGGCGTTCCCCGACTCGCGGGACAGAAGTACGAATACCTGCTGCACCAGCTTCGGCTGTTCAGGGTTGGCGAGGCGACCTATAAAGGTGAAATTGTCGCCTCGCGGCGGCATTCGGTGATGAACAGACTGGCGCGTCGGTTAACGGATTCGCATTTTCGGGATATTGCCCGGTACTATTCGACCCTTAAATGCACGGCGCCGGTTTCGGCGGCCCCGCAACCAGCCGGTCTACCGCCAAATATCAGACGTTGCGAGGCGTGCCATGGCGGGCGTCGGACCAACCCATGGCGCGATTCGCCTTATCTTTCCGGCCCGGATCGGACTTATCTGGAACGCACGATCCACAGGCTCTGGAACAGCCGGCAGGATGCGGAAACAGACGATGCGCGGTATCACCGGCTGGGTGAGATCATGTTCGTCGATGCCGACGAACCCTATCTGGACGCCTATGCCGCATATTTCGCCGCCATTCCCTGCGCCAAGGGCGAGGGCGCCGACGCCGACTGAAAGTGGGAGCCGTCGAGCTGTTCGGCATAGTCGTCAGACGAGCCGTAAACAAAAAAAACCGCCGGGAACCCTTGGGTTCCCGGCGAGTTGAACAGGGAGGCTTCACGTCTGGGAGACGTGTATTCTACTGTGAATCGACGTGAACGCCGGCGCATAATTCTGCACAGATATCCCAATATTATCCTAGTTTTCTGCCCTTCATACCCTATATACTGTGCAACAACATGCACCGAGGGGAACTCCCAAGAAGCGTCTTCTTGGGACCACAGTGGGACCAATGGCCGCAAAATCCAGAACTGCCAATATTACCGACCGGCTGTTGAAGGCCTGCAAACCTTCACCAGAAGGCACATTCGAAATTCGAGACACTACCGTTAAGGGGCTATCAATCAGAGTGTCTACTGCCGGGACAAAATCGTGGTCGTATAGGTATAGGGACCAACAAGGGAACCGTGTCAGGACTAAACTTGGGGGCTACCCAGCACTGTCATTAGCAAAAGCCCGAGAAAAGGCCATTCAGAAACAGGCATTGGTGCTAGATGGGGCAGACCCACGAAAGCGCAAACTGGAAACTGTCGAAAATCTGATCGACGAGTTTTATACTCGGTACGTTCAGAGAAACACTCGCAAGGCAAAACAAACCCGCGCTATTTACGACACACATGTGCTGCCAATAATCGGACGCTATAAACTGGCTGATCTGCGCCGTGGCGATGTCGTCGATTTGCTCGATAAGCTCCAGGACAAAGGTTTCAGGGCTCAGGTAAACCGTGTTCAGTCTGCCATATCCGGCGCACTTAATTGGGGTGTAGATGCAGGATACATTGAGGTTAATCCTATTCTTGGATTGCGCCGCCGATTCAAAGAGGCTCCGCGCGACCGGGTTCTGAACGATGCAGAACTGCGGTCGGTGTGGCTGGCCGCTACCGAACGCACCACTCCTTCTCGCGAGCTGACACAGATACTCATTCTAACCATGCAGCGCCGTGATGAAGTGCGCGGCATGCAATGGAAAGAACTGGATGAAAAGTCTAAGACATGGACTATCCCGGCGGATCGCAACAAAACGAAGCGCTCGCATATCGTTCCACTGCCTGACTCCGCATGGGACATCATCGACAACATGCCGCGCCAAGGCCCGTATGTTTTCTCGGTTAACGGTGACAACCCCTATAGCGGACAATCAAAGCTGACACCGGCTCTCAGGAAGTCCAGCGGCATTGATGATTGGACGCTACACGATCTGCGCCGAACAGGCCGCACCGGGCTATCACGGCTTGGTGTGCCGCCGCTCATATCTGAATTGATCCTGAATCATGCCCGCGATGACCTTGAACGCACTTACGATCTACACGCCTTCAATGATGAAAAGCGGGCCGCACTCACGAAATGGGCGGATCACGTCCAGAACGTAGTTTTGAATGCCGAAAGCGGAAAGGTTGTTTCGCTTCGGTAAGCGCTGGCGAGGGCTAGGGTAGCTCCCGAAAAGCCGGAACCCGACCGGCCCGCCCCGCCACACCATCGGGACGCCAACGGGTGGCGAACATGCCTCTAAAGCAAGATAGCAACAGCGACCAATGGCACTGGACACAAGTCGTTAAGTGGATTGCTTTTGATGAAAAGGAACCGGATCGCGGCCCCGGTTCGCCTTACCCAAATTCACCGATTCAAATCAGATTGGAATGCGCAATATCGGAATTTGTCGAAAGCTTGGCAACCGGCGCAATCAATCCAGTTAGCGGCCCTGTCCCGCCATATTTCGGTCGAGAACGCTTCCTAAGCGCGAAGCCATTGAGTGACATGCAGAAAGATGTCGAGTGTTTCCTCTTTCTTGTGTTTATTGGCGGGTGGCTCGACGGGCACGATAGATGCGTCCGCGCTTTTTTTGAATGGCTCAATGACGTGAGTTTCAGCCGGGACTCTGTTTTCGCGGAATGGCCTTCCTTGGAACCAGAAGGTTCCGCCTCTAATCCTGGAAGACCCAAGCGACAACCAGATGCAATTGATGCCGCAAAAAAGCTTTACGGCAAAGCGCAGAAGCCGGGCGGAAAATCTTGGAAAGTGTGTCTTGGTGAAATCAATGGAGAACTGGAAACCCGTGGCCTACCGGCAATAGAGAGCGTTGACACGCTACAGCGCGCATTTGGGCGTCGTCAGTAACCGCAAAACCCGCCGCAAAACCCGCAAATTCTGCACCTCTATTTTAGCAGTTTTTGCGTGCATCGACCATTCGCCACCCTATGGGCACCTTTGCACCGTTGTTCACTGACGGGCATAGGAGGCCCCTACACATGGAAACCAAAGAAAGCCAAGAAACCCTGTTCCTGACGGTTCGGGAAGCCGCCAACGAATTGCGGGTTTGCAGACGACAAATTTACAACCTGATCGATGCCGGAACGATTACCAGCGTAAAGCTGGGGCGTAACCGGCGGATACCAACCTCCTGCATCAAGGCGCTTGCCGCGCCGTGTGCGGCTTCGGCAACAGCCGCGTAAGGGGGTATGCTATGAAACCAATGAATTACCCGGCCCCGCATGACGGGAACCGGGCTAAAAGAGACTATTCGTTTGGCGGCGAATGTGTTTCAAACTTAGAGCAGATTTCATCCGCATTCAACCATAAGAATGCACAACGGTTGTCGGATTTGATAACCCGACAGTTTCCGATCCTGTCCCGGCACTGGCCTCAGTTTGAGGAGGCCAGCCGATGACGGAACACATTCATAAAGTCCCGGTCGGTGAAGGTTTCGCGCTGATTGACGCTTGCGACTCCTACCTTGTTCGCCAGTACCGCTGGCATCCCGGCGGCACTGACAACGCCTATGCGCAAGCCAAGATCGACGGGAAAACGGTGTATCTGCACCGATTGATTATGGCCCCTGGACCCGGTGAAATGGTCGATCACGTCAACGGAGACAGGCTTGATTGCAGACGCCGAAACCTGCGGATCGCCAGCCCATCGGAAAACTGTGCAAATCGGTCGATTACGACGAACCCTACAGGCTTCAAGGGTGTCGTGGTTCACAAGACGGGGCGAAAATTTCAGGCCCGTTGTGAGCGCGATGGTGGCGTTTTTCGTGGCCCTTTCCGGCAAACTGCGGAACAGGCCGCCGATGACTACGACCGACTTGCACGCGGTGTCTTCGGTGACTTCGCCACGTTCAATTTTCCCCGCAAAGGCGAGCGTGGCGTTGACCGTCCTGGCGGTGTGGCATGAAACACCGTAAGCCGAACTCTACTGGGCGATCTTCTGGTCAGCTTACGCGCAAAGTAAGTGAAAACCTTAAGCCGCCTGGCCATTTCGTTTGGTTGACCGGCGATCTTCTCAACAGTCCTGCATGGCGGGGAATGTCTACCAATACGCGACGGTTGATAGACCGATTGATGCTGGAACACCTTTCGCACGGCGGTGTGGAAAACGGCAAATTGCCGGTAACGCATGCAAACTTCGAAGCCTACGGCCTGAGCCGAAACTTTATCAGGGACGCTATTGATGAAGCAGAGGCCTTTGGTCTGATCCGGTTTGATCGTGGTGGACGATATGGGGGTGTCAAACGTCCGTCGATCTATCGTCTAACCTGGCTGGGGCAGCCGGACGCACCGCCAACGAATGAATGGAAACGAACAACCGCTGAGACAGTAGAAGCATGGAAACGGAGGGATAAAAGACGCCGATCAACGATATCGAAAAAACAGTTTTCTACTCCGCAAACAGCGAATGATTTGCCCCCTAATTGGCGAGTAGTAGACGGCTTTTCGGGAAAGGGCCCGAATTGAAAGCCGCAGAAATCCGCCAATCTTCCAAAACTGGTCTACTCACCATTTACGGAGACCTTTCTATATCTTGGGGGGGATCGACCGACTTAACGCCTTCTGTGTCGTATGCGGGAAGGCCAGACCGAAGCGGTGGCCGCCCCGTCAAGGGAAGCGGCAACCGCGACGGGTTGGGGCGCTGTTGATGGCCCTATCCAAAGCAGAAAAGCAACGCCAATACCGCGAACGGAAAAAGCGCGGTTGCGTATCAGTGCGTTTCAACGCGACCCCGGAAGAGATCGAAGACTTGATCGATTGGGGAGTGCTCCCGGCATGGTCCAGCGGCGACCCGGAAGAAATCGGAAATGGCATTCATAAAATTTTGGCCGCGTTACGCGGTAACGCTTTTGAACAACCGGATTTGGTAGAAAATGAACATGGAAACGAATCTGAATTTCGACAACTTCCTGACGGACATTGACCGGTACAACGAAAGCCCGTGGTTGATGGCTGCGGATTCGTGCCTTGGCGTTGGCGGATACGATGACAGGCAAAACGCCTATTCGGTGATCGGTGCAATCAGCGTTGATGCCGGGAAAGATTTTGAACGGGCAGTTGCGCGGTTCGGCAAGGCGGTTTTGGAGCGTCCGGCGCTATTCGCCTGCATCGTGTTTTATCTGAATGCGTCCGTCATTGACGGTGTGCTGTCGCAGGACCAGGCCAACGATATGTCGCAGGGTTTTGCGGCGCTCCTGCCTTCGGGCGTTCCTGATTACATCATCGGTTATTACTTCGCCGTTTGCCCCGGCGACTTCACAGAAAGCACAGACCATGCAGAATCCTAAAGGGTTACTCTCTGGATATCTTCCGGCCCCGGCCATGCAACAGGTATTCGCCGCCCCGGCGGTTGATCCTACATTGCCCTGGAAGCAGCCGGGATATTCCCAAGCCTACACGCCCCAGCAGTTCACGCCGTCAAAGGCTGACAAAAAGCTGGCATTGTACAAGGGCCTAGGGGCGATGGGTCCGGCGCTAATCGCTGGCGGTGGGCCTCAGTTGACGCCGGGCGGGGGTGCCGATGCCATTGCTCAGGCCGGTACGCTGTTCAACAACGCTTTCGACGGTCATTTGCAGGGCGTGAAGAACGACAAGTTCCAAGAATACCAGATGGGACGCCAGCAGAACATGGACCGCATGGCCGGGGAACAGCACACCGCGCAGATGGGCCAATTCAAACAAGCGGCGCAGCAGCAGCAGGCGGCGCAGCAATGGGCGAACAGCCTTTCCCCGGACCATCCGCTTTACCGGTTGGCGAGGGTAAACCCTGAGGCCGCTTATCAGGCCGGGCTTAAGCAGGCGACGACAAGCAGCAAACCGACATCCCGGATCGAAGAATATCAATTCGCGAAACAGCAGGGCTTCATGGGCACATTCAATGATTTCGTGAAGTCAACGCGGGGCGGCACAAACGTCAACGTCAACACCGGCACAACGGGCGGATTGCAGCAAGAGCTATGGAATGTCGATGCGGCTAACATTGCGGAACGTCGCCAGAATGCCTTGCAACTCAATCGCACGGTTTCCGATCTCGACCAGATGGGAAGTTTGCTCGATGCAGGCGTCAAAACAGGATTTGGCCAAGAAACTCTCGGGCAGCTAAAGAGCCTGGCCAACACTGCCGGAATTGATGTCGATACAACCGGGCTGGCTGGACAGGAAGCTTTCGCAGCAATCAGTAACCGCATGGTGTTGCCGCTGGTCAAACAGTTGGGGGTAAACCCGACGGATGCGGATTTGAAATTCGTTGTAAACGCCACCCCGTCACTCGGAAAGACGGTTGAAGGTAACCGCCTGATCATCGAAACAATGAAACGCAACGCGGCCCGTGAGGCGCAGCTTGCCGATCTGCAATATCGCTACGCCCGCGAGAATAACGGGCTCCAAGGCTGGGGTGCAGTCGAGGCGAACTTCTATCAAGAAAACCCGCTATTCAATCAGCAGGAACGCCAGACCATGCAGGGGCTAGTGCAGGCCGCAAGCGGTGGTTCTGGTTCTTCGCTAAAGCGATATCAGCCGCAGACCGGCGGCACGGTGCAGGACTTGGGCAACGGTCGGAAACGATGGATTCCGGGTGGCGATATCGATCAAAACCCGTCGCCTGTCGGTGACTTTTAGGATTCGCGAGCCGTACAATGTTTGACAGAAACATACCGCCCGTCTTGCCAATCGGAGTTAATTTCTTCGATACGGCTTATGCTAATGGGCGCATGGAATACCCTACCGTTTTTGCCGGTCGCCTCTTTAGCAGGTTCCGTAAAGACAACGACGATGCAGCGGTCGTATCCGACCGGAACCGGGTATGGGACCGGATCATCATCGCTTTGAAGTTGCGCGGCCAAGACGGACGGCAACAGACAAGCGACCAGCACGAAAAAGAATCTAA
Organism: Alphaproteobacteria bacterium; assembly: GCA_040222995.1. Taxonomy (GTDB): domain Bacteria; phylum Pseudomonadota; class Alphaproteobacteria; order UBA8366; family Aestuariispiraceae; genus JAVKBW01. Next base: position 149,116 of record JAVKBW010000097.1, on the reverse strand, counting down.
TCCGCATTGGGGGGATGTATGACCGATTTTATGGAAGTTGAAGCCCCTGATGGTCAGATAGTCGAGTTTCCGGTTGGAACCGACGACGCAACCATCGACCGGGTTATGAGCCAGATGTATTCTCAGGGCGACTCAGGGGCGCAAGCAGCGCCGTTGCCGGTTGCTGGCTCCATGACACCCCCAAAGGCCCAAAACGCCCCAGCAGGCCCGCAAACGGAATCTGGCGGCATTCTGAGTGTTGCCGCAGACGTGGCCACGAATACCATGAAGGGGGCGAAAGAAGCTTACACGGGGGAAGGCCAGCAATTGGAGTTTCCCGACGCTGGCGAAATCACAGACATTGAAGACATCGGCTTTCTGGAATCGTTTATTCCAACGCTCAAACTAGGATTGTCCTATTCAGCGGAAGGCAAGGCCGGGATTATCGCCGATCACTTCAAAGACGATCCGCGCTTTGGCGGTTCGTTCAAAGACAAATACGAAAACCCGCTGATCGTGTGGAACGGAAAGCCGTATTACACGAATAAGCCCGGATTCAGCACAACGGATGCCAACGACGTTCTAGGCGGTGCCGCCATGTTCACGCCTGCCGGACGCGCAGCCGGAACCGGCGCTAACATGATTTCGCGAGCGGCCATCGCTCTCCCAGCCTACGGCGGTACGGATGCCCTACGGCAATATGCCGGGAATGCAGCCGGATCGAGTGAAGCCGTTTCACTCGATAGCGCAGGACAGGCCGGGGCGTTCGGTGCGACGGCAGAAGCATTCCTGCCGCCAGCTTTGAGGGTTGCCGGTCGCGCTGTTCGGTCTGCGCTTCCCAAGAAAGCGCCGATCCGTCCAGGGTTTGTAATTCCGCCGGGCATTCCCCGGACTCAGGGCCAGACGACAATGAGCCTTCCGCAGCTACGTGCAGAGGAAGCCATGCGCCAAGGGGCAAGAGGGCAAGCCGCCGAAAGCACGATGCGCCAATTCGATGCAAAGCAGTTGGACGCTATCAACACGTCGGCAAGCAATCTGGAATCTCGGATCGGTGCCGGTGCCGGGCTGGATCCTCACAACGTCACTGCAATGGGTACTCGATTGCAGGATGATTTTACGTCTGCGGCCAATCAATCCAGACAGGCGGTAAGATCGGCTTACGATGCCGCGAACGCTTCCAACGCATCGCTTGGGCCGGAAACCGTGCTTTCGATTGCCGATGACCTGTCGAAGATAACAAAGGAAATGAACCTTCCGACAACGAAAGGCATGAACCAGCTTAACGCTGTTCTGGACCAGTTGGAGAGCTTCAAGGCACTAGGCAAGCGGGCGAACCTGAAGGCGCTGGATGTCTCCCAGATTGAACGATTCAGACAGTCTTTGAATGCCGGCATGAAATCAGCACAAGGCGGCGAATATGCGGCCCTGGCCCGCATGAAGTCGGTACTCGATCAACGCCTTTCCGACGCCATCGATCAAGGTTTGATGAATGGTGACGCGGCAACGCTGGACCTGTTCAAGAAAGCCCGCAGCTTGCGCACTCTCCATGCTCAATTGTTTGAGGCCGGGAAGCACGATCCGGCTGGCAATGCGATGGTAAAGATACTGGATGAAAAACGCGCCACACCGGTACAGGTAGTTAACTACCTCGTGAACCTGCAACGCACCGGCTCCCAGCACGTAACAAAGGGATTGATCGATAGAACCGTGCAGGCGTTCGGGCGCAATTCCGAGCAAGTGAAATTGCTGAAATCGGCATATCTCATGAAGGCGTTTGGCGAACCGCTGAATCTCAAATCCGGCGAAACCGCCCGGATCGCGATTGTCAGAAACGCCCGTAACCTTCTCGATTGGGAAGGCAAGGCTATTGCCGACACTTTGTTTACCGCAGACGAAAAGCAGGCCATCAAGGCTTTTGCCAATGAAGTCGCCCCGACCATCACACCGGCAGACGCCAAAAACCCTTCCCGCAGTGCCTGGGCCTTTACCCGCGAGTTGGTAGAGCGCGGCTTGATCCCAGCCGCAGCCGGAAAAGTCGGCAACGCCGCTCTAAGCGGCTCGACGATGATTCCGTTCCTTGGGCCGATGGCAAGCGGCTATCGCAACACAGTGGCCCGGAACAGCGCGGAACAGGCAATCAGCGGGCTGCAAAAAGCACTCAGTGAACCAATGGTATCAGCCGGAATGGCCAGCGCGGCGCAACAGGCTTGGGAGGCGCGCTAATGCCTGAAAATACAGCACAGAAACAGGATACGCGATTTCAACCGGGGCAATCAGGAAACCCGGCTGGAAAGCCGAAAGGCGCACGCAACAAGACAACCCAGCTTGCCGAAAAACTCATGTCCGAAGACGTTGAAGGCGTTGTGCATTCCGTCATCGAAGCAGCCAAGGGCGGCGATATGCGAGCGTGCGAGATAGTGCTTTCCCGAATTTGCCCGCCCCGGAAAGGCCGCACAATCGAGATTGATCTACCGGATACATCAACAAGCGACGGTGTTTCAAAGGCACAAGCAGCGGTGCTGGCAGCGGCGGCGGCAGGCGAGATAAGCCCGGATGAAGCGAAGATATTGGCAGACGTGATTGAATCCCGACGCAAGGCAATAGAGACACTTGAACATGAGGCTCGGATCAGAGCTTTGGAGGATGGCAATGCAGCAAACTGAAGCCAGACTGCGAAAACTGGAATCAAAAAGAGGGATCGGCGAGACAAAATTCGTTGGTTACACGGTCGATTGTACCGAAGCAGAGCTCCCGGAAATTAAGAAAGAACTTGAGGCTGGCCTGGGAGAGAATGAATCTCTTTGGCTCACCATAATCATTCCCCATCAAGGCATGTCGATAAACGACTTCCGCCGAAAAGAGGGCATGACGCCTCTTGATATTGAAGGCTGGGACGATCCATCGCCAGTTACAGGAGCGGTCGTAACAAAAAGGAATTAGACGCGCAGACTTTCAGTCAGTCAGTCGTTGTTTGCGTGTGCCGGAGTTTTTGAATCGGGAAAAAAGTGGTGCAAATTGCGCCACTTTAACCGGACGCGGCAATACTGGATTTGCAACCGACACTGCCAAGCAAACCGGCAAGGATAAGTCCACTATCAACCGCGCCGTCTCCCGAGGCCAGAACATCGCCCCTGACGTTCTGGAAGACATCATCTGCAATTATGTAATAGGGTCAGTTCTTGGGCTCTGTGTCTATCAGCTCTAGTTGTAGAGATAATAGGTATCCAGCCCAGAAAGCCTCGAGATTTGTGGCTCCGCTGAGGGGTTCGCCGTTTGCTCGGATGTCAGTTCTCGCGAAACACTTTTCGGCGAACTTCTGCCAATACTTGGCACCTAAATCTATTGCGTCGAGTTCGGATAGTGCTGTATCGGCTAATTCTTCGCTTAGTTCCTGTTTGTGAAGGCGAAAACAGCGCCGAACGTTCACGGCATTCACCTCTAATGCCGAGTCTTTAAACTCTGGATCATTCAAGCCTGAAAAGGCGTTGGCTGGGCTGAGTGCCAAAAGGCATGACATTGCCGCAAAAACGTATAGGCGCATGGGACGAATCCTTTAACCGCAAAGATGGCTGATACAGCAAGTTAGCCACAGACACGGAATGGTTTCAAACTCACCCCGAAACAGCATGCTTTTTTATCGGAAAATCGCATTGCTACGATTTAGTGGCCTACTTCTTCAACCGTACCCCGGCACCGCCGCCGTTTTCCGGGATGAACTCGACGCCAGCGGCTTCGAGGGCGGATCGCACTGCCATTACGGTAGATGCATGACCGGTAAGTAACCCATTCGATTTTTCTAGTCGTTTGACCGTCGGCAGCGATACATCAGCCGCCGCAGCTAAATGCTTCTGCTCCATCCTAAGCATGGCGCGGGCCGCTCTCATTTGTTCACCAGTTAACATTAATGATACCTCAGGGTTAAATAAATAGCCTCAGGGTATTGAAACCTTAGGCGTTCATACTTATACTTAGAGTATCACAAACGATACTTCAAGGTAACGATGATGACCGCCACCGCATACAGAATGAGCGCACACTTCAAAGCCCCGGTAAGAGTAACCCGCCCGCAACGCATCATGCGCCGCGCCTGGGACATCGCAACTAGGGCCGCTGGTCTCTTCGGTGGCCGGAAGGCGGAATACCTCTCAGAGGCGCTTAAAATGGCTTGGGCAGAAGAAACAGACCTCGCCGCAGCCGTCATCAACGACATTCGGATGCACCGTAACGCAACAGGCCGTACCGGCGCACGCCAGCGCCGCAGCGGGTACAAGAGCCGCAATTGGTATGCCAGCGCCGCTGGCTGGTGAAACACGAAAGGAACAACGAATGAGCAACAGTTTCGAAGGCTTTGGCCCATTGACGAAGATGGACGACATCATCGGAGACATGGAAAGGCAAGGGCAAGTCATGATCGACTTGGTGCAGGGCGGTTGCGATGTCAGCAACTCGACGGTTGCCCACCTGTCAGATCACCACGAAACCATGGTGAAAGAATTGCGCGGCGTCTTCACGGCGCTTCATGCCGCAAGAAAACAGCAAAGTTAGGAGACAATCTCATGACCGCAGTACAGCAAGATAAAGTGACGAAATCGCAGCCGATCGATCCGAATGCATGGATTGAGCAAGCCGATAGAGCCGGGCTTGCGCCACATGTAATATTCAGTGGCGAACAAAGGTTGCTTGGAATGAACGAGAGCAACGCCACTGGCGAACCAGAACCGCCACGGGGCGTGCTGGTGTCAGATGACGACTGGAAGTCGATTACAGACACTCTTGTGGCGGCTGGCCGATATCAGATTGTCCCGCAAGGCAAACCGTTTGACGCCAAAGGTTGGATCGAACAAGCGGACAACGCTGGAATGAATCCTCATGTGTATCTGAACGATGACGGCGCGGTAGACGGACTACACGTTAGCCGTCCGGCCGATAGCGATTTGGCTCCCAAGATGGGCGATGAAGTTTCCCAAGAAGAATACAGAACTATCGAGGCGCAACTGATCGAATGGAACCGGTACAGTTATAAATCCACCGGCACGCCATACCTCGGACAAGACAACGCCTCATATCTCGCAGCCAAGCGGTTAATGGACCGGCCAAGCAACACTACCGATCAATGGAAACTCCATTGCCAGCGGATGCGCAAAGCCGTCGCACTAAGCGTCTATTTGGACAATGAGGGATATTCCGACAATACAGGCGTTCGTCATACGGTTATCGATACATTCGGCTTCGAAGATCGGGAGCGCTTCAACGCCTATCGTGGACTGGTCTGACAGGGCAGGCTTCTATTGATCGACGGTTTTCATTCTACTAGCCCCGCTTCGGCGGGGCTTTCTTTGGCAATTGATAAAAGGCGTCATTCCGGCGCGAGAGAGAATTTTTAGGTCTGTCGAAGTGCTCAGGTGTAACGAGAAGAGCGCCCTCTCAGGATAGAGAGGGCGCTCCGGAGCACGTCAATTCTGTAGGTATTGCCTTAAGCTGCGAACTTTCGCCGACGACGTCCAACCAGGAAAATCCCCGCCAAGGCTGTGCCAAGCAGCGGCAGTGCCGCCGGAACGGGAACAACTTCTACACCAGAGAACGCAAGGTCAAAGCCTACGCCGTTGTTGCCATAGAACTTGCCGAGAATACCGGATGTGTCACCAGTGACGGCTTCGTCAAAAACCGAATCTCCGCTATCACCCCAAAGGAAGGTAAAGAAATCACCGATGTCGCCGGGCGGCCTGTCGATGCCGTTGATCGGACCCATTTGCATCACAGCCTTGAAGATAACAGTATCAAGGATCGAAACGCTATTCTGGCTGTCCGTAATCCGAATCTTCAGGCTGCCGTCGACCGTGTTGTCTGTGCTGAAACCGCCGCCATTGAACGGTGTCTTGCCGATCGATGAATAGGTGCCAAGATTCAAAACTGAAGCGTTACTGTTTACCAGATCAATTGTGTACCGATTATCGGCATAAAGTTCGAAATCGTCGACGTTGAATGTGAGCGCGCCGATCCCGTTCGTACCGCCTGTAGGGTTCCAATCATACGCAAGGGGAGCATCTGCGGTCAGTGCAATTGGACTTCCTGTGGCAGAACCCGAACCATTTGCAGATCTGTGCACAAAAGAAAACCGAACGCCCCCTAAATTGCTAAATTGCATCAGATTGCCGTTATGCGTGACGGCTCCGGCCGGTGTTGATCCAACTACTGGCGATAATAGTGCTACGGCTGCTATAGCGCTTGCACCCAAAACTGTTTTAAATAAGTTCATATCTGACGTCCTTTTTGCCCCGTTATCCGCACCGATAAGTCGATGCGGACGTAAAAGGCGATTCACAATCGTCCTAGAATGCATGTGAACCTCACTCCATTGTAAGGGCAAGCGCGCCGGGTCACTGCGTGTTGGCAATGTGTACGTCAGTTAATAAATCAGATGTTTTGATTATGTGTGTGTGAATTCGCAGGTGTGCTGGTCACAATCAAACGGGACGGACCCGCCGGTTTCCATACTGGGTTACTGGTGGGCGTCGTGATTGCGAAGATAGCGACCCTGCTGTGCAGGCCATGATACTAGACCTTCATAACCTTGCGCCGTCTGTATGGCGATGGGCTGTTCCCCGAGACGCATGCGGCCGGTTTAAGCGATGTCTCGTTCCTGGACCCTGAAGCGATGGTGCGGGCCGGATGGATCGAGCGGAAGAAGCGAGGTCGGTACAGCGGGTTTCGGGTGACGGAATCTGGAGCAAATGTACTGGTGCAGCGCGAAGCTTAAAATCATCGAAAACCGCACTAACGGGACCACAACGGGACCAAAACCTAACAAGCAACAAAGGCGATAAAGAAAAATGCCGGTAAGAACAATGTCTTACCGGCAAGTTGAACAGGGAGGCTTCACGTCTGGGAGACGTAAAATCCAAAACGATAGGGAGAATATCTCGCCATCGGTTTGGGTTGTTGCAATGCAACAACTGAAGCACCCCCTACATAGGGGTGCAGGATTCGGAAATCCAGAACGAAATTTACAGATCAGGCATGCATTTCCGGCATGGCTATTCACATAGCCGTTATCGCGACCGAAACCATCCGGTTTCTGTCACGCCGGCGGTCTGTCAGATCATCCGGTGGCGAGCGCTGACGCCACGTTCGATTGCCGCCGCCGTCAGCCGGTCGATATCGAGCCCGTAGCGAACGAGTTCAAGCAGGCGGAGTTCTTCCTGACCGGGCTTAAGGTCGGCCGCCACCACTTCCAGGCACAGGGCATAGGCGGTTTCCCGCAGACCGGGGCTGAGCGCGTTGGCGATCAGGCCGATCACCGTATCCAGCCCGTTGTCATCGACCAGAAGGTCGGCGCATTCGGCGGCCACATGCGGCAGGTTGTCGGAATTGAAATCCCGGAACACCGGCAGATGCATGGTGTCGCTCATTTTCTGTAGCTCCGCATCCGTCATATCGCGGTCGGCGGCGGCGCTGATGGTCATGGCATAGATGAGGGCGGCGTGAACGTTGATCGACCCGGTCTGTTCCGTCATGTCTGGTAGGGCTCCGAAGATTTCTGGGTATCACGCAAGGAAACGGCATTCCTGCGCTTTCCGATAGCGCTTTATGGACCGTCAGGGTTGGAACCGTCAAGCGCAGCGACCGTTTGCCGTGTCAGGAAGCCGACGACGGTCTGAACCGCCTCCGCCAGCCCGACCCGTTCGACGCTGACGCCCGGCGGAAAGGCGTTCAGCAACCGGCTCGGCGTGCGTGAATCCAGCATCACGAACACCCCCCGGTCATCGGCCCGCCGCACCAGCCGGCCGAAGGCCTGTTTCAGCCGCAGTCGCGTCACCTGATCGTCATAGGCATTGCCGCCGAATTCGCCGCGCCGCGCCTTGTGCAGCAATGTCGGCCTTGGCCACGGCACCCGGTCGAACACGATCAGCCGCAACGATGCACCCGGCACGTCAACGCCATCGCGCAGCGCATCCGTGCCCAGCAGCGAGGTTTCGTGTTCGGCCCGGAAGATATCGACAAGACTGGCCAGATTGAGGTTATCGACATGCTGGGCCAGCAATGGCAGACCGCGTTCGGCCAGCGGTGCGGCGATCCGCCGGTATACGCCGCGCAGCCGGGCGATCGAGGTGAACAGGCCGATCGCCCCGCCCCCCGACGCGCCGATCAGCTCGCGATACGCCGCCGCCACCTGGTCGGCATCGTCGCGCCGCACATCGTTGACGATCAAAACTTTCGTCAGCGCCGGATAATCGAACGGGGAATCGACCTTCGCCCGGAAGGCCGGGTTCGGCAGATGTCTTGTGCCGGTCCGCTGTTCCGCCGACAGCCAGCCGGCACTGGCGTCGGCATCCGCCGGATCGGCGGAGTCCGGTTTTTCCGCCTGGCGATCGGTCAACGTCGCGGAGGTAATGACCACACCATGCGCCGGCCCCATCACCACTTCAGCGAAGGGCCGGGTCGGGTCGATCCAGTGGCGGTGCAGGCCGGTATCGTATTCCCGCCCGTCCGACCGGTCGACGCTGGCCCAGTCGACGAAGGCTTCCGGCACTCCCTGCTGCAAGGCCTGCAGCATGTCGCCCCAGGCCCGCACCAGATCGATACAGCGATACTGCAGCGACCGCGTGATGGCCTCGATACGGGTCCGGGTTGTCGTGTCCAGCTCGTCCGCTTCCTCATCAAGCCGCCTTGCGAGCGACTTCACGAGCCGTTTCGCCGGCTGTTCGATGCGGTCAAGCGCCTCATACAGCACCGCCGCCGCCTCGATCAGGTCTGCCGGCGGTTGATCGACCGGCGCTTCGAGATCGTACCCGCCATCGCGGCCGGACGACCGCGCATAGACAAGGCTGCGCAACTGCGACAGGAACGCTTCCGCCGGACCGGACGGCCGGCCTTCCGAACAGCGTTCCCGCCAGCCGCCGCCCGGCAACGCCGCCGCGCCGGACATCAGCGCATCCAGCGCCTGAAACGCATCGTCGCCGCTGAGCAGATCGTCCAGCCGGTTCTTCAACCCGCGCGCCCGGCCCGAACCTCTCGTTTCCGCACCGCGAATCCAGCGCCGCAATTCGGTCGTCTCCAGCCCCGACAGATGGGCGGAAAACGCATTGTCCGCCGCATCGAACACATGGTGGCCTTCGTCGAAGACCAGCCGCGTTACCCGGTTCTGCTGTTCCAGCAACCCGCGCGCCGCCTGGATCATCACCAGCGCATGGTTGGCGATCACCAGATCGGCTCGTTTCGCGCGGCGCTGGCTGTGTTCGATGAAACACCGGCTGTAGTGCGCGCAGGCGGAAAAGATGCATTCGCCGCGCCGGTCGGTCAGGCCGGTGCTGCGGCGCACGCCCAGCAAATCGGACAGCCAGGACGGAAAATCGCCACCCGTCATGTCGCCATCGCGGGTCGCCAGCGTCCACCGCGCCATCAGGCCCAGCGGCACCGCGTCCGCCTTGTTGACGCCGGTGCCGCGCACCGCTTCTTCCAGATTGAGGAGGCAGAGATAGTTTTCCCGCCCCTTGCGGATGACGACTTTCTTGCGGCGGATCTTCTCGTCGGGGAACAGCCGTTCAACCTCGCTGTCGATCTGATGCTGCAGGTTCCTTGTATAGGTCGACAGCCAGACCGGCGCTTCGTTGCGTTCCGACCACAGGCTGGCCGGCGCGATATAACCGAGGGTCTTGCCGACGCCGGTCCCCGCTTCCGCCAGCACGGCATTGGGTGAGCCGTCTTCCAGCCGCGGCTGGAATGCATGGGTGACGGCGGCGGCGTAATCGCCCTGGCTCGGCCGGTCTTCCGCCCCCTCCCCCAACAGCTCGGCCAGCCGCCGACGTGTGTCGCGCGGGTCGACGCCATAGCCGGCGGGCGGCGGCGGTGGGGCCTGTTCCTGCCATTCCGGCAGACGCCGCCAGACATCCAGCCCCGACGTTGCGGCCCGCAACCCGTCATCCTCGACCCCGATCACCGACAGAACGGCCGGGCCCCAACTCCACAGCCCGCGCGCCATCGCGGTGGCGATACGCGGCAGCGACGGTTCCTTGCGCCCGGCTTCGCGTTTCAGGTCCGCCAGCAGCGCATCGCGCACCCGCAGCAGCGACAAAGCCGCATCTTCCAGTGTGTCGGGCAAGGGCAGGCCCATCGCCGCCGACAGGCCGGCCGCCGTCGGCACACAGAATTTCGCCGGCCGCACGAAGGCGTAGAGTTCCAGCAGGTCGAAACAGGGAAACGAATCGCAGCGCAGCCGCCTTGATGTCGCCGGAAGGTGACACAACAATGGCGGTTCTTTCCGCGCCCGTCGTGCCGCTTCCGCTATCGGAATCCGGTCCAGCGTACCGTCTTCCGCATCCAGCCACACCGCATCGCTGATGCCGGCGACCAGCACGGCATTCGGCAGAGGCGGCAGGGATGGGACAGACATAAAGAGCGCGGCTTTCCGGTGATTGTCTAAGGAAATAGGATCAATCTACCTGCTTTTCCGCGATTCGGCACGCGACGGCCATGCCAAACACCCTTGCGCCGAAGATTGACGCCAACGCCCGCCCGGCATAGGTTCCGCCACCGTTTCAACCCGTATCTGAAAAGAAGGAAGATCGTCATGTCGTCGCAGCGCGAAGCCGCCCTTGTCGCCAAAGCCTGGCCGTTCGAGGAAGCGCGCAAGGTGTTGAAACGCATCGACGGCAAGGTGCCGGAAAAAGGCTTCGTTCTGTTCGAAACCGGCTATGGCCCGTCGGGTCTGCCGCATATCGGCACCTTCGGCGAGGTCGTGCGCACCACGATGGTGCGCCGCGCCTTCGAACTGATGACTGGAAACGAGATCCCGACCAAGCTGGTCGCCTTCTCCGACGACATGGATGGGCTGCGCAAGGTACCCGACAATGTGCCGAACAAGGAAGCCCTGGCAGAAGACCTGAACAAGCCGCTGACGAAAGTGCGTGACCCGTTCGGCACGCATCCCAGTTTCGGCGAGCATAACAATGCCCGTTTGCAGGCGTTTCTGGATCAGTTCGGCTTCGACTACGAATTCGTCAGCTCGACCGACTGTTACATGTCGGGCCGGTTCGACGAGGCTTTGCTTCAGGTTCTGCGCTGCTATGACGAAATCCAGTCTATCATGCTGCCGTCCCTGCGCGAGGAACGCCGCCAGACCTACAGCCCGTTCCTGCCGATCGACGAGGAAACCGGCCATGTCCTGCAGGTGCCCGTGATCGCCACCGATGCCGATGCCGGCACCATCGTCTACCGCCGCGACGACGGCAGCGAGGCCGAGACCCTCGTCACCGGCGGCCGCTGCAAACTGCAATGGAAGCCGGACTGGGGCATGCGCTGGTATGCTTTGGGCGTCGATTACGAAATGTCCGGCAAGGATCTGATCGACTCGGTGAAACTGTCGAGCAGGATCACCCGCGCCCTCGGCGGCCCGCCGCCGGAACCCTTCACCTACGAGCTGTTTCTGGATGAGGCCGGCGAAAAAATTTCCAAGTCGAAGGGCAACGGCCTCAGCGTCGAGGAATGGCTGACCTATGCGCCGGATGAAAGCCTGGCCCTGTTCATGTTCCAGAAGCCGAAGACGGCGAAGCGGCTGTATTTCGATATCATCCCGAAAGCGGTCGACGAATACCTGACCCATCTGGACAAGTTCCCGGACCAGGAGCCGGACGCGCAGATCGAAAACCCGGTCTGGCACATCCATCAGGGCGCGCCCAAAGGCAAGGGCTCGCCGCTCTCCTTCTCAATCCTGCTGAACCTCGCCGGCGTCTGCAACACCGAGGACAAGGATGTCCTGTGGGGGTTCATTTCGCGCTATGTGCCGGAAGCGACGCCGGAAACCGAACCGATGCTGGACCAGCTTGTCGGCAAGGCCATTCGTTATTACACGGATTTCGTGAAGCCGAAGAAATCCTACCGCGCGCCGACCGATCAGGACCGCGCCGCGCTGGAAGACCTGCTGACGTCGCTCAACAACCTCGCAGCGGGTTCTTCGGCGGAAGAGATCCAGACCGAAGTCTACGAGGTCGGCAAACGGCACGGCTATGAAAACCTGCGCGACTGGTTCAAGGCTTTGTATGAAACCCTGCTGGGACAGGATCAGGGCCCGCGCATGGGCTCGTTCTTCGCGCTCTACGGCATCCCGGAATCGAAAGACCTGATTCGCCGCGTTCTCGCCGGCGAGGATGTTTCCTGAGTGGCATAGGTTTGAGTCCCGGCCCCCGAGTGTTCGGCCCGGGGATTGGTGTGAACGTCAAAGATTCCCGGCCTTGAGCCGGGATCTTCATCAGGGTGAAGCGCTTTACGCGGTGAAAGACCCCGGGTCTTCGCCCGGGGATCAATGTGCTTGAGTTAATGATTCCCGGCCTTGAGCCGGGATCCATTCCGCTGTCGTCACCGCGTGCATCACCGCCTCTGGAACAGGTCCCGGATCAAGTCCGGAACTCTTTTCTAGAAAAGAATTTGGTCCGCTGTTTTTCTTCCTTTTTGGCTATTTTTCACAATCCATTTCAAGCGTAGGGTCATCGTAGAAAATTCTCTATCGATACGAGGCGGAAATGAACAAACCGATGACCAAACAGACGCTGCCCAGCGTCTGCCCGCTAGACTGCCCGGATACCTGCAGCCTCAGCGTCCGTGTCGAAAACGGCGTGCTGACCGATATCAAGGGGTCGGACGCCAACCCCTACACGGCGGGCGTCATCTGCAACAAGGTCGTGCGCTCATATCCTGAATTCGTGCATGGCGAAAACCGCCTGACGCATCCGCTGAAACGCACAGGCGCGCGCGGCGAAAAGAGCTTCGAACGGATATCCTGGGACGAGGCGCTGGATATCGTGCATGACGGCTTTTCGAAGGCCATCGCCGAGCACGGGCCGCAATCGGTCGCGCCGTTCAACTATGCCGGCCCGCATGGCGAACTGGCGGGCGGATCGATGGACCGGCGGTTTTTCCATTATATGGGCGCGACCCTGCTGAATCGCGGGCCGCTCTGCGGCGCGGTGCGCGGCACAGCCTATACCAGCCTGTTCGGCCCCGCCCCCGGCATGCCGCCGGAACAGGCGGTGCATGCCGATCTGATCGTCGTCTGGGGCAACAACGTCACGGTATCGAACCTGCACCTGACACGGGTGCTGAAAGACGTGCGCGCCAAGGGGGCGAAGGTCGTCATCATCGACCCGAAACGGATCAAGGTGGCGGAGCAGTGCGATTTGCATATCCAGATTCATCCCGGCACCGATGTCGTGCTGGCAATGGCGCTGGCGGCGGAACTGGAACGCCGCGATGCGCTGGACAACGCCTTCATCGATCAATGGACGCACGGTTTCGACGCCTATATGGCGCAGGCACGGCAATACACGATCGACGATGTCGAAACGATCTGCCGTATTCCGGCGGCGCAGCTGCATCAGCTAGCCGACTGGTACCAGCAGGCGAAGAACGTCGCCGCCTCGTTCGGCAACGGCATAGAGCGCGGTCACAGCGGCGGCTCCAGCCTGCGGGCCGGCATGGCGCTGCAGGCGCTGACCGGCAATCACGGCCGGCTCGGCGCGGGCGTGATCGCGAAATCCGGCGTCGCTACCCCGAAAACCTCTGCAAAATTGCAGCGCACCGATTTCATTCCGCCCGGCACCCGCACATTCAACATCGTCGACATGGCGGAAAAGATTCTCGACCCGTCGCTCGACCCGAAAGTCGCCGCGATCATGATCTACAATCACAATCCGGTCGCGACCCATCCCGATCAGACCGCCATGATAAAGGCCCTGATGCGTGATGATCTGTTCATCGTCGGATCGGATATCGCGATGACCGACAGCATGCAGTTTGCCGATGTCATTCTGCCCGCCGCCAGCCATTTCGAATACGACGACATTTACGGCGCCTACGGGCAGAACTATGTACAGCGCGCCGCGCCTGTCATTCCCTGTGTCGGGGAAAGTCTGCCGAATACGGAAATCTTCCGCCGACTCGCCACACGGTTCGAGTATGACGATCCGGCCTTCACGGCGACAGACGAAGAGCTGATGGATGACGCCATGAACGGTGACGACCCGCGCTTCAACGGCACCCGGCCGAGCGGTATGGCGCTTGATGCCGCTATCGAGATGAGCCGACCGAACGGCGATGCGCTGATCATGTGCGATACGGTGACGCCGGCAACGAAAACCGGCAGGATCGAACTGTATTCCGACGATCTGGAGGCCCGCTTCGGCTATGGCGTGCCGCGGTTCGACCCGGTGCCGCAGGATCTGCCGCTGTCGCTGATCTCGCCGTCGTCGGCCAAACGAACCAACGCCACCTTCGGCGGCTGCACGGAATCGAAGGGGCCGGAAGTTGTCGAGATGAACCCGGCCGACGCCGAAGCCCGGAACTTGCGGGATGGCGACAAGGTCGCAGTATGGAACAATCGCGGCCGGGTCACCTTCACGCTGAAAGTCACGGATGCGACACGTCAGGGCGTGCTGTATTCGCCAAAGGGAACCTGGCGCGCCAGCAGCGATACCGGCTTCACCGGCAATGCGCTGATCCCGTCGGATATCCGCACCGATATCGAAGACGGCGCCTGCTACAACGAGACCTTCGTCGAGGTGGAAAAAGCCTGGAACGGGTTACAAGGTGCCGGCTGAATAGTCCCAGTACAGTTCCCGGGCGCGCCGGTAGAGCGGACCGGGCTGCATGTCGCGGTCCTCGAACCGGCTGACCGGCATCACCTTGCCGTAATTACCGGTATTGAAGATTTCGTCGGCCTGCAGCAGGTCTTCCCTGGTGACCGTTACTTCCTCGACCGTCTCGCCGCTGTCGCGCAGAAGCTGGATCATCCGCTGGCGGGTAATGCCGTTCAGGAAACTGCCCGTCGCCGCCGGCGTTTTCACCACGCCGTCCTTGGCGAAGAACAGGTTGGCGGTGGCGAATTCGGCGACCTTGCCGTCAGGCGCGAAGACAACGGCGTTGTCGTAACCCCTGTCGCGCACATATTGCAGCGCCCTTCCGGCATTCGGGTACAGACAGGCTGCCTTGGTGTCGGTCGGCGCCATATCCGGGGCCGGCCGGCGGAACGGCGCGAAGGACGCGGAAAACCCGGTCTGCGGCGGCATCGGCTTTTCCGTCACGGTGATAGCGAAGGTTGTGGTTTCGGGGTCCGGCGCGACCCAGCCATCCTCGGCCCAGTACATCGGCCGGATATACAGGTCCGCCCCTTTCGGAAACTTCGCGATGCCTTCCAGGGCCAGGCCTTCGATCTCGTCCGCCGTCTGTTGCGGCAGCAGGCCGAAGCGTGTCGCCGATGTCAACGTCCGTTCGCAATGCAGGTCAAGGTCGGGCGTCATCCCGTCGAAGGCCCGGGCCCCGTCGAAAATGAACGATGAGAGCCATACACCCTGCGAATTGACGGAAATCATCGGCGCGGCCTCGTCGCGCCATTCACCCTTGAACCAAGTCCAGCCAGCCATGGATTAGTGCCTTTTCAGATACAATAATACTTTTGTCGAAAGGGGACAGCGACCCGCCTGACAGCTTCGTCCGTCCTCCAAACCCGCAGAAAAGCACAAGCGGGTGGTTAAGTCCAAACCGATACGATTTTTGCGATCCAGACAACCCGCCCGACCGGCAGACGCACCGAATCCTGCGGGTCGGCCAGGCTGGTGAAGTCAATCGATTCAGCAAGTCGTTTACCGAACCGGTACCCGGTGAGGTACCCGTCATCCGTCAGCACCAGTACCCGATCGCCACGACGCAGCGCAGCCTCAGTCGATACCATCAGGATGTCGCCGCTGTTGAATACCGGCTCCATCCGCTTGTCGCAAACCTCGACGGCCAGGGTATCGGGATCGGCGCTGAACGGCAGATCGACGGCTTCCCACTCCTCGCCGCTCCGTTCGCCGGAGGGTCCAAAAAACCGCAGAACATCCTTGGATTTCAGCGGCAACAGGGGAATCGGCCGGTTCGAACGGCCCAGCAGCCGGCCCGAAATCAGCCCGGCGAAGTCGTCGAAAGAATTGCCGGTCGCCTTCAGAACCTTCGCAACGCTTTCCATCGACGGCCAGCGTTCCTTGCCGTTGCCGCCGATCCGCTTGCTTTTGTTGAATGTCGTCGGGTCGAGCCCGGCGCGCCGGGCGAGCGCCGAGGGCGACAACCTGTTGCGCCGTGCAAGTTGATCGATCGCGAACCACACACTGCTGTGATCAAGATGTTTCGGCATACTGTCCCGACACCTCTTCCAAAAGCCCCGACATACTGCGGTATCTTGTTCTTGGCCAGCGTAATTGTTACCGCCGATCCTGCAATATCTTTCCAGTCTGACATAATAACGCGGCCAGCCCTGTTTATCATCCGTAGCGGGCGGCATTGCAAACCGCCCTGATGCGGCCAATTTGCCGAACCGGCCCCGCCGAACCCGGTCTGCAAACTGTTTTTCGTGCCCTCTTCTAATCCGGGTCGAGTCTTCTTAGGCTAGGGCGACAGTTCATTGAATTTCCCTGCGGTGCGCGCCCGGTATGTCCAGCGATCTCTTCGACCTCAATCTCGACGCCCTGGCGGCGCACGGATACGAGCATCTGGCCGACGAGATGCGGGCGATCAAGGCGCCGGAAAGCCGGCTGACGGGCAGGCTGGAAGACGGCAGCCTCAACCTCGATCTTGGACACGCCAAACTGTATTCGCCGGACGCCCTGACCTATGCGGCGAAACAGGTCGAATCCTTCCGGGAAAAGCCGGTCAGGCATATCTCCCGCCGGATGTCGCTGGACGGCAAGATGGTGCATGTCAGCCACAAGGTGATGCAGCATGTGATGGTTGAAATGGGCACGCCCGACATGGCCGTCCTGCCCGATCCCGATGCCGGGTTTCTGATCAGCATCGGCGTCGGCCTCGGCATTCATCTGCCGATGCTGCTGGAAACATACGAGATCAAGACCCTCGTTATCGTCGAACAGTTCAACGAGTTCCTGTATCACAGCCTGCATGTGGTGCCGTGGCACGGACTGTTCGCCATTCTGGACGACCGCGGCGGGTCGATCCGCTTCCTGATCAATGAGGATTCGCAAACGCTGTCGAACGCGCTGGTGTTTGAAATGCGCGGCCCCGCCTTCTCAATGCTCGACGGGTCATACATCTTCCGCCACTACACCAGCCCGGTGCTGGATTCGACGGTCGAGAAACTGAAGGAAGTGATGCCGGTCGTCGAAGGCAGCGACGGGTTTTTCGAAGACGAATATCTGATGCTGAAGCAGGGCGCGGAAAACTTCCGCGATTTCTCGTTTCACCTGCTTAAGGACGACCGGTCGCGCCCGATCAAGGAAATGCCGGTATTCGTGATCGGCAGCGGCCCGTCGCTCGACGATTGTATCGAACCGATCCGCCGGAACCGTGAAAACGTCATGGTGTTCACCGGCGGCACCGGCCTCGGCCCGATGCTGCGGCAGGGCATTCGCCCGGACTTTCACTGCGAAATCGAAAACACCTGGGATATCCGCGACGGGCTGGAAATTCTATTGAAGGAAGGGCTGGATTTTTCCGGCATCACGCTGATCGCCGCCAACACCGTCCACCCGGACGTCCTGTCGTTTTTTGACAACCGGGTCATATACTGGCGCGATTCCGTGGTGCCCAGCCGGCTGTACTGCGACTGGTCGGAACCGCTGAACCTTGCCGGCCCGACCGTCACCAACCTGGCCGTACGGTCGGCCCTGTCGATGGGGTTCTTCGAATTCTACCTGTTCGGCATCGATCTGGGCTCGAAACAGCCCGACAAGCACCATTCGACGTCATCCGTCTACGGCACGGCGGAAGACGAATACTGGAAATCCGGCTCGCAGATGGAACCGCTGACCATTCCGGTCGAAGGCAATCTCGGCTCCACCGTTTATACAAACAGGCCGTTCCTGCTGACCCGGATGTTCTTCAAACGGCTGTTTTCGATGTTCCGGATGTGCCATTTCTTCAACTGTTCCGACGGCGTGAAGCTGGAAGGCGCAACCGCTGTCATCCCCTCCACCCTGATGGCGGAAGAAGGCATCATGCCGCACGAAGACATGGCGACAGCCTGCCGCACCTCGCTGCCGTTTCATGAAGCCGGCGATCTGTTTCAGCCGCACCTGATCGACGATTTCCGCACCGCCATCACCGGATGGTTCGACAAGGCCGATGCGCTGGCCGCCGCCGCGCCGGACCGGACGATGCAGCAGGTGGTGTCTGATTTTCTGCCGATGCTGCAGCCGTCGTCCTATATGACCAAACATTCCACCGACAGCGCCGCGAAAGGCATGTGTACCGGCACGATGATCACCATCCTGCAATTCGGCTATTCAACCGCAAGACGTCTGCCGGAAACGGACAGGCCCCGGTTCATGAAACTGTTCGCCGAGGCGCTGGCGGACTGCCTTTCATGGATGCGGTCGGAAACAATGCGCCTGACCGACCATTTCGTGAATGAAACGCCGCTCGATCCCGGCCACAAGCCCTTCGCGTTCCGGCAGCGCGAAACCGGTGGAGACTGACCGATGTGCGGCATTGCCGGCTATTTCGGAACCCGTCCGCCGCCGCCTGACCGCGTCGCCGCCACCCTGTCGCTGATGCGGCAGCGCGGGCCTGACGGGTCCGGCGAATACCATGATGCTATCGGTGACAATTCGTTACTGTTCCTGCATTCCCGGCTGGCGATCATTGACCTCGACCACCGTGCCGACCAGCCGTTCGACAGCGACGACTGCACGCTGACCTTCAACGGCGAAATCTACAATTACGTCGAGTTGCGCGACGAGCTGAAAACGCTGGGTCACCGGTTCCGCACCGAAAGCGACACCGAGGTCATCGTCAAGGCATACCGGCAATGGGGGCTGAAGCTGGTGGACCGGCTGGAAGGCATGTGGGCCTTCGTGCTGCAAGACAAGCGATCCGGAAAACTGGTCTTCAGCCGCGACCCGTTCGGCGAAAAACCGCTCTATACGATGATGGGACCGGATGGGCTTTACTTCGCGTCGGAAGTGAAATTCCTGCGCGCGCTGTCCGGCCGTCTGCCGCGCATCGACCATGCCCGTGTCGCGCGATATCTGGCGCATGGCTACCGGTCGATTTTCAAGCAGCCCGGCACGTTCTATACCGATATCGACTGGTTCCCCACCGCCGGCATCGCCACCATCGACAAGCCGGAAACGCCGAAGGCGGAACGCTACTGGCAGCCGCATTTCAACCCGCAGAAAATCAGCCGGGCCGAGGCGCTGGAGGGCGTCAGGGAACGGCTGTTCGAGGCGATCCGCATCCGTCTTCGCTCGGACGTGCCCATCGCGCTGACGCTCAGCGGTGGCATTGATTCCAACGTACTGGCCGGCATCGCGGTAAAACATTTCGGGCAGGACGTGCATACCTTCTCGATGCTGGAATCCGGCGAGGGCTATGATGAACGCGCCTACATCACCGCCGCCGCCGAAGCCCTCGGCACACCGCATCACGAAAAGCACGTATCAAGCGCCGGCTTCATCGAACGGCTTGGACGGATGGTCCATCATTACGACGCGCCGGTTCATACGGTCGGCATGTACCTTGAAGGTTTTCTGGCGGAATCGGTGCACGAGGCCGGGTTCAAGCTGTCGATCTGCGGCAACGGGTCGGACGAGTATTTCGCCGGCTACTATGACCATTACCTGTTCTGGCTGGCCGGGCTCTACGGCACGCCGCGGTTCGACGAGGAAGTCGCGATCTGGCGGCAATCGCTCGGCAAGCATGTCCGCAACCCGATCCTGCAGGATCCGGCACGGTTCGTCAGCAACCCCGGCGAACGCGGCCATCTGCATCTGAACGCACCGAATGTGGCGGAGCTGATGCGCGGCCCGGTCGATCCGAATTTTTCGGAAACGGCGTTCTGCGACGACCTTTTACGCAACCGGATGCTGAATGAATTCGAAACCGAATCGATTCCGGTTCTGCTGTTTTGCGGCGATCTGAACTGGATGTACTATTCAATCGAGAACCGCACCGCTTATCTCGACCGCTCGCTGGTCGATTTCGTGTTCTCGCTGCCCAGCGAACACCTGATCCATGACGGCTTCACCAAATCGCTGCTGCGCGAGGCCGGGCGTGGTCTTGCGCCGGACATGGTGCTGAACTCGAAACAGAAATTCGGCTTCAACGCGCCGATCACCTCGCTGCTCGACCGGTCAGACCCGGATGTTCGCGACTTCCTGTTATTCGACAACCCGATTTTCGATCTGGTCGACCGCGACCGCATCGCCGCGCTGCTGAAGCCGGATGCCGACCTGACCGGGATGGACAATTTCCTGTTCTGTTTCACTTCCGCCAAACTGTTCTATGACACGCAGAAAGCCTGACAGCATGGACATGCCGACAAAGGAAACCACCTACTACCCGGCGCTGGACCGCCTGAAAGCGGTTTGCCGCGACCTGCCGCGCACCCGCATGATGGCGACGGCGCGGCTGGATGCGCTGGTCATCCTGGCGCTGGAGATCGAAAAACTGCTGGTCGACCCGACGGTGGCGGAACACCCCTTCCCCATCGCCGCCGCGCATATCGAACGCGCGGCGGAACAGATCGCCGCCTGGGCCTCGGTCGGGTTCGCCGACGGCGGCGAAGAAATTCCCGACGATCCGTATAACGACCTGATGGAGGAAATGCACCGCGACCTGTTCCAGTTGCTGTGGACCCAGTTCAACGCCGATGAGTACAAGGAACGCATCAGCCGCTACGAAAAACGGTTGCAGGACAACGACCTGTCGAACGGCTTCCTGGACGGGATGCGCTGCCTGGACATGGGCTGCGGCCACGGCAATTTCGGTCACGCCCTGCTGGCCGGCGGGGCCGGCCATGTGGTCGGCATCGATGTCGGCATGGGCAGCCTGCGCTATGCAAAATCGGCCCGCGACCGGCTGGGGGTCGGCCCCGACCGGTTTTCGCTGGTGCTGGCGAATGTGAAGAAGGCGCCCTACCCGGACGAAAGCTTCGATCTGGTGCTGCAGAACGGCGTCTTCCACCATGTCGACGACGAGGACGCCGCCTACCGCGAAATGGCCCGCCTGACCAAACCCGGCGGCTGGGCCTGGGTCTACAATGAAGGCGAAGGCTCCATCGGGCGTGACGTGTTCGCGGCCTGTGTGGAGATCGTCGCCGACATTCCGGCGCATCTGGTGGTGCAGCATTTCAAGCATATCGGATTGAATACCGGGAAACGTTACCACCTGTCCGACGGGTTCAACGCCATCTACCGCCCGGCCACGTGGGAAAGCCTGACAGATAAATTACGCAAACTGGGGTATGTGGAATTCATCCGTCTGAAAGGCAGCTACCCGACGGATTACGACATCACCAACGACCACAGGTTCAGCGCCGAGAAATTCGGCGAGGGCGATCTGCGCATTCTGGCGAAGAAAGGTTAGAAAGATAACCGGCGTCAATCGGCGAACGGGTTTTCGCCTTTCCTGTCCTCGATCTCGACGACCCAGATATCCGGGTCGCGCTCGACGGAACGGGAAAGATACGCATCGGCCTTGTCTTCCGGCATCGGATCTTCGCCCAGGGGCGCCATCCAGCCCAGTTCTCCCGCCATGCCGCGGCTTTCGGTCAGCACCTTCACGGTGCCGTCCAGCAGGTTCAGCTTGACGACAAGCGTGCCGCTTTCAACCTCGCCCTTGTGCACCACCATCGCCGGCACGGCGTCGACCGACAGGCGGCGGATCGTCGCGGAAACCCACATGGCGGTCGGCAATCTGTCCCACGGCATCACAGGTTTCTTTCACGAGTTCAAGCGTTTCACGGGTAATTGGATTCGCTGTAAAGGAGCTGTATAGAAATCGTCACTTGCAGGTTTGCGCATGATTGCCACATCATGTCCGGCTTTACGAATACATACAATGATGAGGCGCGACTTTTGACCTGGCTTGCCCGCACGATCGACAACCTGAAGACCGCCTGGCGGGACATAGCGGATAATGGCGATGTGAAGATCGCCGGTCCGGAACTCGACGCGAAATCAGAGACCGACCTGGCGAACCGGATGCAGGAATGCATCGAGGGCCAGGGCGGCGAGGTTTCGGCGCGGGTGCGCGCCGCCCGTCTGGGTGAAACCTACCTTCATCTCAACACCAAGGGCCGGCATCGTTTTCTGGAAATCATGGCGACCCGGTTCGGGCATGATCTGGACAAGATCGATGCCGCCATCGACGCCTATAAATCCGCCGACAGCAAAGCCCGGCTGCAATCGATAACCGCACTGGACGCGGCGTTGCAGCCGCCCAGCATTCAGTTGCTGACCCAGTTCAACGCCTTGCCGCAGGGCGTGAAGTTTCTGGTCGACATGCGTCAGGATCTGCTGCGCTACAGAAAGGAATCCAGCGAGCTGATGGCGCTGGACCAGACGCTGGAAAAGCTGCTGGGGTCTTGGTTCGATATCGGCTTTCTGGATATGCAGCGCATCACCTGGCATTCGCCGGCCTCGCTTCTGGAAAAGCTGGTCGAATACGAAGCCGTGCATGAAATCCGTTCCTGGACGGATTTGCGGAACCGGCTGGATTCAGACCGCCGCCTGTTCGCCTTCTTTCATCCGCGCATGCCGACCGAACCGCTGATTTTCGTCGAGGTCGCATTGGTTAACGGCATCGCCGGGTCGATCCAGAACCTGCTGGACGAGGACGCCCCGGCGCTGGATCCGTCATTGGCCGATACGGCGATCTTCTACTCCATTTCCAACACCCAGGCCGGGCTGCGCGGCGTCAGTTTCGGAAACTTCCTGATCAAGCAGGTCGCCGAGACCCTGAGCAACGAGTTTCCCAATCTGAAGAATTTCTCAACCCTTTCGCCGATTCCGGGCTTCACAGCCTGGCTGAAAGAAGCTGCGGCAGATAACGATGGCGAAGACCTTCTGACGCCGGATGACCGCAAGCGGTTCAAGAAATCCGGCCTCACCGTGCCGGATATTGTGTCGGGCAAGGCCTGGCGGGCCGACCCGGATCGTGACGAAGTCGCAAAGCCCTTTCTGCAGCGGGTCTGCGCCCTTTATCTGCTGAAAATCAAGAAAAACGGCCTGCCGGTCGATCCCGTGGCGCGGTTTCATCTGAGCAACGGCGCGCAGATCGAACGCATCAACTGGATGGGTGACACATCATCGAAAGGACTCAAACAATCCTGCGGCATGATGGTCAACTATCTCTATAAACTGTCGGATATCGAGAAAAACCACGAACGGTTTGCACGCGACGCTCATGTTACGGCGTCGGCGGCCGTGAAAGGTCTTCTCTAGGCGACGGTATAATAGAGCCGCACGGAACTGCGTGATTGCAAGACGCCGCAACCCGGCTACACTTCCCCCGCTGTAAAACTTCGGAGACCTGACTTACCATGTTCACAACCCGGCCGGAAATTCACGGCACGTTCGGCGCTGCGGCGTCCACCCACTGGCTGGCCAGCCAGTCGGCCATGCGAATTCTGGAACTCGGCGGCAACGCCTTCGATGCAGCCTTTACCGGCGGCATGGTTCTGCAGGTTGTCGAACCGCATATGAACGGTCCGGGCGGCGACGTGCCGATGATCTACCACGACGCCAGCAGCGGATCGACACGGGTGATCTGCGGTCAGGGGCCATTGCCAGCCGCCGCAACCATTCAGGCCTACAAGGATCAGGGGTTTGATCTTGTGCCCGGCACCGGGTTGCTGGCCGCGGTCGTACCCGGCGCATTCGGCGCCTGGATGCGGATGCTGCGCGACATGGGCAGCATGAAACTTGCCGATCTGATGGAAGTACCGATCAAATACGCGCGGAAAGGTTTCCCGATCACGCCGGGCGTCTGCCGCACCATCGCGGCGTCCGAAGACACCTTCCGGAAATACTGGCCGGGTTCGGAAAAAGTGTATCTGCGCGACGGCGTGCCGAATCCCGGCACCCTGTTCCGCAACAAGAAGCTGGCGAAAACATGGAAGCGTATCGTTCAGGAAGCGACAGAGATGAGCTCGGACCGGGCCGACCAGATCGACCACGCCATCCATATTTTCTACAAGGGTTTCGTGGCCGAGGAAATCGACAGGTTTTGCCGCGAAAAGGAGCTGCCCGACGTTTCCGGCAAACCGCACAAGGCCCTGCTGACCGGCGATGACCTGCATGGCTGGTCTCCACGCTACGAAGCGCCGGTGACCTACGACTACCAGGGCCACACGATCTGCAAATGCGGGCCGTGGAGCCAGGGGCCGGTTCTGCTGCAATCGCTCGCGCTGCTGCGCGATGTCGATGT
This sequence comes from Alphaproteobacteria bacterium, assembly GCA_040222995.1. Lineage (GTDB taxonomy): Bacteria > Pseudomonadota > Alphaproteobacteria > UBA8366 > Aestuariispiraceae > JAVKBW01. The sequence goes on along the minus strand of JAVKBW010000097.1, from coordinate 124,948 downwards.
CGCGGCGATGGACCCGAACGGCCCTGATTTCGTGCATACGGTGGCCGAGGCGATGAAGCTTTCCTATGCCGACCGGGAAGTGTTCTACGGCGATCCCGATTTCGTCGATGTGCCGCTCGATACCCTGCTGAGCGACGATTACAACGCGGCCCGCCGCACCCTGATCGGCGACAGCGCCAGCAACGACTTCCGCCCGGGATCGGTCGACGGGCCGGGCTGGGTGTTCGACTACGATGCGGCCAGCAACCGCGAACCGGAAATCGACCTCGATTCCGAAATCATCGGGTTCGGCAGCCGGGAAACCAATGTGCTGAAAGACACGCCTGACTCGCCGCATCACCGCAGCGACACGTGTCATATCGACGTGGTGGACAAACACGGCAACATGATTTCGGTAACGCCCAGCGGCGGCTGGCTGCAATCGTCACCGGTGATTTCCTCGCTCGGTTTCTGCCTCGGATCGCGGGCGCAGATGGCCTGGCTGGACGAAAAATCGCCGTCCGCAATGGCCCCGGGACGACGTCCGCGAACGACGCTGACACCGTCTTTCGTGCTGCGCGACGGCGAACCCTACATGGCGTTCGGCACGCCGGGCGGCGATCAGCAGGACCAGTGGCAGTTGCAGATGCTGCTGCGGCATATTCACCACGGCATGAACCTGCAGGAAGCGATTGACGCCCCCGCTTTCCATATCGATCACTTCGCCTCGTCTTTCTATCCGCGCGCGGCTTCGCCCGGTCAGCTCGTACTGGAGGACCGGTTCGGGTCGAAAACCTTTGCCGAGCTGAACCGGCGCGGCCACAAGGTCTTCGGCGCCGGCGACTGGTCGGAAGGCCGGCTTTCCGCCATCGCCGTCGAGGATGGCATCATCAAAGCAGCCGCCAATGCACGTGAAATGCAGGGCTATGCAGTCGGAAGGTAAGTAAAAGAATGTATAAACTCTATGATTCAAAGGCTACCGGCAGCGCCTGCGTTCACGCGCTACTGGAAGAAATCGGCACGCCGTACGACCGCATTGCCGTCGATATGGATAAGGACGACCACCGGTCGGACTGGTTTACGAAGATAAACCCGCGTCAGCAGATCCCGGCGCTCGAACTGCCGGACGGATCGGTGATGTCGGAAAGCGCGGCGATGCTGCTGTTTCTGGCGGATACACACCCGCAGCCCGGTCTGATCGGCGAAACGGGGTCGCCGGAACGGGCGCGAACAATGCGCTGGATGGTGTTCATCTCGGCCAATATCTACGAGGGCCTGCTGCGGGAATTCTATGCCGACCGGTATATCGACGATGCCGCGCTGGCGCCGAATGTCACGAAGTCCGCCGTCGAGTACCTGAAACGGAATTACAAGATTCTGGAAGCGACAGCCGGAGACGGCGCGTATCTGTTCGGCGATGAAATGAACATCGTCGATCTGTATCTCTGGATGCTGATGCAGTGGTGGGACTTTCCCGACTGGATGAAAGCGGAATGCCCGAAGCTGAGCCGTATCGCCGACACGGTGAAGGCCCGACCGAAAGTCGCGCCGGTACACAAGCATCATTTCGGTTAGGCTTTTCGTGTCTCCGCCGGCCTATTCGTAAACGAATTTCTCGAAACCGAAGTTCGGATAAGGGCCGGAATAATCGGCTTTTGTGTCCAGCGGATCGTTGCCGTCGGCCAGACAGGTGATGAGTTGCCGGATAATCAGGCCCGGCGTGACAAACGCCTCACCCTCCCGGTGTCCCAGATACGCCTGGCAGATATCGCCCGGATACACTGCCGAAAACACCGAATGCCGGTCGCGTACGACAAAAGCCGCGTTATCTTCCCGCAGCGTCTCCGTGCGTGATAACCACGTACCGTGGTCGCCGAAAACATAGACAATGCCTGCGGGATCGTAAGTCGAAATGGCGTAAAGCATTGAGCGCAGATAGTCCGTTGTCTGCATCTGGCTCGCCTTGTAGCGCTTCCTGTACAGGTCCAGTTCGCTATTCGAATGAGTGTAATCCAGATCGGTATGTCCTGGCGCATAGGTATAGATAAAATTCAGCCACGGCTGATCTGACGCCGCCCGTTCAACGAAGCTATCGATGATCTGCCGATCGAAAACACGCGGCTGTTCGCCGGATCGAGGCAGGATTCTGTCCACAACCTTTTCGCGGAACCGGCAATAACCAAGGTGCTGGAAATAGAACCACGGCAAGGCAAAGGTGCAGTAGCTCTGTGCCGCGGCGCGGGTGATGTAGTCGTCGATAAAGGGTCCGTGCAGACGGTAGGTGCCGGCATAGTACGTGGCGATCCTGTACCCGTTGTTGCGGAAGATTTCGAAAACCGGGCTGGGCACGACGCCGGAAAACGCCAGATTGCTGCTCTCCAGATTTTCCCGCCAGATCGCCGGGTCCAGATACAGGGTCTTGTTCAGCGACGGCTGCGTCGATTCACCGTCGCTGAAGGTGTTTCTGAACAAACGCGCGTTCATTGCCTGCAGCGCCTGCACATAATCGGGTTGCGGCAGGTCCAGGTATTCCGCCGCAAATTCCGGCGAGACCATGGCGTCGAAAGACAGAAGATAGACGTTCGGCCGGGCCCTGAAATCCACCTGCGCGAAGTCTCCCGGTGCAACGGTTTGCCGTGTAACCTCTCCTGCGGTGAGAAGACCGGTTACCTGATAAAGGACAGTGCCGATATACAGCAGCGAAAGCGCGCCGATCAGCATCGGCTTCTTTATCAGAACCCGGCACAGGCCGAAGAAGAACACCAGCAATGCGACAACGATCAACGCCTTCAGCGGCCGCATCAGCGCAAGATAGGGATCGGAAAACGACAGCAGCAGACCCAGGACGTTCATCGTCAGAATCAGCGCGGCGACTATACTGAGACCGTATCGCTCACCGCGGCCCCGATAGTGCGTCACAACAAACCGGCACACGATAAGCTGCACAATCAGCATGAAGCCGACATAGGCCGAAATCTCCAGCCGTGACTGCAGGTTTGTCTGTGACAGAAGGCTGTTGAATACCGGCAGGAACCAGCTTATCGAAACCAGCGCGATCAGTGTGTACAGGCTCGACAGAAACCGGCTGTTCAGAAGGTTCCGCACGATACACCTCCGGACATGTCGGTCATGCCTCTTTCCTGGAATACCGGAAAAGCACGCGGCCGCTTTCCGATATGCGTTTTTCATCCACAATTTCGGCGCGCTGTTCCAGCAGCGAGCGAAAGGAATGTTCGCTGTAGTCGTCGAAAATATCTTCCCGCAACGCCAGCATTTTCCTGATCGTCGGGTCGTCCTTCGGCACGAATTCGATCACGCCCTGCGGCGCCAGTCCGACAATCCAGTCCAGCAACTGGTCAAGCGGCACGTTACGGGCGATGGCGAGATGATGTTCAAACGCCAGCGCGATGACGGCATCGACTTTGGTCCGGTCACCGAACCCCTTGCGTTCCGCTTCTCGCCACCCTTGTGACGGGCTGGGATTGGCCGCATCGAACCACAGCGGCAGGAAAGCAAGCTGCTGCTCGCGCGACCGTGAAAAGGCGAGATCGACAGCGCGCTGATCGAAGTCGAAACCGATGACGTAACCGGCGCCCCCGTCCAGCGCCGCCATAGAATAGTCGCCGGTATTGCATCCCAGATCGACCAGCACGGGCGGTTTCACATCTTCGGCGAATTGCGTGATAAACCGCTTCTTGGCATCGGCCTCGGCATCCGTATAGGTGTTCGATGCCGCATACTCGCCCCAGATTGTTTTGCCCGTGTCGGCCGGCTGAAGCCTGTCGATCCAATTGCGCAATTGCAGCAGAAATCCGCGATAGGCAGCCCTTGAAAGTTTCCGGCCGGACTTTGCCTTCGAAACGGCTTCGGCCGGCTTGTCGATCGCGGCCCTGTCGAACCGCGCCTGAAGCAGAACCTGGCTGAAGACATTCCAGGAGAATTTCCGGCGGAACGGAATCAGCCGGGCCAGATCAACGGTGGCGATGCCTTCCAGTGCGCCACGATACCAGGCGTTATGCGGAATCCCGACCAGTGCACGAAGCAACAGCGGGTTTAGAAACTGTTCGCAAAACTGCCGATGGCCGGTCCAGAACTCACCGTCCCGATACGGCTTGATCGACAGCAGGTCGATGAAAACCGGTCGCGCGCCGATGAACTGGACATTATAGGCGCTGGCGTCACTGAGTTTGAACCCGTTTTCCAGAAGATCGAGCTGAAAATCCAGATGCAGCAGCGCCGCCGCCTTCAATTGGCTGAACGACCATTCATAGGGATACGAAACATACGGCACCCGACGGTGCTGAAGAACGAAGGCCGCATCCGACAGGGCATCGGGCCAGTGCGAGGGGTCAAGCTCTTCGGTTTCGATCAGGAATCCTTTTTTTACGGACTCCGCGAGAATACCACTGTCCCGCGCGATGCAATAATCGGTGCGACCGACCTCGCGGACCGTCCGCAGAATACGCCCGGCGTCGACGTAGACTGTCCCCGTCCGATCCCTGAATGATCCCGGGTCGCATGTGGTATTGCTCGTCACCAGCCTAGTCTGGCTGGTCGGTCGAGCGGTCAAACAATCGCCGGACGAAATGCTTTATTTTCTGGTAGTAAATGGAGATCACCGCAAGACCCGCAGCGATGCCGCCGATCAGTCCCTGCAGGATCAGGCTTCCGGTGCCGGGATCGAGATAGGCGAAGGCTGGTGCGGTGTATAGAAGGCTTAAGCCGACCGCCATGCAGAAAACAGATTTGTTTCTCAAAATCACAACTCTTCAATTTAATCGCAATAAAACCGAAACAAATCTATCATGATCCGTAAGAAAGCTGCCATTTTTTATTGCAGCGGATACCTGCGCTTTTTTCAGTCCATCACCCGGGCCGCGCCGGAAACCCGGATCGACCCGCCCTTCGTTTCATCGTAGCGGACCTCGAGAAGCGACCGTGCCCCCATGTCCTCGCCCTGAACGATGTCAATCGCACCATCGGACGGCCAGTTGCGGTCGCGAAGATAGCCGGCCAAAGCCGCCGCCGCCGCGCCGGTCGCCGGGTCTTCATAGACCCCGCCGGACGCGAACGGATTGCGGACATGAAACAATGTCGGCGTTTCCGAATAAACCAGCGCCACCGTCACCAGACCATGGGCGTTCATGAAGGCCCGGCCGCGATCGAGATCATAGGCCATGCGCGCCAGCGCCTCGCGGCTGTTCAGCGCCAACACCAGATGGGTTGCCCCGGCTTCGGCGATGGCCGGTGGCAGGCGCGGGTCAAGATCGCCGGGATCGATGGAAAACAGGTCGAGCGCCTCGGCAACGAGATCTTCTTCTGCCGGTCGGCTTTTCGTCGGCGGCGATTGCAGGGCGGCGGACAGCATTGCGCCGTCGCGCCGGCCTTCGACGGTGATGTCAGCGTCGTTGAGATGCAGCGGAAACACCGCATCGCCATGCTGCAATGCCAGCGCCGCGCCCAGCGCGATGGTCGCGTGGCCGCAGAACGGCACTTCCGTTTCCGGCGAGAAGTATCGCACCCGCCAGCCGTCATCCTGCGGCGCGGCGAAGGCGGTTTCGGAAAACCCGACCTGCCGGGCGATTTCCTGCATCTCCGTTTCCGGCGGCAGGGTATCGGCAATCAGCACGCCGGCGGGGTTACCGCCCTGCGAACCGTCGGAAAAAGCGGCGATATGTTGAATGCTCATGATCTGGTTTCCTTTTGTGATAAGAGTACGGGTATTGTCAGCCGATCCACAACGGGGCGATGCAGCCGGCCAGAAGCACCGCCAGGGTTCGGTTGGCGAACCGCCACTGGCCGGGCGAGGAAATCCGCCGGGAAACCGCAACGCCGCCAAGACACCAGACGGACAGCGACAGCACGGCCGCGCTGGCGAAGGTAAACGCCATGATCATGGCGAGAGCGGCCGGGTCGGGCGCAATCGGCGCGAAAGTGACCGCCGCCGCCATGGTCATCGCCCATCCTTTGGGGTTAAGCAGGGTCAGCAGCAGACCGCTTGGAAAGCCGAACGGCGCCGCTGCCTCCAAGCCGTCCTGCGCCGGCGGTCCGGCGCTCCAGATCTTCACGACAAGCCACAGCAGATAGGCCGAGCCGATCGCCCGGATCGTCAGATCGAGCGCCGGAAATGTCATGATGAACACACCGACACCCAGCGCGCCCGCCGCCGCCAGCATGGCAAGCCCGGCGGCGATGCCCAGAATCAGCGGTATGGATCGGCGATAACCGTGCCGGATGCCGGAGGCGGTGGCCAGGGTCGTCGCGCCGCCCGGCGACAAAGTCGCAACCAGCGCAAAAAGAAGAAAGGCGTCGGTGATACCCGGCATGACGTTTAACCCCATCGTCGTCGTTAGCAGTACCGGCGATATCTAGTGCACCCCAAATCATTAGTGAAACGAATTGTCTTTATTTCACGAATTAGAAATATTAATACTGATGAATGCAGAGAGATCTCGACATCACGCTGGTTCGCGCCTTTGTCGCTGTCGCCCGCACCGGCAGCATGACACGCGCCGCCGACCGACTCGGCCTGACCCAGGGGGCGGTGAGCCAGAAGATCAAACGGCTGGAGGACGTACTGCAATGCAGCCTGTTCCAGCGCGGCCGTCCCTCCCTGAAACTGACCCGCGACGGTGAAAAGCTGTTCGGCCTGTCGGAGGCCTATCTTTCCGCAAACGATGAAATCTGGGCGGCAATGACTGCGCCGGCCCTGCGCGGCGACGTGAAGCTTGGTATGCCGCACGATCTTGTATCGGGCTATCTTCCGTTGGCGCTGGACGGGTTCGTTTCGGAGAATCCGGGCGTGGACGTAACGCTCGTCGTCGGCACCTCGCCCGATTTGCGGCAGCAGGTGCGCGACGGACAGATCGACGTGGCGCTTGTCGAGGAAGTGGCTGGCGCTGGCGGCGAGGCATCTCTGGCGTTTGAACCGATGGTCTGGATTGGCAGCGCCGATGCCTCGCCACACCGGAAACGACCGATGCCGCTGTCGATGGTCGGTGAGGATTGCGCCTTCCGCAAACCGATGAGCGATGCCCTCGCCGGGGCCGGCATTCCCTGGACCTACATGTTCGAACACGGCACCCATGAAGCGACCATGGCGGTGGTGCGCAGCGGCCTCGCCCTCAGTGTCGCGCTGGCCTCGACCGTGCCGGACGACCTGGTCGTTCTCGGCCCGGCCGCCGGCCTGCCGCCCCTGCCCGACTTTTCGGTGAACCTTTATGTCACGCCGGTCCAGACAACCGAGGCGGCCACGGAACTCGCCCGGCATATCCGGGAACGAACCTACGCTGCCAAACCCGCCAACGCAGTCCTAAAAGCCGTTTAACAGGCACAAGCAAAACTCTTTATTTCGATAATTCTAGAAATATGGTTGACTCGAAAACGCACCGGGCCTATATCGTAGGACATGAGCATTCTTGAAACCACGGCGGCGCGGCTGGAAGCGCTGGGCAACCCGACACGGCTGGCGATTTACCAGGTGCTGGTGCGCGCCGGGTCCGCCGGAAAAAGCGTCGGCACCATACAATCCGCCCTGTCGGTGCCCGCCTCCACCCTGTCGCATCATCTGAAGCATCTGGAACTCGTTGGGCTGATCGACCGGTCGAAAGACGGCACGACCCATACCTGCAATGCGAATTACCGGACAATGGACGAGGTTCTCGCTTTCCTGACCGAGGAATGCTGCGTCGAAGCGGAACCGTCCGCCGCCAACGATCAGCGGGAACACCGCCTGAAACACGGCAAACAGCCGGCTTAAGGAAAATATCATGACCGATCATTCTCACGCTCCGAACACGCATTCTAATTTCGATATTTCTGGAATTAAGAAATTTATAGCCGACAAGGTGGTTCTGACCACCGTCGGCCTGCTGGCGGTTACGGCTTTCGTCAGCCTCGATGCCCCCGCCTCGTTTGCCGGGTTCGCCGTAACCAGCCTGTGGGATATCGCTCCCTTCATCCTGCTGTCGGTCGTGCTGGCCGGCGCGGTGAAGGCAAGCGGTGCGGACGCCACCATCGCCCGGGCGCTGAGCGGCCGGACGGCGATTTTCACCGCCGCGGCGTTCGGGGCATTGTCGCCGTTCTGTTCCTGCGGCGTCGTGCCGCTGATCGCCGCTCTGCTGGCCGCCGGCGTGCCGCTGGGGCCGGTCATGGCGTTCTGGCTGGCGTCGCCGGTCATCGACCCGGAAATGATGATCCTGACCTGGGGCGTGCTGGGGCCGGAAATGGCGATCGCGAAAACCCTCAGCGCAATCTTCCTCGGCCTGATGGGCGGTTTCGCCGTCGTCCTGCTGCAACGCGCCGGTGGCCTGAAAGACCCGCTGCGGGCGGAAGTCTCCGGCAATTCCTGTGGCGCGTCGTCCTGCGGCGCACCGAAAGCGCCGGCCCGCCCGGTGTGGAATTTCTGGTCCGAGAAAAAGCGCCGCGACACATTCAGAAACGAAGTCGGCACGATGGGCTGGTTTCTGTTTAAATGGCTGTCGCTGGCCTTCGTTCTGGAAGCGATGATGCTGCGCTGGGCGCCGGTCGACGATGTCGCCGCAACGATCGCCGATATGGGCATCTTCGCGGTACCGGCATCGGCCGTCATCGGGGTGCCGGCCTATCTGAACGGCTATGCGGCGATCCCGCTGGTGCGCGGGCTGATGGATATCGGCCTGCAGCCGGGCGCGGCCCTGGCCTTCATGGTCGCCGGGGGCGTTACCTCCATCCCCGCCGCCATTGCCGTCAAGGCGCTGGTGAAGACACCGGTCTTCCTGATGTATCTGGCGCTGGCGCTGACGGGGTCGATACTTGCGGGCATCCTGTATGGAGGGGTCTCCCAAGTCCTCTGATGAAAGGTCCCGTAATACGGGCGGCTGCAGGTTTGGGGATCTGCAGCCGCTTTTTTTGTCACGGAGTTCGATATGGCGTCTGATCTGGGATTCGTGGTGCGATCAACTGTCGGTATTGTGATCGCGGTTTCTCTTTTCGGTTTGGCAAATGGCGGCGTTTTCGCCCTGATCGCAACCCGTCTACCCACAGCCGGTGATAATGAATCACTGATAGGCGTTCTATCATCAGCATACTTTGGCGGAACACTGATCACCTCGATTTTTGGCGGGTGGATCGTCAGCCGGCTGGGACATTTCAAGGCATTTTTTCTTTTCGCCGCTTTGGCTGGCGGCGCAACTTTTGTCCTGTCGCAAACGGCACCGGGTTGGCTTTGGCTACCGCCCCGTTTCATCACGGGACTGGGCATGGGTGGTTACTATGTCGTTGTGGAAAGCTGGTTCCATTTCGCCGCAACCAACAAGAACCGCGGCCGCAGTCTTGCCTACTATGAAACCGTGAGACTCGCTTCAGTCGCCTCCGGATCGCTGGTTTTCCTGAATCTAGGAACATTTGGAGGCATCGACACGCTGACAATCGCCGGCGCCTTGTATTTATCCGCCATCATGGCTGTCTTCACAAACAGACGAGATGCTCCGCAGCCGGGCCGAAGCGAGCGACCCAAGTTCAGGATGTTGTTTCTGCGTGCGCCGCTTGGTGCATGGTGCTGTTTGGCCGGAGGGATGGCGAACAGCACACTCTACAGCATGGTCCCGGCGCATGGCGCGGCCATAGGACTAACGGCAAGCGCCCTTTCCGTGATCGTTTTTGCAAACCATTTTTCAGCCGTGGCATTTCAATTACCCTTGGGCGCAATCTCGGACCGGTTTGGCAGAATGCCGGTTATTCTGTTCATGGGCGTGTCACTTGCCATTGCCGGCGGCGCCACCGCCATCATCCAGCCGGTCCACATCTTCCCTCTCGTTGTGACCGGGTTTTTTGTAGGCGGCATCAGCCATTCGCTCTTCACCGCAGGCATGGTTCACACAAACGATCGACTCGACCGCCGAACTATGGTTCACGGCGCTGCAGCCATGCTCGTTCTGCACGACATCGGAACCACTATCGGACCGCTCCTCGCGGCGCAATCCATGATAGCAGGCGGTCCATATGGCCTGTACTGGTTCTTCGCGATACTGGGTCTTGTGACATCCGGTTCCGTTCTGTCCGTTCTCTGGCGCTCGGCTTGCACCGAAACGGCACCATGCTGCGAAAAGCGTACATAAGGTGCGGTGAATGATCGTGAAGTAACAATTGCCAGACATACTGAAGCAGACATATTGTCAGGCATGACTTTCGCCGATCCATCGCCGGACGCCCTGTGGAAGGGCGCCGATTTTTCATCCAAGGACGATGTCGCCATCGATCTCGACCGGGATGCCGTCGCCGCCTGTCTGCCTGACATCAGGGCGCTGGCCGCCGCCGGACGCGAAGCCGTTTCGGTTGAAAGGCACGAAGCCCCGATGACCGCCCTTGCCGGTCAACTGGCGACAGTGCGTGACACGGTGCTGAACGGTCGCGGCCTTGTCATCCTGCGCGGCTTTCCCGTCGATGCGCTGAGCCAGACCGAAATCGAAATCTTTTACTGGGCGGTCGGCCTGCATCTGGGCCTGCCGGTGTCGCAAAGCGTGATGGGCGACCGGCTGGGCCATGTGATCGACGTATCGGGAAGGGATTCCAACGCCCGCGCCTATCGCAACAGCAATGAACTGACGCCGCATACCGATCCGGCCGATGTTCTGGCCTTCCTGTGTCTGAAACCGGCGAAAAGCGGCGGCGTCAGTTACTTCGCCAGCTCCCACACCGTGCACGAGGAGATCCGCAAGACCCGGCCCGATCTGCTGGAACGCCTGTATCGCGGCTACCGCTGGCACCGCTTCGGCGAACAGCCGGACGGGTTCGATCCGATCACCCCGCATCGCGTACCGGTTTTCAGCGAGCGGGACGGGCTGCTGAGCTGCCGGGTGGTGCGTCAGTATATCGAAATCGCCGCCGACGAATATCCGGAACTGGGGTTCGACGATCTCGACCGTGAAGCGCTCGACCTGTTCGACGCGCTGGCGGTGCGCAAGGATATCGGGTTCGAATTCACTCTGGCCTCGGGTGAGGCGGTGATCGCCAACAACTTCACCGTCCTGCATTCGCGCACGGCGTTCGATGACTATGACGACCCCGCCCTGAAGCGGCATCTGCTGCGCTTGTGGATAGCGGCGAACCCAACCCGACCGGTTGTCCGCGAAGTCTTCGTCTACGGCGACGGCGAACCGGGCATCCCGCCGCGCGCCGGCAGCACGCCGTTCTACGAAAACAGGGTGGCGCTGAACTAGTTCGGTTATTTGCTCGTCTTCAGCAACACGACCCCGGCCAGCGTCACGGCGGTTGATATCACGCGCACCAGGTTCAGGCGTTCTTTCAGGAAAAACACGCCGAACAGAACGGCGAAAACCATGCTGGTTTCGCGCACGGCGGAAACCATGGCCATCGGCGCGAGCGTCATCGCCCAGATAGCGATCCAGTACGCCATCAGCGAAACAACGCCTGACAACACACCGACTTTCCAGCACAGACGGACCTGTTCGCGTATCCGCCCGCGCCTCATGAAATACGCGACAACCAGAATAGGCATTCCATCGAATACATTGAGCCAGAAAAAATAGCTGTGCGCGCTGTCTGCGGTACGGGCGCCCAATCCGTCCGCAAGGGTATAGCCCGCAATGAACACACCGGTTCCCAAAGCGAAGAACATCGCCTTCGGCTCCCGGAAACCCTCGGCGCCGCGCGTCAGCGTCAGGCTCATGATACCCAGAGCGATGAGGACAATTGAAACCGTGGCCGCCAGACCAAGAACTTCACCCACGAAGACAACGGAGATAACGGCGACAATAAGCGGAGAAACGCCCCGCGCGATGGGATAGACATGGCTGAGATCGCCATAGCGATATGCCAGAATGAGAAACACGTAATAGGCTGTGTGCAGGGCCGTCGATGCAGCGATGAAAGGCCATGCTTCCGGTGGCGGGAAGGCGACAAAAGGCACGACCATCACCGAGATGGCGATCTGACTGACGACCATTGTCGAGACCATGATCAGTCGATCCGCGTTCACCTTCATCATGGCGTTCCAGGCAGCATGCAGCAGGGCTGCCAGCGCCACCATGGCAAATACCGACGTTGTCATCTGGGTCTCCTCCGGCGACGGCCGTCACCACGGAACATTCGGGCTTTACGGGGGTGTGCATTCCCCCGCCTGTCCGGATATAAACAGGAATCGAGCAATATACTACCGGTCAGTTATCTCCTGTTTACTCAATTCCGAACGAGAATATCATGTCACAAGACGTCGATGTCATCATCATCGGGGCCGGCGCCGCCGGGCTCTCCGCCGCCAGACAGGCCACTGCGAAGGGCCTCACCTGCACCTTGCTGGAGGCCTCGCACCGCACCGGCGGGCGTGCCTATACGGAAAACCTGACACCCGGCATACCGTTCGATCTCGGCTGCCACTGGATGCATTCCGCCAGCATCAACCCGTTTGTCGCCATCGCCGACGAACTGGGCCACCCCTATGTCAAATCCGGCACCTGGCGCAACAAGATCTGGTGGAAGGGCAATTGGGCCGTCGACAGGGAACAGGAAGAACTGCTGGCCTATTTCGACAAGTCGGCCGAGGCCGTCATCGCGGCTGCAAAGGCGGGGCAGGATGTTTCAGTCGCCGAGGTGATCGACCTGGATAGCCCCTATTGCCCGTTATACGCCTATTTTCATTCGCTCGACACATCAGGCGACCTCGACCAGATCTCCGTCTTCGACACCTACCGGTACAACGATACGGACGAGAACTGGCCGCTGCGGAACGGCTACGGCACGCTCGTCCAGGACTGGTCGAAAGAAGTCGACGCTACCCTTAACTGCAAGGCCGAAAAGGTTCACTGGGGGCCGAAAGGCGTGCGCGTGGAGACGCCGAAAGGCGCCGTGACCGGCCGCCGCGTCATCATCGCCGTTTCCACCAATATTCTCGCCGCCGGCCAGATCGAATTCGATCCGCCGCTGCCGGCGTGGAAACTGGATGCTGCGCATCGTCTGCCGCTGGGCGTTCACAACCGGATCGGCATCGCGCTGAAGGACAACCCGTTCGGCGACGAGCCCCTGGACGAGAACGAAAACAGCAGCGTTCTGGTTTCCCTGGACGGCGATGACGATGTGCCGATGTCGGTCAAGATTCGCCCCTTCGGCTTGAACTATGTCGCGGGCGTCACCGGCGGCAGGCATGGCGAATGGCTCAGCCGGGCAGGCCAGCAGGCCTCGGTCGATCACCTGACCGAGCGGCTTGTAGCGGTTTACGGGTCCGATATCCGCAAATCCCTGAGCGACCGGACTATCGTCACCGCCTGGGAAACCGACCCCTGGGTGCTGGGCGCCTATTCCGGCGCGTTGGCCGGTTTCGGCGATGAGCGTTCCGTTCTGCGCAAGCCGATCGACGATTGTCTGTACTTCGCCGGCGAGGCGACATCGGATGACAGTTTCGCGACGGCGCATGGCGCGATGATGAGCGGACGGGATGCGATCGATTCATTCCCCGCCTAAAACGGGCAGGCTTCGGCCTGCCCGCATCGCCCGGTAGCTGTTTCAAAAATCGGCTGGCGATGACGGATTGGATACTCTAGCGTCCGCTGCACAAACTGTTTTCCGGGAGGCCCGCAATGAAATACGTCGATACGTTTCCACGACCGATCCGCCTGATCGAAACCGCATGGATCGAGATGCCGGACGGTGCGAAACTGGCGGCGCGTATCTACCTGCCGGAAGATGCCGAGGAAAACCCGGTGCCGGCCGTTCTGGAACATATTCCCTATCGCCGCCGCGACTACACGCGTCCGCGCGGCGATCAGGAACACGGCTATCTGGCCGGCCACGGCTATGCCGGCGTGCGGGTCGATATTCGCGGATCGGGCGATTCCGACGGCGTTCTGGACGGCGAGTACCTGCAGCAGGAACTGGACGATGCCGTCGCCGTCATCAACTGGCTGGCCGAACAGCCGTGGTGCAGCGGCGAAGTCGGCATGTGCGGCATTTCCTGGGGCGGGTTCAACGGGCTGCAGGTCGCGGCGATGCGGCCGGAACCGCTGAAGGCGATCATCACCACCTGTTCGACGGATGACCGCTACGCCGATGACATTCACTATATGGGCGGCTGCCTGATTACCGATAACGTCAACTGGTCGTCGACCATGTTCGCCTTCAACTCCCGCCCGGCCGACCCGCAGATTGTCGGCGACGGCTGGCGCGAGCAATGGCTTGAACGGCTGCGCAAGGAAGAACCGTGGATCATCGAATGGCTGCGCCACCAGCGCCGCGATGACTTCTGGAAGCACGGCTCCGTTTGCGAGAATTTCAGCGATATCACCTGCGCGGTCTATGCCGTCAGCGGCTGGGCCGACGGCTATTCGAACGCCGTTCCCCGGCTGATGGAAAATCTGGATTGCCCGAGAAAGGGCCTGGTCGGTCCATGGCCGCATAGCTGGCCGTATTACGGTACGCCGGGTCCGCAAATCGGCTTCATGCAGGAGGCCGTTCGCTGGTGGGACTACTGGCTGAAAGGCATCGACAACGGCATCATGGACGAGCCGATGTACCGCGCCTGGATGCAGGATTCAGCGCCGCCCTCGACCCTGCACGAAACGCGGTCGGGCCGCTGGATCGCGGAAAACGAATGGCCGTCGCCGCATATCGAAGACAGGGCCCTGGTGCTGAACGACGGCTCGCTGGACGACACGGTCAAATCGCAAACCGTGCTGACCGCCTGTACTCCGCAGATGAACGGCAAGGACGGCGGCGAATGGTGTCCCTACGGCTATCAGGCCGACGAACCGGACGACCAGCGCGAAGACGATGCGATGTCGATGTGCTTCGATACCGAACCGCTGGAAACATCCTTCGAGATTTTCGGCGCGCCGGTCGCCGAGCTTGAAATCGCGGTCGATCAGCCGAATGCGTTTCTGGCGGTACGGCTGACCGATGTCGCGCCGGACGGCGCATCGACCATGGTCACCTACGGCCTGTTGAACCTGAACCACGATGAAAAACACGAAACCGTTTCACCGCTGGAACCCGGAAAGCGCCGCATTGTTCACGTCAAAATGAACGATATCGCGCATGTCTTTCCAGCAGGCCACCGGGTGCGTGTCGCGGTGTCGACGACCTACTGGCAGCGGGTCTGGCCGTCGCCCAGGACCGTCACACTGTCGCTGTCGACAGGCAGCAGCAAGATGCACCTGCCGGTACGCGAACCAAGGGACAGCGACGCCAACCTGCCCGCGTTCGGTGAGCCGGAATGCTATCGGCCGGGACCCGGCAAGATCATCAAACCGTCGGGGCGGGGCCGAAAGATCACGACCGATTCCGAAAGCGGAATCACCAAAATCGAAAGCATCAAGAACCGCGGCGAGCAGTATCTGGAGGATATCGACCTCACCATTACCGCCGACAACACCGACAGGTTCTTTGTCAAGGAAGGCGACCCCCTGTCGGCCCGGCACGAAAGCGACTATGATATCACCATGGTCCGTGATGGCTGGTCGATCAGAACCGAATGCCGAACCGTGATGACCAGTACGGAAGACGACTTCAACATCAAGGCCTCGCTGAAGGCTTTCGAGAATGGTGACGAAGTGTTTTCCCGCACCTGGGATGAAACGATTCCCCGCGACGGGAATTAGGCCGTAGACTCATAAACGAAGAGAGTTTTTGCTGACCGGTTCGGCCTGTCAATGCCAGGAAATTCGCCGCAGGCGATGCCTGTGCATCGGCAAGGCGGATTGACGTCGCAGGGACAGCCCGACCGGCCCGCCGTTCCGGCCCGGCAGGTTCGTGTTAAATGAAAACCGGGTTTTTGCACACTGATCCAAATCTGTAGGAAAAGCGTATACCTTCTTGTGACTGCAACTCATCGCAACAAGAGGGGATTTTTATGAAGCAACTTTTTATCGCGTTTGTCCTAATGGTATCGACTTTCGGCGTCGCTGCTGCGGACGAGCATCCGCTGGCATCTGGCGAAATGATCAAGGAAATGATCGGCGGCAACACCGTTCAAGGATCAATGGCCGACGGAACCGGTTATACCGAGTTTTACGCCGAGGACGGTGTCATCAAGGGAGATGGCTACACAGGCGCCTGGCGAGTCGATGATAACCAAATGTGCTTCAAGTATGGCGATGACCCGGAAAACTGCTGGTCGGTCGGCATAAAGGGCGATCAGGTCTCGTGGATCAAGGACGGCAACACAGACGGCACGGGCACGATCGTTCCCGGCAACCCCAATAACTTCTGATCGAATACGAGCACCGGGTCGGTAATCCTGCTGACCCGGAGTTCGAAAGTACCCGACAGGTCAACGGTCCGGGATACGACATTCCTTCGGCCGATAGGTGGAACCGGGCCACTAGCGCGAGCGTGACAGCGCCCGAAACCAGCCCCGAAACAGCATCCAGCCCATCATATTGTCCCTGTCTGTACGGCTCGATAGCGATTATGATAGCTTTATCGTTCGGGATTGATGGCCCATCTGCATGAAATCCCGAACCGTGATGAGCTGCACGGAAGACGACTTCAATATCAAGGCCTCTCTGACGGCTTTCGAGAATGGCGATGAAGAGTTTTCCAGCGCCTGGGATGAAACGTTTCCCCGCGACGGGAATTAACCGCAGAAGGGCGACCTCATGCCGTTCGACCTTGAGACATTTCGACGACAGGGCATCGTGTTCCCCGCCGGCGAAATCGACATTACCGGGTTCGACGCAAAGTATGAGGCCTTTCAGGCGGAATCGCGGCGGCTGCGCGGCAAGGAAACCTATATCAAGCCGCACCTTCTCAGCCCCTGGGTCGACAGCATCGCCCGGCTGCCCGAAATTCTAGACCCCGTGCATCAGGTGCTGGGACCGGATGTGGTTCTGTGGACATCGGACTGGAACGTGAAACGCGCCGGCACCGGCGACTATGTGCCCTGGCATCAGGATTCCCCGTACTGGAACCTGTCGACCGACGAGGTGGTGACGGTCTGGCTCGCCATCGGCGATGTCACCGTCGCCAACGGCGCAATGGAAGTGGTGCTGGGGTCGCATGCCGGCGGCCGGATCGGCAAGATCAACGCCGACGGCAATATCTACGAGGCTTACGAAACAGGCCAGCGCAAGACCGATGACGATTGCATGTTCCCGTTCGCCCATCTGACCGACGAACATGGCCGCGCGGCCGTGCCGGTGGAACTGAAATCCGGCGAGTTTTCCATCCACGACATCAACATTGTGCATGGCGGCGGGCCGAACAAATCCGACCGCAACCGGGTCGGCCTCGGCCTGCGCTATATTTCGGCAGATACACGGTATCTCGGCAGAATTGATTCCGTGACCGCGATTTCCGGCAACTGCCACCGCGATTATTTCGTCTTCGAACCGACGCCCGACGGCGAATGGACCGAAGCCGGCCTTGCGGCCTTCAACGCCGCCATCCCCTATCCCAGCGGCTTCGGCGAGACCAGGCGGAAGCGATGACGAATGTACGCTGCGAATTTACAGACCGATCGGAGGACCCATGCCACTCGTGAACGATGAAACTGTCAGTCAGTTTCAGGAAGACGGCGTCGTCGTGCTGCGCCAGGTCATTCCGCCGGAATGGATTGAGGTGCTGCGTCAGGGACTGGAGGCGAATATCGCCGACCCTGGGAAGTACCGCCGGGAATACAGCCCGGAAGGCGCGTCCGGCCATTTTTTCGGTGACTATTGCAACTGGTCACGCATTGCCGAATACGAGGATTTTGCCCGCAACTCCCCGGCGGCCGATCTTGCCGCCGCGCTGATGGGCTCGAAGAAGGTGAACCTGTTCCACGAACATGTGGTGGTGAAAGAGCCCGGTACGGCGGAACGCACGCCGTGGCATCACGACCAGCCGTATTACTGCGTTGACGGTAACGATACCGTCAGCCTGTGGATTCCGCTCGACCCGGTGGCGAAGGAAAACGGCGTGGAATTCATTCGCGGCTCCCACCGCTGGGGCAAATGGTTCACGCCGACGAAATTTTCCGGCGTCGATTACGAGCGCGGCGATGACGGGTCCGAACCGATCCCGGATATCGAATCCGAACGCGACAAATACGATATCGCCTCCTTCGCGCTGGAACCGGGCGATTGCGTCGCCTTCCATTTCCGAACCGTGCATGGCGCAGCGGGCAACAGTTCCGCCGGCACGCGCCGCCGGGCGATCTCCTTCCGCTGGACCGGCGACGACGCGCGTTTCGCCATCCGCCCCGGCGAGATGTCACCGCCCTTCCTTGACTTCGACCTGTGCACCCAAAAGCCCGGCGACGTGATGGACAGCGAGTTGTTTCCGGTTGTCCGTCCGGCAGGCTGACGCGAAAGCAACGGCCTGCGTTTGCGTTACAACCCTGTCACTTCCGCCAGCCCCAGCGCCGCCTCGCCGCCGCCGGCATAAATCAGATAGACCTTTCCATCGTCTTCGAACAGAAACGGATCGCGCAGCGCGTTCACGAACCCGGTCGCGCCGATCTTCCCCGGTTCGACCGGTAGCGACGCGCCTTCCCATTCCACTTCAGGGCGCAGCAACTCGACCGGTTCGCCCAAAGTGCGCCATGTTTGCCAGTCGCCTTCGAGTTTCAGAATGATGTGCAGAATGCGTTCCGGCGCGTCTTCGTAGCGGGTGAACAGAACATGCAGGTCGGTCCCGCGTTTCAAAATGCCGACATGCCGGATACGGTCCGGCAGCGGGTTCGGGCCAAGCGCATAGCCGCCGTCCGGCAAGCCGCGCAGAAGCTGGCCGTACAGCCCCACCGCATGGAAGCATCCGTCGTGCTCGAACCTGCGCAAATAGGTCTGGTCGATGGCCGGCCCCTCGACTGTCCAGTCCAGTCCATCAGCGGAAACCGCCAGATAGGTTTTCTGCACCGCATCGTCGCACAGGCCATGCACCAGCATCTCGAACCGCGGCACCCGGTGATTGAGATGAACGTCCGGCGATGCAAGATGCTCGATCCAGTTATCCGTCCCCGCCTCCAGGGCCCAGTCAGGCTGCGGCAAATCCAGCCGCTGTTGGGAAAAGGGCGTTTCGTGCAACGGCAGCACGCCGGGTTCGTGTATTGTCCAAGGACCTGCCAGCGCATCGGCGAAGGCCAGCCGAATGTGTTTGCCCTGATGATGCGCGAAATACAGCATGTAGCGGCCCGGCCCTGGCGCCCAGTCCGGCCGCTTCACCAGTGACGGTCCGTTGATGTTATGCCCCAAACTGTCTGAAAGCCCCGAATGGATGATCGGTGCATCGCAAAGACGTTCTGCCCTGATCACGGACGCCCCCGGTTAAAATCACCGCTCAGCTTAGCGGTCCGCACAGGGTTTCGACAATCGCCGTGTGGTCCTTCAGCATCGCCTGTTCCACAGGCCAGGTCAGCCAGTAGCCGTCTTCCATCCGCAGCGACGGTTCCGGCAGAAGCACCAGCCGTCCGCTGCGAACCAGATCACCGGTCAGTTCGGTCGAGGCCAGCAGAACGCCGGCGCCTTCGACCGCCGCCGTCAAGGCATGGGCAAACACATCATAGCGCAATGACGGCGACCGGGGTGGCGCAACCCCGCAGGCTGCCGCCCAGTCGCGCCAGCCGACCCGCGGCCCGGCCAGCGCGATCTGCGGCAATTGCCGCCAGTCCGTCTTTGCGGTTTCCAGAAGCCGGGGCGCGGCGACCGGCGCCAGCACTTCGTCGAACAGTTTCTTCGCCTCGCGGCCCGGCCAGATGCCATTGCCGAACCGGACCTCGAAATCCGAATGGGCGGCGGTGTAATCGCCCAGCCGCAGCACGCTGTTCAGCGACACTTCCAGGTCCGGCAGCGCTTTCATAAGGGCCGGCAGGCGAGGCGTCAGCCACAATTCAATCGTCGAGGCGTTCGCGGCGATCGACAGCTTCCGCCGCGACGCACTGAACAGGTCCGCCGTGCTGCGATGAAGCGCGGCCAGCGATGCCGCCACATGCGGCGCGTAGGCTTCGCCTTCAACCGTCAACTCGACCCCGCGTGGCAACCGCTTAAACAGGGCCGCGCCAAGCCGCGCTTCCAGATGCCGCATCCGCTGGCTGACCGCCGCCTGGGTCAGCCCCAGTTCCGCCGCCGCAGCCGTGAAATTGCCGGTCCGCGCCGCCGCATCGAACACCCGCAGCCATTCCAGCGGCGGCAGTTGCGCCATCCCCGCCTTTTCATCCATAACAGATACCGCCCCTATTCATAAAAATGCATTGATTGTCATTATACATAATCTGCCAGAAAATAGACAATTCAACACACTGTTCGAGGAAGGCCCGATGCACCTGACCGATGCAACGATGCTGAATGACGGCAAAGTCCTGCGCGTGACCTGGGCAGACGGCAAAACCGCCCGGTTTCACGCGATCTGGCTGCGCGACAACGCGGCGGACGAAGGCACCCGCTCGCCCGTCAACGGCCAGAAGCTGATCACCCTGCAGGAAATCCCGGCCGATACCGTACTCTCCGCCGCCAAAGCGCAGGACAGCACGCTGACCGTCACCTTCCAGCCGGAGGGCAAAACCGTTTCGTTCACTGAATGCTGGCTTCGCGGTCACATTTACGATGTGCCTGAAACCGCCACGCCCGGCCGGATCGGCAAGACCGTCATGACCTGGGACGGGTCTTTTGAACCGCGCCTGCATGATTACCGATCCGTTTCGACGGATCGCGAGGCGTTGCGGGACTGGCTGGAGGATATCCGCAGCTATGGTGTCGGCCGGCTGGTCAACGGTCCGGTCGAAAGCGGGGCCCTGCTGAAAGTGGCGGGTCTGTTCGGCTATGTCCGCGAAACCAACTACGGAAAGTTCTTCGAGGTCCGCACCGAGATCAACCCGACCAATCTCGCCTATACAGGCCTTGGCCTGCAGGCCCATACCGACAACCCCTACCGCGATCCCGCGCCGACGATGCAGATTCTGTACTGCCTGGAAAATTCCGCCGAAGGCGGCGAAAACCAGGTCGTGGACGGGTTTCGCGCCGCCCACCGGCTGCAGTCGGAAGATCCGGACGGGTTCTCGCTGCTGGCCGGTTACTGCGCCCGGTTCGAATACCGGGGCGCGGGCGATGTCTGCCTGACATCCCGGCGGCCGATGATAGAGCTGGCGCCCGACGGCGAACTGATCGGCATCCGTTTCAACAACCGCAGCACGTCCGCCATTACCGATGTCGCCTTCGACAGGATGGATGCCTATTACGCCGCCTACCGCCGATTGGGCGAGATCATCGACGATCCCAAAATGGCGGTCGGTTTCAAGCTTTCGCCCGGCGACTGCTTCATTGTCGATAACACCCGCGTCCTGCACGGCCGCAGCGCCTATGCCGCCGCCACCGGATCGCGCTGGCTGCAGGGCTGTTACCCGGACAGGGACGGTTTGCTGTCGACGCTTGCCGTCCTCGATGCCGAGGCCATGGAGAATGCCGCATGAGCGAAGCCGATACGCTGACACCGCAGACCATCGTTCCGTTTCTGGCGGATATTTTCGAACGCCGGGGCGCGGAGGAATATCTCGGCGAAGACGTCACCATCGCCCAGCATATGCTGCAGGGGGCGCATTTCGCCGAACAGCGCGGCGAGAACGAACAGATCATCGTCGCGGCCCTGCTGCACGATATCGGCCACTTCACCAGCGAACTTGGCACATTCGAAATGAACGACCAGATCGACCGCCTGCACGAAGACGCCGGCGCGGCGATTCTCGAACCGTTTTTTCCGCCGCTGATTACCGATTGCGTGCGCCACCATGTCGCCGCCAAGCGTTATCTGTGCGCCGTCGATCCGATGTATTTCGGCCGATTGTCGCAGGCCTCCGTCAAGTCGCTGGAACTGCAGGGCGGACCGATGGAACGCGACGAGGCCGCCGCTTTCGCGAAAAACCCCAATCTGGCGGCGATCGTCAAAGTCCGGCAGCTTGACGATGAAGGCAAGATCGTCGGGCTCGAAACGCCAAGTTTCGACCATTTCGCGCCGATGGTGCAGCGGGCGGTCGATTTCCATTGCCAGGGGTCAGCAGCATGAACGCGCCGGTCTACATTTTCGAAGCAAGCGACAAGCCCTCCCTTCCCCTGCATGAGGTGCCGCTGGTTGTCGCCACGGACGACAGCGTCAAAGGTTATGGCTGCCTTGTCGACCACCCTGACGACATCGATATCGAAATCACGCGCTGGCCGGCGCAGGGCTGGCGCAAGGTGGACGAGGATACCGGCGACGAAGGCGGCTGGGTTGAGGGCATATTCCACGGCGAGTGGAAAGGCGACATCCTGTTCGGCTCGAACGAGGCGGTGAACGGCCACTATGTGCTGGGATGGGCGACCGACCCGCAACTGGCGCAAGCGGACAAACAGACCGTGCCGCGCGAAAATGTTCTGCTGTGGCACTTCAACTATCATCCGGATGGCGGCCAGCTTTTCTTCCCGCTCGACAAGCAGCCCTTCGTCGTGCCGGTCGCCCTGCCCGGCGACGACCTGATACCCGACAAAGTCATCGCCTTCTGGTGCGACGGCTCGCGCGGCCTCTATATCCACCCCTATATCTGGCACGAAGGCATTTTCCCGGTCGGCGACAGACAGCGTTTCCAGGACCGGCAAGGCCGTGTCCACGCCCGCGTCTCCTGCGATTTCGGGCAGGAATTCGGCGTCTATCTGTCGGTGCCATTGAAGTGCTGAAAATAAGACTACCGATCCCCGGCCCCCGAGCCGGGGCCTTTTCCAGAAGCGTTTCAGCGTGACGGGACGACAGCGGAATAGGTCCCGGATCACGTCCGGGACTCAGACACTAATCAGCCTTCCCCCTGATCGCCTCTACCAGATAATCGACAAAGGCGCGGGTCTTGGTCGGCAAATGCCGGGAATGAGGAAAGACGGCGTAAAGTCCGACCGGTTCGGCCTGATAATCGGCCAGCACTTCTTCCAGCACGCCATCCTTGATCTGCCGGTCAATGAAAAAACCGGGAATCCAGCTTACTCCCTGGCCCTGTTCGGCGGCCCGCAACAGAATATCGCCGTTATTTGAGCTTAGCTTGCCGGAGACCCTGACCCGGATCGCCGCTGCGGACTGAGGATCGCGAAACTCCCACTGATCGCCCTGCGGCAGGTATTCGTAAATGAAACAGTTGTGCCGACCCAGATCGTCAGGCGTTTCCGGCCGCCCGTTCGCATCCCAATAGGAAGGCGTTGCAGCAACGATGCGCGGGAAATCCGTGATCTTCTTCGCGACAAGGCTGGAATCGACCATCTGCCCGATCCGCACCGCAACATCGATCCCCTCCGCCAGCAGATCGACCTTGCGGTCGGCAAGGCCGAGATCGACCCGCAGATCGGGATAGCGCTGCATGAAGGCCGGCAGAAGCTTCGACAGGTGCAGCAAGCCATAGGAGACCGGCGCGGTAATCCGCAATACACCACGCGGCGATGCCTGCAGGCTGGTTACCGCGGCGCGGGCTTCTTCCACCTCATCGACAATCCGGCGGCATCGTTCGTAAAAGACCCGCCCTGCCTCGGTCACCTGCAGTTTCCGGGTCGTCCGGTTCAGCAGGCGAACCCCCAGGGTTTCCTCCAGCCGCGCCACCTGTTTGCTGACGGCGGATTTCGAAATCCCCATCGCCTCGGCCGCACCGGTGAAACTTTCCTGCTCCACCACGCGCGCAAAGGTAACGAAACCGCCGATATCGTCGTTATGCATGGCTATTGTATCCAAAAAGAAACAATGAAGTTCCATTTACCCCAATTGTTCAGAATATTAAAGCACTTATGTTCCATGCAGACGTTGAAACCGGCCGACAGGCCCTAACATGTGGAGCAAGAAATGACGAAGGTTCTGGTACTTTACTATTCAATGTACGGACATATCGAAACCATGGCCAATGCGGTTGCCGACGGCGCGAGAAGCGTCGATGGCGTCGAGGTCTCGGTGAAGCGCGTGCCGGAAACGATGTCCGAAGAAGCGGCGAAGAACGCCGGCGCGAAACTCGATCAGGACGCGCCGGTCGCCGAGCCGTCGGAACTTGCCGACTATGACGCGATTATCTTCGGCACACCGACACGGTTCGGCAACATGGCCGGCCAGATGCGCACCTTCTTCGATCAGACGGGCGGTTTGTGGGCGAAAGGCAAGCTTGTCGGCAAGGTCGGCAGTGTCTTCACCTCAACCGGAACCGGCGGCGGCAATGAATCGACGATCCTGTCGACCTGGCCGACTCTGGCCCACCAGGGCATGATCATCGTCGGTACGCCGTATTCCATTCCCGAACTGACGGATATCAGCGAAGCCCGTGGCGGTTCGCCTTATGGCGCCGGAACCATCGCCGGACCCGACGGATCGCGTCAGCCGTCCGACACCGAACTGACCATCGCGAAACATCAGGGCGCGCATGTTGCGTCTATCGCAAAGAAGCTTGCGGCCTGACCGATCCGACATCGGCTCCGTCCGGCCTTTCGGGCCGGGCGGCGTGACAGACCGGAACGGAAACCCAAAAACGAAGGAGAGAACCTGTGGGACTCTTGATCGACGGAAAATGGCACGACAAATGGTACGATACCGATTCGACCGGCGGTAAGTTCAAGCGTGAGGAATCGTCCTTCCGCAACTGGGTTACCGCTAACGGCGAAGCCGGCCCGAGCGGAGACAGCGGCTTCAAGGCCGAACCCGGACGCTATCATCTGTATGTTTCCTACGCCTGTCCCTGGGCGCACCGGACTCTGATTTTCCGGGCGCTGAAAGGCCTTGAAGACATGATCGGCGTTTCCGTCGTCAGCCCCTTCATGCTGGATGAAGGCTGGACCTTCGATCAGGAATTTCCCGGCGTCATCGCCGACCCGATCCACGGCGCGAACCGGATGCACCAGGTCTACACGGCCGCGAAGGCGGACTATACCGGCCGCGTGACCGTGCCTGTTCTGTGGGACAAGAAGTTGAACACCATTGTTTCCAATGAATCGGCTGAAATCATCCGCATGTTCAACACGGCGTTCGACGATGTCGGCGCGACACCGGGCGACTTCTATCCCGAAGCCTTGCGGGAGGATATCGATGCGATCAACGCGACCGTTTACGACAATGTGAACAACGGCGTCTACAAGGCCGGCTTCGCCACCACGCAGGAAGCCTATGGCGAGGCCGTAACCGCTTTGTTCGACACGCTGGACGATCTGGAATCCCGACTTGGACGGCAACGCTATCTGGCCGGCGATCAGCTTACCGAGGCCGACTGGCGCGCCTTCACGACCCTTGTCCGGTTCGATGCGGTTTATGTCGGCCACTTCAAGACCAACATCCGCCGTCTCGTCGACTACCCGAATCTGTGGGCGTATACGCGCGACCTTTATCAGACGCCGGGCGTTGCCGGAACGGTCTTCATGGACCATATCAAGACGCACTATTACGGCAGTCACAAAAGCATCAACCCGACCGGGATCGTTCCCGTCGGTCCGGCCATCAACTTCGAAAAGCCGCACGGCAGGGAAGAGCGTTTCGCCGCCGCCGATGCGGCAAGTGATCTGGAACTGACATGATCGACCATCGTCCTTTCGAAAGCCTCGGCGCTTTCCGCATCGACTGGCTGAACGCAAAACACCATTTCAGCTTCGGAGAGTACTACGATCCGGCGCGCATGGGGTTCGGCCCCCTGCGGGTCTGGAACGACGATGAAATCAAGCCGAGGAGCGGTTTCGACCCGCACCCGCACCGCGACATGGAAATCATCACCTATGTCCGGGAAGGCGCGATTACCCATCGCGACAGTCTCGGCAACGAAGGCAGGACGGAGGCCGGCGATATCCAGGTCATGTCAGCCGGCACGGGCATCGTGCACGGCGAGTGGAACCGCGACGACGACCTGACACGGCTGTTCCAGATCTGGATCATGCCGCGCACAAGCGGTCTGACGCCGCGCTGGGAAACACGAAAGTTTCCCAGAACGGCGGATGGCGTTCTGAAGCCGATGGCGTCGGGTGAGGCCGGCATCGACGGCGCATTGCCGATCGACCAGGACGCGACCCTGTATGCCGGTACGTTACAGGCCGGCGATACCGTCAGCCACAGGCTGGGCGGCGGCAGGGGCGCCTATCTGGTGCCGGCGGGCGGCGACATTGAACTCAACGGAAAAAAAGTAAACGCCCGTGACGGTGTGGCGGTATCCGACGAAGAGTCTATCGATATCAGGGCTTTGGAAAAAACGGAGGTGATCCTGGTCGACGTTCCTGTTTAGGGTCGAGATCGATGGAACATTTGCAAGAAGAATATACATCTAATTCTATCAATCGCCTCTGGACTCTCGCGCCCAAGCGCCGTGTAATCGGCCGCAGGGAAGTTTACTGCAAAGACAGGCAGAGTTTGGTCATGAACGATCTCGACATCAGTTTCGATGACGATATTAGCGTCGATGTGGTTGCCAAACCGCAGCCCCCGCCTGTGCGCACCGATGAAAAACGAAACAGCCCCCGCGTCCGTCTGGAAAACATCTGGCTTCGTTACGAAAAGCGGGATCTGGTAATCGCCAATATCAGCCAGACCGGCGCTTTCGTCTCGACGAAGCTTTCCGAACTGCCGGTCAACGGTACCTTTCAGTGCCACATCGTTGCCGAACTGTTCGACACGAAAATCTGCGTACCGGCCAAGGCCCAGGTTGTTCGGCATGAAAAGTTCCGCGGCTACGCCCTGCGCTACAAGACCAATGTCGAGGTCTGGAACAGGTTGTTCGAAAAAGGCGGTCTGACGGGCTGATCTCTTCCGCTTTTCAAACGGCCAGAACACGCTAGATTAACAGGCACACTGGCTCGGAGGCGGAATTCAAGCAACAGATGGTGCTGGATCGGGAAACAATCAGAAACGGTGTCTTTCAGGACATCGTCGGCGAAGGCGAACGACTGGGTTTGCTGCGCTGCTGGACGAAAACCGAACGCGACGCCTCGCGCGCCGCCATCCTCGACAGAAAACCGCCCGGACCGGTCTGGGTCTTCGCCTACGGATCGCTGATCTGGAACCCCGCCTTCGATTTCGCTGAAAAGAAACGCGGCCGGCTGTACGGCTATCACCGGTCGTTCTGCCTTTGGACGCCGGTCGGGCGCGGTACGCCTGAGAATCCGGGCCTCGTTCTGGCATTGAAACGCGGCGGATCCTGTAACGGGCTGCTGTATCGCCTGCATGACGATGCCGACCGGCAGATCGAGGAGCTGGATATTATCTGGGCCCGGGAAATGGTGACGGGGTCCTATGTTCCGTCGTGGTTCAGAATTGAAACCGAAACCGGACCGGTCACCGCCATCTCCTTCGCCATCAACCCCGCATGCGACCGGTTCGCCGCCGAACTGGGCATGGCGGAAGCGGCCCGGGCGATCGCAACGGCGCATGGCCGGCTTGGCCCGTGCTACGAATATCTTGAAAATACCGTTCAGGCCCTAAATGACATGAATATCGTCGATTCACGGCTGCACGGCCTTCGGGACGAAGTCGCCCGCTGCCGACGCGCCACCGCACAAGGAGCCCCGTCATGACTGCCGACACCGCAGACACGAAAGACAAGATCGTAAAGTCGGATGCTGAATGGAAACAGCAGCTTTCGCCGGAACAGTACAAGGTAACCCGCAAACACGGCACGGAACGGGCCTTTTCGGGCCAGTACTGGAACGCCAAGACCGACGGCGTTTACCATTGCGTCTGCTGCGACCAGCCGTTGTTCGACGCCGGCACCAAATATGATTCCGGCACCGGCTGGCCGAGCTTCTATGCGCCGGTTTCCGATGACGCCGTTACCGACAAGGAAGACCGCTCACTGTTCATGCGGCGCACGGAAACCCTGTGTTCCCGCTGCGACGCGCATCTCGGCCATGTCTTTCCGGACGGGCCGCAACCGACCGGCCTGCGCTATTGCATGAATTCGGCCGCCCTGACGCTGAAACCCCGGTCTTGACCGCAAGGGTCGTAACCCCGCTGCATCAGGCAGCCCTGCACGAACAGGCCGGCCGGTCCGCCAGCGCCGAAAAGGCCTACAAGAAAGCGCTGCAGGCCGATCCGAACAACCGGGACGGCTACCGGCTGATGTCCGGCTTCTACGCCCGGCGCGGCAAGCTCGATCAGGCCGAGGCGGTGTTGCGGCGCGGTATCGCCCGGACGGGAAACGATGCCGGCTTGCGGGTCGATCTCGGCACCCTTTACCAGCAGACAGGCCGGCCAGACGACGCGGCGGAAACCTACCGGGCGGTGCTGGCGGAACACCCCGACCATGCCGCCGCGCTGACCAACCTTGCCGGTTTGAGCTTCCTTACCGGCGCCTACGAAGATGGCCTGGCAGCCGCCGAAGAAGCCTGCCGGGTTGCACCGGACCATCCGGCGCCGCACAGCAACCGCGGAAACCTGCTGGCGGCGCTCGGCCGGTTCGATGCCGCTGACGATGCTTTCGCCAGGGCGCTTGCGCTGGATCCCGACCATGCCGACGCCCGCGCCAACCACGCCAACCATCTGAAGAATTCGGGCCGCATCGAGGCCGCCCACGATGCCTACCGCGACGGCGTTCAGCGTTTCCGGCACGACCCGCGTTTCGCGTTCGGGCTGGCCCTGACATCGCTCGGCACCGGCGATCTCGCCACCGGCTGGGCCTGCTATGAGGCCGGATTCGCGACCGGCGACCGGGTGCCTGACAGACGGCGGGCGGCGAATGACTGGTTTGGCGGCGATCTGGCCGGCAAAACCCTGCTGATCTGGCCGGAACAGGGCCTCGGCGATGAATTGCTGTTCGCTTCCTGCCTGCCGGATCTGCGCCGCGCCTTACCCGATACACGGATCATTCTGGAATGCGATTCGCGGCTTTTATCCATATATCAGCAATCTTTTCCATTTTTGACCGTGGTTCAGGAAGACGGTACCAACGTACGCGAGGTCGATGCGCAGGCCCCAATCGGGCGACTACCCGGTCTTTTTCGGCAACAAATTGCCAATTTTGGCTCACCGGAAGCCTATTTATTGCCAGATAAGGGTAAATCTGACGCGATGGCGGCGCACCTCGCAGACCTGCCCGCCGGCCGTAAAATCGGCATATCGTGGCGCAGCGGTCTGGTGACGCAGAACCGCGAACACGGGCTGACCGATCTCGACGACTGGGCCGAATTGCTGAGCGCGCCCGGCATCGTGCCGGTCAATCTGCAATACGGCGACGTTGACGCCGAACTGGAAGACTTCCAATCCCGGCACGGCATCACGATACACCGGGTACCGGATCTGGACCTGCGCGACGATCTGGACGGCGTCTTCGGTCTGATCGCCAATCTCGATTGTGTGGTCAATGTCGGCACCAGCATCATGGGCATGGCCGGCGCTTTGGGTGCACATCAGCATGTGCTGCTGCGCGAACAGGAATGGATCACCCTGGGGACCGATGGATTGCCCTGGTTCGCCAATGCCACCGTTCACCAGCGCAAGGTGTCCGATAACTGGGAAAAAGCGCTGGAAAGCGTGCGTTCCAGCCTCGTTTGACGCGAATTATCGAAAAAATCGAATTTTCTGGGCCGGTTTCCAGAAACATCGAAAATATCGAACTTTCCCTCCAGAATTATTAAATTTTCTGAACTGAAAAAGAATCTCGCAACAGGGCTTGCAATACCCGTTCAACATCACTATTTAGAATGCGTCTAAGAAACGTTACTAGCGCATCGACCAGGCGGGTTGCTGCGCTGGCATTTGAAACTGAAACTGACGCAGAGGACGATATGATCAAGATTGGCGAAAAGATTCCATCCGTAACATTCCGCACCCGGGTCAACGGCGACTGGCAGGACGTCACCACCGACGACATCTTCAAGGGCAAGACGGTTGTACTGTTCGCCCTGCCGGGCGCGTTCACGCCCACCTGTTCCTCGACGCATCTTCCGGGCTTCCTGGAGCATCGCGATGAAATTCTGGCGCAGGGCGTCGATGAAATCGCCTGCCTGTCGGTCAACGACAGCTTCGTCATGAACGCCTGGGCGAAAGACCAGATGATCGACGACGAAGTCCGCATGATCCCCGATGGCAACGGCGAGTTTTCCGAAGGAATGGGAATGCTGGTCAAGAAACACGATCTCGGGTTCGGTTCGCGAAGCTGGCGCTATGCCGCCGTAATCACCGACGGCAAGGTCGAACAGTTGTTCGTTGAAGACATGTCCGCCCCCGGCGACCCGTTCGATGTATCGGATGCCGGCACGGTGCTGAATTATCTGAAATCGCGTGAAGCGGCCGCGGCCTGATCACGCAAATTCTGCAGGACCCGACCACGCGCGACACCCCCCCATCCTGATTCCCCAATCAGGATACGTCGCCCGCCGGGATCCGAAGGCGGATGTGGGCTCTTCCCCACATCCGCCTCTTCTTTTTCTACCCGGCCGAACAAACAGGCAGGCGCAAAACCCCGAACGAACGATTGATCACGTGCCGGCGACCTGAAGCACGATCGCGCCGCCATAGATGGCAAGCAAAGTCAGGCTTTCGACACCCATGCGGGCCGGACCGGTTCGCTGCCGCAGAATGAGCCCGCCCAGAAGAATACCGGTCATCAGGATCGCAATCACGGTCCAGAAATAATCATCCATGCCCACGGCGTGATACAGCGACCCCGGACGGTAGGAAACATCGGCGACAGTCAGAAACAGCGTGTCGAAGGTGTTGCCGCCGATAATGCCCCCGACAGCGAGCTGCAGGGCGCCGCGGCGGACAGCGGCAATCGTGGTTACGAGTTCCGGCAGGGATGTCACCACGGCCGTCATCAGCGCGCCGACAACCGATTCCGACAATGCTATTCTGCCGGAAAGTTCGGCCGCCGTTTTGGCGACAACCCAGCCGGCAAGACTCATTACCAGCATCAGAACGGCGAAGCCTGCCAGAAGCCGCGCAATACTATACGATTGTATTTCAGCATCCCCGTCGTCGGGGGTATCGGCGCGCGTATCCCTGGTGCGAACCGGATACCACATCGGCTTTTCACGCAAAGCATGGGTGGCGAAAACCGATCCCACAAAGATGACCGGAATCGCCAGCGATACGGGGTGAATGGCGAAGATGCTGAATTCCGGTGCGCTCATGGCGATGAGCGGCAGCGTCAGCAGCACAATCAGCACGACGGCCTGAAACACATTGGCGAGCTCGGCAGCGGCATGTTCCAGATTCGACTTGCGATAGGTCAGGTCTGCGATGGCGAGGAAAGCGGTTTGCGCCGCAATGCCGCCAATGCTGTTGGAATACGCCAGAGACGGATACCCGTCCCATGCGGCTGTTATCGAGACCACGGTGCCGCCAAGCGACGTCGCCGCCCCCAGCAGAATCGCACCCGTGATGGCCTCGCCGAGCCTGGTCCGGTCGGCCAGCCTGTCCGCCAGCCCGGTCATGCGCCAGCCGCTGAAAACGATCACCAGCGCGGCGGAGAAAAACGCCGCCAGCAGCATGAGTATCGACCAATCTGAAAGTATTCCGGCCTTCCTTTCTCAGCGAACAATCAGGGGACAGAGTTCGAGGCACATATCCATGTATATCTGAACGACCAGAGCGCACCTCTTGTTCACAAAATATCATCAGATACGGTGAATGAAACAGCGGGCTTTGAAACGCCTGGCAAGACAAGCTGCCGCCGAACCCGACGAACGGAGGAAACTTCGGCCTGATAGCTGTTCACTTAGAACCGAATATGGTCTATATTCAGTTCTATATTGAGGAGACCAACCATGCACCTGTCAGACCGGATCAAACCCATCAGCTACCTGAAAGCCAATGCGGCGCAGGTACTCGACACCCTGCGCAAGACCGGCGAGCCGATGATCATCACCCAGAACGGCGAGGCGAAGGCCGTCATTCAGGATATCCGGCAGTATGAGGAAACGGAAGAAACCCTCGCGCTGCTGAAAATCCTCGCCCATGGCGAGAAACAGGCGGCGGAAGGTAAGGTTGTCTCTGTTGAGGAGGCGTTCCGGCAAGCCCGCGCGGTTCTAGATGAAGACGAATGAAATACACGGTCGAGTTCACTGACGCCGCAAGCCGCGATCTGAAGGACATCACCAGATACATTAAGAAAAACAGCGGTTCCGGCATCGCGAAACAGGTTCTGTCCAGCCTCTCTTCAAGGATCGATTCATTACGCGACCTGCCGGAACGCGGCAATATCCCGAAGGAAATGCTGGAAATTGGCCCGCATTCCTTTCGCGAACTGCACTACAAACCCTACCGGATTTTCTATTCAACGCGTGAAAACACGGTGACGGTTCTGCTCATCGCCGATGGATGGCGCGACATGCAGACACTTCTACGGCAACGTTTGCTGAACGACTAGGTTTTCGCCTCGAACATCTCCAGCTTCAGGTCCGGCATGCCGCCCATCCAGATCGCATGGTCGCGGTGGTCTGCCAGATCGTCGCCGGTTTCGGGATGGATGAACACCGTCAGGCCGCGCCGGTTCAGCGCCAGCCACGGGATATAGGTACCGAACAGGCCGGGGTCGAAGGCGGTCTGATAGCTCCAGCGCGGATGCGGCCCGACCTGCTTTTCCCACCAGCGCCCCATTTCGATATCCGGGAAGTCAGCCTCGATTGCCGCGCGCAAGGCCTTCGCCGGTTCCCGGGTCGCCGCGTCAAAATAGATATGGGCGTGATAGCCTGTGATATCGCCGGAAGACCGGTTTGCGGCATTCTCTGTCATCGTTCCTTTTCCTCGCGCAACGGTGGATATACGGCCAATCGTGATTAACTATTGCCGAATGGCAAGCGGCATGCCTGCATATGGGCATGCGAAAAGGCAATTGGGAGGGGCAATGACCATCGCAACGAACGTTCTGGACCTGATCGGCAACACGCCGATGGTGCGGGTGAACGGGCTGGATACCGGCCCCTGCGAGCTGTATCTGAAGCTCGAAAGCCAGAATCCCGGCGGCTCGATCAAGGACCGCATCGGCCTGTCAATGATCGAGGCGGCGGAGAAGGACGGCAGCCTGAAACCGGGCGGCACGATTGTCGAGGCGACAGCGGGCAATACCGGCCTGGGCCTGGCGCTGGTCGCCGCGATGAAGGGGTACCGGCTGGTTCTGGTCATTCCCGACAAGATGAGCGCCGACAAGATTTTCCATCTGAAATCCCTCGGCGTCGAGGTCATCATGACCCGGTCGGACGTCGGCAAAGGCCACCCCGAATACTATCAGGACATGGCCGAACGCATCACCAGCGAAACCCCCGGCGCATTCTGGGTCAACCAGTTCGCCAATCCGGCCAACCCGCAGGCGCATTTCGACACGACCGGCCCGGAAATATGGGAACAGATGGGTCACGATGTCGATGCCGTGGTGTGCGGCGTCGGGTCCGGCGGCACGATCAGCGGGCTGGGGCGGTATTTCGCGACGGTTAATCCCGACCTGAAAATGGTCGTCGCCGACCCGGACGGATCGGTCGTCGGCCATGCCGCGCTGACCGGCGAAGTGCTGACCGATGTCGGCTCGTGGCTGGTCGAGGGCATCGGCGAGGATTTTATTCCGCCGAACTGCGATCTGTCCGTCATCAAGGATGCCGTCTATATCAGCGACAAGGAAGCCATGAACACGGTGCGCGACCTGCTGCGCGTGGAAGGCGTGCTGGGCGGCACATCGACCGGTACGTTGGTCGCCGGTGCGCTCAAGTGGTGCCGGAAGCAGACCGAAAAAAAGCGCGTCGTCACCTTCATTTGCGATACCGGCAACAAGTACCTGGGCAAGGCGTTCAACGATGCCTGGATGATCGATAACGGGTTGCTCGACCGACCGGTGCATAACGATCTGCGCGACCTGATCACGCGCCGCGCCGACAGGGGCGATGTCATCAGCGTCGGCCCGGACGACACGATCCTGACCACCTATGCGCGGATGCGGATGTACGATGTTTCGCAGCTTCCCGTGCTCGACGGCAAGGGCGGCATCGCCGGCATCGTCGACGAGGAAGACATTCTGTTCGGCACCTGCAGCGATGCGGCGAAACTGAAGCAACCGGTTTCGACCGTCATGGCGAAAAGCATCGAAACCGTGCCGCCGAATACCGACCCGGATGATCTGATCCCGCTGTTCAAGGCCGGCAAGGTGGCGATGGTCGCCGAAGACGGCGTCTTCTACGGCCTGATCACACAGATCGACTACATCAACCACCTGCGTCAGAAACTGGCGTAACGAAAGGCTTTCAACCATGGATTCCACGACGCCGAAAAACCGTCACGGCTTCGCGACGCGCGCCATTCACGCCGGGCAATCGCCCGATCCGACCACCGGCGCGATCATGACGCCGATTTACGCCACCTCCACCTATGTGCAGGAAAGCCCGGGCGTGCATAAGGGGTTCGAATATTCCCGCTCGCACAACCCGACCCGGTTTGCGCTGGAACGCTGTGTCGCCGATCTTGAAAACGGCTCCAGCGGATTCGCCTTCGCCTCCGGCCTCGCCGCCATGGGCACGGTTCTGGAACTGCTGGATTCCGGCGATCACATCATCGCCATGAACGATCTGTACGGCGGGTCTTACCGGCTGATGGAAAACGTGCGCAAGCGCTCCGCCGGCCTCGACATCACCTTTGTCGATCTGGCCGATACGGATGCCTTCGAAGCGGCGATCACGCCGAAAACCAAAATGGTCTGGGTCGAAACGCCGACCAACCCGACCCTGCGGCTGGTCGATCTTTCCGCCATTGCGAAAATCGCGAAGGCAAAGAACATCATCAGCGTCTGCGACAACACATTCGCCAGCCCGTATGTGCAACGCCCGATCGACCACGGCATCGACATCGTGCTGCATTCGGCCACCAAGTATCTCAATGGTCATTCCGATGTCGTTGCCGGCATTACCGTGTTCGCGGAAAACCACGACCTTGAAGAACGTTTCCGCTATCTGCAGAACGCCGTCGGCGGCGTGCTGGGGCCGTTTGACAGTTTCCTTGTATTGCGCGCGCTGAAAACCCTGCCGGTCCGCATGAAGGCGCATCTGACAGGGGCGCAGGCGGTTGCGGAGTTTCTCGAAAGCCATAAAAAGGTCGAGCGCGTGCACTACCCCGGCCTGCCGAGCCACCCGCAATTCGATATCGCACAGAAGCAGATGAACGGCGGCGGCGGTATCGTCACCGCGATCCTGAAAGGCGGGCTGGAAGAGGCGCGGACGTTTCTGGAACGCACCGAGCTTTTCGCGCTGGCCGAAAGCCTGGGCGGGGTCGAAAGCCTGATCGAGCATCCGGCGATCATGACCCATGCCTCGATCCCGCCGGATATCCGCGCCGAACTGGGCATTTCCGACAGCCTGATACGACTGTCCGTCGGCATCGAGGATACCGATGACCTTCTGGCCGAACTGGACCAGGCACTGGCGGGCATCTGATAAACCTTTGGAGTCCCTGACCTGATCCGGGACCCAATCCGTTATCGTCACCGCATGCGGAGAAGCCTCAGGAAGGGACCCCGGGTCTGACGCCCGGGGATCGTTACATTGAATGCCTAGAGTCCCGCACGTGATGCGGACCTATTCCGTTGTCGTCTGCACGTTTACCGATGCTTCAGGAGTGGACCCCGGCTCGGTGGCCGAGGTTCGTTTCAAAATCGCAGTCACCAGTGTTCGCTACCGGGTTCGCCCTTGAAGGGGCCAGTAACGGCGGATGTGATCCAGCCGGCATAGAAACCGCCGGGCTGCGGGGTGACGGCCTCACCGCCGACGCGGGCGGCATCGACCTTGCCGGCATAGAAGGCGACCCAACCGGCGATCGCCTCATACCCCTGCCCCAGATCGGTCAGCGGGTCGGGATAGGCGAAGGCGGCGTCTTCCTTCCGCTTTCCGTTCATCGCAAGATCGAAATAGACGGCGACGCCCTTCCATTCGCACAGCGACAACCGGTTCTTCGGCACCAGAATGCCGGGTTTCACATCGCCCGGCGGGATGAAATAGACCGGCGCGCCGGCGGTTTCGACAACCATTTTCGCGGTGTCCGTCGCGGCGATGGTGTCGCCCTGCCAGTCAACCTCGACGCGGCCGGAAACATCGCGCACCTGCGGCGGCCTCGGAAAATCCCAGCAGCTTTCCTGACCCGGCCCCGGCACGATGGCGTCCTTCGGCCTGAACGCTGTCCACTTTTCCCGCTGCGGCACGACCCGCGCGAGGATTTCATCGTGACCGGGAAGACTTTGCGCGGTCGGCATCACTTGCCGTTGAACAGGTCCGGGTTCATCCATTCCGGCTGCGGCAGGCGGGTATAGGCGCCGCGCAGACTGTCGGACCAGGATTGCTGCAGGTGAACATAGTACTCATCGCCCTGTTCGATGCGGCGCTGGAAACCCACCTTCAGCGAATCCCGCTGATACACCATCAGATCCAGCGGCATGCCGACCGACAGGTTGCTTCGCATGGTCGAATCCATCGACAGCAGGCTCAGCTTCACGGCGTCATGCAGCTCCAGATCGTAACTCATCGCGCGGTCGAGAATCGGCTTGCCGTATTTGTGCTCGCCGATCTGGAAGAACGGCGTGTCTTCCGACGCCTCGATGAAATTGCCGGCGGCGTAGATGTTGAACAGGCGCATCCGTCGACCGGCAACCTGCCCGCCCAGAATCATCGAGACATTGAACGGGCTGTCCTGCCGTTCCAGCGCCTCACCGTCCATGTGGAACACCGCCCGCACCGCCCGGCCGACCAGCATCGCCGCCTGAAACATGGTCGGCACGGTCAGCGGGGTCTGAACCTGTTCCGGGTCCGCCGGCGCATCCGCGCCCATCATGGCGCGGTCTTCCTCGGTAAACAGCAGGCCTTCGTCGAGCAGCCCGATCACGGTCTGGCTGACCGCCAGGTTGCCGGCCGACATCAGCGATATCACCCGGTCGCCCGGTTTTTCCCAGACCTTCAGCTTGCGGAAGGTCGAGATGTTGTCGACACCCGCATTGGTGCGCGTGTCGGCAAGCATGACCAGTCCGGCCTGCGTATAGAGACCAATGCAGTACGTCACCAGAGCCTCACCGTGGAATCATTCGGAACCGCGCGATAATAGGCAGCGCCGGGGCGAAAACAAAGCCCTTTATCGCACCGCAGCAAGCCTTATGCCTGCTGTTGCCGCTGCTGCTGGGTGACCTTCACGGAAACGTCGAGGGTCTCGCCGGAACCGCCGCGCCGCAGCCCGCGGATCGGGGCCGCCTCGCGGTAATCGAGCCCGACCGCGACGCGCAGATAGGCGTCCGTCGGGCAGATCCGGTTCGACACATCGAAGCCGACCCAGCCGATATCCGGCACATGGGCTTCCGCCCAGGCATGCGAAGCTTCGTAGGTTTCATCCGGATTGTCGCTGGCGACCAGATAGCCGGAAACGTAGCGGGCCGGAATGCTGAGCATGCGGCAGGCGGAAATGAACACATGCGCATGGTCCTGGCAGACGCCGTAGCCGTGTTTCAGAACCTCGGCGGCTTCGGTTTCAACCTGGGTTTCGCCGATCCGGTAATCGACGGCGTCGCGGACCATGTTGGCCAGCCGGTGCAGGTCTTCAAGCCGGTTCTTGCCGCCTTGTGACTTGCGCGCCAGCGTTACCAGATCGTCACTGGGCCGGGTCAGATCGGTCAGCCGAAGATAGGCCGCCAGCGGAAACGGCTCCCAGGTGCCGGAAACGATGCCCTGGGTGTCATGCGTTTCGACCTGCCCCTTCGCAATAATCGTCACTTTCTGGTGGAACCCGTTGATGACGAATGTATGGGTGAGATTGCCGAAGGAATCGAAAAACGCCGGCATGTCGCCGAAACCGCCGGTATCGATCTTCCAGCTTCGCATGCGTTGGCCGTCGGTATCCGACGGAGTCAGCTTGAGGCTTTGAATCGTATAGCTTACCGGCGTTTCGTACCGGTATTCGGTGCGATGTTCGACATCTATCAACATAAGTTAACTTTCCGGCTGGCGTCTTACCGGCGTGACATCACACCGATTCGGAGCGGCAACCCAGAGACTGGTGCGTGTTCGCACCGTCGCAGTGACCCTGATATGGTGACGCTACAGCGGCACTAACATGTAACAGTTGCGAATTTCTTCGCTGAGGCGGTCGTTCCGCTCGATAAACTGCGTCAGCCACTCGTGAAGCCCGCCTTGGAAAATATCCGTGGCGTCGGCATAGCGAAGCTCGGAATACAATTTGCCGGCATACCGGGTGCAGGAGGTCTTGCCGACCAGTTCGTCCTGCAGTTCGAACAGACGGTCCTGTACCGCACCGATGCAATAGATCAGCGAGCGCGGCATTTCCGGCCGCAGTATCAGCAGATCGGCGATTTTCCAGGGCTGCGGCTGATCGCGGTAGATATAGTGATAGCTGCCCAGGGCCGATACGGCGCGTAAAATCGTCGTCCACTGGAAATAGTCGACGCTGCCGCCGACGCCATCGTCTTCCGGCAGCAGCACGTGATACTTCACGTCGAGAATGCGCGCGGTGTTGTCGGCCCGTTCGATATGCGTGCCGATCTGATTGAAACGCCAGGCCTGGTCGCGCACCATGGTGCCGCCGATGGCGCCGCGAAACGACGCCGACCGTTCCTTGATCCATTCCAGAAACACCCTGATATCGCCGGTATCCCGCGCGGCGTCCCAGCGCTGTTCGAATTCCAGCCATGTCGTGTTCAGGCTTTCCCACATTTCCATCGTCAGCACGGTCCGCACCGACCGGCCGTTGATGCGGGCGGCTTCTATCGACGAAAACAGACTGGACGGATTGTCGGGATCGCGAACCAGGAAATCGAGGATCGCATCGCGTTCCATCGCACAGCCGCTTTCGAGAAACAGCGGTTCGCAGCCGGAAATGATGATCGCGGACTCCCACTGTGTCTCCACTTCGCGTTCGGTTTCGCCGGGCATCATGGCCATGCGTTCGGCAACGCCGATGATGCGGGCCAGATTTTCCATCCGCTCGAGATAGCGGGCCAGCCAGAAAATATTGCTTGCGGTTCTACTTAGCATGATTGCGGGTCCTGCATAGTCGGTTCCAGCCCTCTCCCCCACTCGTCCATCCAGCGGGATCGTACGATGTGGGTGGTCGGGCAGGGGAGCGGGCCGGCGCCGGTCGGGACGAAGTCTAAAACCATCACTATTCTTCCAGCACCCAGGTATCCTTGGTTCCGCCGCCCTGGCTGGAATTCACCACCAGCGAGCCTGATTTCAGCGCCACCCGGGTCAGGCCGCCCTTGACCAGGCGAATGTTGTCGCCGGACGACAGCACATAGGGCCGGAAATCGACATGCCGGGGCGCGACGCCGCTTTCCACAAACGTGGGACAGGTGCTGAGCGCCAGGGTCGGCTGGGCGATGAAATCGGCCGGGCTGGCCTTGATGCGCGCGGCGTATTCCTCGCGCTCCTGCTTCGTGGCGTGCGGCCCGACCAGCATGCCGTAGCCGCCGGAGCCGTGCACTTCCTTGACCACCAGTTCGTCGAGACTGTCCAGCACATGGCCCAGCGCGTCGGTTTCCGAACAGCGCCAGGTCGGCACGTTTTTCAGGATCGCCTCTTCGCCGAGATAGAATTTAACCATCTCCGGCACGTAGGTGTAGATCGCCTTGTCGTCGGCGATGCCCGCGCCGACCGCATTGGCCAGCGTCACCCGCCCGGCGCGGTAGACGTTCATGACCCCGGGAATGCCGAGCGCCGATTCCGGGTTGTAGACCAGCGGATCGAGGAATTCGTCATCGACCCGGCGGTAGATCACGTCGACCTTGCGCGGGCCTGATGTTGTCCGCATGTAGACGAGGTTGTCGTCGACAAACAGGTCCTGCCCCTCGACCAGTTCGACGCCCATCTTGTCGGCCAGAAACGAGTGTTCGTAATAGGCGCTGTTGTAGATGCCGGGGGTAAGGATCGCCACTGTAGGTTCTCCCGTACAGGCCGGCGGCGCGGATTCGCGCAGGGTTGCGAGCAGTTCGTCGGTATAGGTGTCGACCGGGGCGACCTTGTGATGGGCGAACAGGTTGGGAAACAGCCGCATCATCACTTCCCGGTCTTCCAGCATGTAGGAAACGCCTGACGGCGTGCGGCAATTGTCTTCCAGAACGTAGAATTCCTCCTCGCCCGTGCGCACCAGATCGACGCCGCAGACATGCGAGTAGATATCGCCCGGCACCGCAACGCCCTGCATTTCCGGCCGGTAGGCGGAATTGGTCATAACGTGCTGTTCCGGCACGATACCGGCCTTCATGATCTCGCGATCCCTGTAGACATCGGCGATGAAGGCGTTGAGCGCGCGAACCCGCTGTTTCAGGCCGCGTTCCAGGGTTTCCCATTCCCTGGCCGCCATGATGCGCGGCACCAGATCGAACGGGATCAGCCGTTCCGGGTCGCCCCCTTCGCCGTAAACGGCGAAGGTGATGCCGATGCGGCGGAACAGGATTTCCGCCTCGATGCGTTTTTGTTTGAATAGATCGACCGGCGTGTCGCGTAACCAGCCGGCGATGCGGTCATAGGGAGGACGGACAGTACCGTCCGAAATGTTCATTTCGTCAAAAGCCCGGCCTTCGGCCATATAGCGTATCCCTGTCTGTCGTTCCGTCGGCCGGTTTTCCCGACTCGTCTGAAACTACAATAGCGCAGCGCAGTAAAATGTCTAATCCGTGTTACTGACGGTAGTGGGTCAGTTTGAAATCTTACAGATCGCCGTGATCGTTGGTGTGCCCTGATTGTGGGATCTCAGATGCGCTGAAATAAGTGCCGCCTCTTTCAATGCCAAAACGCGAGCGCTCTCACAATCGACCTGTGAGCTAAATTCCGCATGTATGGTGGAGGGCGACAGCCCGGCCCAAACAATAGTGACTAACAGGATGAATTCATTCATAACTTATGCTCCCTTCTTGTACGACCCGCGCTTCGTCGGCTTGTTTGCTTCCTCGACTTCCAGCAGCACCACGATATCAGAAATCTCCCAGAGCCGCTTCGATACGTCCGCAGCCATAGCAGGGGAGACGCCGCCAAGGCTCTTATGCTGGCGCACAAAGTTGTAATACATCATGTGCAACGCGACCGCGTAGGCATGATTCTCAACCTTCTTGCTAAACCCGTTGATTAACCGCGTAAACCGGCGCATGTGCATTCTCATAGTCAGATTGTTGCGCTCTACGTAACTGGAGGAGGCGTGATTGATGTCGGGATCGCCCTCAATCGACTGCTTCTTTGTTCCTGTACATTCT
This sequence comes from Alphaproteobacteria bacterium, assembly GCA_040222995.1. Classification (GTDB taxonomy): domain Bacteria; phylum Pseudomonadota; class Alphaproteobacteria; order UBA8366; family Aestuariispiraceae; genus JAVKBW01. The sequence continues at coordinate 83,898 of JAVKBW010000097.1, read as the reverse complement.
GCCGGGCTATAACGGCCTTTGAATGCTTCAGGCGCTTCGCCATACAGCTTGATAAGCTGGGCATAGTCCACATCCACGCCAAAGGCACCCTCTACCGCTTCCAGATAGGCCTTGTGACCGTCTGTGGTAAGCTGCACCCGGTTGGCCAAACGACAGGCCACGTACTGCATGAACTCGTGCGCATAGCCGCTATCCCGACCGCCAATCAGATACGAGACGATCATTTTGCTGTCGGCATCAATCGCCGTCCACGTCCAAATATCACCCGCCTGCACTGGGGCCACTTTAGCCTTGGCGACGTTCTTTTGTTTTGCGTAAGTGAAACTCCATATCTCATCAACCAGAATCCGCGACGCCAAAACGTTCCGCACACTGTCGTTGTGATGCGCCATGCATGCCTTTCCCGCACTTATAAGTAACTTGGAAATCGTGTGTTTGCTGCATCCCGTCATTCTTTCAACCGAACGAATGGAGTTTCCTTCACAAAGCATGTGAAGTATTTGAGCGCGTGATTTGCTGGGAAGTTTGTTCATAACTTGAATATGGGGAGTTTGCTTGCTCAGTCAAGCATTAGGGGCATTTTAAATTGCATGACTGCGTTAAGCCATTGAATCGAATCGATTATTTAAAATTTGACAGAAGAATCAAAGGTTTAGTATAATATAGCCGATGATACGGGTCGGATGACGACCGGGGAGAGCCACCTCCCCAGCCATCAGATCCGTTGAATCATGTTGTCATGTGCCACCTCCCAGCGCTTGGCGTTTGTTGTTGGTAAACATGACTCGGTTGGCTAAACCGAATCGCGGAAAGCTGGAGGTGTCGGGAATCGAACCCGAGTGAGCACAGATAGGAAGCCGGCTCTGGAACCATCCTGCACCCCCTTAATCTTTGAAAATCCCGCCGTACGCATCAGTCGGCGGGGTTTTCTTTTCTGGATACCATTTCTGGCCTTCACGCTTGGCGTCGCCTTCATTCTTTATGCGCCATAGGGTATTTCCGGCCGTTTTTTTGTTGTACTCAATGCCAAAAGATTTTTTCGCAAATGCGATCAATTCTCCAACCTTCGATCCAGGATGCAACAATAACATCTCCCTCATTGCCTCTTCGCAAGTCGGTGCTTCGTCTTTGTTCTCTGGCGGGTTCGAGAAAACCACATGCTCGGCTTTGACTTTCCCGAAGATAAATTCAGGCGTATCTTTGACGGCGGGTACATCAATCGAATTATCGTAGCGGCTTGCAACTCTTAACGCACCGTCGATCTCGTTCATCTCGCGACGAACGTCACGCATCAGACCCTCAACTTTGTCCCGCTCTGCCACCAAATTCTTTTCTTTTTCAACAAGCCGGTCTCGTTCGGCCTTCATTTTTTCGATTACGCTCATGACTAGTCTCCGTGATCTAAGGTAATACTTAGCACGGTCTGGGGGTTTGGGCAAGGGTTTGGGGAGTTATGGTTTCGGTTTGTTCCATCGGGCCAAAGCAGCCCTTCGGGCAATTTCTTTGCGGCGTTCTGGGGAGAGTGCCTTGGATCTTGCAACCCCTCCCTTCTCCCCGCCTTTTTGACCTAAAGCAACTGCATGTGGGTCTTTTCCCTGTTCTTCAGGGGTGGGATTGCGGTCTTCAACTTCTCCAGTCGCGATATCTGTTATCATCTTCGCCAACTGGTTAGGATCACGCGGGCGTTTTTTTATAGATTGTGTCATGCATTCAATATGGCATTGCTTGGCGATAGATGCCACCACATGCCAACAGAGTCAGATTTCAAAATGCCCCACTGCCTACTGACGCATAACCGTCACGCCACGTTCTTGTAGACCGCACCGTCCTTCATGATCATCGACAGGCGGGACGCATCCTGCAGGATTGCGATATTTTCCAGCGGGTCGTCATCGACCAGCAGCATGTCGGCCGTATAGCCTTCCCTGATCTGCCCCAGATCGTCGCCGCGCATCATGATTTCGCCGCCCAGCCGGGTCGCCGCTTCAATCGCCTCCATCGGCGTGAAACCGAGATGATTGACGAAATGTTCCAGATCGCGGGCATTGGTGCCGATCGGATTCCAGGCGAAGCCATAATCGCCGCCCGGCAGCAGTCTGACGCCGGCTTTCTTCAGCGCCTTCAGGTTCGGGATCGCGATATCCAGTTCGGCCTTCATGCCCATGCCTTCGGCGACGTCGGTCGTGATGCCCCAGGCCGAGGCTTCGTAGAGAGTCGCCAGCGTGATGCCGATGGTCGGCGCGACGAACACCCAGTCGCGCGCCGATTCCAGCGCCGCCAGAGCCTCGTCGTCACACAGCGTCGCATGGTAGATCATCTCCACCCCGTGCTTGACGCAGAGTTTTACCGACTCGGCGCTTCGGCAATGCGCCGCGACCCGTTTGTCGCGCGACCGGGCGACCTCGCAGACGGCAGCGATTTCGGATTCGTTCATCACGGTCTGGTGCGCCCGCGCCACCGGCACGAATTCATCGCCCGACGGGTTGATCTTCAGCGTATCGACCCCTTCGCGCACCATTTCGCGGGCGGTGCGGCGGAACTCGTCCGGGCCGTCGCAGACAATGGCGAAGGTTTCGCGGTACATGTGCGACAGCCGCACATCGCCCAGACCGCCGGTGACGGTCATTTCCGGCGAGGCCGCAAGCATGCGCGGGCCGGGACAATCGCCGGCATCGATCGCATTGCGCAAAACCACGTCCAGCCGCGGCTTGGCGGCCGCTGCGCTGTTGATGCTGGTGAAGCCCTGGTCCAGCATCGTGCGGGCATTCTTCATCGCCAGGATTGTATGTTCTTCCGGCGGAATTTCGCCGAGCGCTTCCAGACTGGCGGTATCGCCGAAGGTGACATGACCGTGCGATTCCACCAGACCCGGCATCAGCGTCCGGCCGCTGCAGTCGATTTCCTGCGTACCGGACGGCGCGGCGGCGTTGTGACCGGCCATCTTCTTGATCCGGGTTCCTTCGACATGGACGGACCCGTCAAAGGGCGCCTGCCCCGATCCGTCCAGAATGCGCGCATTCCTTAAAAACAGGCCCGACATCGCCTTTACCTTCCCTCACAATACTCCGGCGTTTGCCCGAAACCCGGTCCTGGACCGGATGCGGGGCGCTCTATATTCGCAGTATCGTGCAAAACATCCGGTTTGAATAGAGCACGCCGATTGGGTGGTCTTTCCAGTCGGGCAGGCCGTGAAATCCCTAGCGCCAGCCATATTCGACCGTTCTTCAACGTACGTTGACAATTTTTGCATAGTTACAAGGCACGGTTGACACTCCCGTTCCCGAAAACTGCTTTAAACACTGCAGATACTTTATTGGAGTCTGTCATGAATCGCATTTTCAGCGCCGCTGCTCTCTGTGGCCTCGTCCTGTTCTCCGGCTCGGCCTCCGCCGCGCTGCTGGATTTCACAACCGGCGCGGCACCGGCCAACCCGGTTCCGGTCGGCGACGGCATCAGCGCCACATTCGGCACGCTGGGTTACACGCTGATCGCCAACCCGAACAACCTGACCCGGTCCGAAGCCGCACTGGGCGATTGCGGCGGCATTCTGGACTGCACGATCGACGGCTACGGCATTAACGACGACGAAGTGACCGGCGGCACGCAGAGCCTGACGCTGAAATTCGACCGGTCGGTCTGGATCAACCAGATCTACTTCCTCGATCTGTTCGCCAAGGATCAGGCCGCGCTGGACGCCTCGAACGGCAGCGCCAATGCCGACGGCAACAATATCGAAACCGCGAAGATCGACTTGTTTAGCGAGACCGACACGCTGATCGCCTCGTTCCTGTTCGACGCGGTCGTCACCAAGCAGGTCAATGGCGGTTTCGCCGTGTTCGATCTGCCGGGCATCGATAACGCCATCCAGGCCGCGAAGCTGGTCTTTACCGGCCGCAGCAAGGACGGCGATGACGGCAGCAACGATTATGCGCTGGCCGGTCTTTCGATCAACGATGTCGATATCAACGAAGTGCCGCTGCCGGCGTCACTGGTGCTGCTGCTTTCGGCTTTGGCTGGTTTCGGCGTGCTGTCGCGCCGCCGCAAGGCTTTGACCGCGTAACTCAGAAAAGAAAATACAAGGTAACCGAAAGCCCCCGGATCATCCGGGGGCTTTTTGGTTTGCTCTGACAATTCTCCGGTACTGAAATCACCCGATCTGTCCACTCGCCGATTGCCTCCAGGCCGACTTGAACATATACGCCAGACGCATCACCTCTGGAGAGCAATCCGCGAAGGAACCAAAATGGACACGAAATTCTGGCTCGAACGCTGGCAGAACAACCAGATCGCCTTCCACGAAGGCAAGCCCAACAGGTTGCTGGAAGAAAACTTTTCCGCCCTGGCCCTGCCGCCGGACAGTCGCGTGTTCCTGCCGTTATGCGGCAAGACGCGCGACATCGCCTGGCTTCTCGGCCATGGCTACCGGGTCGCAGGCGCGGAACTGATCGCCACCGCCATCGACCAGCTCTTCGATGAACTGGAGGTGACGCCGGTGATTTCGGGAATTGGCGACCACACCCATTACAGTGCGGACGGCATCGATATCTTCGTCGGCGATATTTTCGAGCTGACCGCCGAACGGCTGGGGCCGGTGGATGCGGTATACGACCGCGCCGCGCTGGTGGCGCTGCCGGATGACATGCGCGGGCGCTACGCCGCGCATCTGCCGGACCTGACCGGCAACGCGCCGCAGCTTCTGATAAGCTACGAATACGACCAGAGCGAAATGGGCGGACCGCCGTTCTCGGTCAGCGAGGCGGAAATCCGCCGGCATTATCAGGACAGGTACGACCTGACCCGGCTTGCCTCTGTCGACATTCCCGGCGGCCTGAAACGGAAATGCGCGGCGACGGAAACCGTCTGGCTGTTGCGGAAATAAAGCGGTCCGAACCGAAACGCCGACGGGTCATGCTGTGTTGAGCCGGCGCGCCGCTCTTTCGCCGGTAGGCGTTGCGCCGTACTGCAGGCGGTAGGCTTTCGTAAAGTACGAATGCGAATTGAAACCTGTTGCAATGGCCACCTCTATGATCGGCATCGGTGTGTACAACAGCAGATTCCGGGCGCGCTCCAGGCGCAGGCGCAGATAGAAACGGGAAGGATTGCTATCCAGATACCTCTTAAAAAGCTGCTCCAGTTGCCGCAGGGACAACGCCGTGCGGCGGGCGATTTCGGATGGCCTGACCGGCTCGGCAAGGTTTTCGTTCATCACCTCGATCGCGGCGATCAGGCTCGGGTGATTCACACCAAACCTTTCAAGGGGAGACTGCCGCTGCCGATCGTTTCCTTCCCTGATCCTCGGATGCACCAGTTGTTCCGCAATCCGCAGGGTCAAATCCCAGCCGCAATCCTCGGCAACCACCCATAGCGCAAGATCCAGCGCCGATGCGCCACCGGCGCAACTGAGGCAGTTTCCGGCAATCACAAAGATATCGTGGGATGGGGAAAGTTTCGGGAACTCCTCGGCAAATGCCGAACGCAATTCCCAATGAATGGTGAAAGGCCTGTTTTCGAGAAGTCCGGCTCTGGCCATCAGAAGCACGCCGCCCGATACGCTGCACATCCGGCAACCGTGCCGGCCGAGATTTCGCAGCGATACCGCGATGGATTCCATATCCGGCACGTATACGGAATTTCCAGTAATGATGAACAGATCCGTATAGAGGGCGGATTTATCCAGCGTACAGTCGACCGTCACAAACAGTCCGCCTGACGACCGGACGGGCTTTCCATCGACGGATATCAGGGTCGGTTGATAAAAGGTATGGCCACCGAGATCGTTCGCCAGGCTCAGACAATCCACGACCGCGCCCAGGGACGTGGCTGAATATCCTTCAATCAGAAAAAGACCGACCTGTCGCGAAACACCTGATTCTATCGGCATTTTTTGTTTTTCGATACCTGTCTTCACGATAGTGGCGATGCGGTTTTGCCGCGTCTTCCCGAGAGTAATTCTCGCCATTCGACCTTCCAGTTATACCGCGCAACGTTCCAGTTACAACGTGAATGTCAGGAATGTGGGAAATGTCTCTTCCCGTCGGATCGCGCCTGAACCGCGCACAGAATGGAGAAACCGGATGGCAAAATCAGTCAAGGATTTCCTGGAGGCAAGCCAGATCGACAAGCTGTTGGGCAAGGGAGAACGCTTTGTCGGCCGCCTTCCGAAACTCGCCTATACCAGCGCCGACTATCTGGGCATGGAACATGCGACATGGCTTGACCGGACATGGATTATGGTGGGCAGAGCGCATGAACTCTCAAACCCCGGCGACATGATGCCTGTACATGGGCAGCCGTTTTTTCTGGTCCGGGACAAGGAAGGAGCCATCCGCGCCTATCATAACGCGTGCCGTCACCGGGGGCATGAGCTGGTTTCGAAACCATGCACCAAAAGCCGGCGTATTGTTTGCCCTTACCACAGTTGGTCCTACGGTCTGGACGGCCGGCTTCTGAGCGCTCCCTACTTCGCAGGCGCCAAAGACCAGCGCCACCCCGATTTCGATTTCGGTGAATTCGGGTTGATACCGGTTCGGTGCGGCGTTTGGAAAAACTGGATCATGATCAATGTCGATGGCAATGCACCACCTCTCGAAGACTTTGCCAAACCTTTGGAAAACCTGTTTTCCGATGTCAATTTTTCGAACCTGAAACACATCGCAACTGTCGAAAAACTGCCAATGCCGGTGAACTGGAAGATCGCTACCGAAAACAATGTTGAACCGTACCACGTGCCAATGGTTCATACGAAGACAGCAGCCGGGCAGCCGCTGGGCGATCACAGGATCATTAGCGACGGTTATCTCGTCGGATCGCGAATTGACATGCCGGACGCCGTATTCACGAACCTGCCGGAAACCAAGAAAGCGAATGAACACCTCGACACCAGCTCGCGTTACTGTACGAGAACGCCGAACCTGTGTCTGACCAGCCACGCGCCGGACAAGATAATCGATACCATCATCCTGCCGGACAGGGAGAATCCCGGCCAGTGCTGGATCAGTCACGCCATCTACTCTACCTCGGGGGCCGGCATGGGCGATGACGAACTGACACTATGGTTGAAACTTGAGGAAGAGGTGCTGGATGAAGACCTCGCCGTGATGGAAGGCGTAGCGAGAGGGATGCGATCGCCGACCGCGCTCGACGGCATCATGTCGCCGGTCTGGGAAGCCGGTGTAGCCAGATACTACAGCAACATGCTGGACATCATGCTCGATCAGGGCACCCGATAGGGTCGACCGATTCAAAAACAGCTATGATGTGAGCCGCATCGCCGCCGTCGACATTCCCGGCGGTCTGAAACGGAAATGCGCGGCGACGGGAACCGTCTGGCTGCTGCGGCGGTAGAGCAGGTCAGTTCGCCTCGACTTCCGATCTGACCAGATCGGCAAGCCCTTCCGGGCCGAATATCTTCAGCCTCTTGCCGTTGACGTAGAATGTCGGCGTCCCCTTCACACCGGCTGCCACGACATCCGCCGCGTCCTGAGCCATTACTTCGGCGACGGCCGGCAGCAGGGCATCTCTTTTCGCCTGCTCGATATCGAGGCCGGTACCCGGCAGGGTGCTCCACACGCTGTCGCCGTCGCGTCCATGCGGCGCCCAGCGCGCCTGGGTCGCCAGAAGCCGTTCGAGCACGGCGACGAACTTCCCCTGATTTCGGGCTGCTTCGAGCAGCCGGATCGCGTCCCCCGATTGCGGATGAAAGTTGGCGTAGCGAAGCACGAGCCGGACCTTGCCGTCGTAGCTGTTCATTATGTCCTTCACATACGGGTAGAAGGCGCGGCAGGATTCGCAGGCCGGATCGAAGAACTCCACGATTGTAACCGGCGCATCGGGATTGCCGATTACCGGCGAGTGCGGCCGGACCAGAGGCGTATTCTGCGTAACCGAACCCGGTGAGTGGTCTTCGGCCTTCATCGACGAATACAGATAAGCGCCGATGCCAAACAGAGCGACAACCGCAATTCCGGCGGCGAATACGATGGTTCGGCGAGTCATGACGACCTCTTCAATCGGGGATATATCAACAGAAAGACAATAGCGGCAAAAGCCGCCAGTGACAGGAACGGCAGCGGAATCATTCCGAATATCGTCTGGTCTGCGCCGGCGCAGGAAGGACCGTCCGCCGTACAGGGCTGAATTTTCTCGGGGATGACGCCGATGAACAGAAGGCTGTGCCACAGTGCAACCAGGCCGCCGCCGACGGAAAGCGGCAGGGCATAAAGGGTAACATTTCCGTCATTCCGCCACGCTGCGATGCCGAGAACAAGCGCCAGTGGAAACATGGCGATGCGCTGATACCAGCACAGCACGCACGGGGTTCGCCCCATCACTTCGCCGATGAAAATCGCACCCAGCGTCGCTGTCAGCGCGATCAACCACGCCATCGACAGGGCGGCGCCCGGTCGCGAGTCATGATCGTTCATACTTTATCGACCCCTCATTCCGCAGCGGCGGCTTCGGCCTGTTGCCGGCGTTCCTGCAGCGCCTGGACGATGATCTGAAACGCGGACCACAGGAACAGCCCGGCCATCAGGGCCGCAACGATCAGATCGGGCCAGGCCGATTGCGTGAGCACGACCGCTGCGGCCGCGCCGAGAACGGCAAGGTTGCCGATGGCGTCATTGCGGCTGCACAGCCAGACCGACCGCACGTTCGAATCGCCGTCCTTGAAGCGCAGCAAAACAAAGACACTGGCAAGGTTGGCGGCCAGCGCCATAACCCCGACGGCCCCCATGAAGGTCGCGTTCGGCAGACCCAGCACCAGCACCTGATAGGCCGTCGACCCGAAAACCCACAGGCCCATGAGCGCGAGGCTGACGCCTTTCAGCAAGGCCGCCGTCGCCCGGACCCGCAGCGACATGCCGAGAACGAACAGGCTGATTCCGTAGGTAATCGAGTCCCCGAGGAAATCGAGGGCGTCCGCTTTCAGCGCCTGCGAACCGGCCAGGGCGCCGGCCGTCATTTCGACAACGAACATCGTCGCGTTGATGGCGATGACGATCCACAAAGCGGTACGGAAACCTTTCGAGGCTCCGTCGAATTTTGGCTGGTGCTGGCAACACCCGGCAGACATGACGTCCTCCGATCTTCACATTTCTTGTTCCGATCCCATATGTGGTATCTACAGTAACTGTAGGTTCAAGGGAAAAATGACATGGCGAAACCACTTACAATCGGCCTTGTCGCCAAAGCCGCAAACTGCAAGATCCAGACGATCCGGTATTACGAGCAGATCGGCCTGCTGCCCGCGCCGTGGCGTTCGGCGGGGAACCAGCGGCTGTACGACGAATCCTCGATCCAGCGGTTAAAGTTTATCCGTCATTCGCGCGAACTGGGTTTTCCGCTGCAGGCGATCCGGGATCTTATCAGCCTGACCGACAACCCGGACCAGCCCTGCGACGCGGCGGATGCCATCGCAACGGAACAACTGGAACAGGTCAATCTGCGGATCGAGCGGCTGCAGGCGCTTCGGCATGAACTGGAACGGATGGTCGAACAGTGCAAGGGCGGCAGGATTTCCGACTGCCGGGTCATCGAAACCATCAGCGACCACAGTCTGTGCGAAACCGGCAACCATCTGTCGCCCGCCGCCGACTGAACGGCACCTCCGGCTCAACCGGGGATGCGATGCCGTGATGCAGCCTATTTCAGCACGCGGTAAACGCGGACATCGTGGATGATATCGGGCGCCCCTACCGGCATCAGCGGGTGCGGGCCGCTTGCTTCCACAAGCACCCATTGCCCGGCGGTATCGAGCGCCTCGATTCGATCCTTGATGCCGTCATCGGCATAGGTGTTCAGATTCAGCGTTACCACGATCAGACCGTCCGGCCGCGTCACACGGATCAGTTCATCAATACTGCCTGCCGGGGCGTGACCGGTGGTCAATGTGCCGATACAGGCCGTTGCATCGAACGTATCGTCATCGAAAGCAAGCCGTTCGCCCAGGGCCATCTGGTGCAGCGCCTTGTATACGCCGCGCCGCTCCGCAACCTTCAGCATGCCTTTTGATAAATCGAACGCCGTCAAATCCATATACCCGGCATCGTGCAGCAATTGACCGAGCCGCCCGGTGCCGGCGCCGGCATCGAGAATGCGGGCGGTCGTCGGCAAATAACGTTCGATACAGGCCTGCGCCATTTCCGGCCCCAGATAACCGAACACTTCGGTTGCGTCGTCATCCCATTCTTCAGCCCAGCGGTCATAACTTTCTTCAAGTTCCTGACGCGTCTTCGCGTAGTAAACGCCTTCGGCTTTCTTCAGGGCATTCTTCACGTCTCTCGGCACAGCGTACTCTCTCCTTCGTGAAATCGAATATAGGCATTCAGTCGCACAGCCGACAGCGTCCTTCACCCATCCGATAAAGGCAAGAGTCGGGGACGTTGCCGGCAAAGGCCCAACATAAAGGATGAAACAAGTGTGATGGGGTGGCTGGGGTGGGAGGATTCGAACCTCCGCATGGCGGTACCAAAAACCGCTGCCTTACCGCTTGGCTACACCCCACCAGAACAACGGCGCGGGGGCAGGCCCCGGCCCGGAAGAAGCCCTTATATGGCGTTCCGCCGGACGCATCAAGACAGCTTCGCGCGGTTCGCCCCGCATTGCGGATGCCGCCGCGGTCAGAAGATCGGGTCGGGCATCGTCAGCTTCGCGGCGCGGGCCCACCAGTTCGGATTGGTGAAGGATGCCGCCGCCGCTTCCGCGGCCTCCACCGTATCGAACAGGCCGAAACAGGTCGCCCCGCTGCCCGACATCCGCGCCAGTCGGCAGTCCTTGATATCGTCGAACGTCCACAGAATATCCTCGATCGGCGAACACAGGCTGATTGCGGCCTCGGTCAGATCGTTTTCCCGTTCCTTCAGAAACTCGAGCAGGGCCGGAATAGTGCGAAGCTGTGCACTGGAATCCGCCATGAACGGCGAGAACCCGCCGCGCCTGCGTTCGAACACCGCCGGTGTCGAAACCTTGATGCCCGGATTGACCAGCAGTACGCCCATCGTCGCCATTTGCGGGGCCTCGTCCAGCACCTCGCCATAGCCCCTGGCGAAACACGGCTTGCGGAACAGGCAGGCCGGCAGATCCGCCCCGACCTTCGCGGCGACTTTCAGCATTGGCGTCATTGCCGATTTCGGCAGATTCCACATTTTCGCCGCCGCGGCCATGGCCGTCGCCGCATCGGAAGACCCGCCGCCGACCCCGGCCGCCACCGGAATGTTCTTGATCAGCGTCACCCGGGCGCCGGCTTCGACACCCACCTCCCGGCGCATCCGGTCAAGCGCCTTCAGCACCAGATTGTCGGCCTGCGCTTCCGGCAGATCATCGGCGAACGGCCCTTCAACGGCAATCTCCAGCCGGTCCGAGGGTTCGACGCGTACGTTGTCGCCGAAATCCGTGAAAACAATCAGGGTATCGACCTCATGATAGCCGCTTTCCCTGCGTGCAGTGATATGCAGATAGAGGTTCAGTTTTATCGGCGCCAGTACCGTCCGGTCATCTTGAGACATGCTCACAGGCCCTATTCCACAACCTCGATGATTTCAGCCTCTCCGAGGCCGTTGTCGAGCTTATCCCGTATCGTGCCGACAAGATCGTCCTCCGGTTCCAGATGCAGGGCGCGGTCCCACTGGAAGCGCGCCTCGTATTCCCGGCCGACCCGCCAGTAGGCATCGCCCAGATGATCGTTGATGACCGGATCCTGCGGCCGCAGCAGCACGGCGCGTTCAAGATGCCGCACCGCTTCTTCAAAGTCGCCGGTCCGGTAGAGAACCCATCCCAGGCTGTCGACGATGTAGCCGTCATTCTGCCGTTGTGACACGGCCTTGCGGATCATTTCCTTCGCCGCCGGGATATTCATGCCTTTCTCGACCCAGGAATAGCCGAGATAGTTCAGCACGAACGGGTCATCCGGTTTAAGTTCCAGCGCCCGTTTGAAATCGGCCTCGGCCTTCGGCCACTGGTCGGACCGTTCAAAGGCGATGCCCCGGTTATAAAACAGAAGCCAGTGCCGCTGTTCCTGTTCGGCGACCCGGCCGATGGCGCGGTTGTAGATGTCGATTTCATCCAGCCAGGCTTCCTGAGCGCGGTACAGATAGCCGATCTTCACCAGCGGGTCGGTGCTGTCCGGGCGCTCCTGCGCCATTTTCTCAAGCAACTCGATCGCCTCGTCATCGCGGCCGATTTCGCCCAGATTGTCGGCGATCCGAAGCCGTGCATCCCATTCGTAGGGTGAGTCCGCGGTTATCCTGCCCAGCACTTCGATGGCCTCGTTATGGCGGGCGCTCGCTTCCAGAAGATCGCCGATCAACAGGATCGGCAGATCGAAAGTCGGATCGAGATAGAGGGTCAGCCGTCCGAAAATCAGCGCCGCTTCCGTGCTCTGTTCGCGAATGCCCGAGGCCAGATGGTAGAACCCGTCCGCCACCGCGCCCGGCGGCCCGAACAGGCCCTCGTCATCCTCGCCGTTCATTGCCGTTGTCAGGTCGTCGCGCAGCGCATCCGCGCCGGGATTGCGGTCGATATAGCTGTCGACCAGCGCCTGCGCATCGGCATCGCGATCCTGCAACGTGTAGACCCTGGCCAATGCCCGGATCACCCGGACAGGGGCAAGCAACAGATCGGGGTCCTGCGAGACCAGCGCATCTTCAGCCTCGGCATACCGGCCGGCTTTGGCGTAAATCAGTCCTTCGTGCAGGCTGCGCAGACGCCCGAACCCACCCTGGTCGGACAACGCGCCGATCGACTGAATCGCCGCATCCGTATCGCCCCGGCCCGCCAGCGCCCAGGCCTTGATCATCGGCGTTGCAAACCGGCCGAGGCCCGATCCGCCATCGGATTCGACACGCGCCAAAGCGGTATCCCACTCGCCTTTCCGCAAGGCCTGTTCGGCCAGCAGAAGATTGGCGAAATAGCTCTGGTTACTGTTGCCCATGTCCTGCGCCGCCAGCTCCAGCGCCCGGTCGTACAATCCGGCCCGCAGGTGCGCCAGAAACGCGCGCTGCGTCAGTTCCGCATCGTCGGGATTATCCTCAAGAACCCGGTCCAGCAGGATGGCCGCGGTTCGATGATCGCTGCGCTGTTCGGCGAATCGGCCAGCCAGATAGGCCCCGGAGACAGACACCGTTTCCAGCAGGGACGGCACAGCCGGTTCGGCGCCGGATGTTTCCGTCGCCGACGCGACAGGGGCGGCGAATGCGACACAAACAGCAAAAACACCTGACTGCCAAAGCCGCCCGGCTGACATGCCCATGGCCTGTCCCGATCTATTTTTTCGCAAGTGCATTCGCCTTTTTTCCCTTTGAAATGAAACCGTTACGCTGTCAGCCCCGTAACCGGGCCGGCGTCACGCCGGTTGACCGACGCCTGCCGTTCGCCTTTTCTGCAAAATAGTCTACAAGAGAGGCGCCATGTCGCCAATGGTAGAACCGACCTTGCCCGACGAGAGTGAATGGAATGACATTCACCAGATATAGGGTCGGCGACATACCGCCCGCAAGAGCGACGCCCCGAAAACGGGTTTCGCCGAAAGGAGCCAGACCGTGAGCCCCGCCCTGACCATCGGCGCCGTGCGCGTCTTCACCGCCGATATCGATGCGGCGCGCGACTTCTATGACAAGAAACTCGGTTTGCCGCTGCTGCATCACGACGACGAAACCGCGATTTTCGATACCGGTCAGGCGAAACTGATTGTCGAGGCCGCCGATCCGTCGACCGGCGAGGAGGCGGAGCTGATCGGCCGGTTTACCGGCTTTTCCTTCACCGTCGACAGCGTCGCCGCCTGTTTTTCGGATCTGCGGTTGAAAGGCGTCACCTTTGACGGCTTTCCCGAAACGCAGGAATGGGGCGGCGCGCTTGCCTTCTTTTTCGACCCGGACGGCAATGTCCTGACCCTGGTCGAATATCCGAAGGACTGAAAAGACATAGCCAGCAGAACGCTTGAAGCCACGAGAAACCACAAGTCCGAGTGGCGCATATATCAGCAAGACCTGCCGAAAGGATTTCTTAACGGCTATCTTTGTTCAGGCACCAGTTGCAGCAGGCGAACAACCTGTCAGATTTGAGGCACAGTCTAATCATTAACCTCAATAGCGAATGTATTGTCGTTCCCAAAGCTGGCTGGCGCGTGAAGAGTATAGGTGTTTGTAGATTCCCATTTCTGGGTTTCGGATTCAATCTGCAAACCGAAGGAATATCGGCCTTCTATGATATGAATATCTGTATGTCCATCTCTTAAAACTGCTGCAGACAGCAAGCGAACCTTACCGTCGGCAATTCCAGCATACTTTCTCGCTTTTATAAGTGCTTTGTTCACCTTTATAGCGATATGAACTGGAAAAACCACTCCCTCTTCCAATGTTATCGTATCAACCCCGTTTGGACTGTTCGCACTTTGCCAACGAAGCTCAATGGGCTGTTCTTTGCTAAATACAGTTTTATTGATAAGTCGAATGCGGCAGTTAGGTACTTTGCTCTTCGATAAGCGGTCATGAAATCTCCGACCGAAATAGACGTTTATTAAAAGAATTGTAACGTTGCTTTCTGGGCAATCGTGTCTTGGAAAACCAAACCTTGGCTCCATTTCGAACGATTCATCCACAGATGCCTCTTTTGGCGACTCACTCTCAACATTGCCTGGATATACCTGTTCGCTATCAGGAGCCCCTTTAGTGTTTTCGTTAGATGATGAAGTAGTTGGTTTACGAGGCCAAGAAATGTAAATCAAAAAACCTGTTAAAGTCGCAGCTAGTAAGGCAGGAACCCAAGATGGTGTAGAAAACAACCACGCCGCCCATGACGGAAGCTTTTCAGTCACCAACTCACTCCAATCTTCAGGAAGAGTCGAGCGACCAATCCAGTCAATAAAGACTTTTACTACAGCCCAAACCGCCAAAAAGCCGGACATTACCCAGCCGACAAATTTCCGTATGAACATCATCATCATTCATCCTGCACCAATTTCTACAAAGTGCCGAGTCTACCAACGCAATAAGTGCATTTGCCAACTAATGCTAGAATTGAAAATTCTAGCCGGCGGTCATGATGATTCGGTGAATGAGTTCAGAATATCGCGGTAGGGCGTGTAGACCGCTGGCGCGTTCACGACGACTCCGAAAAGGAAGCAACCACCGCACGCCAGGGCGTAAACACCGCCGGGTCCTTGGAAAAGAACTCGGCGGCTTCCTCGGCCGCATACAGATCATGCAGTTCGGTATACAGGGTTGCCCCGAGAACAAATTGCGAGCGCCCGTATCTGTCCGCCATCGGCAGGGCGACCCGTTCGCCGTGATAGCGACGCCCCTGACTGGCCGCGATAATGCCCTTGTTGTGGCATGTTTGCCCGGCATCCATGACCCGGTTCCACTCTTCAGCAATGACTCTGTAGGAAAGCGGATCGTATACTTCCGAAACTTTCCTGCCACGCAGCGGCTTTCCGACGGCATGGATGATTTCGTCGCCGGCAAGGCGGCAGATAATTTCCCGGTCATCGTCCTTGCGCTCGAGCAGCCAGATAAAGGGCATGGTGCCGGTGCGGGCGACATCGATCGCATTGATATCCTGTTTGATGGGCAGCGCGCCGTTTACCGACAGGTTGCACCAGAGGCGAACCAGAGCGATGACAGGCTGATTTTCCAGTTCCGACAGTAAGGGCACGCAAAACTATCCCTGAGCGACAAGATGCGTCGAGGCTGACGATAACGCCGCCTCAGATGACCAGCCTATTCCCTTCCGGCGAAAATGGAAAACAACCTCGCAAGGCGTGGCCGGCCCGTATAATCAGCCCAGATGACCGACCTTCACCCACAGCAGGGCGCCTGTATCGGTATAGGGGCTGTGGCGGCTGTCATCCGGGAAACGGATCCACGACCCTTTCGGAAAGACGTGGTTTTCGTCGCGGATTTCACCTTCCAGAACGATGAATTCCTCGCCGCCGGGATGAACGTGTTCGGGGAAATGCGTTCCGGGTTCGATTTTCGATATCCACACCGTCTCGTCGCCGAATTCGTGCAGATACAGACGTTCCGCGCCAGGGATACGGCCTTCGACATACGTCCCCTTGTTGATGTCGATGACCTTGCGTTCGGTATCGCCGTCCTGGAACTGCCGCAGCTTCACGAAAATGGTGCAGCCCTGCTCGCTCCATGGGGCATGGGACGTGCCGGGCGGGTTGCGGACATAGGCGCCGGGGCCGTAATCGCCGTCGGCATCGGAAAACACGCCGTCGATGACCAGAAATTCCTCGCCCAGATCATGGGCGTGGGCGTCGAACCGGCTGCCTGCCGCATAACGTACGAACGAGGTGGCGCGCGCCACCTCATCGCCGACCCGGTCGAGCATGATGCGGTCAACGCCCGGCAACGGCGACGGCGTCCAGTCGACCTCGCCCGGCCGGACAATCGCATCCTTCGAAAAGTCGGCGTTGATTTCCATACCCGTCTGCCCCCGGAACCTGCACTACATATTCGGATAGACCGGCCCGCCGCCGCCTTCCGGCACGACCCAGTTGATGTTCTGCGTCGGATCCTTGATATCGCAGGTTTTGCAATGGACGCAGTTCTGGGCGTTGATCTGCAGGCGTGGGTTGGATCCGTCATCGTCCCTGACGATTTCGTAGACCCCTGCCGGGCAGTAGCGTTGTTCCGGCGCATCATAATCCGCCAGGTTGATCTCGACCGGCACGCTGTCGTCCTTCAGGGTCAGGTGCGACGGCTGGTTTTCCTCGTGATTGGTGTTCGAGAAGGAAACGTTGGTCAGCCGGTCGAAACTGAGAACGCCATCCGGTTTCGGATAGTCGATCGGCTTGCATTCCGACTTTTTCTTCAGGCTTTCATGGTCCGGCCCGTGATGCTTCAGCGTCCACGGCGCCTTGCCCCGGAACAGATAGGTATCGATGCCGGAATAGACCAGCCCGGCCAGGAAACCCCACTTGAAGCTCGGCCGGATGTTGCGCACCGAATACAGTTCGTCCCACAACCAGGTCTTTTTCAGCCGGTCGGGATAATCGGTGATTTCGCGCGGCGCTTCCGCTTCGCCGGTCAGCGCGGCATGCAGGGCTTCCGCCGCCGTCATGCCGGATTTCATCGCCGTGTGGGTGCCCTTGATTTTCGGCACGTTCAGGAAGCCGGCCTCGCAGCCGACCAGCATGCCGCCGGGGAAGGTCAGTTTCGGGATCGACTGGAAACCGCCCTCGTTCAGCGCCCGCGCGCCATAGGCGACGCGCCGCCCGCCTTCCAGATACTGCTTGATTTCCGGGTGGTGCTTGAAGCGCTGGAATTCCATATAGGGCGACAGGTGCGGGTTTTCGTAATCCAGTCCGATCACGAAACCGACCGCCACCTGGTTGCCGTTCAGGTGATACAGGAACGACCCGCCGTAGGTGCCGCCGGACATCGGCCAGCCGGTGGTGTGGACGATCTTGCCCGGCTCGCAGCGTTCCGGTTCGATATCCCACAATTCCTTGATGCCGATGGCGTAGGTCTGCACGTCGCAATCCTTGCGCAGGTCGAACTTTTCCATCAGCGCCTTGCCGAGCGACCCGCGGCAGCCTTCCGCGAACACGGTCTGTTTCGCGTGCAGCTCCATGCCGCGCATGTAGTTCGGGCCCTTCTCGCCGGTCTTGGTGACGCCCATGTCGCCGGTCGCGACGCCCTTCACCGAGCCGTCTTCGTGATACAGCACTTCCGCCGCGGCGAAACCGGGATAGATTTCAACACCCATCGCCTCGGCCTGTTCGCCCAGCCAGCGGGTGAAATTGCCCAGGCTGACGATGTAATTGCCTTCGTTGTGCATCTGCGGCGGCGTCGGCATTCTGATCGAGTTGACCTCGGTCAGGAACAGGAACTGGTCTTTCTTCGCCGGGGTATCGAGCGGCGCGCCCTTTTCCTTCCAGTCGGGGATCAGCTCGTTCAGGGTGCGCGGCTCCAGCACCGCGCCGGACAGGATATGCGCGCCGACTTCCGCGCCTTTTTCGAGCACGCAGACGGTGATATCCTTGCCGGTTTCCTCGGCAAGCTGACGCAGCCGGATCGCCGTCGTCAGACCGGACGGCCCCGCACCGACGATCACCACGTCGTATTCCATGAATTCGCGTTCGGTTTCCTGATCCTGCATCTCGTCCGTCACGTCAAAAACCCCCTTGGCAAAACCCCCAGACGAAAAGACATGTTTTCGTCACCCTACAGGGCGCTTACACTACCGGGGCAATTGGGAAAAGCAATGACGGAAACGACAGAAAATAAGCGGTTTAACGACGCGGACGCCCTTCTGGCGGCGCTCGACTGGCAGGTCGAGATGGGGGCGGACGAATGCATCGCCGATGCCCCGATCGACCGGTTCGCCGTCAAACCCGCACAACCGCCATCCGTCGCAGGCGGAACGGCCCCCGCCACTGCCGCACCGTCCCGCCCGAAACCGGCGGCGGATGCGCCGCTGGGGGCCGCCGATGCGGTGGCCGACAGCCGCAAAATCGCAGCATCCTGTGACAGTCTGGAGACGCTTCGCGCGGCGCTGGACGCGTTCGACGGCTGCGCCCTGAAACAGACCGCCACCAATCTGGTGTTCGGCGACGGCGCGGAAGACGCCGATGTGATGTTCGTCGGCGAAGCGCCGGGCCGCGACGAGGATATCCAGGGTCTGCCCTTTGTCGGCGTCAGCGGGCAGATGCTGGACCGCATGCTGTCGTTCATCGGGCTGGACCGCACGAAATTCTACATCACCAATACTCTGTATTGGCGGCCGCCCGGCAACCGCACCCCCAGCGATGCGGAAATCGCCATCTGCCGGCCGTTTCTGGAACGTCATATCTCACTGATCAATCCGAAGGTGATCGTGTTCGTCGGCGGGGCCTCGGCCAAAGCAATGCTGAACACCAGCCAGGGCATCACCAAGATTCGTGGCCGCTGGCATGACTACAAACAGGACGATTGGGAAACCGGCATTCCCGCCCTGCCGACCTTCCACCCCGCCTACCTGCTGCGCAACAGCGCCCACAAGAAACTCGCCTGGCGCGACGCCATACAGCTCAAACGCAAGATGGATGAGTTGGGGATCGGGTAAGGCAGACCACCCTCACCCTCCGCCTGCGTCCGCAGGCTCTTCCCTCTCCCGCCAGCGGGCGAGGGGTTCTATTACGCCATGGATACACGCCTTCTCCCGCTGGCGGGAGAAGGTTGGGATGAGGGTGGTTTTCTATCGGGACAACAACAGACTCAGCCACCCGTTGCGGATGTGCCGTTTCCGCAGAAAGAATCCCTGGCCGCGATAGGCGGCGAG
Organism: Alphaproteobacteria bacterium; assembly: GCA_040222995.1. Classification (GTDB taxonomy): domain Bacteria; phylum Pseudomonadota; class Alphaproteobacteria; order UBA8366; family Aestuariispiraceae; genus JAVKBW01. The sequence continues at coordinate 64,632 of JAVKBW010000097.1, read as the reverse complement.
CACCTGTTTTTCCTGCTCGACCAGCAGGCCGGAGAGGATCAGAAGGCTGCCGTCCCGCGTGTGGCGGTGCATATCGGACGCGATGTCGCAAAGCGGGTTGGCCAGAATATTCGCCATGATCAGCGTGTAGGTCTTGTTCAGATCGCGATGCCCGAAACCGATGGCGGTAACCGGCCGGATCGACGGGCCGACCCTGTTCAGCACCGCGTTTTCCCGCGCGATGCGGGTTGAGACCGGGTCGATATCCGACGCATCGATGGTCAGCCCCGGCCAGGCTCGCGCCATGCCGATGGCGAGAATGCCGCTGCCGCAACCGAGATCGAGCACCGGGCCGCCGATCCGCCCCTGTTTGGCCAATCCGTCCAGCAGGGCGAGACAGCCATGGGTCGTTGCGTGTTCGCCCGTGCCGAAGGCCATGCCGGCGTCAATGCAGATCGGCCATGCGCCGCCCGGCAGCGCGCCTTCATAAATTGACGGATAGACGAAAAACCGCCCAGACCGCAACGGCACGAAGCTTTTCTGGTTTTCCGTCACCCAGTCGATCTCCGGCACCGGCACGCAGGAGAAATACGGCTCGTCCAGACCGGTCGATGCCGCCGTCAGCGCCAGCGCGCCCATCACCGCGTCATGGTCGGGCATGCCGTTGCAATAGGCTTCCAGCCGCCAGGCGTCACCGCCGTCAACTTCATAAACCGAAGCCGCGAAACAGAAGGGATCGAGCGCCGGCAGAAAGCTCTCCGCCGTTTCGGCATCCGGCACGATCAGTTCCAGTTTGAACAAGGGCAGGGTCATGCAGGCGGTCTCACCTCAGCCCCGCTGCACGAAGCTGGCGACGACTTTCTTTGTGCCGGCCTTGTCGAAGTCGATGGTCAGGTGGTCGCCGTCGACCGCCATCACGGTGCCCGGCCCGAATTTCTGATGGAAACAGCGTTCACCTTCGCCGAAATCGTGACTCGACGTGTGTGTGGCGATGGCCTGGCCGTCGATGACCGGCGGCGCGGTGCGGCCCGGCCCCTTGTTGCGCAGGCGTTTCCAGCCCGGCCCGCCGTCTTCCGAGGTGAAGGTTTCAAGGCTGCCGAAGCGGCGCGGTGTGGCGTCGGTGAACCGGCCAGGCGAATCCGAAAACCCGCCGCCGAACCCGTCGGACACATAGGCCGCGCGGTCTTCCGCCCTGCCGCCGCCGATACCGGCGTATAGGCCGCGGTCGCTGTCTTCCTCGATCTGGTCGGGCGGCAGTTCGGACACGAACCGCGACGGGATGGCGCTGGTCCACTGACCATGAATGCGGCGGTTGGCGGCAAACGAAATGAACGCCTGCTTGCGGGCGCGCGTCAGGCCGACATAGGCGAGGCGGCGTTCCTCCTCCAGCCCGGCCATGCCGTTTTCATCCATCGTGCGCTGGCTGGGGAACAGGCCTTCCTCCCAGCCCGGCAGGAACACGACATCGAATTCCAGCCCCTTGGCCCCGTGCAGGGTCATGATGCTGAGCTGCGGTTCGTCCGACCGGCTTTCATTGTCCATCACCAGCGAAATATGTTCGAGGAATTCCGGCAGGGTTTCGAAGTCCTCCATCCCGACCAGCAGTTCCTTGAGGTTTTCCAGCTTGCCCGGCGCTTCCGGCTTTTTCGATTCCTGCCACATCGCGGTATAGCCGCTTTCATCGAGCACGGTTTCGGTCAGTTCCAGATGCGACACCCCGGCGGCCATGCCCTGCCAGCGGTCGAAATCGTCCATGATGCGCGCCAAAGCGGTGCGCGCCGCCGGCTTCAGGTCTTCCGTCGAGACCAGATGTTTCGCGGCATAGAACATCGGATCGCGGGTGATGCGCTGCAGCCCGTGGATCGCCTGAATGGTCGCCTTGCCGATCTTGCGGGCCGGCTTGTTGATGATGCGTTCAAACGCCAGATCGTCGGCCGGCTGGGCGATGACGCGCAGATAGGCGATGGCGTCGCGAATTTCCTCGCGCTCGTAGAACCGCGCCCCGCCGACCACCTTGTAGGGCACGCCGAGGGTGATCAGCCGTTCCTCGAATTCGCGGGTCTGGAAACCGGCGCGCACCAGAATGGCGATTTCATCCAGCGGCACCTTTTTCGATTGCAGGGATTCGATTTCGTTGCCGATCTCCCTTGCCTCTTCCTCGCCGTCCCAGACCCCGCGCACCCGTACCGGCTCGCCGTCGCGGTCTTCGGTCCATAGGGTTTTGCCGAGTCTTCCCTCATTCTTGGCAATCAGCCCGGAAGCGGCGGCCAGAATGTTCGGCGTCGACCGGTAATTGCGTTCCAGGCGGATCACCTTCGCGCCCGGGAAATCCTTTTCGAACCGCAGGATGTTGCCGACTTCCGCGCCGCGCCAGCCGTAGATCGAATTATGCGTCACCAGACCGGATGCGATGAAGTTGTGTGTACCTTCGATATCCAGATCGTAAACCGGGCGGGATTCAGAGACGGTTGAAACATCCAGCACGACATCGGGTTCGCCGTCCCGCCCGACCATGACCATACCGGGGCGCACTTCCGCCGCCGCGCACATGGCCAATGCCCGCCGGTCCTTCATCAGACGCGCCTTGCAGGCAACGGTCAGATCGAAAACGCCGCTCAACTGCCGGCGAAGGTCGTCGACACGGGAAAAATCCCGGAACAGGGATTCATAGCGCCAGTTATCCGGATTGCGTTTGTAGACCCTCGGATTGAGGCCGAGCGCTTTGACAGCTTCCCGGTCCTGCGGATCGTTGCCGCTGATGGCGATGCCGTGCATCGGCGTTGCGCCCCTGTTCTCGGCATTCAGGGTGATGTGCAGCACCTTGCGCCGCCCCCGGCTGGATTGCGGAATGTGATGCGGCCGGTCGCGGTTGAGCGAATAGGCCTGCAACAGGGTCATCGCCCGGTCTTCCGACCCAAGATCGGCATGCAACCGGTCCAGCCGCGCCTGATCGTGCACCAGCCCTTTGGAGCTGCCGCCCTTCCGGGCGACAAACGGAAAGGTCGTGATACCGTATTCCAGGCTGAGGCGGTGTTCGCGTTCGCGGGCGTCGTTCTCGCTGTCAAAGGCGTCCAGCAGCCAGACGGCATCGGCATGTTCCTGCAGGCATCGCTGACGGAACCCGATGACAGGTTTTTTCTGTGACTTCGTGTATATTTGCGACGTGCCGAGCCGGAACCCGACGCCGCGTTTTTCCATCAGGTAGGTATAGAATTTCTGCGGGCTTTCACTATGCACGATATCGGCAAAATGCGTGTGTTCCGCCGTACTGACGATGTCACGGCCTGCTTCCGTTCTGATCCGCACCAGTTTTTCGTTGGTCGTCCGCCGGGTCGCCCGAAGAACGCGCGCGGGCCTGACCGCACCGCCGCCGTAATTCGACGCCACGCTGTCGCCCGGACGAATATCCTGAACCGGTCGTTCCGTATTATCGGCCATGACGACCGGCGTGTCTTCGGCGACGCACTGGTCGTCATCGCCGACGCAGCAGATGTTCTTGTGTTCCTTCGCCAGCAGGCGCAGCCACAGATATTGCGACACGTTGGTGTCCTGATACTCGTCGACAAGGATATAACGGAACAGATTCTGATACTGTTTCAGTATATCCGGGTGCTGCGTGAAAATCGTCAGGTTGTGCAGCAGCAGATCGCCAAAATCGGCCGCGTTGAGGGTCAGCAGGCGTTCCTGATACTGGCGGTAGATATCGATCGCCCTGCCGTTGGCGACCTCGCCCGCGTCGGCGACGTTGACCCGGTCCGGCGTCAGGCCCTTATCCTTCCAGCGCTGGATGACATGGATCAGCATCCGCGCCGGCCAGCGTTTGTCGTCGATGCCCTCGACTTCCAGTATCTGCTTCAGCAGCCTGATCTGGTCGTCGGTATCGAGGATGGTAAAACCTGATTTCAGCCCCACCAGCTCGGCGTGGCGGCGCAGGATGCGAACGCCAAGCGCATGAAACGTGCCGAGCCACAGGCCTTCATGCGACGAGCCGATGAGCGCCGACACCCGGTCGCGCATTTCCCGCGCCGCCTTGTTGGTGAAGGTAACGCAGAGAAGCTGGTACGGTTTCGCCTTTCCGCAATGGATGATGTTCGCCAGCCGTGTGGTCAGCACCCGGGTCTTGCCGGTGCCTGCCCCGGCCAGCACCAGCAGTGGACCGTCGAGCGATTGAACCGCTTCCTGCTGCGCCTCGTTCAGCCCGTCGAGCCAGCCCGGCGGCGCATATGCCGGCGCCGCGCCGGTCGGCGCGTTCGGCATGGCAACATCGTCATAGGCCAGGGGATCGTCGCCCAGGGGATCGTCGGAAATCATTTAGCTTAAACCGGCACGCTGTTTCATCCATGAACTATACCGAGTCGTCCGGCAGGCAACCAGAAGCAACCGGGAAGAAACATGCGGGTGCTCGGATCGGGCTCGGAAAAGCCGGCGTCAGCCCCGGCCGGCAAGGCTTTCGAGAATGCCGTTCGCCTCGCGGACAATATCGGCGACAACCTCGCCGGCGGGCCGGATGCGGTCGATCTGCCCCGTCGCCTGCCCGGCGAACATCGCCAGACGGTCCAGGTCGCCGGTCATCGAGCGCAGCGGGGAATCCGTGCTGTACAGATAGATCGGCCGTCCCTCTTCCTCGGCGATCTCCTCGCGGGGAATGTCGTCGGCCCTGTGGCCGAAATAGCGCCGGTCCAGCCGGTCGGTTTCGGCGCTTTGCAGTACCCGGACCGGCGAGGAAGGCGGCCAGTTGATCGCATAGGCGTCGGTATGGACCGTGCGGTCCGATCCTGCCTCAACCACCCGGTTCTTGTGCAGGTCATGGGCGAAGGATTCATCGGTCGCAAGAAAGGCCGTGCCGCAATGGATACCCTGAGCGCCAAACGCCAGCGCGGCGACAAGGCTGGCCCCGGTGGCGAATCCGCCGGACCCGATGACCGGAATATCGACCGCCTGCACGACCTGCGGCAGCAGCACCAGCGACGACACGCCGCCATGGACATGGCCGCCGGCTTCCACCCCCTGTGCGATGATGGCGTCGGCCCCGGCTTTTTCCGCCGCGCGGGCGGCTTCGACCGAACCGACCTGATAAATCACCTTCAGACCGGCCGCCCGGGCCTGATGGACCGCCACGGAATCGACATCCCAGAAATACACCACCGCCCCGACCTTGCGGTCGACGCAGACAGCCAGTTCCTCGAGAAAAAGCGACCGATCCGTCGCCGCGGGAATCAGATTGACCCCGAACGGCCGGTCGGTGCGCTCGCGGGTCGCGTCGATTTCCCTTTCAATCAGGGCCGGGCTTTCCCGCACCATGCCGAGGCAACCGAAACCGCCGGCAGCGGAAACAGCGGATGCCAGCTCGGACCGGGCGACACCGCCCATGCCCGCCTGCAGGACAGGATAGCGGCACCCCAGCAACCGGCAGACCGACGTGTCGAGAGCGGTGGTTTCAGTCATGTTTGTCCTCGTGCCGGGCGTGGCGGATCAGGCCGTGACGATCCTGTCCATCGGAATGTCATGCGGTTGTGGAAAAATCGTCGGCAGCGCCGATGAAACATGTCCAATCCCGTAGGTCATCGGCGCAGGCGACAGGCTTGCCAGGGTGCGGTCGAAATAGCCCCCGCCATAGCCCAACCGGTAATTCTGCCCATCGTATCCGACCAGCGGGACGATGCAGATATCCGGCACCAACTCCTCCCCTTCTTCGGGAACCGGAATATTCCAGAACCCGGCGACCATGCGGCAGCCCGGCGTCCAGCGGTGAAACCGGATCGGTGTCCCCTTTTCCAGAATGACAGGCAGCAGCACCGTTATTGAGCGCGCCGACAGGGCCTGCATCCAGGGACGCAGGTCGAGTTCGCCTTTGATCGGCCAGTAGACGCTGATGGCGAGGTCTTGTTGCGATCCGATCAACCGGTCCAGCTTTTCGGTGATGGTCGCCGCGGTTCGGATCAGATGGTCGCGGGAAAACGCGCGGCGTTCCGCCAGCAGGCGGGTCCGTTCAGCCTTGCGCCAGCGTGCGACATCGATTGCGGTCTGCGGGTCGGTCACCGTATACCCGTCCCGCGTCGATTCCAGTTCATGCGCGAAACACGGCGACGATGCATAGACGCCCGGCGTTTCATCCGTATCGGTCATACCCTTGATCATCCTTCATGACAGGCAGGGCCATTACGATAGCGCCCTATTTAACTGCGTAAAACTGAATATTATTGATATATAATATTGATAAAGCCGATTTTAAATTGGATGCCGATCATGGATACCGAATTCGCCCGGACCTTTCTTGCCGTTTCATCTTCCGGCAGTTTCGTTGCGGCGGCCGACCTGCTGCACATCACCCAGTCGACGGTCAGCGCCCGCATCCGAACGCTGGAAGACCAGTTGTCGTGCCGCCTGTTCGTGCGCAACAAGGCCGGCGCGGTGCTGACGGAGGCCGGCCGCCGGTTCGCAAAACATGCCGACCTTCTGGTCAAGACGGCGGAACAGGCGCGTCACGATGCCGGCCTGCCGGCCGGGTTCCGCGCCAGCATCGTCGTCAGCGCGCGGATCGGATTGTGGGAAGGACTGCTGATCGACTGGCTTTCCCGGTTTCGGGCAAAGACCGGCGATATATCGGTAAAAGCCGAAATCGGTTTCGAGGCCGATATCATGCAAGGGCTTATCGACGGCAGGATCGACATCGGCATGATGTATACGCCGCAGCGCCGCCCGAATGTGGAAATCGAAAAACTGCTGGACGAAAGCCTGATCATGGTGTCCTCCGAACCCGGCCCGCCGCCGGAAACAGGCTATGTCTATGTCGACTGGGGTCAGGAATTCAACCGGCTGCATAGCGGCAGTTTTCCGGATTTCGTCAGCCCCGCCCTGTCCTTCAATATCGGCTGGCTGGGCCTGGCCTATCTGATGAAACAGGGCGGATCGGGATATTTCCCGAAGCGCCTTGTCCGACGCCTGATCGACGCCGGCGACCTGTTCGCCGTGCCGGATGCGCCGACCTTCGCCATGCCGGCCTGGCTGGTTTACCCGAAGGCGCGCGATACCGGTTTGATCGATCCGATCCTGGACGAGATCAAGGCGGTGGCGAAGTCGGAAGACGAGACGGCGGAGACCTGACGGGCCCGCCCGATCAGAGAAAGCGGCGCGGCACCGATTCCGTCCAGCTTCGCTGCTCGAACGGCACATCGCCCTCGAACGCCTCCAGATCGCCGGTAAAGATAAAATGGTCGGCCGTTACGCGCAGCCGTGTGCGGCAGTCGATGCGGACCTGCCAGTCCTTGCGGGTAAGCTGGGCCTTCTGCACCAGCTCGGTTTCCGCCGACAGCGGGTCGTCTTCCATGATCCGGTACCGCTTCATCATCTCATAGCCGAGATCGAGATCGATCTCATCCAGCCGCGCCCGCGACGCCCCGCCGAATTCGCCGCCGTCGCCGCGAAGCGTGTAGATCATCTCATTCGTGGTCAGGTCGATTTCGATGCGGCGCTGAGTTTCCATACGGCGAACCTTCAGGGCCTGAACCCCCGGGGCGGCGACCGGTTCCTCGAAAGCCGGCAGATCGGCGTCCGCCGCATTCGGCGGACGGACCGGCAGATCGATGAAAGACGATCCGGTGCGAACCGTCAGCGTTACCGGCGACGGGGCCGGCCAGATCATCGGCCAGTAGGAAGTCGACAGGGCCAGCCGCAGCCGGTGTCCCGCCGGCACGGATTGTCCCAGATCGTCGAGCTGAAGGCGGACGCGGTAATAGACGCCGGGTTCCAGGTTTTCCGGGTATTCGTGGCCGTTGCGGTGACACAGGTTGAGGATGCCATAGGAAATTCTCGACGAGCGTCCGTTCGGATCGACATCGCACAGCCGGGCGATCAGAAACGCGACAGGCTGGTCGGAGGCCACATCCAGTTCGACGACCGGCGCGCCCAGCAGGTCGATTGGCTCGCTCAGCCGATCGCTGTCAAAGACCAAAGACCCGCCGTCATCGGCGCGCTGGTCGCGCGGCGCTTCGCCTTCCGCGCCGAAACCGCACCATTCGCCCGCGCGGGTGCCGAGCGTGTGCGGCGAGGAAAAAGCGATTTCGTGGCTGTCGGCGGGTTTCGGCGACAGATAGCCCCATTCCAGATTGTACCGAAGCGGTTCGATGCGGTCGGACGGCCACGCCGCCTCGCCGACCCAGCGGCCCGGACGCATGTCGTATTGCGGCTGCGGCGGCAGCGAGTCCTGAATCCAGGCCCGTAACATCGGCCCGTCCATCACGCCGGTGTCGATGCCCTTCAGCCAGTGGTCCCACCAGCGCACCGCTTCCTGAAGATAGCCGATGGACGGCCCCGGCACGGCATCGTGCGGGAAGGTGTGCGCCCACGGACCGATCAGCCCCTTGCGCGGCACGCTCAGCCCTTCAAGCAGACGCGGGACCGCGTTGGTGTACCCGTCGGCCCAGCCGCCGACGGCATAGACCGGGCATTCGATGGCGTCGAAATCCTCGCAGACCGATCCGTGCTGCCAGAAATCGTCGCGCGCCTGATGCCGCAGCCATTCCGCCGGAAACGGCTTCACCGCGCGAATGCGGTCGCGCCACATGTCGCGCCATCGCTCGCCGACGATATCCGGGTCCGGCGGCAGGGTGTTGTAGAGGGTGAGGATCGATCCCCATTGCATGTTTTCATTGAGCAGGCAGCCGCCCTTGTAGTGGGCGTCGTCGCTGTAACGGTCGTCGGACGCGCACAGCGTGATGACCGCCTTCAACGCCGGCGGCGCAAGCGCCGCCACCTGCAACGCGTTGAACCCGCCCCAGGAAATGCCGGTCATGCCGACCGCGCCGGAACACCAGTCCTGATCGGCCAGCCAGGCGATGATCGCTGCGGCATCCTTGTGCTCGGTCGGTGAATATTCGTCATCCAGCACGCCGTCGGAATCGCCGCTGCCGCGCAGATCGACCCGCACGCTGGCATAACCGCACAGGGCGTAGTAGCGATGCATCGGCTCGTCGCGCTCGCGCATGAAGTCGCGCTTGCGGTAGGGGATGTATTCAAGAATAGCCGGCACAGGATTTTCATGCGCCGTCACCGGACGCCAGACGCGCGCCGCCAGACGCGCCCTGTCGGCGGCGGGGATCCAGATATTCTCGATCTCCTCGATAGACGAGAGATCGGTCAGGTCGGTCGGATCAGTCACCGGCGGCTGGTTTCTTCGTCCGTTTCGGCCGCATATGCTGGGTCGACCAGAAATTCAGCGCCAGTTTTTCACGCGCCCGAAGGCCCGCTTCCAGCGAAAACGTATTGACGATGGCCAGACGGAATCCGCCGGGCGGCGAGGCATGCCACGAGGCCGGGCGGTCTTCGTGAAAGGTAATCTGAACGCTCGTGATATCCGACTGGCTGCGGATTTCCTCGACCAGTTCAGCCGGCGGGTGCTTGTAGTCGATGCCATGACCGCCGAACAGCACGACACTGTAGCCGGTGCGCGGATCCGGCTCGTCAAACGTCCAGACCTTGTCGCGGTACAGGCCGATCAGCGCCTCGACCCAGGGGCGACCGCCGTACAGGTCAGGCCATTGATCGGCGAAACGCAGATGCACCTCGATGATTTTCGCGCCGATGGTCTCGATATTCACCATGCCGGTATAGCCGGCAAGATTTCGTTGCAGCCATTCGCCGCAATAGGCCTCGATCTCCGGTTTGTTCTCCGCCAGCACGACCCAGTGATCGAACATGCCGCCTTCCAGCGCCTCGCCATAGGCGTGTCGCCACCAGACCGGTTTGCCGTCAACCACGGCGAAGTCGGTCGAGATGTGTTCGCCTTCGCAAATCGGCATCCAGATATGGCCCGGCTTCTGATAGGCCTTGTAATCGCGCATGGTTTTGATAACGCGGCTGCCGATCCCCATGCCGCGCATGTTGAAGACCGGTTTCGAGAAGACCGGGAATGACGGCGGCTCCAGCCCGTGCGGACCGCAGACGAAGCCCTGCCTTTCGGCGACTTCCAGCTTGTTGTAGACCCATTTATAATCGGGGTACCATTTCCAGGCGTCGCCGTCCTCGGTCGGCACGAAAACGTCGTCGGGGCAATCGACGCCCTCGAAATACTGGACTCGCCAAGGGTCTGCTTCGCATATAGGCATGGCGAAAGTGTGCAACGGGCACACGCCGGATGCAAAACCTATTATCGGGATACGCAATGACCGCCAAAGCCGCATCGGATATCAGGAAAATCGCCATCATCACCGGTGACCACAAGGCGTCGGACCCGACCAAGCTGGGCAGCGCCTACGGACCGCAGGATATCGAAACCCATAATGCGATGGTTGCGGCCTTCCGGTCACTCGGCCGGTTCGACATCGCGGTATACAACGACCATGACGGCCTGTTCGACAGACTGGAAGCCGATCCGCCCGATCTGGTGATCAATTTCTGCGATACCGGCGTGTTCAACCGGCCGACGCGGGAGTTGAATCTGCCGGCATGGCTGGAACTGCATGATATCCCCTATACCGGCGCCACGCCGCAGGCGATGGTGATCTGTTTCGACAAGCAGATCGTCCGGCTTGTCGCCCGTGAACTGGGCGTCGAAGTGCCGGGCGAGGTGTATCTGCGGGCCTCCGACGGATTCGAAACCCTGCCCGATCTCTATCCGGCCCTGCTGAAACCGAATGCCGCAGACGGCAGCGTCGGCATCACCAGGGATGCGGTGGTGCGGACCGGGGAAGACGCCAGAAAGTATCTGGATTTTCTGACGCGCGAGCTGCCGGGGCGCGACGTGCTGTGGCAGGAATATCTGCCCGGGCCGGAATACGGCATGGGGCTGATCGGCAATCCGGATGCCGGGCTGGAGGCCTTCCCGCCGCTGGAAGTGGACTTTTCGAAACTGCCGAAAGGGGCGAACCCGATCCTGTCGTTCGAATCCAAGGCCGACCCGGAGTCGCCGTACTGGACCGATATCAGTTTCAAGAAGGCGTCGCTGGATGCTGAAACAGTCAAGCGGATTGAAGCCTGGGCGAAGCTGCTGTTTCAGCGGTTCGGCTTGCAGGATTACGGGCGGTTCGATTTCCGCTGCGCTGCCGACGGCCGGCCGAAACTGATGGAGGTCAACCCGAACCCGGCCTGGGCGAATGACGGCAAGCTGGCCTTCATGGCCGGCTTCGCCGGGCTGACCTACACCCAGATGCTGGAAAAATTTCTAAACGCTGCGATCGCTCGGGTGACTTCCATGTGATCACATAAGGGTTGGAAGTCGCAAAGTCTCAACTTCGCATCTACCTTGTCTATGTGATCACACCACCGGAATAATGCCTGGCCGGCAGGCAAAATCAGCGGTCGGAAGACCGCGCGCCATGCTTGCGCAAAAATTGCCCCTATGCGACTGTAAGTACCTAAGAACACTCCAAAATTAAGGCAGCGCGAGGGTTACGATGAGTCGCGAGTCAGATAAGAGTGATCTCGATGTCTCGTTGGATCGGGACAGTTTCATGCAAAAGATGCTCCGCGATCTGGCGGGCGTGTTGCAGGACTCGATTGGTATTCGGGAAGCAAGCGGATTTATCGCTATCGTCGGTGCGCGGATGGGCGATACGCTGAACGATTTGTACCGCAAGGCATTTCAGCAGAAAAACCTCAACGCTGACCAGGTTGCGGATTCCATGGTCGATCTTAAACGCAGGATCGGCGGCGATTTCTATGTAATTTCGCACGACGACGATGAAATCGTGCTTGGCAATCGACAATGTCCCTTCGGCAAAAACGTCGAAGGCAGACCGGCAATGTGCATGATGACGTCGAGCGTTTTCGGTCGTATCACGGCTGAAAATCTCGGTTATGCGAATGTCAGCGTCGAGGAATCCTTCGCCGAGGGAAATGACCGTTGCCTTGTGCGCGTGGCCCTGAACCCGAAATCACCAAACAAAATGGGCCGCCCGGGTCGGGAATACTTCCGGATTGACGAGATAGCGCCCGATGAAAAACAAGACGCCTGAAAGTAACGCTGCCATAACGATAGCAGGGTCGGTTCCCGAGGCCATGCTTGTCGTTGGCGCGGACGGGTCGATCCTACTTGCGAATGACCGGTTTTCACCGTTTTTCGGATTAAACCCGCAAACGAAACATCGGCACCTCAGCGACATTTTTTCGGATTCCATCGACTATCTTCGCCAGTCCATCCGCGACTGGCTGGGAACGTCGGAACCCTTGCCGAAAACCTTTCACCGGCAAAATCCGGACAACGGTTCCGATTTCATTCGCGTTGAAGGCTGGCGTTCCGTCCATGACAACAAAGCCGTGGCCGTTCTGCGGTTCTTTTCGGGCAACCCAAATGTCGATCATTTCATCGAACTGACGAGGCTTGTCGATAACCTGAACAAGGAATGCGCCGCCCGCGCGCGGATCGAAAAAGAACTGCGAAATCTTTTGCAGCAACTGAATGCAACGAACAACATGCGTGATCTTGTCGTTGCTCAGATGAGCCATGATTTCCGAACGCCTTTGAATGCAATTCTGGGCATGGCTGATTTTATGCAGTCCGAACCGTTCGGCGCGCTTGAAGAGCGCTATCGGGGCTATGTTTGCGATATCAAGTATAGTGGCGAGGTTCTGCTGGAACTGGTGGATTCGGTTCTGGCAATGAACGATGACAAGGATTTCACCGAACGAGCCACGGATATTCTGGTCGATCTGGCGGATTGCCTGGAAAGCTGTCAACGCGTCGTTGCGCCACTGGCTAAACGGCGGGGCATCGAGCTGCTTGTCCCGAAAGATCTTTGCGTGCCCCGTATTCGCGCCGAAAAAACTCTGGTGAAGCAGATTCTGATGAACCTGATCGGGAATTCCGTCAAACACATAGACAAGGGATGTCACGTCAAGGTGGAAGTCGACTGGAGCAAAGACAAGGATCTCAGTATCTGCATCATTGATGACGGGCCGGGAATCGAGCCCCGCAAGCTGGAGCGTCTACTACAATTCAATACCCGAAGCGCCTATTCGATTGACGAGACCGGATTCGGAATGGGCCTGTTTCTGACAAAGCGTTCAGCAGAAGCAATCGGCGGCCAAATCAGAATTGACAGTATCCCGGGACAGGGAACGACAGCGACGATGTCGTTTCCCTCAACCATGCTGGAACGTTCAGCCCCCTGACTCTTCCTGCTGTTTCAAAAGAAGTGCCGGCCGCCATTTCCGGCATGAAGTTGATTGACTAGTATGATTATTCGATTATACTAGTGCAATGGATGATACGCAGGCGGCAGCATGTTTCACGGCCCTGTCACAGGAAACGCGGGTGCGGATTCTGCGGTTGCTGATTGTGACCGGATCGACCGGCATGCGGGCCGGCGAATTACAGCGGCAGACCGGCATTCCGGCGTCAACGCTGTCATTTCATCTGGCCGCGCTGGAACAGGCGGGTCTGCTGCGGTCGACGCGGCAGGGGCGCACCACCACCTATGCGGTCCGCTTTATCGGGCTGCGAAATCTGCTCACCTTCGTCACCGAGACCTGCTGCTACGGGCAGCCGGATCTCTGTGGCGATATTGCACGGCTTCTTCCCGACATAGAGGAAAGGGATATTCCCATGACCGGTTCATTCAACGTTCTGTTTCTGTGCACCCATAATTCCGCCCGTTCCATTATCGCCGAGGCGATCCTGAATAAAATCGGCGCCGGGTCCTTCCGGGCCTATTCCGCCGGGTCCGACCCGGTCGATGCCCCGAATGCCGAGGTTCTGGCCAACCTGAAAAATCTGGGCCACGACATATCGACCGCGCGCAGCAAGTCGTGGGAGGAATTCACCACACCTGATTCGCCGGTGATGGATTTCGTCATCGCGCTCTGCGACACCACGGAAGGCCAGAAGTGCCCGGAATTCGGCGACAAGGTCGTAACCGCATCATGGCCGCTGCCCGACCCGGCGAAATTCACCGGCACGGAAACCGAACGCCGGGTGCTGCTGAACCAGCTTTACAGCATGATCAACCGCCGGCTGGAGGTTTTCATCAACCTTCCGTTCGGCAGCCTGGACCGCATGGCGCTGAAAAACCGGCTCGACGAGCTTGGCTACAGTTCACCCGTCAACGCCTAGCAACGACGGGCGGTGCGGCTACCCGTGGCTTCGGTCATAGGCCGATCGCGGCGGTTCGACGTAACCGCTACGAACGTCCTCGCCCGGATCGTAAATATCGATCCGCAGCGGATAGCACGCCGCCGTATCGGATGAATGTTCGGTTGAACAGTCGCCGCCGGGGCAGGCCGACAGGCCGACAATGAGATCGATTTCGGCATGGAATTCCAGATAGTCGCCGGGGCGAACCGGCGTCGCCTTCATGAAATACTGGCCGGTATCGCGGGTGAAGCCGGTGCACATGAAGACATTCAGCACGTCATGCACATGCGGTTCGGCTTCACTGCGCGGGATATCCAGGTAGTCGGCCAGCGCCCGGGTAAGATTGGAATGGCAGCAATAGTGATAGTCGCTGCCGGAAAGCAGCCGGCCGGTATAAGGGTCGCAGCGCGTGCCGATGACATCGTGAACCGAACCGCCGAAGTCATCGAACCCGTACCAGTCGAGCGTATCGTCGGTGATCGTCGCCATCGGCCGCATATTCGGAAAGCTCGACCACATCCGGTCGCCGGTCGAAAGATGGGTGCCGTGAAGCGCCCGCGTCTTGCCGGCATAGAACCGCTCCGTCACATCCTGCGCATTCCACAGATTGAGGTCGCCGACCTGGGGTCCGCCGACGGAGGTAATGGTGAAGAAACAGTGTTTGGGAACGGCAATGCAACTTGCGTCGCGCGGCGGAACCTCGATGGAAGAAACCTGTGTCGATGACTGGCGCAGGTCGCGCAGACTGCCGATGTCGGGCTTCGGAAGGGTTTCCGGCGGATAACAGATAACCGGATTAACTTTTTTTCGGGCATCGGCATCGGCCGGGGCCTCATGCTCCGCGACATCAAGCTTCATGATCTTAACCCTGCTCTTTCTTCAGTCTGGGAAATATCGATTGACGGCCTTTATCGGTTACTTGGTCCTGTCAGACAAGCCGTCGGCGCCGTGAAAAATTCCGCCATGTAAGAATGGCGAAAGGTAAGGCCGCGATACGTGTCTCCACGACCTTCATCCAACAGGAGACACTACATGAAGAACGTACTGCTCGTTTCCGCCACCTGCGCCTTCCTCGCCTCCGGCTCTGCCATGGCCAATGCGGAAAGCGAACATTGCAACGCCCCAGAAAATGAACGGCAGCCGCGCGAAGCCCTGCAGAAGAAGCTCGAAGCTGAAGGCTGGCAGGTAAAGCGCATCAAAGCCGAAGACGGCTGCTACGAAGTCTATGCCTTCAATCAGGACGGCAAGCGCGTGGAAGCCTATTTCGATCCGAAATCCCTCGAAATGATGAAGAACAAATCCGATGACTGAGAAAACCGTACCGACCGTCAAGGTGTGGGATCCACTGGTCCGGCTGTTTCACTGGTCACTGGTAACCGTATTCGCCATTGTCTGGTTAACCGGCGACGAGCTGGACGAACTGCATGAGGCGATGGGCTATACGATTCTGGGCCTTGTCGCACTGCGCCTGGTATGGGGCGTGATCGGGCCGCGCCATGCCCGGTTCATGCAATTCGTGCCGAGCGCCGGCAGCTTCATTACATATGTTAAGGACATGGCGACCGGCCGCGAACGCCGCTATCTGGGCCACAACCCGGCAGGCGGCGCGATGGTCGTCGCCCTGATCCTTGGTCTGGTCGCCACAGCAGGTACCGGATGGATGATGACGCTCGATATGTTCTGGGGTTCGGAATGGGTCGAGGAAATCCACGAGGTTATGGCAAACGGAATGCTGCTGCTTGTCGGCCTGCATATTGCCGGTGTCGCCTTTGCCAGCATCCGCCACGGCGAAAACCTTGTCCGCGCCATGATAAACGGACGCAAGCGCGAACCGGCGGAAGGCGACACCGCCTGACCCTAGCCGGGAAACAGGTCGGCCGGCAGCAAACCTGAGGTGATGGCGTAAAGCAGGCCGGTAAGCGTGACGACGGATAGCATCGTGGTGATAAGGATGCAGGCGGACGCCCGTTCGACCCAGAACCCGTATTGCTGCGCCAGCACGAAGACATTCGTAGCCGTCGGCAGCGCCGCCAGCAGCACGGCGGTATACACCCATATCGGGTCGAAATCGCCGGCCCAGCTTAAAACCAGATACATCGCCAGCGGATGCAGGACCAGTTTCACCAGCACGATCAACGGCAGTTCGATCGGGATTCGCCGCAACGGGTTGAGCGCCAGGGTGACGCCCATCGCAAAAAGGGCGCTGGGCGCGGCGGCCTGCGCAAGATAGTCGATCAGGCGTTCCACCGGCTGCGGCGGCGACAAATGCAAAAACGCCGCCCCGACCCCAAGAAACGTGGCGATGATGAACGGATGGAAAGCGATGCGCCGGGCGATCTGCATTGCCAGCGCCCCCAGGTTCGTCTTGTCGCGGCCCGAAAACGCCATGAAGGTCGGCGCGACGGTAAAATGCATGATGTTTTCGAAACAGAAGATCAGCGCCACCGGCACCGCCGCGGCCTCGCCGAAGGTCAGGATCGCCATCGCCGGCCCCATATAGCCGATATTGCCGTACGCGCCGGCCAGCCCCTGGATTGTCGCTTCCTGACCGGACGACCGGCGCAGCAGAACGGCGAACAGGTATACGGACAGATAAACCGCGAAGGTCGCCGCGATGTTCGACGATATGAACCCCCAGCTCGCCAGTTTTTCTACCGGTGTTTTAGACAGCAGTTTGAAAAACAGCGCCGGCAGGGCGAGATAGATGATGAAGGCGCTGAGCCAACCCATCGCCTCCGTCGGCTGTTTCATCAGCCGTGCGGTAACGTAACCGAGAAGAATCAGTCCGAAGAGGGGGAAGACGAGGCCGGCGATTTCCGTCATCTAGGCCGTAGACTCATAAACGAAGAGAGTTTTTGCTGACCGGTTCGGCCTGTCAATGCCAGGAAATTCGCCGAAGGCGATGCCTGTGCATCGGCGAGGTGGATTGACGCCGCAGGGGCAGCCCGACCGGCCAGCCGTTCCGGCCCGGCGGATTTGGCGCCCCGACCGCCTGTCGATCTTGCCCGATGCCGCTGCATCGCGCTGCACTCGCCAGACCTCCGGTCCATCCAAATCCGTCACGGGCAAAATCCTCTCTCGTTTATGAGTTTACGGCCTAGGTCGGTTCGGTCGGCCGGGTCGCCAGCACCGCGCGGTGATAGGCGGCCAGCACGTCGCGTTCGTGCAGCACGCCGACAAGCGTCGGCGCGTCGCCGGTATCGAGTACCGCGATATGTTCCTCACGGCAGGACTCCAGGATCGATATCGCGGTTTCGATCGTATCGGTGACGCAGGCGGTCGGCGGATCGCGGCGGGCGATGTCGCCGGCCGTCAGCACATCGTCCTTTTCGTGTTCAAAGGCATTCTGCGCCAGATCGCGCAGGGTGATGGTGCCGATAAGGCGGTTCGAACCATCAACGACGAACAGTTCGCCATAGGCGCTTTCGATCAGATTGCCGCGAATCCGTTCCAGCGATGCCCCGGGCCCGACAGTCAGAAGGTCGTCCTTCATCACGTCGCGCACGCTGCGCGACCGCATCACGGCGGCCTCGCGCCCGCCTTTCAGGCTGACGCCGCGCTGATGAAGCTGCCACGAGAAGAAAGAAAATCCGAGAACATTGAGACTGATCTGCGAGGCGATCACGGTCGCGATCATCACGCCGATGGTCAGTTCGTAATCGCCGGTCAGTTCGAACACGATCAGGATCGTGCTGATCGGCGCCCCCAGAACCGCCCCGGACATCGCACCCATGCCGATCAAGGTATAGGCGCTGTGCCCTGACGACAGTTCGGGCTGCACCAGAGTCGCAACGACGCCGAACGTCCCCCCGATCATCGCGCCGATGAACAATGACGGCGAAAACACGCCGCCGCCGCCGCCGCTGCCCAGCGTGATCGCCGTCGCCGCCGTCTTGGCGACAATCAGTGTAAACAGGATCAACAGCGGCAGTTCGCCGCGTAACGCCTGATCCGTCGCGAAATATCCGACACCCAGCACTTCCGGCAGGAAGATGCCGATAATACCAAGCGCAAGCCCGCCAAGCGCCGGACGCGCCCAGACAGGCAGCTTCGGTATCGAAGAAAAAACCTTCTGCGAAAAGCCGACCGACTTGATAAAGAGGATCGACCCGATTGCGCTGACCACACCCAGCAGGGCGAAAGCAGGAAATTCCCAGAACGAGGTAATTTCGTGCGGCGGGATAACAAAGGCGGGGAAATCGCCGAAATAAATACGGCTGACAAGGGTGCCGGTGACCGACGCGATGACCACCGGCGCGAATGCCGCCAGCGCATAGTGGCCGACCACAACTTCCAGCGCGAAAAACACACCCGCAATCGGCGCGTTGAACGATGCGGCGACCCCCGCCGCGACGCCGCAGCCAAGCACCGTCTGCTGCATCGCCGGACCGAGTTTCAGGCGTTCCCCGAGAAAGGCGCACAGGCTGGCCGCTAGATGGACAACCGGCCCTTCACGGCCGGCCGACCCGCCGCTGCCGAGCGTCGTCGCGCTGATCAGCGCTGCGCCAAGACCGACGCGCAGGTTCATCCGGCCGCCCCGCAGCGCGCTCGCCTCGATGACGTCGGCAACCGCATAGGGCCGCCTTCCCGGCATCAGATAATAGACAAGAAGTCCGACGATAAGACCGCCGGCTGTGGTCGCCAGCGGAATACGCCACCACTCAATCTGAGTACGATCGAAGGCCAGAAGATCGGACGGCGAGCCGAAGAATCCAGCCTGAATCAGGCCAATCGTTTCACGAAACACGATACCGGCGGCGCCACCCAGAAGTCCGAAGATCACCGACAGGACTGACATGACGAAATGTTCGTGCCGGGTAAACCGGTGAACATTATCCATCATGTGTTTGAATCGCTCGATCGCCACGGATTCGGCTTTCGGTAACTGTTAACTTGCCGGGTTTCTGTCCGATTAAACGACGTTTGGCCGGTCTTCGCCAGAGCATTCGCCGGAAGAGCGTCAGCCTGCGACGGTTTCGGTTTCCAGTTCTCGCTCCGTCGCCGTGCGGTTACGGCCGTTGCCTTTTGCAAAATACAGGCTGGCATCGGCGCGCTGAATCAGATTGGTGACCGGTTCGCTGGCGCGGTAGAGGCCGAGGCCGATGGACAACGTGATATTGCCCATTTCCTCGCCGGTATTGCGGTTCCGAATCCGTTTTGTGGAGACCGTTTCGCGAATTGTTTCGGCGATCTTGTACGCCGCCTCCAGTTTCGTCGATGGCAGCAGCAGCGCAAACTCCTCGCCGCCGTATCGGGCCGCAACCTGATTCTCTTCCGCCGTCTTTGCCAGAACATTCGCCACCAGCTTGATCACCTGATCGCCGATCTGGTGACCGTAATTGTCATTGAAGGCCTTGAAGTGGTCGATATCGGTCAGAAGCAGGCAGAAAGGCTGATCCGTTTCGTTTGCTTCGTTTGTCAGGCGCCGCAACGAAATATCGAAACACTTGCGGTTCGCGATACCGGTCAATCCGTCCGTCAGAGCTTCCTTCTGTACATCGTCGAGGTGTTTCTTGAGGGTTTTGATTTCGCCGGATGACGTTTCCAGCCGTTTCTGCAGATCGTTGTTCGACGCCTGCATTTTCTTCGCCTGACTGACCACCTTCTGCATGATCTGCGTGATCCCGTCGAGCCCCTTGCTCTGGGTCAGCCCGTGCAGGCCGTCCTGTATCGATTCCTGAAATTCCTGCGCCTCGCCGCTCGCTTCATGGAGCATGTCCATCAGGCCGTCGAGTTGCAGATCGATCTGTTCGCTGGCGTCCTGCAGCGCTTCTTCTTCCTGCTGAGTCGAGAAAAACCTGTCATAGATCTCGCCATGGCGTTCGACTGGAAATTCCGCCTCACTGCCAATTAACTGATTCAGCATGGTGACAAGATCAGGATGCCGGCCACTGACATAGGCGTACCAGATTGTAAAATTCTGCGGCGTTGGCGGCACTTTGTGTTCTTCGAGCAAATCCAGCGCTTGTTTGGCAAAAGCCGCCGCATCTTCGATACTGTCCGAGTAATTCACGAGTTCCCCCACTGGCACCCTACCGGCAATGCTGTCCGCTCCCCGGCGGACTATCGTTATGAGAACCTATGCGAAACATTCCGGCGCCTCAATCTTTTAGACGCATGCAAACCGGTTCCGGCGGCTTTTGGGCGCATATCCGGTAACAAGATTGTGACCTAGACATTGCTACAACTTTTTTATCCTGATTCTGCGGCCAAGATTGTCCGGCAGCGGCAAATGGTTCTGAGTCGACGCCAGATTCGCGAGTCTCAGCAACGAATCTTCTTCGAACGGACAAACCCGCCGCGTATCCAGACTGACATGCAGGCTCAAGCCTTCTGACGTCGCCGCCAGGTAACCGTCCTTTGTCTGAAACATCCAGTGATAGTAGTGAATGCGTTTCGAATCGAAACCGATAAGCTGCGTCGCCACGCGTACGGTTTCGCCAAGGTGCACTTCCCGCTTGTAACTGACATTCATCTCCGCCGCGAAGGTCGATGTCCGGCGCGTTTCGATTTCCGATTCGGGTAGTCCGATCCGATCAAGCAGCGCGATGATGCCGCTGCTGAATATCCGTACGTAATAGGCCACGTTGAGGTGGTTGTTGGCATCAATCCATTCCGGTCTGACAACCAGTTCCTTTGCCCGTATCAGCGCCGGATCCAGGTTGTCCGGTGTATCTGCCATCGGTCTTTTTCCTTTCTTCCTCAATCGTTCCGGCGGGCGGCTGCGCGGAGTTCATCGGTTACCGCGCCGCGCCGCCTGATATGCCATGTTTGTGAATATGAACAAACACTTAACAGCCGAGACATTTTTGCAACAACTTGTCAGGAACAATAATCCGGGCCGCCATACGGTATGGCGCTTGCTAGGGGCCTATGGTAGGCAACGATTAGACAATTGGGTGCGTATTTACAGCCTGGGCCGGGGGGTATCCGGACAGCCAGTAAATCTGGCTTGGAACGGATGGGCTGAAGATTCGTGAATTGGGGTGGCGACGCCTCTTGAGATAGGTTGAGTGTTAATGCGAATTTTTGGTCTGGTTCGTGGTTTGTTGCTTGCTGCTGCGATAGGCGGATTGGTAACAGGGTGCGCACAGGTGCCCGAAGACCCCGACGCGCGGGCGGCTTATGAAGCCAGGAACGATCCTCTCGAAGAAGTGAACAGGGCTATTTTCGGCCTTAACCTGACGATCGACCGCGTGGTCGTTCGGCAGTTTGCGGCTGCTTATCGCGAACTGCCCGATCTGGTGAAGGACAGCGTGCGCAACTTCCTGCGGCACCTGAAAACACCGGTCATTCTGGTCAACAACATCCTGCAGGGCGACGAACAGGGCGCGTCCGATACAATCGGCCGCGGCCTTATCAACACGCTGGGCCTTGGCCTGTTCGATATCGCCAACGGCAACGGCAAGGGCATTGCCTATCGGGAAGAGGATTTCGGTCAGACACTGGCTGTCTGGGGCGTTGCTTCCGGCCCGTATCTGCAGCTTCCCTTGCTCGGCCCGTCGAATGTTCGCGACGCCAGCGGCAAGGTTGTCGATTTCTTCTTCGACCCGTTCAACCTGTGGGATTTCAATTCCGACAGCGACGCGCCGGGCGCCTGGGCGTTCGGCAGGATTGCCGGCGATGTGGTCGATTCGCGCTCGCGTAATCTGAAACAGATTGAAGACCTTGAAACGACATCGCTCGACTTCTACGCGACGGTTCGCAGCCTGTATCGGCAGCAGCGTCAGAACATGATCATGAACGGCGACGCCGGCGACGTGCCGGAAACCTATCCGATGATCGAGTTCGATGACGAAACCGCTGAAGAAACGGCTCTTCTAGAGTAAATGATGCAGCCGGCAGCGATAATGAAACTGCACCGCCGACACACGGTTCGATCGCTTATTGTCCTTGTTTTCGGCTTTTTCCTGTTCGGTTCTGTCGCCGCGAAAGCGGAAGAGCCCGACGCCTTTATCGGCCGGCTTGCCGATACGGCTATTTCATCGCTGACGACCGGCGATGTCGATCTGGAAACCCGGCAGGAAAGATTTCGCAATCTGCTGCGCGACGGCCTGAATCTGGACAAAATGGCTCGGGTTCTGCTTGGCCCATACCGCCGGCGGGCGACCGAAGAGCAGCTCAAAGCCTTTGAAGTCGCGCTGGAAGACTATGTTGTCTATACGTATGCCTGGCGGTTCGAGGCGTATTCGGGTCAGAAGTTCGAGACCGGCCGGGTTATGGACGGCCGCCGCGATTCCAAGATCGTCGAAAGCCGTCTGTATCCGCAGAATGACGCACCGCCGATTCTGGTCGAATGGCATGTTGAAAATATCGGCGGTTCGTGGCGGATTTTCGATATCGTTGTTGAAAACGTGTCCATGGTGGTGACCCAGAAGGCCGATTTCCAGAGCGTTCTGAGCAGCAACAACGGCAGCGTCGAGAAACTGACGGAAATCCTGATCAACAAGAACAAAAAACTCGCAAGCCGCAGCGCGTCGTAAGACGGTCGGCAAGGCCCCGGTCTAGGCCGGCGTCAGCGTCTCCCGCACCAGCGTTTCCACTGCATCGCGCGTCAAGGGCTCGTTCGGGTTGGCGTTCAGCGCGACAAGATAGTGCAGCAGATTGCTGCGGATGACGCCGCCCCGTTCGGCGCCCGCGGCGTTTTTCGCAGGCAGCGTTTCCAGCGCCTGAAACAGGACGGACAGCTCGATTTTCTCTGCCTCGAGTTCCGCCGACTTTATGATTTCCCGCAGGCCGGCCGATTGCCCCGGCAGGACAGGCCCGACCGCCGTTTTCAGTTGCCGGCGCAGACGCCGCACCGGCACAATCGCTTCCGCCCGCCAGGGCTGTACGAGCCGGTCGAGGGTTTCGATCTGTTCAGTCTGCAGATAAGCGCCATGCCGCCCGACCCAGCAGCAAACCAGCAGCAGGTTGACATCCGCCGACAGCGAATCCTGCAGCGCAAGACAGGCCGAAGAAACATCGGTGGCCGCATAAAGATCAAGGGCAAACCGCCATAGCGGCGAGTCGCATTCGGTGTTATCAAGATCAGGCGGCATTGTGCGGTTCGCTTCGGGGTTGGAGCGCTGGAAGGTTCATCATCGCCAGACGGGCGTCAATGATCCACAGAAAAGACTTGGCGAAAGCGCAGCGGACACCGTAAACCACTGTGTCGCGCGGCACCCGGTCGATGCCGTCGATGATCGTTCAATTCTGGTTGGACGGACAGGATACAGCAGAAAAAGCAGCCAGGGCGTAATGGACGACGATAACGAAGCAGAAATCAAACGCGAGATCGAACAACTGACCTCGGAACACCGCGATCTGGACGATGTAATCGACCGGCTGGCGGCGGAAGTCCCGTTCGATACGTTGCAGGTGCAACGTCTGAAGAAGCGCAAGCTGCGTCTGAAAGACCGGATCACCTATCTGGAATCCTTTCTGTATCCGGACATCATCGCCTAGGCCGGTCTTCG
This sequence comes from Alphaproteobacteria bacterium, assembly GCA_040222995.1. Lineage (GTDB taxonomy): Bacteria > Pseudomonadota > Alphaproteobacteria > UBA8366 > Aestuariispiraceae > JAVKBW01. The sequence goes on along the minus strand of JAVKBW010000097.1, from coordinate 41,127 downwards.
TCGGTCCGGGTCAGCGCCGCGTATAACCGGTCGACCGCCTGTTCAGGCTCCTCATCCGGAAGCACCGGCACAATGGCCGTCCGCACCGCCGTACTTTCCCCGGCCTTCGCACACCGTTCGGCCAGTTCGTCAACCAGGGCCTGCGCTTTCGCTGCATCGAGGCCGGGCAGCAGAATACCGAAAGCGCCGTCCCACAGTCTTCCAACGACGTCGCCTGAAGGCGACGCTTCGGAAAGCGCCGCGCCCATTTTCGCCATGCGCTTTTCCGCACCGCTCCAGGACCCGGTTTCGCCAGGGTTGCGATAAAAGGAAAACGCAATTCCGGCGATGGAACTGGCAACGCCTTCCCGCCGGTCGAGATCAGTCAGGTGACGAATCTGCCCCAGCATGGCGGCGGTCGACAGCCAGTTGCCCAACCGGTCGTAGCGGCTGTGTTCTTCCAGATAGTCAATCCGGTCCTCGGCGGCGAGCAACTGTTCATGCAGCGCGCCGGCCTCGTCGATCATCTCCATCAGAATAGTGCGCAGCGGATCAATCAGCGCGTCTTCAGGTATCCCGTGCAGTTCCGTCAGATCTTCCGGCGATTTCACCCGGGGCGGCGGCCGCGACGATTTCTCCCTGCCGCGTACCGGTTCGCCGTCGCGGTCGCGTTTCACCGGGCGCACCGCGAAGGCCGGATCGACATGGTAGTCGGACCGTGTCAGCGGCCGCCAGCGAACCCCGCCCACGATCGGGTCGACATCTTCATATTCGTCTTCCGGCATTTCCCGCTCCTTCGACCAGAACGGCTACTTTAGCAGTCCTTGCGCGAATCGGCACGGTGCCTATACTGCCCGGCTTTCTACAGCGTATACCGATGTTTGGGGCCGGGGCCGGCGCGATGGGAGGCTTTTCGAAAATGGGTGAACAGGACAGGAGTCCGGTTGTCGGCGTCATTATGGGAAGCCGGTCCGACTGGCCGACGATGCAGCATACGGCGGAGACGCTGACGGCGTTGGGCGTTCCGTTCGAGGCCCGGGTGGTTTCCGCCCATCGCACACCTGACAGGCTTTTCGACTATGCAAAAACCGCCCGCGACCGTGGTCTGAAAGTGATCATTGCCGGGGCCGGCGGCGCGGCGCATCTGCCCGGCATGGCGGCATCGATGACGCCGTTGCCCGTGTTTGGCGTGCCGGTGGAATCGCACGCGCTTTCCGGCCATGACAGTCTGCTTTCGATTGTCCAGATGCCGGGCGGCGTCCCGGTCGGCACGCTGGCCATCGGCAAGGCCGGCGCGATCAACGCGGCGGTGCTGGCGGCGTCCGTGCTGGCGCTGAACGACGACGCCATACGCGACGCGCTCGACGCCTGGCGGGCGCGGCAAACGGACAACGTTCCGGACCTTCCCGAAGATGAGTGAACAGACCACCGCTGAAACCGACGCGGTTATCCCGCCCGGCTCGACCATCGGCATTCTGGGCGGCGGACAACTCGGCCGGATGACGGCGCTGGCAGCCGCTCCGCTGGGCTATCAGTGTCTGGTATTCGAGCCGCAGGAAGATTGCCCGGCCAGCCAGGTCGCGCCGCATATCGCCGCCGGCTATGACGATCGCGGCGCACTGGCGGATTTCGCCGAGCAGGTCGACGTGGTGACTCTGGAATTCGAGAATGTGCCTGTCGGCGTGCTGGATTTCCTGGCCGAAACGGTTCCGGTGCGGCCCGGCAGCAGCGTTCTTTCCATCGCGCAGGACCGCAAGCTTGAAAAAACCTTTCTGAACGAGGCCGGTATCGAAACCGCCCTGTGGGCGCCGGTGCAGGACGAGGCAACCCTCGCCGCCGCGATCAATTATGTCGGCCAACCCTCGATCCTGAAATCGGCGCGGCTGGGCTATGACGGCAAGGGCCAGACGACGCTGAATGCGGCGACGGACCCTGTCGTAGCCTGGGAGGCAATCAGCCGCACACCCGCCATTCTGGAAGGATTCGTCGACTTCACCTGCGAGGTTTCGGTGATTGTCGCGCGGTCGCCCCGTGGCGAAACCGCCTGCTTCCCGACCGTGATGAACGACCACAGGAACCACATCCTGTCCAGAACCACAGCGCCCGCCCCGATCGACGAGGCGATCCGGCAAAAGGCGCAGGATGTCGCGCTGGCCGCCACCCGCGCCTTCGGCGTTGTCGGGCTGCTGGCGGTGGAGATGTTCGTTACGCCGGACAACCGGATTCTGGTTAACGAAGTCGCGCCCCGGCCGCACAATTCAGGCCACTGGACCATTGAGGGCTGCCGCACCAGCCAGTTCGAACAGCTTGTCCGCGCGGTCTGCAATTTGCCGCTGGGCGATGTCGCCCTGCGGGGCCGGTCGGAAATGATCAATCTGCTGGGCGACGATATCGACGCCTGGCTGGATTACCTGCATCTGCCGAACACCCATCTGCATCTCTACGGCAAGGCTGAGGCCAAGCCGGGCCGCAAGATGGGGCATATAACCCGGGTCTTCGACTAGGTCGTGTACCCGGCTGGCGCTGGCGTACCGGCGCCACGATAGGCATTCAGGATCAACCGGTTTACAAACAATACCGGTCCTTCCTGAGAACGGACATATCTGGGTCTTGGCAGCCGACCGCTTCTGATACCCGTCTGCTGTATTTGGGTCGCCAGCTGATCTTCGCTGAACGTCTGATGCCAGAGATCGATCCAGCGGCTCGCGAGCTCCTTGTCACCCTCTTTTCTGACCAGACAATACATTGTTTTCTTCGTCGTCTCAGGCCCCGTCGGCAGGGCCTGATAAACCAGCAGAATGTCGTCTTGCATAGTGATGCCAATTGCCGGGAAAATCTGCAGCGCCCGTTGCCATTTCGCCTTCAATTCACCTTTCACATGCTCCTCACCCATCGGATCGAACGAGAATGTCATGAACTGATCGACTTCGGAAAAGCGCATGGAATCCTGGTTCGTGCTGAACGCTGAGGCAAAACTGCCCGCATGAATGGTAGGACAATGGTAACATTCCGTGTTGTTGTCGTACCAAAGTTTCCAGTTCGATTCGAAATCGTAATGTACGGTGCGAACCAGCTCGTAGTTATCGAGGTAGAAACCGGGATCGGTTCGAAACTCCATGGATTCGGCATACGATTGCAGCCTGGGATGCGACTCCCGCAATGGTTTTGCGCCCGGATCGGCATTGACGAAGATACCGGGACCGAATTCATCGACCGAGATCGGCAACAGTGACAACTCGCTTTTATCGAAGCCGGCATCGTCGTCCGTATTCGGTGCGTTGCGGAGCGATCCGTCGAGATTGTAGGTCCAGGCGTGATACTGGCAAACCAGATTGCGGCAATTCTTGTCTTTGGTGGCCACGGCATACCCACGATGCCTGCACATGTTGACGAAACCGTGCAGTTTTCCGGTCTGGTCCCGGGTCACCAAAACCGGCACATCGCCCGCCCAGCCTGTCTTCGTATCGCCCTTTTTGCACAAGTGATGGACAGGCGCGAAAAACAGCCAGCTTCGATTGAAGATGGCAGCCATCTCGTACTTGAACACGTCAGGATCTATATGATGACTGGACGGCATTCCCCAGCCATCCCCAAGATCCCGTAAAAGCTTGTCAACGTCGATACTCTGCATGTCGATGTTTCCCATCTAAATATGAAACACAGAAATTTTCCTGCTCACAGTATTCATCAAGGCCTGCTCTGCCGGGCTTCTACTCTGTTCCTGTCTTTGCCAATCGGGCCGTTTCCTGCCTTTCAATTACCATACACAGGCGCGGCACCTGCATCCCGGCATCAAACGCCAGAACCGATCCGGTTGCCAGATCGATAATGTCACCCTGTGTTCCGGATTGAAGATTTTCTTCAACGCCATTCACCAAAAGGCGGGCATGACCGCCCTGCCGGTTTCGCAGTATCACTGTAATCGTGGCAGCGCCGGCCTCCGTGTGTTTTTCTTCCAATAGCCAGCCGCCCTCCTGAAAAAGCCCAATCAGATTTTTGACAACATGACTTGAAAGCCTGGGGTTATACCGTCGGTCCACCAGACCGGTACGCGCAAAGTAGCCCCGGTCTATATCTGCAAACGTGTCCAGAACGGCGCTGATGCGCGTACCACCGCCAATGCAGGCGACAACGCTTTCTGCGATCCGAGCGGCGTTTTCCTCATCATCGATATACGCCTCGGCAGGGCTTGCCGCAGAGGTTCGAATGTAAAGACAGGCGTCGCGGTCAAGCAATTCCGTCAGGTCCCGCGCTTCGATGACAGCATCTGCAGGAGATGCGTCGTTCGGAATCCGGAAGACAAACCCGTCCAAGACCCTGTCAGAATCAAGCGTATTCGTGAAATCGGCCAGGTCCGCCCGTTCCGCCAGCACAAAACCATGACTTATCAGGTGATTGAACCGGGCCCCGGCGACTTTAGCAGCATCCTTGCGGTTAACCCGGGAAAGATACAACCGCACACCGGTTTTTGCCTTGATGCTGCGCAATGCCTCCATCGCACCCGGTGTCTTGTCCCAGGGCAGGACGACTTCGAGGATATCGACAAGACCGCTGGCATCAGCGAGAGAATACAGCAAGGCATCGTTAGGCAGGCCGTAACAGAATACCTGAAATGTGTGGCCGATCCGCTTGAGTGCCTGCATCCGCTTGCGGGTTTTCGGATTGGCGACATCCTGTATCGGCACACGCATCCGGCGCAGGCCCATTTCCCATAACGCAAGAACTGGATAGTCGTTTCGGGCGATTTTCCGTTCGAACTCATCGACCGCACCGGACGGGGCGATTTCCATTTCTTCCGCCCAGGGATGGCGCATGTCCACTCCGATGGAGTCGATTGTCGATTCCCGTGACAGGACCGGTCGAACGGATTTGACCTCTGGCGCTAGCGCTTGCGCTTCGTCGAGTGTTCGGCCGTAAGTTCTGATCGTCTCGACGATCTGTTCGTTCTCGTAAACCCGAACAACGCAATAGCCGAGCTTCGGCTCGTCGTTCCGGCCATACTGGTCGCCAGGCTCGATATGAAAGAATTCACTGTAGTCGTGCCGGACAAAGGCTGTGGACGGAAGAAGATACATCTCCGATTCCGCCAGGCGGTCGTACCAGAAATTGTGCACATGCCCGCAAAAAATCACTTCAACCCTGTGCTGTTGTATCAACCCCAGCAACCACGACCGGCCAGGTTCGTCTATATTGTCGTAGGACCCGTTTTCTTCCGGGTTCGAGACGTAGGGGGGATAGTGCACGCAGAGGACAATCCGCCTGCCGGCATTTCCTTTCAGATCGTCTTCCAGCCAGGCCCGTTGTTCCTGTTCCGCATCAAGACCGGAGTTGATAAGCGGTGTGTTTACGATGACGACGTGCAAGCCCTTGTGATCGAATGAATAATAGTGTTTTCCAAAATGCGACTCATAAAGCGCGATGTGCTCTTCGGTGACTGTCCCCGCCGGCATCCACGATACCGGCTTGTCACCAATATCGTGGTTTCCCGGAACGAGGTGGAGCGGCGCATCGAGAGCCTTCACAAGATTCTTGAAATGATTGGCGGCATCGGTGTAGGTCGGCAATTCCGGTACTGGATTGACGATATCGCCCAGATGCACGACGAAATCCGGCTTCAACCGGTTCAGTTCCGCAATTACATACCGTGTGCGGGCATTCGCCAGCGCATTGCAGGGATACGGGGAAGAAGAATAGTTTTCTTCCTGATTCATATGCGTATCCGCAATTACCGCATAGGTGAACAATGGATCTGACGGCAAAGCCGGACTCCTCTTAATCTATATTTACAGAACCGCTTCTTCACGGTTGAACCGTCGCTTTTCCGGATCCCGCAAGATTGTCTGAATCACGTCCCCTGCGGCGTCCGGAGACAACCGCAAGGACCGGTTAAGCTTCGGAAATCAAAAGTGCGGCCTTACGCCTTGAACCACCAGCGACGAGCCAGCCGGCCATCGTCCATCCGGCGGTTACCGCTAACTGCGTCATGCCCGAGTTTGTCGGAAAGCGCATGCAGATAACTCGCGAAAGCAATGACGGTTGTACCGCCTTCATTATGCAATATCTCCTGCATTTCGTAGTACATTTGTCGGCGCTTTGCCTGGTCTCGCTCGACACGCGCAGCCAAAAGCAGCTCATCGAACCTTGCGTTCCTGAAATATGTATCGTTCCAGCCGGAGGTTGATTCATAGCCCAGTGAAAAATTCCAGTCCGCCGTCGGCCGGCCATTCCAGTACACGCAACACCATGGATTCTTCAGCCATACGTCAGACCAGTATCCGTCGCCGGGCCGGCGGTCGACTGTCATGTTGATGCCGGACTCCCTCATCGACTCCTTCATCAGGACAGCCATATCGACCGAACCGGAAAACGCGCCATCGCTGGCCGCCAGCGTAAGATCGATCGACGAAAGGCCAGCCTGCTTCAGATAAAATCGGGATTTGTCCGGATCGTATTCCCGTTGGGCAAGGTCCTTGTTGAAGAAGGGGACATTGCGACCGATCGGATGATCGTTTCCAACATACCCGAACCCGCCAAATACCTTGTCGACGATTGCCTGCCTCTCGATACCGAACTTGACGGCCATTCGGATGTTATTGTCCGTGAACGGATCGGTGTCCGTGCGCATCGCCGTCGTGAAGTGCTGGCCGCCGGCGGCTTCCAGCAAAGAGATGCCATCCACTTCACCAAGCCGTTGGGCGGTTTTTGTATCCGGCTGTCCGATAACATCGACGGAACCGGTCCTCAGGGCATTGGACCGTGTCGATGAGTCCGAAATGTTCAACAGATCGACCGTTTCGAAGTGGCCTTGATCTTCGCGGTAGAAATTCTCGAACTTTCTGCCCTTGAAACTGACACCGGGTTCGAAATTTTCAACGGTATAAGGGCCCGTTCCATTACCGGAATTCCAGTCGGTTGTTCCTTCCGGCCCGATGAAAACACCGAATGACGTCAGATGCGCCGGAAGATCGAAATTGATTTCCTTCTGCACGAGCACAACCGTGTCCGCACCATCCGCCTTGATCGTTTCAAAACTTTCGGCAAGAGATTTGCCCTCGGCGAATTTGTTGTTTTCGCTCAGATGATGTCTGATCGACCAGACTACATCATCTGCTGTCATCGTTTTCCCGTTGTGGAACTCCACGCCCTTGCGCAGCTTGAAGGTCCAGGTTTTTCCGTCCGATGATGTATCCCAGCCTTCCGCCAAACTCGGCACGACATCGCCGTCTGCGGTGATTTCGGTCAACGTGTCATAACAGAGCATGATCGTCTGCGTGATATGGTCGGTGCCGATTGATTGCAAAGGGTCCATTGTATCGGTTGTCGCACCGCCATCGGTACCGACGCGCAGATGCCCGCCCTTTGCGGGCGTTGCCTGCGCCTTTTCGGTCCAGAGAGCTGTCGCCGCCGTTACCGAAACGCCAAGCGCCGCAGCCCGTTCCATGAACTGTCTGCGCGAGATATGCTTGTCAGCGTAGCAGGACAGTGTTTCGCGTGTAGAATTGTTCGGATCAGTTTCCATTTTCTTTCTCCAAAATGCTCCCCAATGTCCCGGGTCTAACGCTCGAGATTCATTTCAAGCTTTACAAAATCGCCTCGGTACTTCGTTTCACCGACATAGATAACCTTGCCATCCGGATCGGTAATAACCCGGCGCACTTCGCCGATCGGCGCATTCACTGAAATTTTCAACATCGCCGCCGTTTCCGGATCGGCCGTTGTAAAGGAGATGGTCTGACGCATGTTTTTGGCATTGATCCCCTGCGTCTTTGCCAGCGTCGAAATGACCATGTTTTCTGCAAACTGCTTCGGCGCCATCCTGTAGACGGCCCGGTCCAGATAAATGTTGATCAGCGCATAGGCCTTGTCGTCCCAATAGTGGACACGGCGCATGTATTTGTAAGACTCCGCAGCCGTGCCATCGCCGGATGACAAAGTCGGCTGGCCGATCGTATCCGCCATCTGGACCAGATGTGGTTTCTTGCCTTCCAGATGCCCCAGCAACGACGACCAATCCGATCCCAGGACGATCCATCTTTGTGTGGGCGGCGCCTCGGTCACAAACGTCCCGAGTCCCTGCTTACGGATCAACAACCCTTCTTGTTCCAACAGCGCCACCGCCTGGCGAATGGTCACAACGGCAACCCCCAGATCTTCTGCAATACTGGCAAGAGACTGCAGCCGATATCCCGGTTTCCAATTTCCACTCTCGACTTCGCGCCGCATTTGAGTGGCGATTTTGAGATACAGCGGCGAGCGATCCTCCCGCAGTTGTTCTTTAAATATGCTGATTGCTGTATTCATTCTATCAATCTATCATTCTATTAATAGAATGTGTCAAGAAGTAATTTCGATCCAGCACCATGTGTGCGTTACGTCATCTCTGTTTTTCGTTTCGGTTGGTTCATCCAAATTTAGTAGAGGTGACCAGACCAAGGCTTAGGTCATGGCACGGGAGTGCTTGCCTTGCCGATCGACGAGGCGATCCGGCAAAAGGCGCAGGATGTCGCGCTGGCCGCCACCCGCGCCTTCGGCGTTGTCGGGCTGCTGGCGGTGGAGATGTTCGTTACGCCGGACAACCGGATTCTGGTTAACGAAGTCGCGCCACGGCCGCACAATTCGGGTCACTGGACCATTGAGGGCTGCCGCACCAGCCAGTTCGAACAGCTTGTCCTCGCGGTCTGCAATCTGCCGCTGGGCGATGTCAGCCTGCGCGGCCGGTCGGAAATGATCAATCTGCTGGGCGACGATATCGACGCCTGGCTGGATTACCTGCATCTGCCGAACACCCATCTGCACCTCTACGGCAAGGCCGAAGCCAAGCCGGGCCGCAAGATGGGTCACATCACCCGGGTTTTCGACTAGGCTGTCTTATCGTTGCAAGGCTGCGGTCCAGCGCTTCGATGACCGGATTGATATCGGACATCGACAAACACAGCGGCGGCACCATCCGCAGAACGTTCTTGAAGTTGCCGGATTTCGACAGAACCAGACCGTTTTCCCGCGTTTTCTCGAAGACGGCGGCGGTTTCCTCCGGCGCGGGTTCCTTTGTGTCCCTGTCCTTGACCAGTTCGATCGCCTGCATGAATCCGATGCCGCGAACGTCACCGATGATTTCGTGCTTTTTCTGAAGCTGTTTCAGACCGGCATGCAGTTCAGCGCCGACGGTTTTCGCGTTGTCGATCAGGTTCTCATCCCGGATGACCTGCAGCACCGCCCGGCCCGCAGCACAGGCGACAGGGTTCGCCCCGTAGGTGTGAAACAGAAACTTGCCGGCCATCGCATCGGCTACGCGCTTCTTCGCCACCACCGCGCCGAGCGGAATGCCGTTTCCGATGCCTTTCGCCAGCACCACGATATCCGGCACGATGCCATGGCTGTCGAAACACCACATGCCTTCCCCCGTTTTACCGAAGCCGGACTGCACTTCATCGACGATCAACAGGCCGCCGGCGGCGCGGACCCGTTCCGCCGCGCCCTGCAGATATTCCGTCGGCATGCGGATGATGCCGCCGTAGCCCTGCACCGGCTCGACGATCATGCCGGCCAGCGCCCCGGATGTGGCGTAGTTGATGACCCGGTCGAGATCGTCGAGATAGGCTGAAGACCCTGTTCCGAATGCACCGCGATACTGGTTGGGTTCCGCCGTGAAGGCAACATTCGGAAGCTGGCTGATCTCGTGCCGGAAGTTCCGGATGCCGGTGACGCCCTGCGCGCCGTATGTCGCCCCGTGATAGGCGTTGCGCAAGGCGATAATGTCCTGATGGCCAGTGCTGACCTTCGCCATCATCAGGGCGAGATCAATCGCTTCTGTTCCTGAATTCGTGAAATGAACCACCCAGTCGTGGCCCGCCGGCATGGTTGCCGCCAGTTCCTCTGCGAAATGCGCCGGCACCGGATGGTAGAACATCGTCGTGCAATGGGTCAGTTGCTGCACCTGTTCGGTTACGGCAGCGACAATGCGCGGATGGGCATGGCCGACACTGATACAGAGATTCATGCCCAGCAGATCGATCAGCCTGTTGCCCTTTTCATCCCACAGATACTGCCCTTTACCCTGTTTCAGGATCAGCGGCGTTCGATAGGGAACAAAAGCCGCCTGCGAGGCGGCATAGTACCGGTCGCGCCGTCCGACAATCGCTTCGGTCGACCAGTCGACCGTGTTTGCTCCGTCACTCGTTTGCGTCATGTTCCAGCCTCCCGTCGTTCCGTTATGCGCAAACAGGTTAAGCCTTGAAGCAGGGCGCACGAAGGGACAGAATCCATCTATCAAAGGGACAGATTGAGAAATAATCAGATCGCGGTATTACCCACCGCATGGATAAACCGGACGCATAATCCGCGGCAATTTGAACAATCCGTAAATCCGTCGGAATTGTCGACGAATGCGGGGGAACAGCACCAATGAACCAGATATTTTTCGGCGGCCTCAGCGCGGCGTCCCTGGGTACGGCGGATTTTCTGGCCGGTTTGACCGGCCGCACCGTCGGGCACGCCAACGCCCTGCTGGCGGTTTTTATCGTCAGTTGCGTCGGCATGTCCGTCTACATGCTTGCCGGCGGCCATCCGATGGAAATCGACCTGCCGGCGCAATGGCTGATCGTGCTGTTCGGGCTGATGAACACGGTCGCCATGCTGCTGCTGTACAAGGCGCTTGCTCTCGGGCCGCTGAGCGTTGCCGCGCCGATTGTCGCCGCCCACCCGGCCGCGGTGGTGATGTTCGCGTTCGCGCTCGGGTCGCGGCCGTCGGTCGGACAATGGATCGGCATGGCGATGGCGATGGCCGGCGCCATCATCGTCGCCCGGGCCAGCACCGAGGAAGGAACGGAACTGGAAAGACAGTCGCACGGAAAAACCGTTCTGGTCGCGACCGCCGCCTGCATCGCCTATGCGGTGCTGATCATTTCCGGTCAGCATTCGGTGCCGCTGCATGGCGAGCCGCAGACGCTCTGGCTCGGCCGGATCGTCGCGCTTGTCTGTCTGCTGCTGTTTTTCCTGATCTCGCGAAGAGCCCCCGCCCTGCCGGTGAAGTGGTTGCCGGTGCTGTGCGTGCAGGGCCTGCTGGATTTCGGCGGCGTGCTGTTTCTGCTGTTCGGCAGCAGCGGCGAGTTTTCCGAAATCACCGCCGTCATCTCCTCGCTGTTCGGCGGCGTCACGGTTCTGCTGGCGTGGATTTTCCTGAAGGAGAAGATTTCGGCAATCCAGTGGGCCGGCGTCGCGATCATTCTGATCGGGGTCGGCTGCCTGACCTACTTCGCCTGACGCCACAGAAATCCGCCTGTTACAGGCAATTGCAACGAAACTGTCCCATTCCCGTGGTAGACAGGCATTCCTTGTCCGGTTGCCGGCGCATTATGCGCCCGGCTTCCGGCAGGGTTTTGGGTTTCGGAGAAAGGAATGACGATGCAAGAGGGTGATGGGCCGGATACCGAACGGGACTGGGTCGAACTGGAACTGGAAGACAGTTTCGACGAAGAACTGGAACTGGAAATCGACGATGTCCGGATATCGCGCGAATTACGCATGATCGCCGGGCTGAAAACCAAGAGCGAACTCGACCGGCGGACCTATTTTCACGAGCTGCTTCGGCTGCAGGCGGAACTGGTGAAGCTGCAGGACTGGGTGCAGCATACCGGCGAAAAGATCGTCGTTATTTTCGAAGGCCGCGACGCCGCCGGCAAGGGGGGCGTCATCAAGCGCATCTCGCAGCGCCTCAACCCGCGAAGCTGCCGGGTGGTCGCTCTGCCCGCCCCGACCGAGCGCGAAAAGTCGCAATGGTATTTCCAGCGCTATGTGCCGCACCTGCCGGCCGCCGGCGAAATCGTGCTGTTCGACCGGTCGTGGTACAACCGCGCCGGGGTCGAGCGGGTGATGGGATTCGCCACCGAGGACCAGGTGCAGCAGTTTTTTCATGACGTGCCGGAATTCGAACGGATGCTCGCAAGATCGGGCATCAGGCTGATCAAGTTCTGGTTCTCGATCACCGACGAGGAACAGCAGTTGCGCTTCCTGATGCGGATTCACGACCCGATGAAACAGTGGAAGCTGAGCCCGATGGACCTGCAGTCGCGCGTCCGCTGGGAGGAATATACCCGCGTCAAGGAAGAGATGCTGAACCGCACCAATATTCCGGAAGCGCCGTGGTGGATTGTCGAGGGGAACGACAAGAAACGGGCGCGGCTGAACTGCATCCACAACCTGCTCGGCCAGATTCCGTATGAGCCGGTGGAACACGAACCGGTGCATCTGCCGGACCGGGTGTTCAACCCTGATTACGAGCGTGAGATCCTGCCCCGCGAGTTGTATGTCGAGCAGAAGTACTGATGCTCGCTGCGATACGGGCTAGAATTCGGTAACGACGGTAACCCCCGCCGTTGTCGCGCCGTCCATCGACACAAGCGCCTCGATCGACTGTTCCAGCGTGATGGTGCGGCCGAGCAGCTTTTCCGGCGCCAGGCTGCCGGCGCGGATCATCGCCAGCATCGCATCGTAGCGGTGCGCCTGCATGCCGTGGCTGCCGAGGATTTCCAGCTCGTTGGCAAGCACCCGGTCCATCGGTATTGCAGGGCGGGCGTGGTCGGCCATCATCAACCCGACCTGAATATGCCGGCCGCGTTTCCGCAGGCTGTTGATTGAATTCACGCAGGTGACGGAATGCCCCAACGCATCGATGGAGACATGCGCGCCGCCGCCCGAAAGATCGACGACGGCGGCCGCCGGATCGGTCTCGATCGAGGCGTTCACCGTGGCGACGGCGCCGAGGGCGCGGGCAAGTTTCAGCTTGTCGTCGGCGATATCAACGGCGACCACCTGTGCGCCGGCGGCGCTTGCGATCATGATTGCCGACAGGCCGACCCCGCCGCAGCCATGCACCGCGACCCACTGGCCGGCGGAAACCCGGCCCTGATCGACAACCGCCCGGAACGAGGTCACGAACCGGCACCCGAGACTGGCCGCGGTCGCGAATGTCAGCGTATCCGGCAGCGACACCAGATTGATGTCGGCATTGTGGATCTCGACATATTCGGCGAACGACCCCCAATGGGTGAAGCCCGGCTGCGACTGGCTGTCGCAAACCTGATGGTTGCCGGAATGGCATTGCGGACAGGTACCGCAGCCGGCGACGAAGGGAATGGTGACGCGGTCTCCCGGTTTGAACCGGGTCACGTCCCTGCCCACGCTTTCGACTTCACCGGCGAATTCGTGGCCCGGCACATGCGGCAGAACGATGTCGGCGTCGTGTCCCATCCAGCCATGCCAGTCGCTGCGGCAGACGCCGGTCGCCCGCACCGCGATAACGGCGCCTTTCGGCGTCGGGTCCGGGTCGGGCACCGACATGATTTTCGGCGGGGCGGAAAATTCCTCGTAGACGACAGCTTTCACCGGTTCGGACCTTTCACGTTTTCGGACAGCGCGGACTGCGCAATCAGACGATAAACCAGAACACGAAGCCGCCGATGATCGCGCCGACATTCAGCACCGGCAAAACCACGACGGCAAGCAGGGTTGCGGTGTACATCTGCTGCGCATGGGCCATCATGCCAAGCACGACGCCGGACAGCCCGACCAGCGGATAGGCAAGGCAAGCGGCGAACAGAAACGACGGCATGGTGGCGATCCTGTATTCGATGACCAGTCCGACCAGCACGAAAATCGCCGTCAGCGGGCATAAGGTAACGGCAGAGGCAATGATGGCGTTGCGGGTTCTGACGCGTTCCTCGCGCCCTTCCTTCCGGTCCTGTTCGGTCGGGGCCAGTTCGTCCAGAATGTCGCGCAGGATCGATGCCACGGGACGCCGCTGTCAGCCGGTCAGCCGGACCGCGGGCGGAAATCGCGGAAGGCCCGCGCCTGTCGCGGCAGGAAACCGGCGCATTTCTCCAGCATGCCGGAAACGCGGCCGGTCAGTTTCGGTACCTGCATAACATTTTCGATGCGGCGGTCCAGAAACGCCCAGGTATCGGCATGGTCTTCCGACCGGTCGTTCAGCCAGTACAACAGGGTCGACGAATACACCCCGGCCAGCAACAGCCGCTTGGTATAGAAATTCCAGTCCGTCGCCGTGTCGCCGGCGGCGAACCACATGTCATCGACCGTGCGGTACAGGCTCTGGGTCGCCAGGGCCGCGTTCTGCGGCATCGCCAGAAACGTCATGGCCCGGCGAATGGCTTCCTTGTCGCCGGCATTCTGTTCCAGACGAACCCGGACGGCCGTCGCAATACGATCCCGGATGCGCATTGACGGCAGATCGAGCTTTTCAAGCTGCTGCATCATCATCCGGTCGGCATGACGGGCATGCCAGGGAATCATGTCGCGCGCGCCGTCGGGAAAGGCGCGCATGGCGTCGGTCGACGCATAGCCGGCTTCGGATGCGCCGCGCAGCAAGGCCGCCTTCGTCCAGCCGTCGAACGGCACATGCGGCAGGGTGGCGCGCAGCAGATCGTCGCGCATCGTCTCGAGAGAGGGTTCCTTCGGCGCGGCCTTCTTTCTGCTAGCCGGCGCTTTCTTCTTCGCTGAGGCTTTCTTCACCATCGTCGGGAGGCTCCTTTCCCATCAATACCCATGCTTTATCGGGTATACCGCGTTTCATCTCGTCATTGAACAGCAACAGCGACAGATCATCCATCCTTTGCGGATACAATATGCCGTCCAGATGATCGTATTCGTGCTGCAGGACACGGGCATGAAAGCCGTGCACTTCTTCCTCGATTTCCTCGCCGGTTTCCAGCACCGCCTGCAGCCGCACCCTGTTGTGGCGCGGCACCAGACCGGTCAGGCCCGGCACCGAAAGACAGCCTTCCCAGTCATACACGATCTCGTCGCCCAGCAATTCGATTTCCGGGTTGATCAGCGCCCGTAGCGGCACATCCGGCTCGCCCTCTTCCAGCCGTCGTTTCGAAACGAAATAGACCAGCAACCGCACCGGCATGTGCACCTGCGGCGCGGCGAGGCCGGTGCCTTCGGCCTCCTGCATCGTGTCGACCATATCATTGATCAGACCGGCGACGGCGGGATGCTTCGGATCCGCCAGCGGGTCGGCGACGCGGCGCAGAACCGGATGCCCCATTTTCGCGATTTTCAGGATTGCCATTGCCGGTTCCGTCCCCGCTTTGAATATTCGTGCAAAACCGTCAGGAATTAAGCGTTTTTGCGGTTTTACAATGCCCGTACAGCATGATATACGCTGGCCCCGTCCGGGGTTCAACCGGGCGGCAGGGCGGCAAACAGGCTGTCTTGCAGGTAATATTTGGATCGAACACTGAACAGAAGGTGTGAAACGTGCAGGTTGTTGTCCGAGATAACAATGTGGATCAGGCTCTTCGCGCGCTGAAGAAGAAGATGCAGCGTGAAGGTATTTTCCGCGAAATGAAACTTCGCCGGCATTTTGAAAAGCCGTCGGAAAAGCGGGCGCGCGAGCGCGCCGAAGCGGTTCGCCGGCATCGCAAGCTGCTGCGCAAGCGGCTGGAACGCGACGGTTTTTAAACGACGGACCCGTGTAAACGGGTTCCCGGTCGTTGATGGACAGCGACACGTCCTCCCGCCCTGCGAGAGGGCGTTTTGTTGTTCCTGAAGCAGGTGAATCGTTCAATATGGTCCGAGAGGCGTAACCGATGACGTCGAAAAGCACCAGAGACCCGTGGACTGTCAGCGCGCCGGATTACGGTCGGTCGCTGCGCGGTTTCGGCGTCAATTTTCTGGTTGCCGACATGCGCCGGAGCATCGCTTTCGCTGAATCCGTGCTGCAGGCGAAACCCGTCTACTGGAACGAGGATTTCGCCGTTATCAGGGCCGGGGCCGCCGAGTGGATGCTGCACGCCGACCACACCTATTCCGACAACCCGCTGCAGGGATTCGTCAGCGGCATCGACGGCCGCGGCGCGGGGGCGGAATTTCACCTCTACGATCTCGATCCCGACGACGCCGAAGCCCGCGCCCGCGCGGCCGGCCACACCATCCTCGCCGGCTGCCTGAACAAACCTCACGGGCTGCGGGAATGCTATATACTGGACCCGGACGGGTATTGCTGGGTCATCAGCCGCCCGATGACCGATGAAGAAGTAAAAGAACTCGGCTAACCGTTTCGATCTGACGTCGACAAGAAAGGACTATTTTTTATGGATATCATCCGCATCATTCTCGCGATCTTCCTGCCGCCGGTGGCGGCGTTTCTCACCGTCGGTCTTGGCCTGCATTTCTGGCTGAACCTGATCCTGACGCTGATCTTCTTCGTACCGGGCATGATTCACGCCCTGTGGCTGGTGGTGAAAAACCGCAACGCCAACCCGATCCCCTGATTGTTAACAGGGCGAGCTGCATCACGCGTGTTGCAGCCCGTCGCTTGCGTAGATGTAGACAAAGTCGCGCAGGGTCGCGACGCCGATCGGCGTACGGTTCTGATCGACCACGATGGCGCGGCTGATCTGGAACCGCACCAGCAGACGCACCGCGTAACGGATGCGCATGTCTTCGGGAATCGTCATCACCGGTTTCGACATGATCTCGTAGACCGACACCCGTTCGGCCGACCGGTTTTTCGCGATCACCTCACGCGCGATATCCGAAACGCCAATGACGCCGTATTCGTCATCTTCGTCGCGCCGTTCCACCACCAGCGAACGGACCCGGTATTCCTTCATGACGTCGATTGCCTGCTGCACCGATGCGAGGCCGCTGATCGTCTTGATCTGGCGTTCCATCACATCGCCGACTTTAACCGCTTTCAGGTCACTCATAGCTCTTCCTCAACTTCCTTTTCCAGAACCGCCAATTGGCTGCGCAAGCCGACAACATCTTCGATATCCAGTTGCAGGGCGATGCCGACATCCGACTTTTCGGTCAGCCCCGCCACCTTGTCGATCGCCTCCAGGATCGTCCGCGCCCGTTCGGCCACCACCAGAAACAGGATAATGTCCCGCGAGGCGGACAGTTCGAGACCCAGAAACGTTCGTTCCGCCTTCAGGCCTTCGCCCCTGGCATTGGGGATGACGGTTGCGCCTGTTGCCCCGACCTCCCGGGCGGCGGCGATCACCTCGTCGGTCGCCTCGTCATCGACGACGGCGACGATCAGTTTGAATTTCATGGTTCGGTTCCCTCCTCCACAGCGCGTGGCCGCGCCAAAAATTCCATGATCTGTGCATAACCCATCACGGTCATGATCGGAAACAGGCTGGCGAATGCGATCAGCCCGAAACCGTCGATCAGCGGGCTGCGTCCCGGAATCGTCGATGCCAGCCCCAGCCCCAGGGCGGCGACGACCGGTACGGTGACGGTCGATGTCGTGACCCCGCCGGAATCGTAGGCCAGCGGCACAATGCTGCGCGGCGCGAAGACCGTCTGCACGATCACGACGATGTATCCGACGATAATGTAGGCATATAGCGGCGTTCCGGTGACGATACGGTAGGCGCCAAGCCCGACGCCGGCCGCAACGCCGATGGCGACGGCTATTCGCAGGCCGACGGAAGACAGGCTGCCGCCGGAAATCTCCTCTGCTTTCAGGGCCACCGCGATCAGCGACGGTTCGGCGATGGTGGTCGAAAACCCGATCGCCGCCGCGAAGGCATAGACCCAGACATACAGCCGCCAGTCCACTTCCCCCGCCAGGACGGCGCTGCCAATGCCCAGAAAACCGGGATCGGTCAACTGGGCGGCCATGGCCTTGCCGAGCGGAAACAACGCCATTTCCAGCCCGACAAGAAAGAATGTCAGCCCGATCACCACATAGACGAACCCGATGGCGACCCGCTTCGCCCTCGGCGGCTTGCGCCTGAGAACCAGCAACTGAAAACCGAGCAGGATGGCGAGGATCGGCAACACATCCAGCACGGTCGCCAGAAAGGTGAGGATCAGGGTGTCGAGAAGCTGCATCGCCATGCCGGTCAGCCCCCTGCCACAAATGTTTCGTACAGCATACCGAAAACCATCACGAAGATAATCGGCGTCAGGCTGGCAAAGGCGATCAGCCCGAAGCCGTCGATCATCGGATTGCGGCCCTTGATAACGCTGGCGAGACCGACGCCGAGCGCCGCGACCAGCGGCACGGTAATGGTGCTGGTGGTGACGCCGCCGGAATCGTAGGCGATGCCGATGATTCCCTCGGGCGCCATGAAGGTCAACGCGACAACGCAGACATAGCCGCCGGCAATGATGTAGTGGATCGGCCAGCCCTTCAGGATTCGGAACACGCCCAGCACCAGGGCGAGACCGACCGACAGGGCGACGGTATAGCGCAGACCGTCGGCATAGCCGTCTCTTGCCGCATCGCCTGCTGCAACGACACCGCCTTCCGCCGCCACGATGGCGGCCTCTGCGGCGACCGCGATCAGCGCCGGTTCCGCCACCGTCGTGCCAAAACCCAGGGCAAAGGCGAAGCCGAGCAATGCGAACAGATTGCCTTTTCTGGCAAAGGCGTTGGCCATCGACTCGCCGAGCGGAAACAGACCGGTTTCAAGCCCCTGAATGAACAGGGTCAGACCAATCAGAACGAAGAACAGGCCGACCAGTATGGTATCGAGGTTTGGGATCGGCTGTTGCAGGACGGCATATTGAAAGAAGGCGATGACAAGAATGACCGGCGCCAGATCGCGGACCGAGCCCAGAAACAGTTTTACCAGCCGCTTGAGATGTTCCCCCATCGTCAAAAGTTAGTGCGATGCGGCAGGGTGTGTCTATGGCTGACGGTTACTATTGACCGATATCAGTGCTGTAAAACCTGTTGAATGCAGACTGACCTTATTCCAGCGCCTTGACGATGCCTTCGCAAACCTGTTTCGCGTCGCCGAACAGCATGGTCGTGTTTTCGCGGAAGAACAGTTCGTTCTGCACGCCGGCGTAGCCGCTGGCCATCGACCGCTTGATGAAATACACGTTCTCGGCGTTTTCGACGTCCAGGATCGGCATGCCGAATATCGGCGAGTTCGGATCGGTTTTCGCCGCCGGGTTGGTGACATCGTTCGCGCCGATCACGAAGGCGACATCGGTCGAGGAAAAATCGCGGTTGATCTCTTCCAGTTCCAGCACCTCGTCATACGGCACGTTGGCTTCCGCCAGCAGTACGTTCATATGACCCGGCATCCGCCCCGCCACCGGATGAATGGCGTAGCGGACATCGACCCCTTTCGCCTTCAGAAGGTCGGCCATTTCGCGCAGCGCGTGCTGGGCCTGGGCCACCGCCATGCCGTACCCCGGCACGATGATGACCTTTTCCGCATTGCCCATGAAATAGGCCGCGTCTTCCGGGCTGCCGGACTTGACCGGGCGGTCGTCTTCGCCGCCCGCCGCCGCCGGCGCGCCGCCTTCGGAGCCGAAGCCGCCGAGAATGACGTTGATGATCGACCGGTTCATGCCCTTGCACATGATGTAGGACAGGATCGCGCCGGATGCGCCAACCAGCGCGCCGGTGACGATCAGCGCGGTATTGGTCAGCGTGAAGCCGATGCCGCAGGCGGCCCAGCCGGAATAGGAATTCAGCATCGAGACGACGACCGGCATATCCGCGCCGCCGATCGGGATGATCAGCAGCAGGCCGATCACCATCGCCAGAATAACAATGGCCCAGAAAGCGGTGCCGGACTGGTCGATGCAGAACCAGACGATCAGGCCGACCAGGGTCAGGCCCAGCAATGCGTTCAGCATGTGCTGGCCGTTGAACATCACCGGCGCGGACCGGAATATGCCCTGCAGCTTGCCGAAGGCGATGATCGACCCGGTAAAGGTGACAGCGCCGATTGCCGTGCCAAGCGCCATTTCGATCAGGCTGCCCGTACCGATCGCGCCGGCCGTGCCGATGCCGTAGGCTTCCGGCGTGTAGAACGCCGCCCCGGCGACAAACACCGCCGCCAGACCGACCAGCGAGTGGAAGGCCGCGACAAGCTGCGGCAGGGCCGTCATCTGGATTTTCATCGCGATGGCCGTGCCGATGGCCCCGCCGATGACGATGCCGGCCAGGATCAGCTCGATGCTGAGAACACCCGGCTTCGCCAGCGTCGTGGCGACGGCGATGGTCATCCCGACAATACCGAACAGGTTGCCCTTGCGGGCGGTTTCCGGCGATGACAGACCGCGCAACGCCATGATGAAACAGATGGCGGCGATCAGGTAAGCGTATCCGGCGAAACTTTCCATTGTGGGTATTCCCGTCAGCTCTTGGTTTTATCTTTTTTCTTGAACATCGCCAGCATCCGGTTGGTCACGACGAACCCGCCAAAAATATTCACGCTGGCCAGCACGACGGCGATGAAGCCGAACACCTTGCTGACATTCATTTCCGCCGGACCTGCCGCGATCATGGCGCCGACGATGATGACGCTGGAAATCGCATTGGTGACGCCCATCAGCGGCGAATGCAGCGCCGGCGTCACGCTCCAGACGACGTAGTAGCCGACAAAGCAGGCAAGAACGAACGCCGTAAACATGAACAGGAAGGGCGATCCGCTGGCGACCGCCGCATCGCCTGCGCCGACCACCGTCGCCGCCTGCGCCGCAAGGGCATCCGCCTGCTGGGCGATGGCCGTCGCCTGATCCGACAGGGCCTGGGCCTTTTCGATAAGCTGTTCTTTCGTCACGACCTATGCCTCCTTTTCGGATTCATCCGCATCCGGTGCGGACGGCGGCGTATCAGCCGGCTTTTCGTCTTTCGTAGCGTTTGCTTTCTTTGCCGAAGCTTTTTTGGCGGACGTTTTTTTGGCCGCCGATTTCTTTGCCTTCGCCTTTTTCGCCGGGGCTTTCTTTTCCGCAACGCCGTCCAGCAGGATATTTCCGTCACGAACAACCAGCGTGTCGGCGATGATCTTGTCTTCGGTATCGATGGTCAGCTCGCCGGAGTCCTTGTCAATCATCAAATTCAGGAAATTCAGCAGGTTTTGAGCGAACAGGCGGCTTGTGGTTTCCGGCACGCGGGAGGGCCAGTTGCCATGGCCGATCAAAGTCACACCATGTTTCTGAACCACCTTGCCGGGTTCCGTCAGCGGACAGTTACCGCCGGCTTCGGCGGCCAGATCGACAATCACCGAGCCCGGCTTCATCGACTTGACGTGATCCTCGGTCACCAGAACCGGGGCGGGCCGGCCGGGGATCAGCGCGGTGGTGATGACGATGTCCATTTTCGGCAGGGTTTCGGCGATCAGCGCGGCCTGCTTCTTCTTGTAGGCGTCCGACATTTCCTTGGCGTAACCGCCTTCGGTCTGCGCCTGCTGGAATTCCTCGTCCTCGACCGCAACGAATTTTCCGGCCAGGCTTTCCACCTGCTCCTTGGTGTCGGGCCGGACATCGGTCGCATAGACAACCGCACCAAGACGCCGTGCCGTGGCGATGGCCTGCAACCCGGCGACGCCGACCCCCATGATGAAGGCGTTGGCGGGCGAAACGCGCCCGGCGGCGGTCGACATCATCGGCATCGCGCGGCCGTAGAATTCGAGCGCGTCCAGAACCGCCTTGTAGCCGGAGATATTGCCCTGCGACGACAGGATATCCATCGATTGAGCCCGGCTGATCCGCGGCATCAGTTCCATGGCGAACAGGGTCACCCCTTTCGCCGCCAGCGCGCGGGTGGTTTCGGGATTGATCCGCGCATTGAGATGACAAATCAGTATTTGCCCTTTTTTGAACAGACCGACCTCGTCCTCGCCTTCATCGGCGGTCATCGGCCGCTGCACCTTCAGCACCAGATCGGCGCCGGCAAGCGTCTTTGCAGGATCGCTGCCTATTGTCGCGCCGGCGTCTTTGAACGCGCTGTCGAGAAGGGCGGATTGATCGCCCGCCCCGGTTTCCACAACCACGCCAACCCCGGCAGCGACAAGCTTTGCGACCGTATCGGGCGAGGCGGCGACCCGTCGTTCTCCCGCCCGTCGTTCCTTGAGAACGGCGACTTTCATTCTATGTCCCCTGACCGTGTGGTACCCTGGATCCCTGCCGCGCCTTCGCGACGCGGCTTTATAGCATAGATTACCCGACTAAAAAGAAAAGGCTGCGGCGACGCAATGACCCCGGCCGGTTTTTGATGGTATAGTGATGTCTCGTACCGCTCGGAAAAAAGCCGGAGCCCGTTTATTGCCCGATACCGACTTCGATTCCCTTCCCCTGTTCGACACCGATTTCGTCGACCGCCTGCGCGACGCGATTGGCGAGAAGGACCTGATGGATCTGATGGCCTTTCTGCCCGAAGAGGGACGGCGGGTGCTGAACGAGGTTCACCATGCGCGCAAAACCGGCGATCTGACGCAGGTATTGGTGGTGACGCACGGGCTGAAAGGCGGCGCCGGCAACTTCGGAATCGTCCGGCTGGAAGCCATCGCGCGGGCGATGAATAACAAGGATGCGACACTGGAGGAGATTGAGGAACTGGCGGTTCATCTGGAGCGCTGCATCGCGGACCTCGACGCCGAACTGGCCTGATTTGACGTGAACCGGACAGACGCTCTAGATTTCGAAATTCTCCGGAAGGAAGCGGACCCGAATATGAAGGTAGTGATTGTCGACGATAGTCTGCCGAACGCGCTACTGGCGCAAAGCCTGGTGCAACGTCTTGATTTCGTTGAAACCATTGTCTTCACGGACCCGATGAAGGCGCTTGAATGGTGCCGCGCCAGCCAGCCGGACCTGATCCTGCTGGATCATATCATGCCGGAAATGGACGGCGCGGAATTCCTCGAAAAGTTTTTTCAGAGTGACGAAAACCTGACCACGCCGGTTATCGTCATTACCGCAGACGACGCCCGGGAAACCCTGCATAAATCGCTTGAACTGGGCGCGACCGATTTTCTGCACAAGCCGTTCGATCCGACCGAGCTGGTGGCCCGCACCCGGAACATCCTGAAACTGCGCGCCAACCAGCTTGAACTGGCGGAAACCATCGAACGCCTGCACATCCTGGCCACCACCGACATGCTGACCCAGACCGCCAACCGGCGGCACTTTCTGGAACGGCTGGACGCCGAAATGGCGCGGTCGCGACGTTATAACGAGCCGCTATGCGTCGGTATATTGGACGCCGACAAGTTCAAGAACATCAACGATACATACGGCCATGCAGGCGGCGACGACGTGTTGCGCAGCCTCGCCCGGATCACCAAGGACATGCTGCGCAGCCACGATATCGTCGGCCGGCTGGGCGGCGAGGAATTCGCGCTCTGCATGCCGGAAACCCCGGTCGACAAGGCAGTGCTGGTGGCGAACCGGGTGCGCGAGGCCATCGCGGCGATGGAAATTCCCAACGAGGCCGGGCCGATCACCTTCACGGTATCGATCGGCGTCACGCAGTACGACCCGGAAAACGACGACACCAATTCGCTGATGAACCGGGCCGACAAGCTTCTGTATGACGCCAAGGACGGCGGCCGGAACCGGGTGGTTTCCTAGAGCCCGGCAGCCGTTAGCGCTTCTTTCTGGCGTTTCACCAGAACCTGTTCCTCGAAATTGTCGATCAGGTCGTGGAACTGGCGGTGCCAGTTGATTTCCGCTTTCAGATGCATGAACACCGAGCCCAGGCCGATAGCGGCCCGATCCATCAGCACAAACTCGCGCGGCGGTTCGACGCCGCCGATCCGGCTGAGTTCGGTCTTGACCTTGTGGGCGACCTGCGCACCGTAGAAACCGCTGTCGGATTCCTGAATTTTCTGCACCTTGTCCTGCATCAGCGGCGAATAGATGAATGACGCCCAGATATTCAGAATATCCAGCATTTCCTTCGATATGTTCTCGAAGCCCCAGGTTTCATAGGCATGCACGGCAAGGTCGGTATCGTCGTCGCGCAGCGCCCGATACAGATCGATCACACCGGAAACGAAACTGGGCGGAAAAACACGGACACAGCCGAAATCCAGCAGGTTGATGCCGGCGATATCGTCGCCGTCGGCACGGACTGCGTAGTTGCCGAGATGCGGATCGCCGTGAATGACGCCGTAGTAGTAAAACGGCACATACCAGGCCCGGAACATCGCCATCGCAATCGCGTTGCGGGTTTCCAGCGGCTTTTCCTTGAAGTTCATCAGCGGCTGTCCGTCCAGCCAGTTCATGGTCAACAGGCGGTCGGTCGACAGGTCGTCCACCGGTTGCGGCACGACGACGCTATCTTCGCCGGCCAGCATCGTTTCGTAGAGGCGCATATGCTTCGCCTCACGGGCGTAATCCAGTTCCTCGTGCAGGCGTTCCGAAAGTTCGGCGTAGATCTGCTTGGTCTGGATCGCCTTGTCGGCGCGTTCATAGATAGAGAACACCAGCCTCAACTGGTTGAGGTCCGCCTGCACCGCCGACGCCATATCCGGATATTGCAGCTTGCAGGCCAGCGGGTCGCCATCGAGCGATGTCGCGCGGTGCACCTGTCCCAAAGAGGCGGCATGAGCCGCCGCCCGGTCGAACGAACCGAATTTCGACTGCCATCCCGGCCCCAGCTCGCTGGTCATCCGGCGCTTGACGAAGGGCCAGCCCATCGACGGCGCGTTGGACTGTAGCTGCTGCAGTTCCTCGACATATTCCTTCGGCAGGGCGTCGGGTATGGTCGAAAGAATTTGCGCCACTTTCATCAGCGGGCCTTTCAGCCCGCCAAGCGCCTGCTTCAGGTCTTCCGCGTGTTCGCCCCGGTTTAGGTCCATGCCAAGATACCGCGACCCGGCAAGCCGGGCGCCGATTCCCGCCATGGCGCCGCCGACGCGGGCATAGCGTTTCATCTGGCCTGTGAGGGATCGTTCATCTGACATAGGGGCAACTCATGGCTTTTATACGAACGCAGCAATCAAATGGTTCAACCGGGCCGTGGTCACCGGATTTGACAAATAGCGGATGCGACCGACTTATTCTTTCCGAAGCGGAAATTCACTATTAACCACATATATGGTTCGCCATGATCGACTATGCCAGTGTTCCCAATCTGCCGACCCTGTTTTTCGACCAGGCCGACAAACATGTCGACAGGCCGTTCCTGTGGGCGAAGCGGGACGGCGACTGGAAACCGTTTTCATGGAAAGAAACCGCCGATACCATTGCGGCGCTGGCCGCCGGGCTGAAGGCCAACGGACTGAACGAAGGCGACAGGGTCGTTATCGTTTCGGAGAACCGGCCGGAATGGTTCATGATCGACGTCGCGGTGATGGCAGCCGGCGGCATCAGCGTGCCGACTTACACGACCAATACGGTTGACGACCACAAGCACATCCTGTCGGACAGCGGCGCGACCATCGCCGTCGTTTCAAACGAACGGCTGGCGAAGAATCTCGTATCTGCGGCGGAAGAGAATGACATTCGCCTGCTGATTTCAATGGAGTCCCTGCCGAAAGCGGCAACCGGGTCGCTGACTGTCATCGACTGGCAGGCCTTGATTGTCGACGGCAATTCCGGCGGTGGCGATACCAGAAAAGCCGCAAAATCCATCGACCGCGACACGGTGGCCAGCCTGATCTACACATCCGGCACCGGCGGTGCGCCGACCGGGGTGATGCTGAGCCACGGCAACATGCTGTGCAACGTCTATGGAGCGGATCACCTGCTGCGTACGCTGGATGGCATGAAGGACAACAACGAGGTGTTTCTTTCCTTCCTGCCGCTGAGCCATTCCTACGAACATACCTGCGGGCAATTCGTACCGGTCGGCATCGGCGCGCAGATCTACTATGCGGAAGGCATCGACAAGCTGATCGATAACATTGCCGAAGTCCGCCCGACGATCATGACCGCGGTGCCACGGCTGTACGAGTCGATCCGCGCGCGCATCCTGCGCGGCGCCGAACAGAAAGGCGGCCTGTCTCAGGAATTGCTGCTGCTGGCCGTCGCCCTCGGCCGCAAACGCTACGAAGATCCGGACAGCCTGAAATGGCACGAACGGCTGACAGACCTGCTGCTCGACAGACTGGTCCGCCGCAAGGTTAAAAACCGGTTCGGCGGGCGGTTGAAAGCCTTCGTGTCCGGTGGCGCGCCGCTGAACTACGATGTCGGGGTATTCTTCCAGGCGCTCGGCTTGACCATCCTGCAGGGTTTCGGCCAGACCGAAAGCGCCCCGGTTTCCAATTGCAACCCGTATACGAAAAACAAGATCACCACGGTCGGTCCGCCGCTGAAGGGAGTCGAGATCAGAATCGCCGAAGACGGCGAAATCCTGATCCGCGGCGAGCTGGTGATGAAAGGCTACTGGAACCAGCCGGAACGAACGGCGGAGACCGTCAAGGACGGCTGGCTGCATACCGGCGATATCGGGCATCTGGATGAAGACGGCTATCTGATGATTACCGACCGCAAGAAGGACATCATCGTCAATTCCGGCGGCGACAACATTTCGCCGCAGCGAGTCGAGGGCATGCTGTGCGTCGAACCGGAAATCGCCCAGGCCATGGTGTATGGCGACAAGCGCCCGCATCTGGTGGCGCTGGTGGTACCGGATCCGGACTGGAGCAAAAGCTGGCGTCGCGACAACGGCAAGCAGCCGGACGACGACCTGACGGACGATCCAGACTACCGCAAGGCCTTGCAGGAGGCGCTGGACAGGGTGAACAAGAAGCTGGCCGTGATCGAACGGGTCCGGCGGTTCCTGATCGCGAAAGAGCCCTTCACTATTGAAAACCACATGCTGACGCCATCGATGAAAATCCGCCGGCATATCATCAAACAGGAACATGGCGCTTCGTTGGAAGGGCTTTACCGATAGAACCCGGAAATCGACGCTAAAGCGGATTGACCACAGAAAAGCCGGCGCAAGCCGGTGATGTTCGTCTTGTGGAAAACCGCAAGTGATCAATCTCATCTATGATGCTACCTTGGCACTCCAGACCAGTTCAGAAACCGGGCTGAGAGCAGGAATATTTACGTCTAAAACGAAGACATAGACGCGCAGCCGAAATCCCGTATCGGTTTGCCCGGTGGAATTTGTGAATGATCAAACCCAGAAATGACTCAGAGCTGAGAACCGCGCAGGTCCATTCCCTTTACAGCATGTATTCAGCCTGGTTCGTGCTGATTCTGGGTTTCGTTCTGACGGCGGCCGCATGGTTTTTTGCCGACCGATTCGTACAGGATAGTGCGTATAAGCGTTTTGAATCGAACGCCAAGGAGATCACCGAGGCCATCGGCGACCGCATGGCGGGTTACGAACAGGTTTTGTGGGCCACTGTTGGTTTTTTCAACGCATCTCTGTCAGTCAACAGACAGGAATTCCAGACCTATGTAGACTCGTTGAACATTCAGAAAAACTGGCCGGGAATCCAGGGGATCGGCTTCAGCATTCCGGTTGATCCGGCGGATAAGGCGCTGCACGAGGCAGGCATTCGCAGCCAGGGATTCTCCGGCTATTCCATCAAACCCGAAGGCGCGCGCAGCGAATACAGCGCGATCATCTATCTTGAACCGTTCGACTGGCGCAACCAGCGCGCCTTCGGATACGACATGTGGTCGAACCAGATGCGTCGGGACGCGATGGCGCGCGCCCGGGACAACGGGATCGCATCGACCTCCGGCATGATTACGCTGGTTCAGGAAACCGATGACGATGTGCAAAAAGGGTTCCTGACCTATCTGCCGCTGTACCGGAACGGGTTGCCGACAGACACGCTGGAACAGCGCCGAGCGGCTTTCGAAGGTTGGGTCTACAGTCCGTTCCGGATGGGCGATCTCATGAAAGGGGTTCTTGGGCCCGGCTATGCCGATTACAATTTCGAGATATTCGATGGCACCGTGCAGGATAAGGATCACCTGCTGTTCGATAGCAACGACAATTTCCATGCGGACGAGCCAGACGATCTGCATGCCGTCGAGTTCTACACGACACTGGACCTTCAGGGGCGTGTCTGGAAAATACGATTCACGGCTGCGGAAAACCCGCTGACCCAGTCGGAACGCAATCTGCCGCGGGCTGTATTGATCTCAGGTCTGGTTGTAAGTCTCCTACTGTTCTTTATCTTCTATTCGCTCGCGATGACACAGCAACGAGCCGAAAAAATCGCCCGAAACATGACATCCGAATTGCGATCTGCCCGGGAACTCGCCGAAGCGGCCAACAAATCGAAATCCGAATTTCTGGCGACGATGAGTCACGAAATCCGAACACCGATGACCGCGGTGATGGGGTTTTCCGACATGCTGCTTGAGCAGGAACTTCCCGCTGACGTGAAAAACAGGATCGGCAAGATCAAGGAAGCGACACAATCGCTTCTGCATATTATCAACGATATTCTGGACATATCGAAGATGGAAGCCGGCAAGCTGAGGATCGAGAATACGGATGTGGATCTGCCGGAATTGATCGATGGAATTCTAAATCTGTTCGGCCGGAATCAGGAGGGCAACAAGAAGAAAATCGTCGATCTGATTTACGCCCCTTCAGAAGATTTTCCGGACAGGATTCACTCAGACCCGACTCGCATACGGCAGGTGCTGATCAATCTCGTCGGAAACGCCATGAAGTTCACACCGGAAGGATATGTGCGGCTGGAAACATCTGTCGTCGAGAGCCCGGACGAGCGGCCGATGCTGAAATTTACCGTGATCGATACCGGCATCGGCATTCCCGCCCATCTGGCCGGCACGCTGTTTGCCGAATTTACCCAGGCGGATGCGTCGATCACCCGAAAGTTCGAAGGCACCGGCCTCGGATTATCCATTTGCCGTCGGCTTGTCGAACTGATGGACGGCGACATCGGCTTTGAGAGCGAAGAGGGCGAGGGAAGTACGTTCTGGTTCACGATTCCCTATATCAAACCGAAAGAGGAAAGCACGCTTCCCGCCGGCCGAAATAAAGACAGAGAATCCAGGCAAACGGCCACACGCGCGCTTAACGTCCTTGTCGCGGAGGACAATGAACTCAATCAGCAGATTCTGTCCGCCGTTATCACCGGCCTGGGCCATACCGTCGATATTGCAAATGACGGTGCGGAACTGTTGCGCATGCACGAACAGGGAAACTACGACCTGATTTTATCCGATGTCCGCATGCCGAACGTTTCAGGACCGGACGCAACCAGGCGCATTCGTGAGATGAAGAACGGCAAGGCGAATGTTCCGGTTATCGCCATCACCGCCGACGTAACGGAAGAAAACACGAACGATTATATTGCCGCCGGCATGAACGGGGTTGTTTCAAAGCCGCTGAAGGCTTCCGAACTGACGGATGCAATCGACAGGGTAATGGGCGAGAAACTGCATCAGTCGCTTCGGACAGTTCCACAGACCGGTCAGGAATAGAAACCGCGGTACCAGTCAACGAATTTCGGAATGCCGACATCGATCGGCGTTGTCGGGCTGAACCCGAAATCGCGGGTCATGGCGTCGATATTGGCGTAGGTGGCGGTAACGTCGCCGGGCTGCATCGGCTTGAAATCGATAACCGCCTTCTTGCCGATCGCGTCTTCCAGAACCTCGATCAGCCGCATCAACTGTTCCGACCGGTTGTTGCCGATATTGTAGATGCGCTGCGGCACGACGCCTTCCTCAACCGCCGGCGGCGCATCCAGGCAGTTCACCACGCCGGTGACGATATCGTCGATATAGGTGAAATCGCGCTGCATTTCGCCGTTGTTGAAAACCGGGATCGGCTGGCCCTCGATGATCTTCTTTGTGAAGATAAAGGCCGCCATGTCGGGCCGGCCCCACGGGCCGTAAACGGTAAAAAACCGCAGGCCGGTCATCGGAATTCGGTAGAGATGGGCGTAGGCATGCCCGAACAGTTCGTCCGCCTTCTTGGTCGCGGCATACAGCGACAGCGGCGTATCGACCCGGTCCTCGACCTCGAAGGGCAGTTTCGTGTTACCGCCATAGACCGACGACGACGAGGCATAAACCAGATGCTTCAGGTGATCGTTGTGACGGGCGAATTCCAGAATATTCAACTGGCCGACAACGTTTGCAGAAACATAGGCGTGCGGATCTTCAAGGCTGTAGCGGACACCCGCCTGGGCGGCCAGATGAACGATGCTGTCAATGCGGCCGGCATCGCCCAAGGCCTCGGCCAGTCCCACCTGATCGGCGATATCGACCTTCCTGAAGGTAAAGCCCGGTTTCGGCAGCAGCCGGTCGAGCCGCGCCTGTTTCAGGGCGACATCGTAGTAATCGTTCATGTTGTCGATTCCGACAACCGTTTCGCCGCGCGCCAGCAGAACATGCGCGACATGCGACCCGATAAACCCGGCGGCCCCCGTTACCAAAACCGTCATCAACCATTCCCGCGCTGTTGAACCGTTTAACGCCCCGCTGCTATAGCGGATCGAAACCGCGATTTCACGCAGCAATTTCAACCCGGTGCCGTGAAACAATACCGGGCTTGACCGGATCGGCCTACATGCCACGTTATAAGGCATAAACCACAGGACTTCGATACAGTGGCGCAACCGGACCAACCGATAGACGAAACCGTCACCATTGACGACAAGTATACGCTTGATCGCGGCCGGGTCTTCCTGTCCGGGACACAGGCGCTGGTGCGGCTGCCGATGATGCAGCATCGCCGCGATGTCGCGAACGGCTTGAACACGGCGGGTTACATAACCGGTTACCGGGGGTCGCCGCTCGGTTCCTACGACCAGCAGCTCTGGCTGGCGCGACGCCATCTGGAAGCCGAAAACATCAGGTTTCAGCCTGGCATCAACGAAGACCTTGCCGTTACCGCGATCTGGGGCACCCAGCAGTTGAACCTGATAGGGCCGGCGAAAGTCGACAGCGTTTTTTCGATCTTTTACGGCAAGGGCCCCGGCATCGACCGGTCGGGCGATGCGCTGCGGCACGCCAATCTGGCCGGTACCGACCCGAAAGGCGGCGTCCTGGCATTGGCCGGCGACGACCATACCTGCAAATCCTCCACCACGGCCCATGCCAGCGAATACGCGCTGGTCGATGCGATGATCCCCATCCTGCATCCGGCCGGGGTTCAGGAGATTCTCGATTACGGCCTGCACGGTATCGCGATGTCGCGGTTCTCCGGCGCCTGGGCCGCGCTGAAACTGATCGCGGAAACGGTTGAAAGCGCCGCATCCATTCACGTCGACCCGGACAGATTCAAGCCGGTTCTGCCCGGTCCGGACAGTTTTACCCCGCCGCCCGGCGGTCTGCACATCCGCTACCCGCATACGGCGCTGGACCAGGAAGAACTGCTGCACCGCTACAAACCGGCGGCGGCGCAAGCCTATGTGAAGGTCAACAGGCTGGACCGGCTGGTGATCAGCGCGCCGAAACGGCGGCTGGGCGTCGTTACCTGCGGCAAGTCGTATCTCGATGTCGAACAGGCGCTGGCCGATCTTGGGCTGGACCACGACCGCGCCGCCGCGATGGGTGTTTCCGTCTACAAGCTGGCGATGACCTGGCCGGTCGAACCGGACGGGCTGATCGCCTTTGCGCGAGACCACCAGGAACTGTTCGTGGTCGAGGAGAAGCGGCCGCTGATCGAAGACCAGCTCAAGCGCATTCTCTACAATCTGCCGGAAAACCGCCGTCCGCGCGTCGTCGGCAAGACCGACGAGAAAGGTGCGCCGCTGCTGCCGTCCTACAACGAATTGTCGCCTGTGCAGGTCGCCCGCGCTATTGCCGGTCGCCTGTCGCAACTGGACGGCGGCCGTAAAACCGATCTGGCCGAACGGGTGGCCCGGCTGGACCGGCTGACCGATGACGCGGCGCGTCAGGCCAGCCCGATCGAACGCCTGCCGTATTTCTGTTCCGGCTGTCCGCACAATACCTCGACCGTGGTGCCGGAAGGTTCGCGGGCGCTGGTCGGCATCGGCTGTCACTACATGGCGCAGTGGATGGACCGAAAATCGTCGCTGCATACCCATATGGGAGCGGAAGGCGCGAACTGGATCGGCCTCGCGCCGTTCAGCGAAACGCCGCATATCTTCGCCAATATCGGCGACGGCACCTATCAGCATTCCGGATCGATGGCGATCCGCGCCGCCATCGCGTCCGGCGCGACCATGACCTACAAGATCCTGTTCAACGACGCGGTGGCGATGACCGGCGGTCAGCCCCCGGCGGCGGGCGAGAAGCCGGTCGCGATCACGGCGGACCGCATCACCCGCATGGTCTATTCGGAGGGCGTGCGCGACATCACCGTCGTCGTCGATGATCCGGACAAGTACCCTGTCGGCCTGGAATGGGCGCCGGGCGTGCGCATCGAGCCGCGCAAGGCGCTCGACCGGGTGCAGCGCGAGGTGCGCGAGCGCCGGGGCGTGTCGGTGCTGGTCTATGACCAGACCTGCGCCGCCGAGAAGCGCCGCCGGCGCAAGCGCGGCACCTTCCTGGACCCGGCGAAGCGCGTCTTCATCAACGAGGCGGTCTGCGAGGGCTGCGGCGATTGCGGGGTGAAGTCGAACTGCGTTTCCGTCACCCCGGTCGAGACTGAGTTCGGCCGCAAGCGCGCCATCGACCAGTCTTCCTGCAACAAGGATTATTCCTGCGTCAACGGCTTCTGCCCGAGCTTCGTCACCATCGAGGGCGGCGGCTTGCGCAAGCCCGAGCCGAAGGCGGATAGCGGCATCTGGGCGGTGCTGCCCGAACCGGAAATTCCGAGCGTCGAGCAGGAAGGCTTCGGCATCCTGATCACCGGCGTTGGCGGTACCGGCGTGGTGACCATCGGGGCGCTGCTCGGCATGGCGGCGCATCTCGAGGGCAAGGGCTGCGGCATTCTCGACATGGCGGGACTCGCCCAGAAGGGTGGGCCGGTGATCAGCCATATCCGCATCGCGAAACGCCCGGAAGATATTCACGCCGTGCGCATCGCCGCCGGTGGGGCGAAACTGCTGCTCGGCTGCGACCTCGTCGTTGCCGCGGGCTACGAGGCGCTCTCCAAGGTGGACGAGGGCGCCACCACCGCGGTGATCAATTCGCACGAGATCGTCACCGGCGATTTCACCCGCAATCCCGACCTCGCCTTCCCGGGCTCGGGCATGCAGAAGCAGATCGCGGACGCGGTCGGGCCGGGACGCGCCAGCTTCATCGACGCGACCGACCTTGCGACCTCGCTGATGGGCGATTCGATCGCCACCAACCTTTTCATGCTGGGCCTTGCCTACCAGAAGGGGGCGGTGCCGGTTACCGCGGAAGCCATCGAAAAGGCGATCGAGCTCAACGGCGTGTCCGTGGAAAAGAACCGCCAGGCCTTTACCTGGGGCCGGCGCGCCGCTGTCGACCCGGACGCGGTGGCGCGTGCCGCCCATCGCCGCGAGGCGCCGGTGATGCACCGGCTCTCGACCAGTCTCGACGAGATGATCGAACGCCGCGTCGAACAGCTTACCGCCTACCAGGACCGGGCCTATGCCGAGCGATATGCGGCGCTGGTCGCGACGGTGCGGGCGACGGAAGAGAAGACGTTCGGCGGCACCACGCTCACCGAGGCGGTTGCCCGGAACTACTACAAGCTGCTGGCCTACAAGGACGAGTACGAGGTCGCGCGGCTCTACACGGACCCGGTATTCATGGAAGCGGTGCGCGAACAGTTCGATGGCGACTACAGGCTGAAGTTCCACCTCGCGCCGCCGATCATGAGCCGGATCGACCCGGATACCGGGGAGCCGGAAAAGAAGGCGTTCGGACCCTGGATGATGAAGGCTTTCGGTGTGCTCGCCCGCTTCAAGGGCCTGCGCGGCACGAAGCTCGACATCTTCGGCTATTCGGAAGAACGCAAACACGAGCGCGCCCTGATCGGGGAGTATGAGGCGCTGGTTGACGAGGTGCTGAAGGGATTGAGCGAGGCCAACCGGGAAATCGCCGCCGAACTGCTGTCGGTACCGGCGATGATCCGCGGCTTCGGCCACGTCAAGGAACGCAACATCGCGAAAGCCAAGGCGACCGAGAGGCAGCTTCTGGCAGCCTTCCGCGATCCCGGTGCGAGCCCGGGCGTGAAGGCGGCGGAGTAGGGATCAGGCCGGGTCCCGCCGCCTCAGCGATGCGTCCATTCAGGGTTGCGCTTCTGCATGAAGGCGTCGATGCCTTCGGCGGCGTCCGCGCACATCATGTTCCGCGCCATTTCCTCCGCCGTGTAGGCGTAGGCGGCATCCATGCCCATCTCGAGCTGGCGGTAGAAGGCGCGCTTGCCGGCGGCGACCGCCGCCGCGGATTTCGCAAGGATGGGCGCGGCCAGGTCATCCACCGCCGCATCCAGCCCGTCCGCCGGGGCCACCCGGTTGACGAGGCCCATTTCCAGCGCCCGGGCTGAATCGACGAAATCGCCGGTGAACAGCATCTCGAAGGCGTCCTTGCGACCGACATTGCGTGACAGCGCCACGCCCGGCGTGAAGCAGAACAGGCCGACGCCGATGCCGGAGGTCGCGAAACGGGATTCCTCCGCCGCCACCGCGAGATCGCAGTTCGCCACGAGCTGGCAGCCGGCGGCCGTGGCGATGCCCTGCACCCGGGCGATCACCGGTTGCGGCAGGCGCAACATGGTGGTCATCACCCGGCCGCATTTGCGGAACAGCCATTCGTAATAGCCCTGCTCGGGCCGGGCGCGCATCTGCTTCAGGTCATGGCCGGCGCAGAACGCCTTGCCGCGCGCGCCGATGGTCACCAGCCGGATCGCGCGGGTCTCGGCGATCTCGTCGAAGGTGGCCTGCAACGCGTCCAGCATCTCCTCCGACAGCGCGTTGAACTGTGCCGGGCGGTTTAGCGTGAGCCGGGCCACGGCACCGTCATCCTCACGCAGCAGGATCGGTTCCTCGGGCAATGTCTGGGGCTGGGACATGGGGACCTCCTTGTTCAATTCGCCTTAATATAGTGCGGGGGCGGCCTAGCGTCGACCGGCGTCAGTAGCCGGCCAGCCCGGGCAGCCACAGCGTGAGCGCCGGCACCGCGATCAGGATGACGAGCCGGACGATGTCGGCGAGCAGGAAGGGCACGACGCCGCGGACGATGGTCTCCAGCTTCAGATCGCGGGCGACGCCCTGGATGACGAACAGGTTCATGCCGACCGGCGGGGTGATCAGCCCGAGTTCGGCAACGGTCACAAGCAGCACCCCGAACCAGACCAGGTCGTAGCCGAGCGAGCCGATGAGCGGCGAGATGAAGGGCACGGTGAGCAGGATCATCGAGAGCGCGTCCATGAAGCAGCCGAGCACGATGTAGAACACCATTGCGATGATCAGCACCGCGAGCGGTGACAGCCCTGCGCCCGCGACCGCGTCGATCAGCAATTGCGGCAGGTCGGTCGATTCGATGAAGAAATTGAAGATCGCCGAGCCGATCAGGATCAGGAAGATCATGCCGGTGATCTCGGCGGTCTCGGCAACGCAGAGGCGCAGCACCCCGCCCTTCAGCCCGCCGCGCGCCCAGGCGAGCAGCACCGCGCCGGCGGCGCCGACGGCGGCGGCCTCGGTCGGCGAGAACAGGCCGGCATAGATGCCGCCGATCACCACCACGAACAGCACCAGCACCGGCCAGATGTCGCGCAACGTCGCGAGCCGTTCATCCCAGCCGTGGCGCGGGGCGGCGGGCGCCAGGTCCGGTCGCAGGCGCACCTGCACCCAGACGGCGGCCATGTAGAGGAAGGTGCCGAGCAGGCCCGGCAGCAGGGCGGCGGCGAACAGCGCGCCGATCGACTGCTCGGTCAGGAGCGCGTAGATCACCAGCAGGATCGAGGGCGGGATCAGCACCCCGAGGGTGCCGCCAGCGGCGATGGCGGCGGAGGCGAGGCTGTCGGCATAGCCGTGGCGGCGCATTTCCGGCAGCGCCACGCGGGCCATGGTGGCGGCGGTGGCGAGGCTTGATCCGCAGATCGCCCCGAACCCGGCGCAGGCGCCGATCGAGGCCATGGCGAGCCCGCCGCGGAAATGGCCGACAAAGGCGTTCACGCCGCGATAGAGGCTGCCTGACAGCCCGGCATGGGCGGCGAATACCCCCATGGCGAGGAACAGGGGCACCACCGAGAGGGTGTAGGGGAAGGTCGCCTCGAACGGGGCGCTGCCGAGCACGAAGCCGACTGCCGCCCAGCTGTTCAGCAGGGCGAACCCGGCAACGCCGACTGTACCCATGGCGATCGCCACCGGGACCCGGAGCAGCACCAGCAGGAGCGCGAGCGCGAAGCCGGCAAGGCCGACGAAGGGGCTAGACATCGCGCGGCGCCCCGAAGGCTTCGAGCGTTTCCTTTACCGCGATCACGCCGGTGGCGACGACCGAGAGCACCATGCCGGCGAGCAGCGGCATCCAGTACCAGCTGATCGGGATGTTGAGCGTCATCGAGCGGTCGCCGTATTCCATCTGCTGCAGCGCCTGGTCGAGACCGTGCTCGGCGATCAGCGTCATCAGGATGCAGGCGAGTGCCGCCCCCACTGCCCGGCAAAGCTTCTCGGCACGCGCGGTCAGCCGCGCCGACAAGAGGTCGACGGAAACATGGGCGTCGCGCATGAAGGCGAAGGGGATGGCCAGATAGGCGACGGCCATCACGAACAGCTGCACCAGGTCGACCACGCCGGGCACCGCCCACCCGACAGGTTCCGCCGCCACGAGATTGACCGTCCGCGTTGCCGCCCGCAGCAGGATGTCGGCCAGCGTGACACTCATGGCGAGCGCCAGGCAGCCGACGCTGATCCAGGCGAAGCAGCGCGTCAGGGCAGTGAGATGGCGATGAAGTGCGGTCATGGAAAAACTATCTGCCTATTCGGCCAGGAAACCGAATACGAAAAATCGTCACTAACTCTGTTTCTGGCACTTAATCCCCCTCGTTCCCACGAAAGTGGGAACCACGTGAGCCAGCCCCCGTCTCTGCCGCCGAGGCCCCCACTTTCGTGAGGGCGAGGGAAAGGGGTTAGGGCGCTTCATCCTGGGGCCGCCGAAGGCGGAACCCGGGATCTCGGGCATCTGATACCAAGGCCCGAGATCCCGGACTGGCATCCGACTTGCGCCGGACGCCAGTCCGGGATGACGGGAAACGATATTCGGCCGTCAGCCGCCGGCCTTCTTGATCTCGGCTTGCATGAAGTCGTAGATCTCCCGGGCGTTGGTGACGCCCTGGGCTTCCAGGTCCTTCAGCCAGGCGTCGGTGACCGGCTGGGCGGCGGCGCGCCACTTGGCCTTTTCCGCGTCGCTCAGGGTGATGATCTCCGCACCCGTGGCGACGGACTTGTCATGGCCGAGCTTGTCCCAGCCGTCCCACCAGGCGCCGAACTTGCCGGCCAGGTTGGCGCCGGACGAGTTGTCGACACAGGCCCTCACGTCGTCGGGCAGGCCGGCATAGGTCTTCTCGTTCATGGCGAACCAGAAGGAGACGGTGTAGATGCCGCCGATATCGGTGTGATGGTTGGTGACTTCCGCGAGCTTGAAGGAATTCATCGGGTCCCACGGGAAGACCGTGCCGTCGATGACGCCCTTCTGCAGGCTTTCATAGACCTTCCCCGGCGGCAGGCCCTGGGCGGTGGCGCCGAGGCTTTCGAGCAGCGCCTTGATCGGGCCGGAGGGGAAGCGGATGCGCATTCCCTTCAGGTCCTCCATGGTCTTCACGGGCTTGTTCGAGGTGTGGATCAGCCCGCCATTGTGGGCATGCAGAGCCAGCACCTTCACCCCCGGATATTCGTCGGCGAGATATGTCGGATAGGCCGCCCAGAGCGCCTTCGAGGCCGCATCGGCGCTGCCGGTCATGAACGGAAGCTCGATGATCGAGGTCTTCGGGAAGCGGCCATTCGGAATGCCGCGCAGGCCGTGCGCCATGTCGATGACACCGGCGCGGACCGAATCGTAGAGCTTGGCGATATTGCCGAACTGGGTGCCGGCCGGGTAGATCGTCACCTTGACCTTGCCATTCGAGCAGGCTTCGAGGTCCTTCGCCCAGGGCTCCAGGAACTCGTTGTGGATGCCGTTGGCCGTCGGCAGGAAATGGCCGAGCTTGAGTTCGATGTCGGCCGCCCCGGCCGACGATACCGCGAAAATCGCGGTGACGGCTGCAACTGTAGCGATGATCTGCTTCTTCATTGTTACCTCCCTGTTTTGGCGTCTGTTGATTTATTCGGCGTCAGGCTGTTTCCCCGGCGCCGCGTTGGCGAATTCAGGCAACTCGTTGCAGCGCTCCGCGATCTCCATGCAGCGCGGGAAGGCCGACATGTCGCAGTCGAAACGCTGCGCGTTGGAGACCTGCGGCACGAGGCAGATGTCGGCGAGACCCGGACGGTCGCCGAAGCAGAACCGGTCGCTGCGGCCGGCGAGCATGGCCTCCAGTCCCTTGAAGCCGACATCGATCCAGTGCCGGTACCAGCTGTTCTTCGCCTCCTCGCCGAGACCCATGTCCCGCTTGATGTATTGCAGGATGCGCAGGTTGTTGAGCGGGTGAATGTCGCAGGCGATGGCCTGTGCGAAGGCCCGAACCCGGGCCCGGCCGAGCGCGTCAGCGGGCAGGAAGGGCGGTTCCGGATGGGTCTCGTCGAGATATTCCATGAGCGCGAGCGACTGGGTCAGCACGTTGCCGCTGTCGGTGACCAACGTCGGCACCAGTCCCTGCGGATTGATCGCCTTGAATTCCGGCGTGTGCTGGCGGCCACCGTCCTTCGTCAGATGCACGCTCTCGAAATCGCAATCGAGGCCCTTGAGCGCCAGCGCGATGCGCAGGCGGTAGGCCGCGGACGACCGGAAATAGCCGTAATATTTCATCCTGCTCCTGTTCCTTCCGGATACGGGTTGGTCATGGTTCGGCCGGGCTTGCGTCCCCGGCATGGTTGAATCTGTCGATGCGCTCGTTGAGCCGGTGCATCAGGTCGTCGAGTTTCGCCAGTTCATCTGAATCGAACGGCGCGAGAAACTCCGCCTCCCAGGCGAGCGCCATCGGGGCGATGCGGTTGAACATGCGCCTGCCCTCGGCGCTCAGGGTGAGGATCGAGGCGCGGTTGTCCGCGGGGTCCGTGCGGCGGGTGACGAGGCCGCGGTCGCGCATCTTCGCGATGGTCCGAGAGACCCGGACCTTGTCCATCGACCCGCGAGCCGCGACCTCGACCGCCGACATCGGGCCGAAGCGGCCGAGATTGGCCAACACCCGCCACTCGGGAATCGAGATGCCGAAGCGTTCGCGGTAGATCGCGGCGAGCGAGGCGGAAATCTTGTTGGTCAGCACCGACAACCGGTAGGGCAGGAATGCCTCAAGCCGGAGGTCGACATCATCGTCGTCCCCGGTGGCTGCCCGATCCTGATCCGTTTCCCTGACGCCGGTTCCCTGCATGGCCGCGTCCGTCTCCCTTGACTTAGTTTCATTTGAAACTAATCATCCCTAACACGTCAAGAGCAATGAAACCGCCGCCGCCGGGACGTTCAGGTCACCGGCTGCCAGGCGGAGCCGAGGAAGCGAGGTTCCGGATGAAGAACTACATCTCCTTTCCACGCAGTTCCGGCCGCGCGTCGCGCCAGGCGCATGCGGCGTTGCCGGAAGGCACTTACGAGCGCGAGATGGGCAAGGAGGGTTTTTTCGGCCCGGCCACCCATTTCTACCACGCCCACCCGCCGACCGGCTGGACCGACTGGGAAGGCCCGACACGGCCGCGCGCCTTCGACCTCACCCGGATCAACGAGATCCATGCGAGCCCGTGGGACGCGGTGACCTACCTGCAGAACGCCGCCGTGAAGATGCGGTTCTGGCGGGCGCCCGGGAAGATGGATCACCTCGTGCGCAACGGCGACGGCGACGATCTGGTATTCATCCATCGTGGCGCCGGCGATCTCTATTGCGATTTCGGTCATCTCGCCTTCGAGACCGGCGACTACATCCTCATCCCGCGCGGGTCCATGTGGCGCATGGAATGTTCGGAGCCGGTCACGGCGCTGCTGATCGAGGCGACGAACGGCTCCTACAAGCTGCCGGACAAGGGCATGCTCGGCCCGCACGCCATCTTCGACCCGGCCGTGCTCGATACGCCGGAGATCGACGGGGCCTACGAGGCACAGAAGACGGAGGAGGGTCCGGACGGGAACTGGCAGGTGCGTATCCGCCGTCGCGGTGCGATTTCCACCGTCACCTATCCCTACAACCCGCTCGATGTGGTTGGCTGGAAAGGCGATCTCGCCTGCGTGCGGCTCAACGTCCGCGATATCCGGCCGGTGATGAGCCATCGCTATCACCTGCCGCCGTCGGTGCACACCACCTTCGTCGCCGACCGCTTCGTGGTCTGCACCTTCGCGCCGCGCCCGTTCGAGAGCGATCCGGATGCGCTCAAGGTGCCGTTCTACCACAACAACGACGATTACGACGAAGTGCTGTTCTACCATGCGGGCGACTTCTTCAGCCGCGACAACATCGACGCTGGCATGGTGACCTTCCACCCCTCCGGATTCCCGCACGGACCGCACCCGAAGGCGCTCGAGAACGCCTTCGTCTCCAAGAAGGAAGCGACCGACGAATATGCGGTGATGGTCGATACCCGCGACCCGCTCGATGTCGGCGACCTGCCGGCGGGCGTCGAATGGGCGGATTACGTCAAATCCTGGGCCGTGAAGGATGCAGCGGAATGAAACTGGCATCCCTTCGTGAGGGCGGACGTGACGGCACCCTCGTCGTGGTCTCCCGCGACCTTTCCCGCGCGGTCCGCGCGACCGGTATCGCGGCCACCCTGCAGACGGCGCTGGACGGATGGGACGCGGCATCGCCCATGCTCCGACAGTTGTCGGACGCGCTGGAAACCGGGAAAGCGGACGGCGCCTTCAATCTCGATCCGGCGGCGCTCGCCTCGCCCCTGCCGCGGGCCTACCAGTGGGCGGACGGCAGCGCCTACGTCAACCACGTGGAACTGGTCCGCAAGGCCCGTGGCGCCGAGGTGCCGCCGAGCTTCTACGAGGACCCGCTGATGTACCAGGGCGGTTCCGACAGCTTCCTCGGGCCGCGCGAGGATATCCGCCTCGCCGACGAGGCATGGGGCATCGATTTCGAGTCCGAGATCGCGGTGATCACCGGCGACGTGCCGATGGGGTGCTCGCCGGAGGCTGCGGCCGGGCAGCTACGCCTCCTGATGCTGGTCAATGACGTCAGCCTGCGGAACCTGATCCCGGCGGTACTCGGCAAGGGTTTCGGGTTTTTCAAGTCCAAGCCGTCGTCAGCCTTCTCACCCGTTGCGGTGACGCCGGACGAACTCGGGGCGGCCTGGCGCGACGGCAAGCTCTGCCGGCCGCTGCTCTCGACCTTGAACGGGGAGCTGTTCGGCAAGCCGGATGCCGGCACCGACATGACCTTCGATTTCCCGAAGCT
The DNA here is from genome assembly GCA_040222995.1 of Alphaproteobacteria bacterium. Taxonomy (GTDB): domain Bacteria; phylum Pseudomonadota; class Alphaproteobacteria; order UBA8366; family Aestuariispiraceae; genus JAVKBW01. The sequence goes on along the minus strand of JAVKBW010000097.1, from coordinate 53 downwards.
GGTCTCCCATGCGGCGAAGACCCGCCCGCTCGGCGCCGGCTGCATCGTCGGTT
>JAVKBW010000094.1:0-276 GCA_040222995.1 Alphaproteobacteria bacterium | reverse complement strand
GGCGGCAGTTTTTTAACTTGTTCGGCACGACCTATAGAACCTAGAAAACTTAAGATAAGCGGTTCCAGTAGAGACTATTTGTTACAGTAACGCATCTACTGGGTAAAAATCTTAGTGCGTTTATAAGACTTTTAGTCTTAGCTCCGATTCAGAAATGGCTTGGAGGGGTATAAAGGCAAAAGTTCCTGATACCCACCGAGAACAGCGGTTCCCAGTGGTAACAGCAGGGCAAGAATCCCTAACTAGATTACTTGTAATTAGTTAGGGTCTGTTCAA
>JAVKBW010000091.1:0-3710 GCA_040222995.1 Alphaproteobacteria bacterium | reverse complement strand
CTGGGCATCCCGCCGGTCGTTCTCTCGTTCCTCGGAGAAGCTCACTGCTTTCGACCATCCTCGGAGACTCGTTCCGTATGGCTAACACCCGATGATAAGCTGCGGGGGCGAAGCCCCCGTCAGTCTTCATCATCCTGTTGGGCGGCCCGAACCATCTCTGAGCAGGCCACGAGCGTGCCTACTACACAATGATGCTGACCGACGCGGTATCGCAAAAGATCAACCACTGATCCCCGTGTTGGATGATGTGATATCCGCGCCGCTCCGCCTCCTTCTTGACCTCGTCCAGCGAAGTGTATCTCTGAATCGAAGACATTTTCCTTCGGACGACGCCGCCTCGCTTGGCGATCTGCGATTCGAAGATTTGGTCGATCCACTTGCTCATGAAGCTGCACTCTCCACCGTTGATCTGAAGGTCGGCGAACCTGAGCATCCCACGGGACGCACTGAGCAGCAACGAGCACTCGTGTACGCGCTCGAGAGTCCCGTACAGATAGAGCGATAGATCGGGGAGAAGCGAGCCCTCGCGTCAGGTCCGCCCAACACCCGATGATAAGCGGCAGGGGCGAAGCCCCTGTCCGTCTTCATCATCATGTTGGGCGGCACGGCGTCCCAGTCTTGAGCGGGCACGACCGAGTCTATGGCAGTCACCACATGTCCTCCCAGTGCGGCGGGGGTTCTCGGCGATGGCGGTCCAGTCGCGCCTCCAGGAGCGCGATCTCGCATTCAACTCGCGCCGCGGACTCTTCGTCGCCGAGCTCTCGGTACGGCTCAGCCAGCTGCCTCAACTTGGTCACAGCGAGTGCTAGGTGCTCGTCGAGGCAGTCGATGGGATACACATAGGTCCGACCCAACAAGATCAACAAGGATGCGGCAGCCCGAATCTCTTCGAGGTCCTCCACAGCGTCGCCCTCGAGTGCGTCACGAAGATGTTCTGCAAACCCCGTCGCATCGAACAGGTCGCCGAACCAATCGGCGGCTCCGTCATTGTCCCACGGAGATGTACCCCACGAACCCATAGACGCCGTCGTCCCACGTGCGGCACCCGTAGCGCAATGGCACGGACCCGCAGAACTTGTCCGCCCAACACCATGATGATAAGCGGCGGGGCGTAGCCCCGTCCGTCTTCATCATCCTGTTGGATGGCGCACGCATGATCGCAAGCGTGCGCGGTCGAGGCAAGGCGTCAGGCGATGCCGAGCTCCTTCCCGCGTAGGCCGGGCACAAGTTATCGCCATTAGGCACGAAGTGTCCGGCCGCCGCGCGCGCCGGCTGGGCTGGCGCTCCTGGCTCGAGCAGCGTTCGCTGCCCTCCCGGGCGCTGGCGCGTTCTCGGCGGGGCGACCGAGACGATGAGTTCGCATCAGCACGGCTTAACCAGCAGCCCTTCTGCGCAAAGTTGATGGGGTGGTTCGAGGGTACGCACCCTGCGGCGCGTCCATCCAACGCTCACGCTCAGCTGCGGGCGGCGAAGCCGCCCGTCAGCTGCAGCGTGCTGTTGGCTTGCCCGAATCACTAACGGATCTTCGCGTAGTGACGCCGCCGTTCAGGCTCGACGACCCGCGTGTCTTCGAACTCTGGACGATAGCGCTCAACAAAGCCATCGAACTCCACGGGATCCGGTTCGAACCTTCTGGGCCAGTGCAGAGGAAAGACATCATACTTGCCGCCCTGTCGACGGTGGCATCCGAGTATCCCCAGACCGACCTCCGTAACGTAGTCGAAGAGAGTTGGGTTCTCCTCGCGGAGCTGCACGGCCGCCTCGTCGGACCCGACAGTTACAGGCACCGCGATCCATACACGATTCGAAAAGCGCGTGTAGTTGTGTGCCTGGTGAACCACCTGCGGTCCGAAGTGCAGCTTGATTTCAACCGTGACTATGTCAACCCGCTTTTCCGACCGCCAGTGCACCGCGAGAACATCGACATTCTCGTACTCGCTACCCGCACGACGGTTGTGCACATCAAAGGCTACAGCCTCGATGTCCTCCGGTCCGAAGTCCGACGCATACATCTCATCCAAAGCGGTACGCACGTAAGGGACGACTCTCGCCTCCTCCTGGCGGTAGGAGCGCCTTGCAGCGACCGCTTCGACGCCGTCCTCGGGAGCTTCTTCGGCCTCAGCGTCGTACGCTGTCTTCGCCTCCTCGTCGGTCTCGTCCTCGAGTTCGTTGTAGGCTTGCTCGGAGTAGAAGCTGCGCCCGTGGTGGTAGAACTCGAACTTCGGCCGCTTACAGCCCGGGTCCATCTCAGCGTCGTCGTCATAGAACCGAAGCCGCCGAATAATGAGCTTTGGGTCCTCGATGCCCTTGCGCTCCAACTCCTTCCTGAAGGCCGTAGTGCTGAACACCTCGTCTCCGTCCGATAGCGCCGCCTCAAGGAGAGCCAAGGCTGTAGCCCAGTCTTGAGGGTCGACGACGCTTCTTGGGCGGGCCATGGGCAAACATCAGCACGGATTCGGCTCGGGCTCAATGCGCGTCCCTGGTCAAGCCAACACCCGATGATAAGCTGCGGGGCGAAGCCCCGCCAGTCTTCATCATCCTGTTGGGCAGCTTGGCAACGCCGCCCCGGCCGTGGATTTCTCCGAGCGGGCTCGTCAATGGGGAGCGAACTTCTCCGAATGGCTCTGAAGCAACGCAACCGATCTACCAGCCGATCGCTTCGTCTATCGCGTCCTCTCCCACCGAGAAGACCGGGAGGGTGGCAATGTCGCCACTTGCGGAGTCCGCCGGCTCGACGGTCGACCTGAGAAACACCTCGGAACCGTTCCGAGCTGCGTAGTCGTCTGCGAGGCCGTCCGCCCATTCGATCGCCGATTCACTGTCGCTGGCGATTACAACGAAGCACGCCGGCCAGGTCCGGTCCTGGTCGTCGACAGGGAGTGCCGGGTTCTCAAACCAGGCAGTGTAGAGGAACCTCTCCACGTCGTCGCTCAGTCTGCCCAACACCCGATGATAAGCGGCGGGGCGAAGCCCCGTCCGTCTTCATCATCATGTTGGGCAGCCGCTATAGCACATGCCGTCGTCGATTTTGCTCGGAGGCAGAGGGCCCGCTTCTAAAGGCTCAGGCGTGTTGTCTCGGACCTTTCAGTGTGGGGTCGTTGAACTGGTCGAGTGCTTCTGCAAGGAAGCGCACAGCGCGCTGTCTGTATCTCCAGGGCTTCACGCTGGACGGAAGACGGCTGAGCCAGTGGCTATTTGGGCCGGATCCAGTTCCAACACTGAGGGCTCTGGTTGTGGGAAGAAGGCGTTGGCCCAGCACTTCGATACAGGTTCGTAGCTCAAGAAGGGACGCAAAGACGAACTCGAATCCGTCGAACTCGACGTGGTACCGCGCGAACCCCTGGCCCGGCACGGGCTTCGGGAGCGGGGGCTCGAAGACTCGGCGGTCCTCCGAGGGCCGATGGACCCAGAAGGTCATCGGGGCGGGCGCGAAGGTGTCAGTGTAGGTGACTCGAATCTTCTTCATCCTCGGCCTCAGTCTGCCCAACACCCGATGATAAGCTGCGGGGCGAAGCCCCGTCAGTCTTCATCATCATGTTGGATGGCTCGCAGCATCTCAAACGTCCGCCTCCAGGGACAGCTCGCAGGAGACACTTGCCAGAGGATTCACGACCTGGAGGACCACATGGTTGTTGATGTACGTCTCGAAGTCGCTTCTGTTGGTCGGTGAAGTACACCAGTACTCTCCAGAAGCGAGTTCCGACAGCGGT
>JAVKBW010000090.1:0-2348 GCA_040222995.1 Alphaproteobacteria bacterium | reverse complement strand
GTGGGAGAAGGCGCGATTCGCCTCCGCCATGCGATGAGTGTCTTCTCCCACTACCGCTGGTAGTCCGGCTTCGTCCGGCCGGCGTCCTCTGAAAGGTTCAGTTCAATGCCCCGCGCTACGGCACTCGATCATTATCGTAATATCGGCATCATGGCCCACATTGATGCCGGCAAGACGACGACGACTGAGCGCATCCTGTTCTATACCGGCAAGGCCTATAAAATCGGCGAAGTGCATGAAGGCACCGCGACGATGGACTGGATGGAGCAGGAGCAGGAGCGCGGCATCACGATTACGTCCGCTGCCACTACCTGCATGTGGAAAGACCACCGTATTAACATCATCGACACCCCCGGCCACGTCGACTTCACGATAGAAGTCGAACGCTCGCTGCGCGTGCTTGACGGCGCGGTTGCGGTGTTCGATTCGGTTGCCGGTGTCGAGCCGCAGTCCGAGACGGTCTGGCGTCAGGCCGACAAGTACAAGGTTCCCCGGATGTGCTTCGTCAACAAGATGGACCGGACCGGCGCGGACTTTTACCGCTGCGTGAAGATGATCGTCGATCGTCTGGGCGCGACGCCACTGGTCGTGAACCTGCCGGTCGGCGCCGAAGCCGAATATGACGGCGTTATCGATCTGATCAAGATGAAGCACATCGTCTGGAAGGGCGACGAACTGGGCGCGGCGTTTGAATATGTCGATATCCCGGCCGATCTCGTCGATCAGGCGAATGAATATCGCGAAAAGCTGGTCGAGCTGGCCGTCGAACAGGACGACGACGCGATGGAAGCGTATCTCGAAGGCCAGGAGCCGGACGAAGACACGCTGAAGCGCTGCATCCGCAAGGGCACGATCAATCTTTCTTTCGTGCCGGTCCTGAACGGTACGGCATTCAAGAACAAGGGCGTACAGCCGCTTCTTGACGCCGTGATCGATTTCATGCCGGCGCCGACCGACATCAGCGACGTTCGCGGCGTTACGGTCGATACCGAAGAGCCGGATTCGCGGCCGCTGTCCGACGATGCGCCGTTCTCCGCGCTGGCGTTCAAGATCATGAACGACCCGTTCGTCGGTTCGCTGACCTTCGCCCGTATCTATTCGGGTACGGTTGAATCCGGCGCCACGGTTCTGAACTCGGTGAAAGACAACAAGGAACGCGTCGGCCGCATGCTGCTGATGCATGCCAACAACCGTGAAGAAATCAAGATGGCGGTTGCCGGCGATATCGTTGCGCTGGTCGGCATGAAGTCGACGACGACGGGCGACACGCTCTGCGACCCCGCAAAGCCGATCATTCTGGAACGGATGGAATTTCCGGATCCGGTTATCGAAATCGCCGTCGAGCCGAAAACCAAAAGCGACCAGGAAAAGATGGGTACGGCGCTGCAGCGTCTCGCAGCCGAGGATCCCAGTTTCCGCGTTGCGACCGATGAGGAAAGCGGCCAGACCATCATCAAAGGCATGGGCGAGCTGCATCTTGAAATCATCGTCGATCGCATGAAGCGTGAATTCAAGGTCGATGCGAATATCGGTGCGCCGCAGGTTGCCTACCGCGAAACCATCACGCGTCCGGCGCAGGTTGACTACACCCACAAGAAGCAGACGGGTGGTTCCGGTCAGTTTGCCCGCATCATCCTGGACTTCGAGCCGCAGGAGCCGGGCGCCGGTTTCGAATTCGACAGCAAGGTTGTCGGCGGATCGGTTCCGAAGGAATACATCCCGGGCGTCCAGAAGGGCATCGAAAGTGCGATGAGCACCGGTTCGATCGCAGGCTTCCCCGTGATCGACTTCAAGGTCACCCTGGTGGACGGCGCGTATCACGATGTCGACTCCTCGGTCATGGCGTTTGAAATCGCCGCGCGGGCTGCGTTCCGCGAAGCGATGGAAAAAACCGGCGCGAAACTGCTGGAACCGGTCATGAAGGTCGAAGTCGTGACGCCGGAAGAATACATGGGCGATATCATTGGCGACCTGAACAGCCGTCGCGGCCAGATTTCAGGTATGGACGATCGCGGAAATGCGAAAGTCATCGATGCGATGGTGCCGCTGGCGAACATGTTCGGCTATGTGAACAATCTGCGTTCGCTCAGCCAGGGCCGGTCGCAGTACACCATGCATTTCGACCATTACGAACAAGTGCCGCAGGCTGTCGCCGACGAAGTTCGCGCGAAGTTGGCCTGAGGTTGACGATAACGATCCACCGCTAGGACGGAGAGATTAGAGATGGGTAAAGAGAAGTTTGAACGGAACAAGCCGCATTGCAACATCGGCACGGTTGGCCATGTTGACCACGGCAAGACGACGCTGACGGCGGCGATCACGAAGGTTCTATCGGAAGCGTATGGCGG
>JAVKBW010000084.1:0-309 GCA_040222995.1 Alphaproteobacteria bacterium | reverse complement strand
GGATTCTTAGTTCCGCGACACACCTTACAATTATCTATCCTTGCGGCAATACTTAAACCAAACACCCGTAGAAAACTACCAAGTATTGAGCCTAATTTAGATAACTCCAGAGGGCTTGTCTCCCTAAGCGTTTAGAGATTACTCTCTATGTTTCGGTCTGCCCGACCGTACATTGTTTTTGTCTTATGACTAATGCATTGCAGCACTTTTCTGGTATCGGCACTCGTTTAAGTCCATGCGTTTTTAAGATGCGTTTTTAAGATGCGTTTTTAAGATGCGTTTTTAAGATGCGTTTTTAAGATGCGTTTT
>JAVKBW010000068.1:0-1994 GCA_040222995.1 Alphaproteobacteria bacterium | reverse complement strand
CGTGGAGCTCGTTGAGGCGAAAACCGTCCCTTCAGTCTTCAGGGAGCTTGACGGCGAGCCCTGAGATGATGCGCGATGGCTAACATGATGTTGCAGTCTGACGGGCGGCTTCGCCGCCCGCAGCTGAACATCGGGTGTTAGGCAGAGCAGTGCAATGAGTGACGGCGGAAGTCTCATCAACATCGCGGAGTTGGCGAAACCGGCATCCCTCCTGATCGAGAAGATCTCGGAGGCAATCGGTGGAGCAATGCGGCCTCGCCAGATCCGACGGGTCGCAGAGGCCGAGGCGGACGCTGCGGTCATCTTGGCGAAGGCCGACATTGAAATCAGTGCGCTTCAGAGGCGAGCACTCGGAAGGTTCCTCCTCGAGGAGGGCGTTCGTCAGGCGAACATCGAGAAGGTCACCGAGCTCGCGATTCGCGAGCTTGAGGACGACGCAGACCCAAGCAAGGTCGACAACGACTGGATCGCCTCGTTCTTCGAGAAGGCACGTCTCGTATCAGACGAGGACATGCAGGTTTTGTGGTCGAAGTTGCTTGCGGGCGAAGCGAACAGCCTGGGATGTTCTCCAAGCGCTGCATATCGACCGTTGCGTCGTTCGATAAGACGGACGCGGAGACGTTCCGTCGATTCTGTTCATTCGTATGGATGTTGGGCAGACCAACTGCACTTGTGCGCGGCTATCTCCGGGATCCTTACATGTCCCATGGCATCAGTTTTGACCAACTATTGCACCTCGATTCGCTTGGACTACTGACGTTCTCACCAGATAGCGGGTACATGCGCACGGGCGTGTCTGGGGTCGTACTTGTGTCCTACTACGGACAACCTATCCTCCTGCACGACACCAAGGAACATGACATCGACCTCGGGAACGTCCTGCTCACCGATGTCGGCGAGCAGCTCGCACGGATTGCAGGCGGCGAACCTCACGTGGCGTATCAGGAATCCGTCGTTGATCTTTGGACAAAGCGTGGCCTGCGTCCCGCATCCCCTGTCGACTGGGAGGCACGGTCAAGCGCCCCGCCAACGCCGCCTGCCTAACATGATGATGAAGACTGACGGGGCTTCGCCCCGCAGCTTATCATCGGGTGTTGGGCAGACTGACGTCGGAAGGAGCTTTTGAACCGGTGCTGGCATCATTGGCGATAGGAACGCTCTTGGTCGCGAAGTGCGGCAGCCTCGCTGTGCCGGACCGTCTGTGGTCCGGTGCTCTCGCCAACCTCGGCCCTTCGCGACAGGCCGACGTCCCACTTGATACTCCTGGAATCGAACGAGCCGCAGAGTCAATCTACCTCGACGCCATCCAGCGACTCCCCAGCAGCGGCCCATGCATGTGCCAGCTGCAGTACGTTCGGAGACTAATCGAGCAACCAACCGACGATCTGCAGCGTCAGGGCTTCTTTCGGTTTCTAGCCGCCGACGAGCGTTTCGCTACCAAGACGATGGTCTCGATCCGCTACGCCCAACTGCTGGTAGCGTTCCTCGCCGGAATCCGACGTGAGGCCGAAGCGGCAGAGCCTGCTGACCAAGCCTGGCTCGACCGGTCGTTCGTCCCAATGAATCGCGAACTCAAGAAGGTCGTAAGCGCGCTTCGATTGAAACTTCAACTCCCTCAGGCCGTGCATGATCCCGCGATCATCGACGCTCTCGCGGTATGCTCGAGCTCTACGCAGCCTGAGTCTTGTCTCCGAGAGACGGCGATGCGGGCGCCCCGGCGCGACCAAACCACACCCTGAACATCTTGCTTATGCGGCTGCCCAACATGATGATGAAGTCTGACGGGGGCTTCGCCCCCGCAGCTTATCATCGGGTGTTGGACAGATTGAGGCCGAGAAATGGGTTCTTATTGGGGCTGATCCCGTCGCTCTAAAATTGACCCACCCGCCGCTCTAAAACTGACCCACCCCTCAACCGGCGGATCGACGGGGAATGCCCCACCTGATCTGCCATGGAGGTGCTGAGGGTGGAGCAAGTACACGTCGTTCGACATA
>JAVKBW010000054.1:0-283 GCA_040222995.1 Alphaproteobacteria bacterium | reverse complement strand
CCATCAGTTTGTGTTCCCCCTTGTCCATCTGATGCTGTGACCAAAATATTCAGTTGAGTTTCATCACCTGTATCGGGTGTACCGCTGAATGTACCAGTTTGTGAGTCAAAGGTTAACCAATCAGGTAAGGCGTTTCCATCTTCTAATGTGGCAGAGTAGATTAAATTATCCCCATCTACATCAGTAAAGTTATTGGTGATATCTAAACTGAAGGAATCTTCGGCTTCAACGGTTTGGTCAGCGATAGGAGAAACTAAGGTGGGGTCATTGTTGACTACAGGTG
>JAVKBW010000049.1:0-710 GCA_040222995.1 Alphaproteobacteria bacterium | reverse complement strand
ACCGGGCGGGGGGCGACCCGATACCATTAAGGGTTGGGTGGTGTTAATTGGGTATGGCGGGTCGCCCCTACCATTGTTTTTATGGACAAGGTGTCACATTCCCGATACCTGATTCAGGGCGACCCGATACCATTAAGGGTTGGGTGGTGTTAATTGGGTATGGCGGGTCGCCCCTACCATTGTTTTTATGGACAAGGTGTCACATTCCTGATACCTGACGGGGGGCGACCCGATACCATTAAGGGTTGGGTGGTGTTAATTGGGTATGGCGGGTCGCCCCTACCATTGTTTTTATGGACAAGGTGTCACATTCCCGATACCTGATTCAGGGCGACCCGGTACCATTAAGGGTTGGGTGGTGTTAATTGGGTATGGCGGGTCGCCCCTACCATTGTTTTTATGGACAAGGTGTTGCATAATTCCTGATACCTGACGGAGGGCGACCCGATACCATTAAGGGTTGGGTGGTGTTAATTGAATCCGGCGGGTCGCCCCTACCATTGTTTTTATGGACAAGGTGTCACATTCCTGATACCTGATCCAGGGCGACCCGATACCATTAAGGGTTGGGTGGTGTTAATTGGGTATGGCGGGTCGCCCCTACCATTGTTTTTATGGGCAAGGTGTCGCATTCCCGATACCTGATCCACAAAATTAAGTGGGTCACGCCACTATACCCTATTTCAGGTAAACTACTGTGACACCCGATC
>JAVKBW010000047.1:0-5401 GCA_040222995.1 Alphaproteobacteria bacterium | reverse complement strand
CTGGGCATCCCGCCGGTCGTTCTCTCGTTCCTCGGAGAAGCTCACTGCTTTCGACCATCCTCGGAGACTCGTTCCGTATGGCTAACACCCGATGATAAGCTGCGGGGGCGAAGCCCCCGTCAGTCTTCATCATCCTGTTGGACGGCTCAAGCCAGCTTCGCGTTCGCCTCAACCATGAACACGATGGCCGACGCCGTCATGTGAAGCATGTACGCTACGATGTGGTTTGGAACGGCCCGGTCATCGTTTCCACGCCCGTGGCCTGAGAGCTTGTTACGGCCCGTGGGAACACCGCATTCGAGAGTCTCGCGTAGATGTGCAAAGTGAGACTGCCAGAACTCCGGAATCAAGCCATTGTCGAAGCATCTCTTCAGCAGCTTACGCGCGGTGTCACCTTTTGCGTACGGCCAGCTTCGTTGGTCGCATACGATCTTCATCGTGCTCTCGAGGGCCTTTAGGCATTCGTTGAGCGCCTCCTCCGGGCGCCCATTGCGATAGTGTTCGTGCGCTTTCAAGAACTCCAACTGTGCGCCGCCAAATGCGGGATCTCGGAGGAGGTTGAGCGCGGGCTTTGTCACCTCCGCATGAAGAAGCTCAGAATCAATCCTCGTTATTTGACCCGCAACATAGCGGAATCCCAGACCGTGCTCTTGAAAGCGCGCGTTGAGATCCGAAGCGAGTCGGTCCTCCTTGTCGGTTGAGGGATGGCTCCAGGGTTCCCGTGGTGCTGCCGCTGTGCGGAGGGAGAGCTCGATGGCGTCGAGAATCCGTCCAACATCGGGCTCGTCAATGAGGAACTGATACAGTTCGGCTGCGTGGTCTCGCAGGCCGTCGTGGCGCTGCGAAGGTGCAAGGGCGAAGAGTCCGTGCTCCTCACACATGCCTTCCACGACGGAGGTATAGCGTTCGATGTTGTGCCAATCCGAGGGCTCGCCCAGCGCCCGTTTGATGATGTAGCTAACCTGTACTCGAAACGTCTGCGGAAAGTCGTCGTAGCTATACACATCCGTGTTGCTGGGTGGTTGGCTACGTTTGGAGAACAGGTCGAGAATTGGCACACGCTTCTCCGGAGATACCGCTTCGTATGAAGGGTAAGTATCTGGGTGTCACTGGGTCAAGTCCGTCCAACACCCGATGATAAGCTGCGGGGCGAAGCCCCGTCAGACTTCATCATCATGTTGGACGGCCGCGCGCCACGAGGTCATCGCGAAGTACCCTCGCCATTCCTCTGTGTAAGGACTATCCGCATGTACTTCTTCTCGCCGGCGAGCTCGACACCGATTAGAGGGCCTCCGGATTGTACGATACGTTCGTACTCCTCCTTGCCTAAGGTGACGCCCAGTCTTGCGATGGACTCCCGCAGCTCGATTCCCTCCGAGGTGAACTGTCTATACACCGGCTCGCCTTTGGCGGTTGCGTCTTCCAGTATACTCCCTTCGCTGATGCGGAAGTTGACCAGTATCTTCTGAGCTATCGCCTTGGCCGAGAACTCGACTCCAGTGATTCGATCAAGCCCGAGCACACTTCTTGCGAACAATTGTCGCTCGCTTACATCGAGAGTCATGTGCAACTGCCCGAGTGTCGGCGGAGGCCATGCCTGTGCTTGCGCCTCACGAAAGAGGTCAAGCAAAGCGCCGATGACCGCTCCGTCCGAGTTGTGGAGCGCCAAGCCGAGCTGGATATCTGTAGGGTCACCCGCGTGGATCTTGATACGCGCCTTCACGTCCGTAAGGCGGACATTGAGTAACTCCATCCATGCTGGCTCGCCAACCAGTCGCAGCCAATCAGCCTCCGTCGCTTCTCGATGAGTCAGCAGTCGTATGCCGTTCTGCTTAGCGACAGCCTGTGCTCCCGCGTCGAATCCGGCTGTGGCAACCATTAGTCCCGCATTCGCTGAGACGTCCTCGAGTTTCTTGGAGAAGGCCTCAACATGCCCGATCTCCACCCGTCGCTTCAGATCCTTGCATTCGACGACCACAAGCACGTCCACGAGACCGATTCGTTGCCGAATAGTGACGTCGAGTTGTCTCGTTCGCCCAGACCTCCCGGTGATGTGGTCGTTATGTTTGACGGTCGCATCTGGAGCCAGCTGTCTTTGGATTTCAGCTACTACTTCCTCGAACCTCTCCCACTGCTTCTGCGGGGGCGGATTCTTGGGGCTCTGCTTCGAGCGGCTGCTCTTTGGCTTCTTGCTGCGCTTTCCACGCGCTCCGCTCTTCCGTCCCACCTGCGATGGATATAGCACGAGAGAGGGCGCGGACGGATCAGCGACGGAAGCACTCACAGCCATTGCGGGATAGGTCCGTCCAACACCCGATGATAAGCGGCGGGGCGAAGCCCCGTCCGTCTTCATCATCATGTTAGACAGCCGCGTCAGCAGAGCCTTGGAACGCGAACCGTCTCGACGTAGTCTTCGGAAGGTTTTGGCAGTGCCGCAACCCGTATCCGTGCTGGGGTAGCGCAGAGGCAGACGCGCCCGTCCAGCTCGGACGGGAGTAGGCTGGTTCGAATCCGGCCCCCAGCGGAGTATACCGTGAGGTACGAGAGCTACAGGCAGGGCCGCGCATTCGTCGACGTGCATATCGACGGTTGTCGTCTTCTGCGCACCTGGGGCGAGGTAGGACACGCGCCTGCGGGTAGCCGCTCCAGTTCCTTTGAGTCAGAACTAGCTGCCGAGCGCGCTGCCGAAGCCCAGCACCGACGCTTGCTCAAGGTCGGCTACTGGCCCGGGCGCCATAACCTCAAGATGATCAGAACTCTCCAGCGTGATCCCACGTCGGCTGAGGTCCGAGCTCGGTATCTGGAATGGCTCGAGGAGGTCGGCGAGCCGCGTGCGGCGCTGATTCGGGCGCAAACAGAGATCGATCGGTTGGTGGTCCTCCAGCGACACCCGACACATCTCTTTCCGACGGGATGGGAGGAGTGGTTCACCGTCTCTTGGGTCGAGGGGTTCATCGAGGAGGCGATCTTCAGCCCAGGGCGGCTCCGCGGGAAGTGCGCCGCTGGGGTGCTCGCGCGGTTTCTGAATCATCCGTCAAGCCACCTGCTGCGCAGTCTCACATTGGCTGGGCCGACTCCGCCCTACGGACCCGGCGTCGATTGGGCCAATAGGATCGCTGCCTGGGGAGCACCGACGATTGAGTGGATCTCGACGATCAACAAGGGCGTATTTCGCGACCTTGCGAAGAGCGGAATCCGTGTGGAGTACACTCCGCAGACTCGCCGAATCCTGTCTGTCTAACACCCGATGATAAGCTGCGGGGCGCAGCCCCGTCAGTCTTCATCATCATGTTCGACGGCCCGCATCACCGATGCCTCGGGTTTGGCTCCACTTAGGGCTTGGCCTTCCGATCAGCGAGTCGCTGTTGCAGGTAGGCGAGTTCCTGCTGCTTCGTCGTTCCTCTGTTGCGACTGTGAGCTGTTCCAGGGTCGTAGTGGTTCGGGCTGATGCGAAACTCCAAGCCGTCGTGAAGTCGTCGAACCACAGAAGTGGTCGGACGAGCGCGCAGGCTTTCGATCCAAAATCTTAAGTTCGTCAGCGGGATCCACTGAGCCTTCGGAGTGGTTCGTCTCCGAGACGGAGAGCTCACCATAAGTGTTTATGAAGAGTCCTTTACGCTCCCAAACGTGGATGATGTCTCCGGGCCACGGCATCTGGTATGGGTATCTCCGGTGGTAGAAAGGTCAAATACGACCGCGAACTCCGTGCTTACGGGTTAAGGCGGGCCGTGGACTCCAGCTCGAGGCGAAAGAGCAACGAATCTAGTCTTTGCGACGGTCGATTTCGGTGCCGATCTTATTTCCGAGAAGCCCCGCCACAGCGCCGCCGAGGATGCCAAGCGGCACGGTCGCCGCCATCCCTATTCCGCCGCCAACAATCCCGAGACCAGCGCCAATCTTCGCGCCGGTAATTGCCCCGGCAAGCACCCCAACGCCGGTTCCGATCGCTTCGTTCTTCCGATGTCTCTGCTTCTTCATGATGGCGACCTTTCAGATCTGACGTATTGTGTCGACCGTGTGCTGCGTGCGCGCGATTGGGCAAGCTGTCCGGACGATCAGGCAATGGGAACGACGAGACCGTCGGCGATTGGAAAGTCCGTCGAACACCCGATGATAAGCGGCGGGGGCGAAGCCCCCGTCCGTCTTCATCATCATGTTGGGTGGCCGCGACTGCAATTCCACATCGGATTAGGCTACCCGCGCTTCAACTTTGTGGGCCATGCTAGCTTCCAGTCCGACTTAGCCTTGTTTCGTCCCTTCCTGTACCTCTTTGCCCTCGCGTCGAAGCGAATCTTGGCTCCGACGTCGAGGTCGCCGAGTGCTTCGAGTCGCCGACCCTCGTGGAACCACTGGTGATCAGAGATCACATGCCCCGTCTCGAGATCGGTAATAGTCCCGAACAGCAAGGTTGTGCCCTTCCTACTGTCGCTCGAATAGCCTCGAAAAGTCGCTTCGAATGTGGCGCGCCGGCTGGAGTAATCCGAGAGCCTTCGTCGCTTCTTGGGCATAGAGGAACTCTCGGACTGCCCTCTATGAGTGTCAAGTGAGAGGGTGACTCGCGCGGAACCACCTGGGCTCGCGTGCACCATTACGCCACCCCGCCCAGGTCCACCCAACACCCGATGATAAGCTGCGGGGCGAAGCCCCGTCAGTCTTCATCATCATGTTGGGCGGCACTTCGCCCGAAGCTCCATTTGGCCCCGCCCGCGTTCGTACATTCGGACACACGGAGGCTAGCGTCGCTCGTCGGGGTCGATCGGCCGCACGTCCTTGAACGCGGCGCGAATGCGGTTGAGTGTGACATCGTCCCCGAACACCTCCCAGAGGGAGCTATCGATAGCGGAGATTCGAAGGCTCACATGGAGCTGGCCGGGCAAGTACCCGGCGAACTCCCCGTCGATAACCTGAAGAACACTACGCGCGAGCTGGAGTAGACGCTCGCCGTCAACCGGGTCGATGGCTTCGGAGGCCAGCTCAAGTGCATCCGCGCCCTCGCCGGAGCATTCCAAGTGGGTACACCGCCAGACTCGCCGAAGAGCTGCGTCGCCCAGGCACTCGAGGATCTGCTCCAGATCGAAGGAAAGGAAACCGCGCGGGTCCTTGTCGCGAATCTCGACACCGTTCATTAGCTCGTGTCCGCCCAACACCCGATGTTCAGCTGCGGGCGGCGAAGCCGCCCGTCAGACTGCAACATCATGTTAGCCATCGCGCATCATCTCAGGGCTCGCCGTCAAGCTCCCTGAAGACTGAAGGGACGGTTTTCGCTTCAGCGAGCTCCACGTGTGTGATGTAGGCGCGCTCCCATCGGTCTTGCGACTGCAGCAGAGGTCTGTATTCGCGCTTCGTGAGGTTCCCGGCGTTGTACTGTTTTACGAGGAAATCGCGTAGTCGCCAGCTGTCC
>JAVKBW010000042.1:0-335631 GCA_040222995.1 Alphaproteobacteria bacterium | reverse complement strand
CTGAACAGCGCCGCATCATGATGGTGATTTCCGACGGTGCGCCCGTCGATGACGGCACCCAGTCGGCCAATGCCGGCAGTTATCTGGAACGCCATTTGCGCGAAGTGATCGCCATGATCGAGAAGCGCAGCGAAGTGGAATTGCTGGCGATCGGGATCGGCCACGACGTGACGCGCTATTACCGCCGGGCCGTGACGATCACCGATGTCGAACAACTGGGCGGGGCCATCACTGAACAACTTGCTGCCCTGTTTGACCCCGATACCCATGACCGCCGCCGTCCGTGGCAGCATGACAAGCCCGAGCCGATGTCCGCCATCAAGCGGCTCGATCTCGCAGGCGTGGGAGTCCGCCGATGAAACGCCTGATCCTTGCCGCCCTGTTGGGACTGGCCGCCTGCGGCGATGGCCGCGAAGCCGGCGAGGTCGACATCCGGGCCAACGCTGTTGCGCTTTACCCGAACGCGGACGAACACCGGCAGCTGGGATCTCTGGTCTATCGTGGCGGTCTGGTGCTGTCGTCAGACGACCCGCGCTTTGGCGGTCTGTCGGCGCTGGAAGTCAGCGAGGACGGATCGCGCATGCTGGCCGTATCCGACAGCGGATACTGGCTGACAGCCTCGCTCGAATTCGATGGCGGGCAACTGACCGGCGTCAGCGAAGCGCGGATGGCCGACATGCTCGACGCCGCTGGCCGCAAATGGCTGGGCGACCACGAGGATGCCGAAGGGCTCGCGCCCCTTGGCGACGGTCGATACGCGGTCAGCTTTGAACGCGACCACCGGGTTCTGGCCTATGACATTGGCGTCGACTGGTCGGGTATCGACACGGCCCTGCCGACCCCCTTGCCCGCACCGCCGGGCGTTGAGCGCCTGCGCGGCAATGGTGGCATTGAGGGCATGGGACCGGGCGAAAACGGCGTCATCTGGATGGCGGTCGAAGACCCGATCATCGACGGCCGCCCGCATACGATCTGGCAGATCCATACCGGCGGTGGCATTGACCAGTCCTATAATGTGGCGGTCCCGCGCGGCTTTGGCCTGACCAGTATCGCGGCCGAGGCCGATGGCACACTGATCGTAATCGAGCGCTATTACTCGCCGGATGTCGGTAACCGCGTCCGCGTGGTGCGCATCACCCCCGAAGCGCTTGAGGCCGGGCGCATGGCCGGTTCAGTGATTGAACCGGATCTGCTGGCCGAGTTCACGCCGGACATGACGGTCGACAATCTGGAAGGCGCGGCGCTGGCCACCGTAAACGGCGAGACCCGCCTGTTCCTCATTTCCGACGACAATTACAATCCGTCCCAGCGCACACTGCTGCTGAGTTTCGTGATTCCAAGGTAGCCCTCACCCTGGCGGGAGAGGGGGTGGAAACGAGGGAACGGTTTGAACCCGCGCGCGCTTTCGATTAGGCCAAGGTCAAACTGATCCGGAGCCGCACCATGTCCCTGTCCATCACCGCCGCTTTCGATGGCGGCAATATCGAGGTCGTTGATGCCTCAAACCCGGCCGACATCCAGCTGAACATTCGCAAGGATGCCGGGTCAGACCATTACCAGTGGTTCTTTTTCCGGGTTTCGGGCGCGAAGGGCGTTCCGCTGAACCTGCGTCTGATGAATGCTGGCGGAGCGAGCTATCCCGAGGGCTGGACCGGTTATCACGCCGTGTCTTCAAGTGACCGCGAATTCTGGTTCCGGATTCCGACGACCTATGATGATGGCGAGCTGGTGATCCGCGATACGCCGGACGCCGATGCGGTCTGGTACGCCTATTTCGCGCCCTACCCGGTCGAGCGCCACAATATCCTGATCGCTGACGTCCAGAACGCGCCGGGCGTCACGCTACGCGTCCTCGGGCAGACGCTCGAGGGGAAGTCGATGGACTGCCTGACAATTGGTGACGGCCCGAAGACGATCTGGGTTACGGCGCGCCAGCACCCCGGCGAGACCATGGCTGAATGGTGGATGGAAGGCTTCCTGGAGCGCCTGACCGACTTGGCGGACCCGGTGGCGCGGATGCTGCGCCGCGACGCGACTTTCCATATCGTGCCGAACATGAACCCCGACGGGTCGTGCCGCGCGCATTTGCGGACCAACGCCAAGGGCGTGAATCTGAACCGCGAATGGGGCCGTTCGTCGGAGGAAAACTCGCCGGAGGTCCACTGCGTCAGCGCGGAAATGGAGCGCACGGGGTGCGATCTTTTCCTCGACGTGCACGGTGATGAGGGACTGCCCTACAATTTCATTGCCGGGGCGGAAGGCGTGCCGGGCTTCGACGCCAAATCCCAGGAAACGCTCGATGCCTATCGCGGCATTCTCGCGCGGCTGACGCCTGATTTTCAGACCGAGCACGGGTATGAGCCCGACCGGCCTGGCGGCGCGGAAATGAGCATCGCCACCCACCATGTCCATGGCCGCTTCAAATGCCTCGCCATGACGCTGGAAATGCCGTTCAAGGATGCCGCCAACCATCCCGAACCCGATCAGGGCTGGTCCCCGGAACGCTGCCGCAAGCTCGGCGCGGCCAATCTCGACGCGATGCTGGAGATTCTGGGGCGAGTGTCGTGATCCGTTGTCGTGACGGTTTGCGGACTGGTCCCAGGCCCTCGCTGCGCTGAACCGGGGCGCGTCAACATCCGTGGCCGTTCAGCCCATGCCCGCTGATTTCAGGATCTGGTAGGCGTGGATGACGCGGCCGAGCTGTTCCTCGCTGGACCGGTCGCCGCCATTGGCATCGGGGTGATAGCGTTTTACCAGTTCGGCGTAGCGCTTCTTGACCTCGCCCTTGGTCTCGTCGCCGGTCAGATGCATGGTTTCCAACGCCATTTCCTGCAACCTGCCAAAGCGGCGCGGCGCGCGTTCTTCGGCCGGGCGGCGATCATTGGCCGGCTTGTGACCGAACAGCCCATAAGTGTCGTCAAAGCCTTTTGAGAAATCCGTCGAGGCGCGGGCGGTCTTGGCGTTCATTCCGGTATTGCCGCGGAAATTCCAGGTCGGGCGATGGCCGTAGTGGGCAGACCGGTTGAACGCATGGACTTCGCCATCGCTCATCCCGGAGAAGAAGTTCCAGCTCTTGTTGTATTGCCCGGCATGGTGTTGGCAGAACCAGTGGAAATCATCGAGACGATCCGGCCCCTTGGGGGCACGGGAGTCGCCCTTCGAGCAACAGCCCGGCCACTCGCACACACGGTCTTCGGGTTCCGGCTCATCCTTGGGCGGCTTGATGCGGATATCCCGGAAGCGGGGCTGGTATTTGTAGTCTCCGTCCATGATGTTGAATATGGGGCAGCACCGGTAAAGCGGCAATAAACAGGGGTGTGATGATGGGTGAAGTCCGTGACCGTATCGTGGCAAAGCTGACATCAGCCTTTGCCCCGACGCAGCTGAAAGTGACCGACGAGTCGGCGATGCATGCCGGTCACGCGGGCGCGCCGGACGGCGGAGAAAGCCACTTCCACGTCCTTGTCGTGTCAGAGGCGTTCGCCGGACAATCCCGTCTTGACCGTCAGCGGGCCGTCAACGCCGTGTTGGCTGACGAACTGGCGGGTCCGGTTCACGCCCTGACCATGACGGTGGAAGCGCCGAAAAGCGATTAACGCGCCGAATACACGACTTCGCCGTCGACGATCGTCATCACCGGCTCGACCGTGAGGATGTCGGCTTCGGGGATGGTCATGATGTCCTCAGAAAACACTGTGAAGTCGGCGCGCAGACCCACCGCGATCCGGCCCAGCTCGTCTTCGCGGAAGCTGGCATAGGCCGGCCAGGCGGTGAACATGCGCAGGGCTTCCTGGCGCGTGACGGCCTGATCGGGATGCCACTGTCCGGTTTGGGTGCCGTCCATGCCCCGGCGGGCCACGGCGGCGTAGAATTCGATCCGCGGATCGCCGCGCTCAACCGGTGCGTCCGATCCGCCCGCAATGACAACGCCGCTGTCGATCAGCGCTCGCCACGCATAAGCCCCTTCAAGGCGATCGTCACCCAGCCGGTCGGGTGCAAAGTAAAGGTCGCCGATGGCGTGACTCGGCTGCATGGACGGGATCACGCCCAGCTCGGCAAAGCGCGGAATGTCGGACGGCTCGACGATCTGGGTGTGTTCATCGCGCCAGCGCGGATCGGCAATGGCCCTCTCGCCGGCCGGAACGACCGCATAAGCCTCCTCGACCCAGTCGAGCAGCAGACGGTTGCCCCGGTCACCGATGGCGTGAACATTCATCTGAATACCCGCTCGCAGCGCTTCGGTGAAGGCCGACAGGGTTTCATCTTCCTGCGACAGCATCAGCCCCAGATTGCCCGGCGCGTCGGAATAGGGTTCGAGCAGCGCCGCGCCGCGGCTGCCGAGTGCGCCATCCATATACATCTTCACCGCACGGGTAATGACGCGGCCATTTTCGGCAATTCGCGGAGTGACGCGCGCCAGCGCGGCGAGCCCATCAGGATTGATCGACACATAGACGCGGATCGGTAGCCGGCCAGAACTGGCCAAACCCTCAATCATGTCCACGTCCGCATAGGGTACGGTCATGTCGTGCGCGCCGGTCCAGCCCAAGCGTGCCATGACGGTTGCGCCTTCAGCATAGGTGTCCGCGCGTTCGTCGCCTTCCAGGGCTCCAACAAGCGCCCTGACCCGCCCCATCGCGGTATCGATCAGCATGCCGTTGGGTTCGCCGTCATCGCCGCGCAGGATTTCCCCGCCGTCCGGCGCGACACTGTCAGCGGTGATTCCAGCGCGTTCCAGGGCCAGAGAATTGGCGACGAGCGCATGGCCATCCGCACGAATCAGGATGACGGCATGACCGGATGCGGCCTCGTCGAGATCATCCCGGTTCGGGAATCGGCCCTCGGGCCAATGGGTTTCAATCCAGCCGCGCCCGAACAGCACCGAACCCTCGGGCAATTCTTCGGCGGCCGTGCGGACACGGTCCTGTAATTCCGTGACCGACGCCGTGCCTTCAAGGTTCAGGGTGCGTTCGCGGGATCCAACGCCAAGAACATGGACGTGGGAATCGGTAAAGCCCGGGTAGAGCGCTGCCCCCTCGAGGTCGATGACTTGCGTGCCCTCGCCCATGAAGGCGTCCATGCCTGCTTCGTTACCGGCATAGACAATGCGGCCATCGCGCACCGCGACGGCTTCGACCATGGCGGCGGCATCGTCTGCGGTGTGGATTGGCCCACCGTGCAGGATCATGGATGCGGGCGCCTCGGCGCGATCCGCCTCCTCCGGCAAGGACTCCGGTTCAGGCCGGGACGGCGAGCACGCCACGATCAAAGCTGCAGCGAAAATGGACAGCAGGCGCATGGTCAGTCCCCCAAAGACAATTTCGCGCGGACCCTACCGGGCGGCGCGGCAAAAGAAAACGCCCGCCGGAGACCGGCGGGCGTTTCGTTCAATCAAACGGTTTCGCGCGATCAGGCCGCAGCGGTCGCCGTGATCTTCTTCTTCAGAGTGCGCTTCACCTTCAGGGCGCGCGTCGACAGCTTGAGGTCGCGCGCTTTCAGTAGGAAGGCATCCAGACCGCCGACATGGTCAACCGAGCGCAGCGCGCCAGCCGTGATGCGGAAGCGATAGGACTGGCCCAGAACTTCGGACGCGAGCGTCACGTCGCAGAGATTCGGCAGGAACCGACGCTTCGACTTGTTGTTCGCGTGAGAGACGTTGTTTCCGACCATCGGGCCGACACCGGTGAGTTCGCAGCGCCGCGACATGACCACATTCCCTGTTTGGCAGTTCTGCCTGTTTGGCAATCTTGTTCGCAGGACCACAACAGGCGGACCATGCGGGAGCGGGCGAGATAGCCAAAGGGGCCGCGCCCGTCAAGCATTGTCGCAGCGAACACCTGTTCATCTTGCAGACGGGTTGGATGGTATATTACCTGCGTAACGCCGGGGGCGGTAGAGAATGAACCAGGCAGGAGACCTGACGATCATGCTTAGACTGACACTCGCCCTTGCGGCCCTCTCCGTGACTCTCGGTGCGACCAGCGCAGTCGCGGATGACGCGGCCATCGCGCCTGCACGCGCTGATCCGATCCGCATCAATGCCGAATACACCGGTTCGGTCCTGATCTTTCAGGTCGCCAGCATTCAGGTCTCGAGCGAAATCGGGGCCGACAATTATTCAGCCAATGCGCGGTTTCGTGCCGCCGGACTGGCAGCCTTGTTCACCGATGCCGACATCGAGGCCGGTGTCAGCGGCTATAATGAAGGCGCGCACCTGCAGCCCTGGCAATACCGCCACCGCAACCACGCGAGCTCCAAGAATCGCGTGATCGAAATCAACTTCCCTGAACGTGTGGCCGAGCCCAACATCACGCCGCCCTTCGGGTCCATGGGCGAACCGCCCGCCAGCGCGGCCCAGCGGGCTGGTGCCATCGATCCGCTGACGGGGATGATTTCGCTAGCGCTGAACTACCGGTCGAATGGCGGTGAGCCGTGCACGGGCCGGATCCCGGTCTTCGACGGCAAGGCGCGCTACAATCTGCGCCTGGAGCGTCAGGGCATGGATAATGTGCGCAATCGCGGCTATCGCGGCGAGGCGATTGTCTGCAACGGCTATTACGAGCCGATCGCAGGCTATGACCCGGAAGATCAGCCGACCGCCGACGATATCGCCGAACCCGTGACGATGTGGCTGGCCCCGTTCGCCGACGGCGAGGTTTATTTCCCGGTCCGAATCCGGGCCAATGCCGGTTTTGGCGGCGTCACGGTCGAGGCCCGGTCGATCACCATCGAATAGCGGCTAGCCGCCTCGCACTTCACGCCTGACCGGCCTATGTACGAGGCGAGATGTCCGCCTATTCCGAACTGACCGCGGTCCTGGGGCCGACCAATACCGGCAAGACCCATCTTGCGGTCGAGCGGATGCTTGCGCGGTCATCGGGCATGATCGGCTTGCCGCTGCGTCTGCTGGCACGGGAAATCTATGACCGGGTGGTCAAGGAAAAGGGCCGGAATGCCGTCGCGCTGATTACCGGCGAGGAGAAGATCGCCCCGGCGTCGGCGCGCTATTTCATCTGCACCGTGGAATCGATGCCGCTGGACATGCGGGTGGCCTTTGTCGCGATCGACGAGGTCCAGCTCGCGGCTGATCCCGACCGGGGCCATGTCTTCTCCGACCGCATGCTGAACATGCGCGGCACAGAGGAAACGATGCTGCTGGGCGCGTCGACGGTCGAGGGGCTTATCCGGCGGCTGGTGCCTGATGCCGACATCATGCAGCGCGAACGCTTTTCGACACTGCGCTATGCCGGACCGGCGAAAATCACCAAACTGCCCCGCAGGTGCGCCATCGTCGCCTTCTCGGCTGAAAGCGTTTACGCGATTGCCGAATTGCTGCGCCGCCAGCGCGGCGGGGCCGCTGTGGTGCTGGGCGCGCTGAGCCCGCGCACCCGCAATGCCCAGGTCGCGCTCTACCAGTCCGGCGAGGTCGATTACCTGGTGGCGACAGACGCCATCGGCATGGGCCTGAACATGGATATCGACCATGTCGCCTTCGCCCGGATGCGCAAGTTCGACGGCCGCCGGCGGCGGATGCTGGACGCGCCGGAAGTCGGCCAGATCGCCGGCCGCGCCGGCCGTCACATGAATGACGGCACGTTCGGCGTCACCAACGATCTCGGGCCGATGACGCCGGACCTGATCGATGCCGTGGAAAACCATCTCTACAAGCCGGTCACCCAGGCGTTCTGGCGCAACAAGGCGCTGGATTTCGACACGCCGAAACTGTTGTTGCGGTCGCTGCAGCAACAGCCCGACCGGCTGCAGCTTGTGCGGACGCGAGAGGTAGAGGACCAGCGCGCGCTGGCGGCCCTGATGAAAAACACCGCCATCGGAGGACGAACGACAACACGCGACCGGGTGCGGCTGTTGTGGGATGTCTGCCAGATTCCGGATTTCCGCAAGGTTTCGCCCGATCACCATGCCGAATTGCTGGCCCAGGTGTTCACCCGGCTGACCGATGGCGACGGCGTGCTGCCGCAGGAATGGATTGCCGGGCAGCTTAACCGGCTCGACCGGCTGGACGGCGATATCGACACGATTACCACCCGCATCGCCTATATCCGCACGCTGGCCTATATCGCCCACCGGTCGGACTGGCTGGACGATGCGGCGGGCTGGCGCGACCAGGCGCGGGATCTCGAAGACCGGCTGTCGGATGTGCTGCATGAACGGCTGATCCAGCGCTTCGTCGACCGCCGTGCCGCCGTGCTGAACCGCAAGGATTTCAATACCGATTCAATGCTGGCCGGCATCAAGGTATCGGGTGAGGTTGTCGTCGAAGGCTATCCGATCGGCCGCATGACCGGCTTCGTGTTCGAGGCTGACGGCAATGCCTCGGCGCAGGAAGCCCGCGCCATTCTGGCCGTTGCCGAACGCGCGGCGGTGCAGGACGCCGAACGCCGGGTCAGCCTGCTGGAAGCCGCCAGCGATGCCGATATCAGCCTGCTGGAAGGCGGGCGCATCGGCTGGCACGGCGCGCCGGTCGCGCGGCTGACGGCGGGCGACGGCATCCTGAAACCGCGCGTGGTGCTGATCGAAAACACGCTGACCAGCGGTGCGATGAAACGCCGGGCCGAGGCGCGGCTGACAGACTGGCTGACCGGCCATGTCCAGCGCCGGCTGAAGCCGCTGTTTCTGGTGCAGCCGCAAGCGCTCAGCGGCGCCGGGCGGGGTCTTCTGTACCGGTTGCATGAAGGGCTCGGCCAGTGCTGCCGCACCGCCGCCGGCGATCAGGTGAAGGCGCTGACCGATGCCGACAAGTCGATTTTCGCCAAGGCGGGCATCCGCTTCGGGTATGAAACGGTCTATGCCGCCTCGACCCTGAAGCCGGGGCCGATCCGCACCAAGGCGGCCCTGTGGGCGGCGTGGAAAAAGGAAACGACGCCGGTGCTGCCGCCCGGCCAGGTGCTGGCGCATCCGGTGGACTACTGCCAGAACGAGGCGTGGTTCTCGATGGGCTTCCGACGCTCCGGTCCGGTGGCGATCCGGGTCGACCGGGCCGAACGACTGTTCGCCGAAGCCCGCCGCCGGGGTCGCGAAGCCCCGGTCGAAGCCAGCGCCAGCCTGGCCGATATCGCCGGGGTCAGCGTCGACCACATGCCGGCTGTGCTGTCCAGTTTCGGCTTCAAGCCGGTCGATACGCCGCAGGGCAAACGGTTCCGCCTGCCGCATCAGCGGGCCCGGCGCGGGCCGGATGGCGCTCTCGGCAAGAATCGCCGGCCGACATCGAAGCCGCCGACGATTAACACGGCCTCGCCCTTCGCCAAGCTGGCGGCGCTGAAAGTTTCCTCCGGCGCGGGCGCGTCGCCCGCCGCCAAAACCGCACCGAAAGCGAAAGGAAACCGGCAACACCCATGACAATGCAAGGCTCTGTCGATGTGTGACTACGGCGCAAAGCAGCGAATAGACAAGTGGCTCTGGCATGCGCGGTTCTTCAGAACCCGGACGCTGGCGGCGAAAACCATCGAAGGCGGCCATTGCCGCGTCAACCGGCAGCGGATATCGAAATCCGGCCACGGGGTACGCGCCGGCGATGTTCTCACCTTCACGCAGGGGCAGGATGTGCGGGTGATCGAAATCCGCGATCTGGCGGAAAAGCGGGGTGGCGCCCCGGACGCGCAGAAACTCTATACCGATCTCGACCCGCCGAAACGCCGGGAACGGATCGACCTTTCGACCGATCCCATTCGCGCGCCGGCGCCGACCCGCGAAAAAGGCGACGGCAGACCCACCAAGAAGGACCGCCGCGCCTTCGACAAAATGACGGAACAAGTATGATTGCAAAATTGAAGGAATTTCTGTTCGACCGCGAAGGCCGAAGTGAAACCGGCGGCAAGCACAAGGCTGACGAACTGCACCTCGCCGCCGCCGCTTTGCTGCTGGAAGCGGCCCTGCTGGACGGGTTGCTCGACGATGTCGAACGCGACGCCGTGACAAGGCTGGTGCAGGAGCGGTTTGGCCTCGGAGACGACGACACCGCGCTGATCATGACCGAGGCGGAAAAGAAGGCGCGCGATGCGGTGGAGATTCACTCCTTCCTGCGAGTGCTGATCTCCAACTTCGACCCGGAAGAACAGCGCGAACTGGTCGCCATGCTGTGGGACGTGATCTGCGCCGACGGCGAAATCCACGATTTCGAATCCAATCTGGTGCGCCGGGTCGTCGGCATGACCGCCGTTACCGACCGGGAATCCGGCGCCGCAAAGAAGCAGGCGATGGCGAAATACGGCATCGAGGGGTGAGGCCTAAACCTTCTTCACCCGCTGCAGCAAAACCAGCCCGACAACCAGAAACACGATGATCGTCGCCATACCGGCGCGCTGGCTGTCGAAGGCCAGCGTCACCCAGCCCAGAACCAGCGGGCCGACAAAAGCCGTCGCCTTGCCGGAAAATGCGTAGAGGCCGAAGAATTCGGTGCGCAAGTCGGCCGGGGCCAGCCGTGCCATCATGCTGCGGCTCGACGCCTGGACCGGGCCGAGGAACGCGCCGATGCCGAGGCCGATCACGAAGAACGCCGTCTTGTCGTCGACCATCAGGGCGGCGAAGGACAGGGCGATCAGACAGAGAAGCGAGATCGTGATCACCGGTTTCGCGCCGATCCGGTCATCCAGCACGGCGAAGCCGGCCGCACCCAGCCCGGCAGTGATATTCAGCGCGATGCCGAACTGGATCACCTCCGCCACGTCCATGCCGAAGGTGCCGGCGGCGTAGATACCGCCGAAGGCGAACAGGGTGTTCAGCCCGTCGGTGAAGATCATACGGGCGATCAGAAACCGGAAGGCCTGTTTGTAGTCGCGGATTTTCTTCAGCGTGGCGATCAGCGTGGCGACGCCTTCGTTGACGGATTGCCGCAGGGTCAGCCCGGTCGCCGGCCTGTCGGGCGTGAACAGAAACAGCGGCAGGCAGAACACGGCGTACCAGACAGCGACGACCACGACCGTGGCGCGGACATTCTCGGCGTTCTCTGTGCCGAGGCCGAATAGCGGCGTATCGGTCTGGATGAAGGCCAGCAGGCAGAACACCAGACAAACCAGCCCGCCGGCATAACCGAGGCCCCAGCCCCAGCCGGATATCCGGCCCCACAGGCGGCGCGGCGCGACATCGGCCAGCATGGCGTTGTAGAACACGGTGCTGAATTCGAATCCGATGGTGGCGACGATAACGCCGGCCAGCGCCAGCGGAATGAAGGCGGCATCAGGTTCGGCAAACCACAGGAAGGCGGTGGCGACGCAGCACAGGGCGGTGAGGGCAGCCAGAAATGGTTTTCGCGGCCCGGCCTTGTCGGAAATCGCGCCGACGGCCGGGGCCAGCAGGGCGATCAGAATGCCGCTGACCGCCATCGCATTGCCCCACAAAGCGGTGCCGGTTTCCGGCGTTTCCGCAATGCCTTGCGTGAAATAGGTGGCGAAAACGAAGGTGGTGATCACCGCCGGAAAGCCGGAATTCGCCCAGTCATACAGACACCATGAGATGGCGGAGCGCTTATCGATCGGTGTTTCGATGGGCGGTACGGCGGCGCTGTCGGTCATTGGGGCTCCGTTTAGGCTGGGCATTGCCGAACAGGGTGATTAGCATGACCGCACCCGAAACGACAGAACGACAACACGACAGGAGTACCCTCATGATCGTCACCACCACGGATTCCATTGAAGGCCGCCGGATCAAGGAATATCTCGGCATTTGCAGCGGCGAGGCCGTTATCGGCGCGAACATCTTCAAGGACATGTTCGCCGGCATCCGCGATGTCGTCGGCGGCCGCGCCGGGTCGTATGAAAAGATCCTCAACGACGGCAAGCAGGAAGCCATTACCGACATGGCCGAACAGGCCGGCAAGTGGGGCGCATCCGCCATTGTCGGCGTCGATATCGATTACGAGGTGCTGGGCAAGGAAAACGGCATGATGATGGTCGTCGCCAACGGCACGGCGGTGGTGCTGGAATAGACCGCTCGCGCCACGAAGACCATGAATCCCGTACGTGATGCGGGATCTTCATCAGCGAATACGCCTCCCCTACGCCAGCACCTTCGCCTTGAACCCGCAGACATCGGCGACGACGCAGGAAGGGCAGTCGGGCTTGCGGGCCTTGCAGGTATAGCGCCCGTGAAGGATCAGCCAGTGATGGGCGTGCAGCTTCCATTTTTCCGGAATGCGCTTTTCCAGTTTCTTCTCGACCTCCAGCACATTCTTTCCCGGCGCCAGGCCGGTGCGATTGCCGACCCGGAAGACATGGGTGTCGACGGCGATGGTCGGCTGGCCGAACGCCATGTTCAGCACCACATTGGCGGTCTTTCGGCCGACGCCCGGCAGCTTTTCAAGCGCCTCGCGGTCCTGCGGCACGATGCCGTCATGCTCGGCGATCAATTGTTCCGACAGCCTGATGACGTTCTTCGCCTTGGCGTTGAACAGGCCGATGGTCTTGATGTAGTCCTTCAGCCGCGCCTCGCCCAAGGCCACCATCTGCTGCGGCGTCTGCACCACCTTGAACAACGGCCCGGTCGCCTTGTTGACGCCGACATCGGTGGCCTGCGCCGACAGCACGACCGCGACCAGCAATGTATAGGGATTCACGTAATTCAGCTCGCCCTTCGGTTCCGGCAGCTTTTCGGCGAGGCGGCTGAAAAAGGTTTCGATATCGGCTTTTTTCATCGGCATGGGCTGTCTTTACGGTGCGGCGCAGCGTCGCAAGTGGTACGGGTGTATGGGAATCCGGGAATTTCAGGCTACACTACAGGTCATGACACAGCCTGCCCACCCGGAACATGCGGAAACCGGCCCGCGCGTATATTTCGATGCCGAGCTGCGGCCCTACCGGTCGCTCGGCCCGACCGGATTCGTGATCGTCATGTCCTCGATCGCGCTGGGCGGGTTCACCATCGGCCTGGCTTTTTTTCTGGCCGGGGCCTGGCCGGTCGCCGGGTTCTGCGGCCTTGAAATCCTGCTGGTCTACGGTGCGTTCAAGCTGAATTTCAGAAGCGCGCGACGCCGCGAACTGGTGCGGCTGACCGACGACGGGCTGGATGTGATGCAGATCGACCCGTCGGGCCGGCAGCACCGCCACCATCTGGAACCCACCTGGCTGTCGATCGATCTCGACGATCCGCCGAAACACGAAAGCCAGCTTGTGATCCGCAGCCGGGCGCAGCGCATCACCATCGGCGCGTTTCTGCTGCCGGGGGAACGGGCGCAGATCGCGGACGCCTTGCGGCAGGCGCTGATCGACTACCGCGCGCCGGACCATCTGAAACCGGACCCGGCCTGACGCCTACCCTTCTTTCGCCAGAAACGACCGCCATTGCCCCGGCGACAATCCGTAGGCCTTTCGGAACTGCCGTGTCATGTGGCTCTGATCCGCGAAACCGGCGGCGATTGCAGCCTCGGCCAGCGGTGACCCGGCCTCAATTGTCCGTTTCGCCCGCGCCAGCCGGCGCATCATGACAAAGCGTGACGGCGCGATGCCGAAGGCCTGCCGGAACGACCGGCACAGGGTGAAGCGGTCGATATCGAACAGGGTTTCAATCTCGTGCAGCGACAGGGTGTTGCCACTGTCTTCCGCCAGCGCCCGGCGGATGCGGTCTATCTTGTCGTAATCGAATTTTCGCACAGGCCGGTTCCGGCCATCGCCATGCCGGCGCAGCGCGTCGGTGATGCCGGTCTGCGCCTCGGCCAGATCGAACGGCGTGCCTTCAGCATCGAAAAACAGGTCGACCGCCCGCGCCAGATCGGCTGCCCTGACGACTCCGCCCTCGATATAAGGCAGCGGCTCGTCCTGCCCGTCGCGAAGCACAAGGCCGGGCGGCAGATAGACGGCCCGATAGCTGTATCCCGCGTCCGTGCCGGGCCGTCCGTCATGCAGTTCGTCGGGATGCAGCACGAAGACATCGCCCGGCAGCGCGGCCCGTTCCTCGCCGCGATAGCGAAACCGTTGCACGCCGGTTTTGGTGTAGCCGATGGTGTAGGTGTCGTGCCGGTGTGGCGAATAGGCATGATTGCTGAAGGCGGCGTCAACGGCGTCGATACCGATGAAGGCCGACCGGGGGCGGATTTCATTTCTGTCGGTTCGGGTCAGGGTTGGCACAATCGTTCAAGACCGGGGCAAGAGGACAGGGTAGACAGGCGGCCGGGAGCCACGACGATGATAACAGATATTCTCACATTATGGGCAGCGGCAATTCCGCTGATGGGAAGCCCCGGCCCTGCCACGCTCAGCCTTGCCGGTATCGGCGCGGCCTACGGGTTTCGCGCCGGGGCGGGCTATCTGGCCGGTATCGTGCTCGGCACGGTCAGCGTCTTGCTGCTGATCGCGACCGGCATTACCGGGCTGATTCTCGGCATCCCCGTTCTCGTGCAGGCGATCACCGTGCTGGCGCTCGGGTATATCCTGTATCTCGCCTACAAGATCGCCACCGCACCGCCGCTCGGCGAAACGCAGACGGCGCAATCGGCCCCCCGGTTCGCGGCAGGCTATATTCTGGCGCTGGCCAATCCGAAAGCCTATGCGGCCATCGGCGCGGCTTATGCCTCGGTGCTGATCGGCGGTGACGCCTGGGCCGATGCTGCAATCAAGATCCCGGCGCTGGCAATTCTGATCGTGGCGATCAATTCGGTCTGGCTGACGCTCGGCGCGTCGATTTCCGGCCTGCTGCGCAACCGGCGCACGGCAAGGGTGGTGAACGCGGTTTTCGCGATCAGCCTGCTGGCCTCGGTCGCGCTGGCGATCCACGGGATGGTCGATTTTCGATAAGGAACCGCCGTCAGGCGTTCAGGCCCAGCACGTCGCGCATCGAATAGACGGCGGGCGCGCGGCCCCGCGCCCACAACGCGGCGCGCACCGCGCCGGCGGCAAAGACTTTGCGGTTGGAGGCCTTGTGGCCGAGTTCGAGCCGTTCACCTTCTGCCGCGAAGATCACCGTGTGATCGCCGACGACATCGCCGCCGCGCAAGGTGGCGTAGCCGATTTCGCCGCGCGGACGGGCGCCGGTTTTGCCGTCGCGCACCGCCTGTTTGACGTCGTCATGTTCGACGGCCCGGCCTCTTGCGGCGGCGCGGCCAAGGCCCAGTGCCGTGCCGGACGGGGCGTCGACCTTGTGGCGGTGATGCATTTCCAGCACCTCGATATCGTAATCGTCACCCAGAATGGCGGCGACCTTTTCAGTCAGCGCCATCAGCAGCGTCACGCCGACGCTCATATTCGGCGCATAGACGACCGGCACATGCCGGGCCGCCAGATCGAGCGCCTCTTCATGCTCCGGGCCGAGGCCGGTTGTGCCGATGATATGGGCCGCGCCGGCCTGGGCGCAAAGCCGCGCGTGGTCGACGGTGGCTTCCGGTGTGGTGAAATCGATCACCGCATCGGCCCTGGCGATGGCGGCGGCGGCATCGTCGACAATGGCAACATCCAGCGCAGCAATTCCGGCCTGAACGCCGGCATCAAGGCCTATGGCGTCCGACCCCGGCCGTTCGACCGCGCCGGAAACCCGGCATCCGTCGGTCGCGGTAATCTCCGCAATCAGCATCCGTCCCATGCGCCCGCCCGCGCCGACAACGACAATGTTGCAGGCTTCATGCGGCAGGCGGCTTTCTGTATTGTGCGGTTCAACCATGATATGTGCGGCCCCGGTGGTATCGAGTTCAAGGACCCTGCTTAGCCCGATGATCGGCCGGCGACAAGGCCGGAGGGGTTAACGGCGCAGGGCGACCAGCGCGCCGGCGCCGAAGATCAGCCCCATGCCGAGTGCGGTCAGCCCGTCAGGCGTTTCGCCGAAAAACAGGAAACCCCAGAGCGCGGCGAAGGCAAGGTAGGAATAGTCGAACACGCCAACCACCGACGCCGGGCCGATCTGATAGGCGACCGCCGCCCCGACGCTGCCGCAGATGATCGCCAGCGACAGGATGGCGGCGGCGGTCCAGGTATCCGCCGTCAACGGTGTCCACGGGCCGAGCAGGTAAACAAGGTCAAGCCGTTCGGCCAATCCGGCCGGCATCAGCAGCAGACCGGCGCTGGCGATCAGCCCGACGATCAGGAAGGCAATGTTGAGGGCCAACGCCAGGGTCAGCGGATGGTCGGTGCGGCATTTGGTGCCGGTCAGGATCATCGCCCCGGCATACAGCATCGCCGAGGCCAGCGGCAGGACCGCGTAAAACGACAGGCCGGCGGCATCCGGCCGCAACACCAGCAGCACACCGCCGAAACCGAGCGCTACGGCAAGCCAGCCTGACCGGCCGACCCGCTCCTTCACGAACAGGGCGGCGAACAGGACGATGAAAATCGGGATCGTGTAATAGGCCGCCGCCGCCACCGCGAAATCGATATTCGACAGCGACAGGTAATAGGCGACCCACATCGCCGCCAGCATCAGGCTGCGCACGGTCGCCCAGAACAACTGGCGGGGAACGATGGTCGCCCGCCGGATCAGAAAAACGACAACACCGAGCAGCAACGGCACGGCGAAAACCGAGCGCATCACGAACAGTTGCCACAGCGAGAAATCGGCGCTGGTCTGCTTGATCAGCGCGTCGCCCAGCGACAGGCCGAACACGGCGCAGACAATCGCCCCAATCGCCAGCAGGGGATGATGGGTCTTTTTGTTCATGTTTTGTTTGTATTATGATTTTCTGTCGGGCTCAAGCACCGGGGCGGGCAGCGGCGCCGGCAGTTTTTCGACCGGCTTCACCAGCACGGTACCGGTCAGCACCAGGCCGATCGACAGGGCGAGCGCCAGAGACGGTTCCTCTGACAGAATGAAAATACCGCCGATCACGCCGGCCGGGGCCACGATGTAGGCGACCTGGCTGGCGAAAACCGTTCCCGCCTTGTCGATCATGTAGATGAAGGTGGAATAGCAGCCGACATGCAGGGCGGCGATCGTAACAAGCGAAAGTTCGGCAATGCCCCAGTTTGAAGCGATGTAGAAACCGTTATCGACCGTCATCGTGACCGGCGCCATCATCATAATCGCTGCCGCCGTCATGCCCCACAGTGCGGTGATCGGGTCGATCTCCGGCGGGCGCGTCTTCGCGATGTACACCGTTTCAAGCGCATAGCTGACGGCAATGCCCAGCGACAATATCAGCCAGACTGTGTCTTCCGGTTTCACAACCCCGACATCCGGCCGGGCGAGAATAAGCATGCCCGCTGCCCCCAGACCGATGCCGGCTAGGCGTTTCAGGTTGGCCTTTTCAAGCGCGAACAGGATGGCGAACAGCATGGTGACCAGCGGGATCGTGGCATAGGCGGCCGACCGGATTCCGGCATCCAGCTCAACAGCGGTTGTGAAGGAAAGAATCTGCGGCAGGGCGGTACCGAGAAACCCGCAGACGATGCAGAATACGATATAGGGGCGCGTCATCGGCAGGCGTTTGCGCCGCACGATCTGGATGACGGTCAGCATCCCGAAAACGATGACCGACAGCCAGAACGACATGCCGATCGGGTGATAGCCGGTTGAAAGCGTCAGCGTTACAAGGGCGACGGTTACGCCCCAGGCGGCACCGGAAGCGATCAGGATGGACCACATGCGAAACATCCTCCCGCTTTATCCGTAAATTCTGGGAATAGCCACCCGTTTCTTGACGCCATTGCTTGCGTTGAAACGAAACCGGCCCGCCATTGGATGACGGGCCGGGCGGGTTCGTCTGGACAGAAATTACCAGGTAATGGTTTTCGCCGCTTCGGCCAGTTGTTCCGGCGTGATGGTGATGGTCTGGATGCCGGCAACGCCGCGTTCAATGACGACGCCGGTCAGCGGCGTGTCGAGGGTTACCGTTTCGTTGTCGCTGGAAATGTAGAGCTTGCCGTTGTCGATCAGCACCATGGTCAGCTTGTCTTCCTCCTGAAGACCCCAGAAATCGGTGCCGCGAATGCCGATGGTCGCGACCGGCGTATGCAGGGTCAGGCTGCCGCCGTCGACCTTGTTGACCTTGCCGGAGATCATTCTGAACACACCGGCGGCCAGCGTCATCGTCGCCGAGGATTCCACGCCCGGTTCGAAAACCATCTCGTCAATGATCAGTTCGGAATTGTCGCCGAGGAAAAGCTGGGTTTCGTCCTTGAAGGTGATCTCGGCCCGGGAATTGTCGCCGGTCAGAATCCGGTCGTGGAACAGCACGTCGCTGCCCAGCGACAACTGGCGCAAAGCGCCGGAATAGATTGCGCCGACATTGCCGCGCGCCTTGGCGACGTCGCCGACATCGGAGCCGGCTTCGGTTGTCAGCGATGCGAGCTGGGATTTTTCCAGCGATCCGGCTGTCGCGGGCGTTACCGCCAGCGCCAGCGCGGCCACGCCGATGGCGACGCTTCGGATAAAGGGTTTCGGGATAAGAGTGTCAAAGGAAACGGTCATCATGAATGCCCCTGAAAAAGTGAAACTGAACGGTTAGTGTTTTCGTTATGCCGCCCCACGCGGCTTGTCGGTTCTTCTTGTACGCGGGCCGAAGGGGTTTGGTTGTGATGCCGGTCACCATTAAGAATAATAACCTGTAATATTAATTTAAATTTAATATGTATTTTATTGAAATCTGCCCTCGACCGCTGACGTTTCGAGAAAGGTGCGTTTCCGTTTTGCGGTATGAACTGTCCGTCATTCGGAAAGACGCTGCGGCTGAAGAGTGATAGCGTAACCGGATGTGGAAGCTACGCGTGATCCTTGCCGCCATTCTGTTTCCGGTCGTGCTGGCGTTAAACCCGTTTCAGGCATCGGCGCAGGAGGTGGTCGATCTGGAACTGGTATTGGCAGTCGACGCCTCGGCCAGCGTGTCGAATGACGAATTCAGGCTACAGATGGACGGCATCGCCGCCGCCTTTCGCGACGGCGCCGTGCAGCAGGCCATCCGGTCCGGGCCGTTGCAGCGGATCGGCGTCGCGCTGGTCATCTGGGCCGATGCCGATGGTACGAAGCCGATGACCGACTGGTTCACGATCTCCGGATCGGACGAGGCGGCAGCCTTCGCGCAGACAGTGGAACAGTTTCCCCGCGAAATCTACGGCGGCACCGGCATCGGCGCGGGCATCCTGCATGCGATCGAGCGGATGCGGAACAATCACCTCACCGCGGCGCGCCGGGTGGTTGACGTTTCCGGCGACGGTATGGAATCGGACACCAACAATTTTACCCAGATGGTCGATTTCGCGCGCCGGGCCGCGACCGAGGAACGGATCACGGTAAACGGGCTGGCGATCCTTACAGACGAGCCGAATCTCGACACCTGGTATATGGAGAACGTGGCGACCGGGCTGGGGCGGTTCGTCATGGCGGCAAACACGTTCGAAGACTTCGCCATCGCCATGAAAAAGAAACTGATTCAGGAAATCGAGTATACGCCGCCGGTCGTGCTGGCAGACTGATCTGCCTCAGTGCGCGGCGTTCCAGGTCGTGCCGATCCCGGCATCGACGACCAGCGGGGTCGACAGTTTGCGGGCCGGGGCCGCCGCCCCTTCCATCACGTCCTTCGCCACATCGCGGGTCTTTTCCACCAGATCGTCGGGACATTCGAAGATCAGTTCGTCATGAATCTGCAAAAGCATTTTGCTGTCGGTTAATCCGGCCTTTTCCAGCGCAGCGGGAATCCGGTTCATCGCCCGCTTGATGATGTCCGCCGCCGACCCCTGAATCGGCGCGTTGATGGCGGCCCGTTCCGCGCCGCCGCGCCGCATCGGATTCTTGTCGTTGATGCTGTTCATGTGGATCTTGCGGCCGAACAGGGTTTCGACATAGCCGGTCTTGCGGCAGGCCTCGATCGTGTCGTCCATGTACTTTTTGATACCGGGAAATTTCCTGAAATAGGCGTCGATGAAATCCTTCGCCTCGCCGCGCGACACGCCGATCTGGTTGGCAAGCCCGAAAGCGGAAATGCCGTAGATGATGCCGAAATTGATCGCCTTGGCCTTGCGCCTTGTTTCCGGGTCCATTTTGTCCAGAGGCACGTCGAAAACCTCCGACGCGGTCATGGCGTGAATGTCCTGACCGTCCTGAAACGCCTGTTTGAGCGCGGCGATGTCGGCGATCTCGGCGACCAGCCGTAATTCGATCTGGCTGTAGTCGAGGCTTAGCAGCTTGTGGCCCGGCGTCGAGACGAAGGCGTCGCGGATCTTGCGGCCTTCCGCCGTGCGGATCGGGATGTTCTGCAGGTTCGGATCATTAGAGCTGAGCCGCCCGGTCTGCGCGCCGACCATCGAATAGGACGTGTGGATCCGTTTGGTGTCCGGGTTGGTTTTTTCGATCAGCGCTTCTGTGTAGGTGCCGCGCAGTTTCGACAGCATGCGCCAGTCCAGCACGTCACGCACGACCGGGTGGTCCAGCGCCAGCGGTTCCAGCACCGAGGAATCGGTCGAATAGCCGCCGGACTTGGTTTTCTTGCCACCGGTCAGACCCATTTCGCCGAACAGCACGTCGCCCAACTGTTTCGGCGAGCCGACATTGAACTCACGCCCCGCCTGTTCGTGGATTTTCTCTTCCAGTTCCGCCAGCCTCTTGGCGAAATCGGCGGACAGGTTTTTCAGCACCAGCGGATCGACCGCAATGCCGGCCTGTTCCATCGAGGACAGAACGGAAATCAGCGGCCGTTCGATGGTTTCGTAGAAGGTCACCATCTTTTCCTGCAACAGCCGGGGTTTCAGCAGGCGGTGCAGGCGCAGCGTGATGTCGGCGTCTTCGGCGGCGTAATTCAGCGCCTTGTCCAGCGGCACCTTGTCGAAGGTGACCTGGCTTTTGCCCTTGCCGGCGACATCCTCGAAATGAATGGTCTGAACATCTAGATGCAGGTCGGCCAGTTCATCCATGCCGTGGCCGTGCAGGCCGGCATCCAGCACGAATGACAGCACCATCGTATCGTCGATCGGCGCAACGTCGATGCCCTCGCGCGTCAGAATCGTCAGATCGTATTTCAGGTTGTGGCCGATTTTCAGTACGCCCGGCGATTCGAACAGCGGTTTCAGCAGGTCGATGGCCTTGTCGACCGGCACCTGTTCCGGCGGTTCAGTGCCCGACTCCAGAAGATCGCCATTGTCGTTATCGGTGCCGTGCCGTAGCGGAATGTAGCAGGCCCTGCCCGGCGCGGTCGCCATGCTGATGCCGACCAGCTTGGCGCGCATCGGGTCCAGCCCGGTGGTTTCCGTGTCGATGGCGATCTCGCCGGCCTTGTGGGCGTCCTCAATCCAGGCTTTCAGCCGGTCCGTGTCGGTAACCAGTTCATAGTCGGCGGATTCGTCGCCCGGCTTGCCGGTGTCTTCCTCGCCGCCGCTGGCCTGCCCGGCATCGCCGTCAAGGCGCGAGATCAACCGCTTGAATTCCATCTTGCGCAGGAAGGCCAGCGCCTTTTCCGGGTCGAACGCATTGCGTTTCAGGCTGGTCAGCGGAATCTCGACCGGCACGTCGTCGCGCAGGGTGACAAGCTGGCGGGAAATCCGCGCCATTTCCGCATTCTCGATCAGCGATTCGCGGCGTTTCGGCTGCTTAATGTTTTCCGCCCCGGCCAGCAGGGAATCAAGATCGCCGTATTCGTTGATAAGCTGGGCGGCGGTCTTGACGCCGATGCCCGGCACGCCCGGCACGTTGTCGGTCGAATCGCCGGCCAGCGCCTGCACGTCGACCACCCTGTCCGGGCCGACGCCGAATTTTTCCAGCACATCCGCCTCGCTGATGGTCTTGTTCTTCATCGGGTCCCACATCGAAATGCCGGCGTCGATGAGCTGCATCAGGTCCTTGTCGGAGGATACGATCGTGACCTCCGACCCCAGCGCGCGGGCCTGCCGCGCATAAGTGGCGATCAGGTCATCCGCCTCGAACCCCTCCAACGAGATGCAAGGCAGGCTCAACGATTCGACGGCTTCGTGAATCAGCGGAAACTGCGGCACCAGCTCCTCCGGCGCGTCCGGCCGGTGGCCCTTGTAGTCGGGATAGATGTCGTTGCGAAAATTCTTACGCTTGGCGTCGAAGATGACGGCGACAAAATCCGCATCTGTCTGTTCGAACAGGTTCAGAAGCATCGACGATACGCCGAAAACAGCATTGGTCGGCGTGCCATCCGACCGGTTCATCGGCGGCAGGGCGAAAAAGGCCCGGAAAATATACGCCGACCCGTCGACGAGATAGAGGTGGCGCGGCGCGTCTTCACTCATGAGGATGGATCAGTGTCCCGCGTGAAGTTTGACGCCCGGTTTCAGCACGAACCGGCGGTCGCAATAGCCGCATTCGACCCAGCCCTCGTTGTTGAGCTGCAGGTAGACCTTGGGATGGCCAAGCGCGCCGCCGCCACCGTCGCAGGATACCCGTGCGGTTTCCACTTCAATGGTTTCCGGTGCGTCGATCGTTGATTCGGCCATGTCGTTCTCCCAACCCAATTCCGCTCCGCGCTTGCCTGTTGCAGCGTTGCAGTGATACCAGACGTCAGTGCGGATCGACGATCCGCGAAACCCATATCGAACCCTTACACAAAGATCGCCCCCATGTCAGCCGTTACCGATTCAGACCTGCCGGAAAATGCAATCGAAGTGTCCGGCCTGACAAAACGATATGCAGGCTCCGGCAAACAGCCGGAGAAACTGGCGCTCGACGACGTTACGCTGAACATCCCGCGCGGCTCTCTGTTCGGGCTGCTGGGGCCGAACGGCGCGGGCAAGTCGACCCTGATCAACATTCTGGCCGGTCTGGTGGTGAAGACATCGGGCACGGTGAATATCTGGGGCATGGATATCGACCGCGAGCCGCGCGATTCCAAGGCCGCCATAGGCATCGTGCCGCAGGAATTGAATATCGATCCGTTCTTCACGCCGGGCGAAATGCTGAACGTGCAGGCGGGCCTCTACGGCGTGCCGAAGAAGGAAAGACGGACCGAGGAAATTCTGAAAACCATCGGCCTGCTGGACAAACGCGACGCTTATGCGCGCACCCTGTCGGGCGGCATGCGGCGGCGCCTGCTGATCGGCAAGGCGATGGTGCACAACCCACCCATTCTGGTGCTCGACGAACCGACGGCAGGCGTCGATATCGAATTGCGCCAGCAGCTTTGGGAAAACGTGAAGGACCTGAACCAGCGCGGCGCGACGATTCTGCTGACGACCCATTATCTGGAAGAGGCGGAGGAACTGTGCGACCGCATCGCCATTATCAACCACGGCAAGGTCGTCGCCGACGACAAGACCAGCCGGCTGCTCGGGCGGCTGGATTCGAAAACCCTGCGCATCACCTATACGGAACCGCTGGAAAAGCTGCCGAACTGCCTCAGCGACTACAATGCCGCGCTCGACGGAACCGGTGTGACGATCACCTATACGCCGTCGCAGCAGACCGCCGGCGAAATCATCGCCGCGGCGCAGTCTACCGGCCGCACCATCGTCGATATCTCGACCGAGGAAACCGATCTGGAGGATATCTTCCTGCAGCTCACCCGGCAGCCGCCCGCGGCCTGACATGCGACGGCTTGCAAGCCTTGCCGTACTGATTGTCTGTTTCGCTGCCACCGCCTGCGCCCCGCGCCTTCAGCATCCGGGTATTGAACCGCAGCACCCCGATCTGCAGATCGAAACCGAACAGCCGGGTTTCGTCATGGATGACGGCGTGCGTCTGCCGGCCCGTATCTGGCGGCCGGAAGGCGAGGTAAAGGCGGTCATGCTGGCATTGCACGGGTTCAACCTGTATTCGCGGATTTTCGAGGAACCGGCGGAAAAGTGGGCCGAACGCGGCATTCTTACCATCACCTATGACCAGCGCGGATTCGGCGACACGCCGGAACGGGGAATCTGGCCGGGTACTGGCCGGATGATCCGCGATCTGGAAATCGCAGCCGGACTGGTGCGCCGGCAATACCCGGATGTCCCGCTGGTTCTGCTGGGCGACAGCATGGGCGGGGCGGTGGTGCTGGCGGCGAACGCATCGTCCGATCCGCCGGATGCGGACGGGCTGGTGCTGGTCGCGCCTGCCGTCTGGGGCCGAGAAGCGATGCCGTTCTACCAGACGGCCGGATTGTGGTTCTTCGCCCATACCTTGCCGTGGCTGGAAGTGACCGGCCAGCATCTGAACCGGGCGCCGACCGACAACATCGACCTGCTGCGGCAACTGGGCCGCGACCCGCTGGTGATTTTTCGCACTCGCATCGATGTGCTGTGGGGGCTTGTTAACCTGATGGATGCGGGCCGCGCGGCGGTGCCTGCCATCGACCGTCCGACGCTGGTTCTTTACGGCGCAAAGGAAGACATCCTGCCGGAACAGGCCTGGCGCGACGCCTTCAAGGCGCTGCCGAAAGATAAGGACACGACGCTGACGGTCTATTCCGGGGGTTTTCACATGTTGCTGCACGATCTTGAAGCCGACGCCGTTATCGACGACATTACCGCTTTCACCCTTACCCGGAAGGCACCGGCCCGTGAATGAACTTCGATTGACCGTCTGGCAGTTCGT
Source organism: Alphaproteobacteria bacterium (assembly GCA_040222995.1). Taxonomy (GTDB): domain Bacteria; phylum Pseudomonadota; class Alphaproteobacteria; order UBA8366; family Aestuariispiraceae; genus JAVKBW01. Next base: position 311,241 of record JAVKBW010000042.1, on the reverse strand, counting down.
CCGGCTGATGGTGCAGGTGGATGAAACGCTGGCCGCGCGGCCCAATACCGCCGCCGAATCGATCAAGGAAGCCTGGGACGATATCTGGCTGGATATCGACGCAAGACTGGAAGAGCTGGGCCGCAAGGACCCGGACGGTTTCGCGTCCATGATGATGGATCAGGAGGTCGTGCTGACCGGCCTGACGCCGCCCTTGCGGGCCGCCATCGCGGGCGAACTGTCGAAAGTCGTTCAGGCCATGCAGGCAACCCGCCGGTCGACCGGGGACAAACAGGCGAAGGACGACCTGACTTTTGAAATTCAGGAACTGAACGATGTCCTGAGTGACCTGGGTCAAAAGCGGCAATAGAAGTCGCAGGCCCCCTTTGCGGCGGGCGGGCTTCCATGCCAAACTTGACCGACGAAGACTTTAACAACGAAGAAAAAGAGGGAGATATTCATGGGCAAGGTAGCTGTTGTAACAGGCGGAACGCGTGGTATCGGGGCGGCGATCAGCGTCGGTCTGAAGAATGCGGGATACACCGTCGCGGCAAACTATGCGGGCAATGACGAAGCGGCCAAGGCGTTCAGTGACGAAACAAGCATCGCCGTCTACAAGTTCGACGTGTCCGATTTCGACGCCTGCCAGAAGTCGGTCGCGAAGATCGTGTCCGATCTCGGCCCGGTCGATATTCTGGTTAACAACGCGGGCATCACCCGAGACGGCACGATGCACCGGATGACGTCGGAACAGTGGCAGTCGGTCATCGATACCAACCTCGGCTCCTGCTTCAACATGTCGCGCGCCGTCATCGAAGGCATGCGCGACCGCAATTTCGGCCGGATCGTCAATATCGGCTCGGTCAACGGTCAGGCCGGTCAGTACGGTCAGGTCAACTATGCCGCGGCGAAATCCGGCATTCACGGGTTCACCAAGGCGCTGGCGCAGGAAGGCGCCGCCAAGGGCATTACGGTCAACGCCATCGCGCCGGGCTATATCGATACCGACATGGTGCGCGCCGTACCGCCGAACGTGCTGGAAAAGATCATCGCGCGGATTCCGGTCGGCCGCCTCGGCAAGGCGGAGGAAATCGCGCGGACCGTTCTGTTCCTGGTCTCCGACGACGGCGGCTTCATCACCGGGTCAACCCTGTCGATCAACGGCGGCCAGCACATGTATTGATCGGGTTTCATCAGGGAAAGGCGGCTGGCCCGGATCGCCGGGCCGGCCGCGTTCTGTAAACCATGAACCGAGACTTTCCCGTTGCTCCCCTGATCGGTGTCGGCGTCGTCGTGCTTAACGGCGATTCCGTTCTGCTGATCCGGCGCGGCAAGCCGCCGCGTCTCGGCGAATGGAGCCTGCCGGGCGGCGCCCAGGAACTGGGCGAAACCGTTCGCCAGACGGCGATCCGTGAAGTCCGTGAGGAAACCGGTATTGAAATCGCCGATCTGGCGCTGCTTGATGTTGTCGATCTGATATCGTCACCGCAGGACGGACGGGTGCAGCATCATTATACCCTTATCGATTTCCAGGCTGTTTACGCCGGGGGCGTATCGGCGGCGGGCACCGACGCGGCGGATGCGCGGTGGTGGCCGGTTTCCGAGGCGATCGGGCTGGTAAGCTGGGCGGAAACCAAACGGGTCATTGGCCTGGCTTACGAGCGCCATCAAGCCGCAGCGACATGACGGACCAGGCGCGCCGCTTCAAGGAAGTGTTTCCCAGACCGCCGCAGGTTTACGTGCTGGCGTTCGGCGCAGCGATGTTTCCGCTGCTGGCCCTGTTTGCGCCGACGCAGATCGCGGCGGCTTTGCTGATCCTTGGAACGCTGGCGTTGATCCTGAATCCGGTAACCGGGTTCTGGCCGTTGAAAACCCAGCCTTACCTGCTGCCGCTTGCGGTTCTGCTGGCGCTCGGCGCGCTGTCGGGGATTTGGGCGGTGGAGGGCGCGGAAACATGGCAGCGGACCGGACGGCTGCTGTCCTTTCTGGCCGCCGGCATCTTGCTGCTGACCCACGCGCGGGAACTGTCGCGTCCCGACAAACGCTTCATCTGCCGGGCCCTGACGGTCGGTTTCGCCGTTCTGGCCGTCTTGTTCGTCGAGGAGCGTCTCGCCGGCAAATGGCTGTTGTACAGAACCCGCGATATCGACGCCTATGACGCCTACGCCGTTCTCAATCAGCCCGGCGTTCTGCTGGCCTTGCTGAGCTGGCCTGTCGGCGGGTTCCTGTGGTCCGGGGGGCGGCGCGGCGCGGCGCTTGCCGTGTTTCTTCTGACCCCGCTGACGATGATCGGCGAAGCCGGCAAGGCCGGTCTGGCGGCGCTGGTTGTCGGTTGGCTGATTTTCCTGCCGATGCTTGTGATGCCGAGGATAACCCGGTTGGCGGCGTGCCTCGGGATTGTCGTCGCGGCTGTCGGGCTGCCGCTCGCCGCGGGTAGCCCGGCGGTGTTTGAAACCGCATACGGGGCGCTGGGTCCGACTGCCTATGGCGAGAAGCACCGGCTGGTGATGTGGCGATTCGCCGGCGACCGGATCGCCGAACGGCCCGTGTTCGGCTGGGGGCTGGACAGCGCCAGGGTAATTCCTGGCGGTGACATGAAGGTGGTCGACTTTCCGGACATCAAAACGTCCACATTCGTCAGCGAGTCGACCCGCGAGGCCATGGGCGAGTCGGTGGTGATGCAACTGCATCCGCATAACGCGATCCTGCAGGTGCAGATGGAGCTGGGCCTGTTCGGTCTTGTGGCCCTGGTGACGTTTCTTGTCCTGACGATCCGCGCCGCTTCTGAAACCGGGCCGCCGGTGATCCGCGCCTGCCGTATGGCGATGCTGACCGGCGCGATAACCGTCGCCTGTATCAGTTTCGGGATCTGGCAAAGCTGGTGGGTCGCGTCGCTGTTTCTGCTGGCGGCGTTCGGGGCGGCCCTGCCGGGCGTGCCGTCGCGCGAACGGCAGGCCCGCGAGGTACCGGAAAACTCCGTCGTCAACCCGCCGAAAGACGACGACGAGGCAGAAGCCACACCATGAACAAGACAGCAGGATATCCCCTACGATGAGTCCTTCCCTCGTTATCTTCGACCTCGACGGCGTGCTGGTCGACAGCGAATGGCTGCTGGCCACGGTCTGGTCGACAATGCTGCAGGAGCACGACATCGACGTGTCGCCCGAGGTGCTGATTGAACGGTTCGCCGGCAAGACCGACGGTAGCATGGCGGAAGTCATCGCCCGGGAAACCGGCACGATCCCGGCGCAGGCGATGCTGGATTACGTGCGCGACGCCGCCCGCACGGCCCTGTCGTCCGATCTGAAGCCCGTGCCGGGTGCGGCGGATCTGCTGGCCGCCCTGCCCTACGCGGCCTGCGTCTGTTCCAATTCAGCCTCCGACCGGGTCCGGCGGTCGCTGACCGTGACCGACCTGATCCACCGGTTCGACGATGCGCGCCTGTTCAGCGCCGATCAGGTTCCGCGGGCGAAGCCGCATCCCGACCTGCATCTTCATGCCCTGCGTGAAACCGGTATCGCTGCCACCGATGCCGTGGTGATCGAGGACAGCCCGACCGGTATCGAGGCCGCCGGTCTGGCCGGGGTTGTCTCGATCGGGTTTCTCGGCGCGTCGCATCTCTCCGCCGGGCATGGCGATGTTCTGCGGCAGGCGGGGGCGTCGACAATCGTCGAAACGCACGATGAGCTGCTGGCGGCGATCGCCGCCCTGTAGGAAGGACGGGCTTGCCGACAGGCTTTGAACTTGCCAAAACAGATTTTCGCCAGCACCCCCGAACCGGAGTTCCCTTTTCATGTCGCCCCTGCTCAAAGCGCCGTTGCGCGAATCCGTCACCAGCATCGAACGGCAACAGATTCTGGCCGTTGCCGAAGTCGGTCTCGGCGACCCGTCCGTGATCCCGATGTGGTACGGGGAATCCGATCTGTCGACACCGTCGTTCATCTGCGATGTCGTCGGCAAGCAACTGTCGAAGGGCGATACGTTCTACACACACAAGCGCGGCACCAAACCGCTGCTCGGCGCGCTGAAAACCTATCTCAACGATCTCTACGATGTCGATCTCAACCCGGAACGCATCTCGGTCACGTCATCGGGCATGTCGGCGATCATGCTGTGTCTGCAATGCATTATCGATGCCGGCGACAACGGCGTCGTCGTCAACCCTGTCTGGCCGAATGCGCAATCGGCGATCCGGGCGCTCGGTGGGTCAGTGCGGTTCGCGTCGCTGACCGCCGATGAAGGCGTCTGGTCGCTCGACCTGAACCGGATTTACGATCAGTGCGACGAAAGAACGAAAGTCGTTTTCGTAAACTCACCCAGCAATCCTACAGGATGGGTGATGCCTGACGAACAGATCGTCGAGCTTCTGGCCTTCTGTCGTGACAAAGGCATCTGGCTGATCGCCGACGAAGTCTATCACCGCATGGTCTATGACGGCCGCGCCGCGCCGTCCTTCATCACCCATGCGCGCGACGATGACCCGGTGTTGGTCATCAACAGTTTTTCCAAGGCATGGGCAATGACGGGCTGGCGGATCGGCTGGTTGGTTCACCCGGTCGGGCTGGGCGATGTGTTGGGCAACATGATCGAGTTCAATTATTCCTGCGTGCCGCCGTTTCTTCAGGAAGCGGCCGCGACAGCCCTTCGCGATGGCGAGGATTTCGTGACCGAAATGGTCGATTATTGCCGGCACGGACGCGATATCGTCACCCAGGCTTTCGCCAACATCCCGCAGATCGTGGATTATGCGCCGCCGACGGCCTCGTTTTACGGCTTCTTCCGTATCGACGGGCAGAAGGACAGCCTGCCTTTCGCGCAGAATCTTGTGCGCACCGCGAAAGTCGGTATCGCGCCGGGAACTGCTTTCGGTCCCGGCGCAGAAGACTGGTACCGGCTGTGTTTCGCACTGAAACCGGACTCGCTGGTCGAGGCGATGGACCGGCTGCGTAAAGCGCTCGCATAAGGGTACAGGCATGACGACGACCGCACCTTCCGGCCTGAAAAGCGATGTCATTCTCGAACGGCTGATGCATCTGCATCCCAAGGTCATCGACCTCAGCCTGGGCCGCACTTTGGACCTGCTTGAAAAACTCGGCCGGCCGCAGGATCGCCTGCCTCCGGTCGTGCATGTCGCCGGCACCAACGGCAAGGGGTCGACCATCGCTTTCACCCGCGCCGTTGCCGAAGCGGCGGGCTACAGGGTGCATGTCTATACCTCGCCGCATCTGGTGCGGTTCGCCGAACGCATCCTGCTGGCCGGCGAACAGATATCCGAAGATGCGCTGAGCGCGCTGCTGGAAACCTGCGAACAGGCCAATGCGGCGGAACCGATTACGTTTTTCGAAATCACCACCTGCGCCGCAATGAAGGCGTTTTCCGAAACCCCGGCCGACCTGCTGTTGCTGGAAGTCGGCCTCGGCGGGCGGATGGACGCGACCAACGTCGTGCCGAAGCCGGCCTGCACCGCGATCACGCCGGTATCGATGGATCATATGCAGTATCTCGGCCCGACCCTGGAAGCGATCGCCGGGGAAAAGGCGGCGATCCAGAAACGGGGCGTGCCCTCCGTGGTCGCGCCGCAGGATCCGGTGGCGATGGCGGTGATCGAACGGGAAGCCGCCCGCGTCGGCGCACCGCTGACTATTGCCGCGCCAGTGTCGGACGATACGGTTCTGTCGTTGCCCGGCCGGCACCAGCGGATCAATGCCGGCATGGCCGACGCTATTCTGACGCAATTGCAGGGAAACGGTGCTTTCCGGTTCGATGCGGCTGCCCGCCAGACCGGTTACTCGAACACCGTCTGGCCGGCGCGTCTGCAACGGTTAACCCGGGGTCCCATCGCGGAGGCCCTGGGCCCGGATTGGGAAATCTGGATCGATGGTGGGCACAATGAAGCGGCTGGCGAAGCCCTGGCCGACATGGCGTCCGGCTGGCGTGCGACGGACCCGCAGCGACCGCTCTACGCCGTTGCCGGAATGCTGAACACGAAGGAACCGACGGATTTTCTGGCCCATTTGCGCCCGTATCTGGCCGGGTTGCAGGCCGTCGGCATCGCCGGAACCGACGCCGCCCTGTCGCCTGAAGACCTTGTCGGCTTCGCCAGGGCGCTGGGCATTCCCGCCGAATCCGCCGAGTCGGTAAACCGGGCCGTCGAGACCCTGCCCCGCGACAGGCCGGGCCGTCTGCTGATTACGGGGTCTTTGTATCTGGCAGGATTGGTGCTCGCGGAGAATGGCTGAACGCGCCCCGGGCCAGGAATACTTCCGTCAGCCCGGCCAGAACGATAAGGCTGCAGCCGATCGCCTCGCGCCAGCCGAACGGCTCGTCGGCGAACAGCGCGGCCGATATCGCGCCAATCACCAGTTCCGATAGAATCAGGATTGAAAACAATCCCGCGCCGATCCGGCTTGGCGACAGGATCAGCATCGCATTGCTGGGGATCAGAAAAAGAAACGCCAGCGGTAGAAGCAGCGGCAGGCTGTGTATCCAGGCATCAAGCATCGGGGCCGGGCCCAGCACGTCGCTCAGCAGCGGGATCTGCGCTACCGCGACCACCGAACCGTAGAAAAAGTATGCCCATTGCAGCGAAAACATGCCTTCCGGCTGGATTGAATGGCTGCGAGCCGCCCCGGCCGCCATCATGATGCCCGACGCGACGGCAAGCCAGTCACCCAGATTCTGGGGCAAGGGCAGCCCGCCCTCGCCGCCCAGAACCACCCACGCGCCGCAGAGGCCAAGGCCGAGGCTCGCGGCCCGCGCCAGGCCGGGCCTTATTTTAAGGAATGCCAGCTCGAACAGGGTCGCCCAGACCGGCGTCAGATAGAAAAAGACCAGGACACGCACGACGTCGGTCAACAGAAAGGCATTTGAATAGCAGACGATACCGCCGCCGATCAGCAGCCCGACGGACGGTTGGTCGAAGCCGACAGGCAGACCCTTGATCTTGCGGTACAGGGCGACCGGACTGAAAATTGCGAGACATAGCCCGAACTGTGCAATAGTCGCCCAGGCGCCGGTCATGCCGGCATCGAACAGGGCTCGTTGCGGCAACCAGTAGACGCCCCAGGCGCCGGAAGCGATGACGACGCCAATACTGATGCTGACGTGATGGGGGTGTTTGCGCGATCTCATGAAACTACCGTGCCAGAGGATGCGCGGTATTCACCAACGCTTTCAGCCTTTCGTCCAGAATATGCGTATAAATCTGGGTCGTCGAGATATCGGCATGCCCCAGCATCTGCTGTACCGCGCGCAAGTCCGCTCCATGCGCCAGCAGGTGGCTGGCAAAAGCATGCCGCAGCACATGCGGGCTGACCTTCTTCGGGTCTATATTGGCGGCAAGCGCCAGCTCCTTCAGAATCTGGCCCATGCGCTGGCGCGACAGATGGCCTTCCTTCCCCCGTGACGGGAACAGATACGGGCTTTGCCCTTCATTCGGCAGATGCCCGTTGCGGACGGCGAGCCAGGCCTGAACCGCTTCCCGCGCCATGTCCGATACCGGGACAAGCCGCTCCCGGCCGCCCTTGCCCTTGATCAGCAGGAATTCCGGATCGCGCAGAACCGATGTCAGCGGCAGGGAGACCAGTTCCGATACCCGCAGGCCAGTCGCATACAGCAGCTCCATCAGGCAGGTGGTGCGAACCCTGTCATCGTCATCGCCGCTTCTTGCCGCGACAAGCAGGGTATCGACCTCATCCTCCGACAGAATTTTCGGCAGGGGCCGGCTGCGGCGCGGCGTGTCCAGAGACACTGTCGGGTCGTCGGGACGAACCCCTTCGCCGAACAGAAACCGGTGAAACTGGCGCAGGGCGGAAAGCCGCCGGGCCAGCGTGGTTTCCTTGATGCCTGTCGCCGAAAGCGCCTGAAGATAAGCGCGGCAATCGTCCGAGCCGACGGTTTCGGCTGTGCGGTTGCGGGACGGCAGAAACCGCAGATATTCGGAAAGGTCGCGGCGATAGGCGTCGATGGTGTTTTTCGCCGCGCCGCGTTCGGCGGCCATCATTTCCAGAAAACTTTCCAGAAACCGGCCGTCGCTCATGACCGTGCTGCTTTTGTCGCGTCAGGCCGGAACATGGCGGGATCGCATCAGTAGCGCGCCGACATGGCGTCGACGGCAATCGCCCGCGCCAGATTTTCCTGCCGCATTTCGCGCAAGACGGCGATGGCGTCGGTCAGCAGACCGGTATCGACCCGCGCCAGATCGCCCGCGCCCAGCGCGATGATCGTCAGGGCGACCGTTGCGCCGAGCCGGGAATCGGCGGCGGCGCGCTGCAGCGCCTTTCTGACCGCCGGGTCGGCGGTCCAGTCAAAACCGACCGCCGGTTCGGCAAGCGCGCTGTCCCAGGCGGCCTGCGGAATGAAGACACCCAGCGAATCGAGAACCGCCAGAACGAAGGAAACCCCGCGTTCGGCGCGGTCCGGATCCGCCTTGCGCATATGCTGTATCCAGCGTTGCGCGACATCCCGGCCCAGCCGGTCGGCTGCGGAATCGCCCGCCGCTGCGGCATAGGGCCACAGCATCAGGGCGGCCTCGTCATAGGTTTCGTTCTGCAGGCCTTCCGTCCGCAGCAGCTCGAACCAGGACCGCGCCTCGACGGCCCGGCCGGCGTGGTACAGCATGGAAGCGGCGTCCTCGGCAAACCAGATCAGCCCCCGGTCGACCCGTATGTCGGCCACCATCGGCGTCAGCACGGCTTCCAGCAGCCGGCGATGATCGCCTTCCTCGGCCAGAATCATCGCGCCGCCGATCACTTCCGCCCGCGTCACCGGCGAGGATTGTTCCTTCGCCGCCTGGTAGACCAGGGCCGTCATCCGCCAGGAGTCCAGTTCGACCGCCCGTGTCAGGGCGTTGGCGCGGGTTTCGGCATCGAATTCGACCGCTGCCAGCGACGCCGTTACGGCGTCGAGGCTGACCGACCCTTCGGAATAGGCGAGCCATTGCCGGGCGATCCGCTGTTCCGGGGATTCGGCGGGAAACCCGGCCTGAACCCGGTTCATCATCGGCGTGTCGTCGCGGCCTTCGGAGACGGTAAGCGGCAGGCCCGCCGCACGGACCATCGCATATTCAAGCGCGGATTTCGGGTCCAGCCGGTCCGGGTCGGGCTGCGGCCCGCCGTTCAGGTGATCGAGCAATGCCAGAAAGGTCGCATCTTCCGGCCGCCCTTCCTCGGCGATCAGTTCCGCGCCGAATCCGGCATCGGTGGTATTGCCGGCCAGCGCCTGACAGGTCAGGTTCAGCCGGCGCTTCATCGCCGACCCGGCTTCCATTGACAGCATGGCGCTGCAGGCCCCCGGCATGTCGCCGATCAGCAGGGCCAGCCTCGCCTGCCGTTCGGCCATCGCGGCGGCCTTGGCCGGGTCGTTGTGTTGCGGCGCGGCGGCAAGCAGGGCGGCGGCGTCTTCGATCAGCCCGAGCGCGGTCAGCTTGTCGACGCGGGTAAGCAGGACCGACGGCCTGGCTTCGCCGTCCACCGCAAACGATACCGGCACCGCGGCGCGCGACAGCAACAGCCGCCGCGCGGTCATCTGAAGCGACGGCGCGGTCAGCCGGTCCGGCATCAGGGAGAACAGAAGTTCCAGCCGCCGGCGCGGCGTGCCGGTCCACATATCGACGGGAAATCCGCCGGTCGCGGCGTCGAGGATGCCGGTGGCATCGGGGTCGAGCCTGTCCAGCGCCTGAACGTCGATACCGCTTCCCGCAGCGCCGTCGGCGTTATCGGGCGTTTCGGTCTGTGTCTCGACACTGGGCAGTTCCGTCGGCAGCAACTGCAGCGGAACGACATCCTCTTCGGCGGCCGGGTCGCCGGCCGGCGGAATCGTCGTCGAATCCACGGTTTGCGCGGTTGCCGGGGCCGGGATCAGAAACAGCGATCCGGCGAGCAAGCCCGCGAAAAGACCGGACAGGCGGTCAGTTCGGAAACCGGTCATCATCGAGAACCTTTTCGACATCCCGGGCCGGGGCCGGAATATCCCATGTGGCGAGGAAGGCCGCGCCGCCGGCCAGCGCCAGAACGAGAGCGACAAAAAGCAGTTTGATCAGTTTTCCCATGATTTCTCAGGTATGTTTGCGTTCGGATAAGCCCGGGCATCGCGCCCGTACATGCGGGATTAGCAGATTCGGTCCGTTACGACAGTACCGGATTGCTTTACGCTACCACCCGACTATGGCAATTCTGCGGCGTTGATAAAAGATAAACCGTTTACTTTGCAGGCTCGATCTATCCCGACCGATGAAAAAGAAACCGCCTCAGGACTTTGCGCTCGACCGGCCGGTTGTGCTTATCGGCATGATGGGGGCCGGTAAGTCGACAATCGGGCTGCGCGCGGCCGGCCTTCTGGACGTGCCGTTTTACGATGCCGACAAGGAAATCGAGAAAGCGGCCGACATGACCATCCCGGAGATTTTCGAAACCTTCGGCGAAGCGCATTTTCGCGACGGCGAACGACGGGTCATCGCCCGGCTGCTGGAAGGCAAGCCGTCAGTCATCGCCACCGGCGGCGGCGCGTTCATGGACCCGGAAACCCGGAGCCTGATCGCCGAAAACGCCCTGAGCGTCTGGCTACGGGCGGAAGAAACGCTGCTGTGGAGCCGGGTCAGCCGGCGTTCCAGCCGCCCTCTCCTGCAGACGGATAACCCGCGTCAGACATTGAACAATCTGATCGCAGACCGATATCCTGTCTACGCCGAGGCGGATCTGGTCGTCGAAAGCAAGGATGTATCGAAGGAAGCGATGGCCGGAGCGCTGGTCGCGGCGGTTCGGGAACGGCTCGGTCAAGGGCAGAAACATGAAGGAAAACCCGGTGAGTAATGCGACACGGAAAGCGGATGTACCGCCGAGCCGCCTGGTGAAGGTCGATCTGGCCGACCGGTCGTACGATATCGTCATCGGTTCGGGTCTGCTGGAGACCTGCGGGCCGGCGATCAAACCGTTCTGCAAGGCCGGCACCTGCGTCGTCGTCACCGACGAGACCGTCGCCGGCCATTATCTCGATGCGTGCCTAGCATCCCTGCGCGGCGCCGGGCTTGCGGCGCGCGCCATTGTCATGCCGCCGGGCGAGGCGACGAAAAGTTTCGCCCATCTTGAACGCCTGCTGGACGATCTTCTGGGCGGCGGCATCGAACGATCGACTGTGCTGATCGCGCTGGGCGGCGGCGTGATGGGCGATCTGGTCGGATTCGCGGCGTCCATCGCCCTGCGCGGCATTCCCTTCATCCAGATCCCGACAACAGTGCTCTCCCAGGTCGACAGTTCGGTCGGCGGCAAGACGGCGATCAATGCAAAAGCCGGCAAGAATCTGGTTGGCACCTTCTATCAGCCACGACTGGTGCTTGCCGATACGGATACACTGCACACATTGCCGCAGCGGGAATTGCTGGCCGGGTATGCGGAAGTCGTCAAATACGGCGCGCTGGGCAATGCCGATTTCTTCGGCTGGCTGGAAGCGAACGGCAGCGCCATGGTCGCGGGCGACGCCGATGCCCGCATGTCCGCGATCGAAACCTGCTGTATCATGAAAGCGGATATCGTGGCGCGCGACGAATATGAAGGCGGCCAGCGGGCGCTGCTCAATCTGGGCCACACGTTCGGTCATGCGCTGGAGTCGCGCTGCGGCTACGGGCCGGACCTGCTGCATGGCGAAGGCGTCGCCATCGGCATGGTCATGGCGTTCGACCTTTCCGTCAGGCTGGGCCTGTGTTCCGGTCAGGACGCGGTGCGCATGACCCGGCACCTTGAGGCGGTCGGTCTGCGGACGCGGCCGGGACAGATAGAAGGCTATGACTGGACCGTCGACGACCTTGTTTCCCGGATGGCCAGCGACAAGAAGGTAATGAATGGTAAACTGACGTTTATTCTGGCGCGCGGCATCGGCGATGCCTTCGTGACGCAGGATGTACCGGTGGAGGCTCTGCGGGAAACGGTGCAGGCGGCTCTTACCGAATCTGGCGAATGACATCGATGGCTGAAATTCTTATTACCTGCGGTATTGTCCTGATTCTGTTGATACTTTCCGGTTTTTTCTCAGGCTCGGAAACCGCGCTGACGGCGGCGTCGCGGGCGCGGATGCACCAGGCCTCGAAGCAGGGCAATCGCCGCGCCGATATCGTCAACCGGCTGCATGAACAGAAAGACCGGCTGATCGGCGCGATCCTGCTCGGCAACAATCTGGTGAACATTCTGGCGTCGGCCCTGGCGACCAGCATCATGCTGAAAGTGTTCGGCGATGCCGGTGTCGTCTACGCCACGCTGGTGATGACAACGCTGGTGCTGGTCTTCGCCGAAGTGCTGCCGAAAACCTATGCGCTGGTTCATTCCGACAAGACGGCCCTGCTCGTCGCCCCGATTATCGATGTCGTGGTGAAAGTGTTTTCGCCGGTGGTTTCGTTCGTGCAGTGGCTGGTTCGCGTCACCTTGAGATTGTTCGGCGTCGTGCTGTCGCACGAAGTATCAACAGAACATCACGAAGAGGAACTGCGCGGCGTCATCGACCTGCATAACGGCACCGACCCTGAAATCGAGCAGGAACGCCAGATGTTGCGGTCGATTCTCGATCTCGACGATGTCGAGGTCGGCGAAATCATGACCCACCGGCGCAATGTGGCGATGCTGGATGTCAACGCGCCGCTGGAAAAGAGCGTCGATGACGTTCTGGCCAGCCAGTACACGCGGCTGCCGATCTATCGCGGCGATATCGACGAGATCACCGGCGTGGTTCACGCCAAGGCCCTGCTGCGCGAGATGCGCAACAAGCAGGGCAAGATCGAGGGGATCGACCTCGAGGCGATCGCCGCCTCGCCCTGGTTCATTCCTGACTCGACCAGCCTGCTGGACCAGCTGCAGGCCTTCCGAGAACGGCGGGAACATTTCGCCCTCGTGATCGACGAGTACGGCACGTTCATGGGCATCGTGACGCTGGAAGACATTCTGGAGGAAATCGTCGGCGATATCAGCGACGAAACCGACGATGTCGCGGTACCCGGCGTGCGCCTGCAGCCGGACGGATCGTATGTCGTCGACGGCACGGTGACCCTGCGCGACCTGGACCGCGACCTCGGCTGGGTTCTGCCGGACGACGATGCGTCGACGCTGGCCGGCCTGATCCTGCACGAAGCGCGGATGATCCCGCATCAGGGGCAAAGCTTCATCTTTTTCGGGTTTCGGTTTGAAATCCTGCGTCGGCTGCGGAACCAGATCACGTCCATCAAGGTCATTCCGCCGGACGACAAGGTGGATGACAAACCGGATGACGAGGCCGGCCCGCCGCGCGCGGAAGACGCCGACACCGGCGCCAAAGCCGGGACCGCCTGATTCACCGACACTTCGAAAGACCTCAGAATGCCCTTATCTCCCGCCGCGCCCCGGAAACACGCCCACACGCGTAACATTGAAATGAACGCCTATGTGCGCGATGACGGCCTGTGGGACATTGAAGGCCGGTTGACGGATGTGAAGCCCTATTCGTTTCCGAATGACGATCGCGGGCAGATCGAGGCTGGCGAACCGCTGCATGACATGATTGTCCGATTGACCATCGACAGGCAATTCGAGATCAAGGACATCGAAGTGGCGATGGACGGCACACCCTACCGGATCTGCTCGGAAATCGCGCCGGGCTTTGAGGCGCTGAAGGGGCACCGCATCGGGCCCGGCTGGCGGCGCAAGCTGAAAGAAATCAACGGCGGCGTCAAAGGCTGCACCCATGTTGTGGAACTGCTGGGCGTGATGGCGACCGTCGCCTATCAATCGGCGTATTCTTCGGAACGGATAACTGGCAAGGTGCTTAGCGACTCGCCCATCAACACGGCGAAATTCGTAATCAATACCTGCCATGCCCACCGGTCCGACGGCCCGGTAACGAAAAAGGAATTTCCGGAGCTCTATACCGGCAAGGATTAGGCCTTAATCCCGGGTTCAGGGTTATTCCGTGCCGCTAGCGGTCAGCGCCAGGGCGTGGACCGGCCCCGCCAGCTCCTCTTTCAGGGCGTCGTAAACCTGTCTCTGGCGGTCGACCCGCGACAGGCCGTTGAAGGCGTCCGCAGCGATCTGCACCCGAAAGTGCGACGACCCGGTGCCCGGCGATCCGGCATGTCCGGCATGCAGATGGGATTCATTGACGATTTCCAGCGATGCCGGCGAAAACGCCGCCGTCAGTTTCTCGCGGATGGTGTCTTCCATGCTCATGATGTCATCCCAGAATGTTCAGGACCGTGCGGTGCAGTTCCGGCGTCGCTGCCGCAACGATGGCGCCGTCACTGTCCATGTCCAGGCTTTTCCCCTGCCAGTCGCTGATAACGCCGCCGGCCTGTTCGACCACGCCGACCAGAGCCATGTAGTCGTAGGGGAAAAGATTTGCCTCGACCACCAGATCGACATGACCGCTGGCCAGCAGGCCGTAGGCGTAACAGTCGCCGCCGAAGCGCCCCAGCTTGACCTGCTCAACCAGACGATCATAGCGCGTGCGCCTGTCATCGGTATCCATCATCGAGGGATGGGTTGTATACAAAGAGGCGGCGGCGAGGTCGGTACAGCCCGATGTTTTCGCGGCGGCGCCGTTCAGCGTGGTCGGGCGGCCCGCCGCGCCGATCCACCTTTCCGACAGGATCGGCTGATCGATCACGCCCAGCACCGGCCGGCCCCGATGGGCCAGCGCAATCAGCGTGCCGAAAACCGGCAGCCCGGTGACGAAGGACTTGGTGCCGTCGATCGGGTCCAGAACCCAGACATAATCCGCATCGGTGCGAACCGCGCCGAATTCCTCGCCGAAAATCCCGTGATCGGGATACGCGTCTTCAATCAGACGCCGCATCGCCTCCTCTGCGTCGCGATCGGCGATCGTGACAGGGCTTTCATCCTGTTTGTCGACGATATCCAGCCGGGTTCTGAAATGCGGGCGGATCACGTCGCGCGCGGTATCGGCCAGGGTTTCGGCAAAGGTTACAAGGTCGTCTGAAAGGGTCTTCAAATCCGTAATTCCCGCAAATGCTGTTATCCGGCATGGAAAAGGGCGGTCCGCGCCGCCCTTTACCGTATAGTCCTGAACTGCCTGTCCGGCTTACGGCAACGGCGCCGGGCTGGCGGAAAGCGTCCGCAGGTAAGCGACGAGATCGGCCCGGTCCTCCGGCTTCTTCATGCCGGCATAGGTCATCTTCGTGCCGGGCAGGAAGTCCTTCGGCTTGGCGAGAAAATGGTTCAGCGCATCGTAGGACCAGTCGCCACCATGATCGGTCATCGCGCTTGAGTAACTGAACCCTTCATGCGAACCGAGAGGCCGGTTCACGACGTCGTAAAGGTTGGGTCCGACCTTGTTCGCGCCGCCTTCCTCGAAGGTGTGGCAGGAGGCGCACTTCTTGGTGAGCTTTTCGCCGGCGGCGGGATCGGCGGACGCCAGCAGATCGAGAATCGGCTCCGGTCCGGCCGGTTCCGCTTCTTCCGTGACGGTGGCGCCGCCTTCGGGAACTTCGATATTGTAGGCGAGCTCGCCGGTTTCTTCATGGAAGATGATATCCGAAAGGAACCCGGCGCCCATTGCGATCAGACCGGCCGTCAGAACCGCTGCTGCAATCTTGTTTACGAAAAGCGGATCGCCCGCGCTGCTGTCAGCCATTTTTTCCCCTCGCGCTTGACTTTTCGATGTCTGGTTCATCTGACATCAAGTGTTGCCCGAATCAGCGGCGACGTCCAGCCTTGCGGACATGCCGATCTTCGATTTTGCTAATGGCGGTATATCGCCTACGATGTGCTAAATCAACGATTAGCATACGGCGTGAAGCCGGTCCGGCCGTGTAAGTCCATCCTGTTTTGAAAGAAATCCGCATTGCCCAGTCTCGTCGTCATCCCCGCCCGACTCGCGGCGACCCGGTTTCCCAACAAGCCTTTGGCCCTTATCGACGGCAAACCGATGATTGTCCACTGCCTTGAACGGGCGCAGCAGGCCGGGTGCGGCCCTGTTCTCGTTGCGGCGGGAGACGAGGAAATCGTCGCGGCGGTCGAATCGGCCGGCGGGCTGGCCGTGATGACCGATCCGGGCCATCCGTCCGGTTCGGACCGGATCTGGGAAGCCGTTGGCGATTTCGATCCCGACGGCGATTTCGATGTTATCGTCAATGTGCAGGGCGACCTGCCGACCCTCGACCCGGCGATCGTGCGAGCCTGCGCCGAGGCCTTGTCCGGCGGGGCCGATATCGCGACGCCGGTGGCCGAAATCACCCGACCGGAAGAACGCGTCGACCCGAACGTGGTGAAGGCCTTCGTCGGGTTCGAAACGGGCAGCCGTCAGGCCCGCGCCCTGGCATTCACCCGGGCGACCGCCCCGTCCGGCGACGGACCGCTGTATCACCATATCGGCCTGTATGCCTATCGCCGCAATGCGCTGGAACGGTTCGTATCGCTGCCCCCCGGCGTTCTTGAACGGCGCGAACGGCTGGAACAGTTGCGGGCGCTGGAAGCCGGCATGCGCATCGATGCGGTGCTGGTCGATACGGTGCCGCTTGGCGTCGACACGCCGGAAGACCTCGCCCGGGCCGAGGCGTTGCTGCGCGGCTGAAGCCGGGGGCGGTTCGGCGGCTCAACTCATCCGCGGCGAAAAACCAGCGCCTTGTTGTTGGCCGGCATATCGCGGCTTTCCTGCAGGGCCAGGCCGTTGTCTTCCGCCAGCGCCACGACGGCCTCCAGATCGCGAACGCCATAGGACGAATTCATCGCCTGCAGGCTTTCATCGAAGGCGGCGTTGCTGAGCGCGGTATGAACGCCGCCGACCTTGAACGGGCCGTACAGCATGAACGGGGCGGCGGGTTTCAGTACTGCGCCCAGGCCGCGCATCAGGCCTTCGGCGACCGTCCAGGGCGCAATGTGGATCATGTTGCAGTTGTAGGCGGCGTCGACTGTTCCGACCGACCAGGGGTCGGCCGAGGTAACGTCGAGATGCAGGGCCGGACGGATGTTCGAACAGCCGGAATCGCCGGCATGGGCGGCGATGCTCGACAGCAGTTCCGCCGTCCGCTCGCTGGGCTGGAAGGTCAGGCCGGGAAAGGCGGCGGCAAACCATGCGACATGTTCGCCCGTTCCGCTGGCAATTTCCAGGACCGTGCCGGTTTGCGGCAAAATGTCCCGCAGGACCGACAGAATGGGATCGCGGTTACGCGCGGTAGCAGGGGCATAGCGCCGGGGGTCGAGGGTCATTTCCGGTTTCTTTTCGTCGCAAATAAAGAATTCGTTATGTTTTTCGCAGCAAGACTATTGCCACATCCCCCCGCCTTTATATATGTCAGGCTGCGTAATGCACCTGACAAGTCCTGTTTTACCGACCTGAACTTGTCAATGTATCTGCAGGCAGGGGTTGAGGAGTTCGGAATGACCTATGTGGTGACCGAGGATTGCATCAAGTGCAAGTACCAGGATTGTATTGAAGTCTGCCCGGTAGATTGTTTCTACGAAGGCGAAAACATGCTGGTGATTCACCCCGACGAATGCATTGATTGCGGTGTCTGCGAACCCGAATGCCCTGCCGAAGCCATCCTGCCGGACACCGAATCGGAAGCCGACAAATGGCTGGAGCTGAACCGGGAATATTCGGAAAAGTGGCCGAATATCACCCGCAAGGGCGAGGAGCCTGCCGATGCCGACGACTGGCTGAACGTTAAAAACAAGTTCCAGACCGATTTCAGTGAAAAGCCGGGTGCCGGCGATTGAATCCCCTCCCGGCCGCATTATGGCCGCACCGGAAATGATGCGTTGCGGTAACCGCCTGTTTCTACTGGATACAGGTCTGGGTTTATCCTTATTTTTGTGATATTATCCTTTAACAATTAGGAAGTCCCTGGCTATCAGGTACGTCTTCCGGACGTACCGGACCCGTCATCCGGAACAGCAGGCTTGATGCGCGTTGCGCAACAGGGCCGCGACGCCGGGTGACTCGGTAGACAGCATACAGACAACGACAGGGAAGGTATCTCACGCGAAAACGCAAGTTGTCGCGGGGGGGGGCCGATCTCTGTGTCGGCAGGCAGGCGGAAGCGTGACTGAAGAAGGTGCGGACCGGCGGAATGATGGGATTCAGCCGATCCGGGAACGCCACGAACCGGTACCACCAGGAAATGGTATCGCCATGAATTGGTAACCGTCGTTGCGTAACATGATGTTTATTGAGGTTCTATAGAATAGAGGTTTGGTATGTCGAAGAAGTCTGAGTTCGAAGAAGGTGATTACGTAGTCTACCCGACGCATGGCGTCGGCCGCGTAACGGCGATTGAAGAGCAGGAAATCGCCGGCGACAAGTTGGAACTGATTGTTATCGAGTTCGAGAAAGACCGCATGACCCTCAGGGTCCCGACGTTCAAGGCCAATGATTCCGGGCTTCGGAAACTGTCATCGCCGGACCAGATGAAATCGGCCATCAAGACGCTGAAGGGCAAAAGCCGGGTCCGCCGCACCATGTGGTCGCGCCGGGCGCAGGAATACGAAGCGAAAATCAATTCCGGCGATCCGATCTCGATCGCCGAAGTGGTGCGCGACCTGTTCCGTAACGCCAGCCAGCCCGACCAGTCCTACAGCGAGCGGCAGCTTTACCAGGCCGCGCTCGACCGGCTGGCGCGCGAATTCGCCGCCGTCGAGTCGATGGACGAGGAGCAGGCGACCGTCAAACTGGAAGAAATGCTGGAAAAAGCGGCTGCCTGACAGCCCTTCCTGACCTGACAAAAACGGGCGGCGCCGGGTTTGGGGGCCGCCCGTTTCGTTCGTTCTGGCAATTTCGGGCAAGCCTCTTTATAAGCCGGGTCGCGGGCATTGCCGGCTCGTGGCAGGAAAAAGGAAAGTCCCATGCGTGTAGCGACGGTGGAGCGGAACACGAAGGAGACGGAAATTTCCGTCTCGGTCGACCTCGACGGCACGGGCAAGTACGACGTGTCGACCGGTATCGGGTTCCTCGATCATATGCTGGAACAATTGTCCCGGCACAGTCTGATCGACCTGACGGTCCGCGCCAAGGGCGACCTGCATATCGATTTCCACCACACGACGGAAGATACCGGCTATGCCATCGGCGAGGCTGTGTCGCGGGCGCTGGGCGACCGCGCCGGCATTACCCGCTACGGCCACGCCTATATTCCGATGGATGAAACGCTGACCCGGGTTTCGCTGGATTTGTCGAACCGGCCCTACTGCGTCTGGAAGGTGGCGTTCAGCCAGCCGAAGCTGGGCGATTTCGATACCGAACTGTTCCGCGAATGGTATCAGGCCTTCGCGCAATCCGCCGGTGCGACATTGCATGTCGACAACCTGTATGGCGACAACAACCATCATATCGTCGAATCCTGCTACAAGGGCCTGGCCCGCGCGCTGAAAGTGGCCATCGCCATTGATCCGCGGCAGGCCGATGCCGTTCCGTCCACCAAAGGGGTGCTCGGCGGGTCTCTCTGACCGTTCACCGCGTTAAGGCTCTTTCTTAGATGACCGTTGCAATTATCGACTACGGTTCGGGAAACCTTCGGTCCGCCGCCAAGGCGTTCGAGGTCGCCGGCGACGGCAGGCGGGTGCTAGTTACCGCCGATCCCGTGGCTGTCGCGGACGCCGACCACATCGTTCTGCCCGGCGTCGGGGCGTTCGGCGACTGCCGCGCGGGCCTGTTCGGCATTACCGGCATGGTCGACGCCCTGACCGATGCGGTGATCCGGCGCGGGGCGCCCTTCATGGGGGTCTGCGTCGGCATGCAACTGATGGCCAGCATCGGCCGCGAATACGGCGATCATGAGGGGCTGGGCTGGATCGAAGGTGAGGTCGTGCCCATCGACCCCGGCCGGCCGGACCTGAAAATTCCCCATATGGGCTGGAATGTGCTGACGCCTGTCGTGGAGCATCCGGTGCTGGACGGGCTGGAAAATGGGCATTATGCCTATTTCGTTCATTCTTATCACCTGTTATGTAAAAATTCTTCCGATTTGCTGGCGACGACCGATTACGGCGGCACGCTGACTGCCATCGTCGGCCGCGATAACATGATCGGCACCCAGTTCCACCCGGAAAAAAGCCAGGCCACCGGTCTGCGACTGATCCGCAACTTTCTCGCCTGGAAGCCATAGGACCCCGCGCATGGATCTGTACCCCGCCATCGACCTGAAGGACGGCCAGTGCGTGCGGCTGTTGCGCGGCGACATGGACAAGGCGACCGTGTTCAATGACAGCCCCGGCGCACAGGCGGCCGCCTTCGTCGCGGCGGGGGCTTCGTGGCTGCATGTCGTCGATCTGGATGGCGCGTTTGCCGGCGATTCCCGCAACGGCGCGTCGGTCGACGCCATTCTCGGCGCGGTCGGCACCGTGCCGGTACAGCTTGGCGGCGGAATCCGCTCGCTGACGCAGATCGACGCCTGGCTCGACAAGGGTATTCGCCGGGTCATCCTCGGCACGGCGGCGGTGAAGGACCCGGACCTCGTCATCGAAGCCTGCCGGCTAAACCCCGGACGCATCGCGGTCGGGCTGGATGCGCGCGACGGCAAGGTCGCGCTGTCCGGCTGGGCGGAAGACACGAACGTCACGGCGATCGAGCAGGCGAAGCGGTTCGAAGGCGCCGGCGTCGCCGCCATCATCTATACCGATATCGACCGCGACGGCGCAATGGCCGGGCCGAATATCGCGCAGACGAAGGCGCTGGCCGACGCCATTTCGATACCGGTCATCGCCAGCGGCGGCGTTTCCTCGCTGGACGATCTGGCGGCCCTGCGCGCCGCCGGGTCGATTGCCGGGGCGATCACCGGGCGGGCGCTGTACGACAAGGCTTTCACCCTGGAAGAGGCGCTGGCGGCATGCTGACGAAGCGGGTTATTCCCTGTCTCGATGTGAAAGACGGCCGTGTCGTCAAGGGCGTCAATTTCGTCGATCTGCGCGATGCCGGCGACCCGGTCGAACAGGCGCGCATCTATGACGCCGCCGGGGCGGATGAGCTGACCTTTCTGGATATCACGGCCAGCCATGAAAACCGTGACACGATCTACGACGTGGTGGCGCGGACGGCGGAACAGGTCTTTATGCCGCTCACGGTTGGCGGTGGGGTGCGCTCGGTCGACGATATCCGCAAGCTGCTGCTGGCCGGCGCAGACAAGGTGTCGATCATGACGGCGGCAGTGAAAAACCCCGATTTCGTGCGCGAAGCGGCCCAGCGTTTCGGCAACCAGTGTATTGTCGTGGCGGTCGACGCCAAGGAGGTCGGCCCCGGCAAATGGGAGGTCTTCACCCATGGCGGCCGCCAGCCGACCGGCATCGATGCGGTCGCCTATGCCGAACAGGTCACGGCGCTGGGCGCGGGTGAAATTTTGCTGACCTCGATGGACCGCGACGGCACCAAGCAGGGCTTCAACCTGCCGCTGACGCGGGCGATATCCGACGCGGTGTCGGTGCCGGTCATCGCCAGCGGCGGGGTCGGCACACTGCAGCATATGGTGGAAGGGATCACGGTAGGCCACGCCTCGGCGGTGCTCGCCGCGTCGATCTTCCATTTCGGCGAATTCTCGATTGCCCAGGTCAAGCAGGCAATGGCCGAGGCGGGCCTGCCCGTGCGGCCGGTGGAGGTATGACGATGACCGATGCGACAGTTCTTGCCCGTCTGTTCGAGACGATCAAAAGCCGCAAGGGCAGCGACCCGGATTCCTCCCATACCGCCAGACTGTTCGCCAGGGGGCGCGGCAAGATCGCCCAGAAGGTGGGCGAGGAATCGGTGGAGACCGTCATCGCAGCTCTGACGGAAGACAAGGCGGCTTTGGCGGGTGAGTCCGCCGACCTTCTGTATCATTTGCTGGTTCTGTGGGCGGAATGCGATCTTGACCCGGAAGAGGTCTGGGCCGTGCTTGAGAAGCGCGAGGGCACGTCCGGCCTCGCCGAAAAGGCCGCCCGCACTGAAAGTGGCAAGAACAGCGCGGGGTGATCGGGCGATGGACTATTTTAGACAATCTGGAGAGTGCGATTGACCACCTTCCTCTCCCGCCGGCGGTAGAGAATTGAGGTGAGGGTGTACATTCTGCGCCCCCCCTCATCCCGGCCTTCTCACCCGATTCGGGGAAGAACGGGTAAAATCTGCAATCGCACTAGCCGAAACACGCCGCGACGAGTTGCCGGAAAGCGTCGGCGCGGTGGCTCATCGCGTGTTTCTTTTGCGGATCCATTTCGGCGAAGGTGATGTCGAACCCGTCGGGCACGAAAATCGGATCATAACCGAAGCCTTTTTCGCCGCGCGGCGGGAAGGTCAGCGTGCCGTCGACCCGGCCTTCGAAGGTTTCGACATGTCCGTCCGGCCAGCACAAGGCGAGAGCGCAGACGAAATGCGCTGATCGATCGGCATTGTCGCCGAGTTCGGTTTCGACGCGCTGCATGGCGACGGAAAAGTCCTTGCCCGGCCCGGCCCAGCGGGCGGAATAGATGCCCGGCGCGCCGCCCAAAGCGGTAACTGCAAGACCGCTGTCATCGGCCAAGGCCGGCTTTTTCGCACCCAGCGCGCTGGCCTTCGCTTTCAATACGGCATTGCCGATGAAAGTTGTTTCGGTTTCTTCCGGCTCATCAAGGCCAAGGTCGTCGGCCGACATCACGGTAACGTCGAACGACCGCAGCAGATCGCCGATTTCCCTGATCTTGCCGGGGTTGTGGCTAGCGATAACCAGCTCACGCCCGTCGAACCGGCGCGCCATCGTCAGAGCCCGAGCGCTGTTTTCTGTGCGGCCGAAAGCCGGTCGCAGCCGGTCCGGGCAAGCTTCAGCAGGGCCATGAATTCGTCCTCGCTGAACGGGTCGGTTTCCGCCGTGCCCTGAATTTCGACGATGCCGCCCTTGCCGGTCAGCACGAAATTGGCGTCGGCCTGGGCTGTGGAATCTTCCGGGTAGTCGAGGTCCAGCACCGGCGTGCCCTCGTACAGGCCGCAGGAAATCGCCGAGACGAAATCGGTGGTCGGCACGGCGTCGATGGCGCCGGCCTTGACCATATGCTGGAAGGCCAGATGCAGAGCGACAAAACCGCCGGTGATCGAGGCTGTCCTTGTACCGCCGTCGGCCTGGATGACATCGCAGTCGACGCGGATCTGGCGTTCGCCGAAGCCGCGCAGGTTGGTCACCGCGCGCAGCGAGCGGCCGATCAGCCGCTGGATTTCCATCGTCCGTCCGCTGCCGGCGGCGCGCTTGCGGTCCATCCGGTCATGCGTCGACCGAGGCAGCATGCCGTATTCTGCGGTTACCCAGCCCTTGCCGGTATTGCGCAGAAAAGGCGGCACGGATTCGTCGATGCTGGCGGTGCACAGAACGTGCGTTTCGCCGAACTTCGCCATGCACGAGCCTTCGGCGTAGCGAGAGACATCGGTCTCCAGCGCGATCGTCCGCAATTCATCCGGTTGTCTGCCGCTGGGCCGCATCTCTCTCTCCTTTTCGGGAATACATTCTGACCGGCACCGTTCCTAGCGCGCCGCAACCGGCAGGTCCAGGATTCAAAACCGGCGGTCCGGGCATCAGGTCGATTGACGGTTGCCCGGGCGGTTCCTACATTCATGGTTAATCCTGCTATTCAAAGGCAAATATTCATCCATGATTGCCGAATTGAACGAGCGCTCACGCGAAATTCTGAGAATGATCGTCGAAGGGTTTGTCGAAACCGGCGAGCCGGTCGGCTCGCGCACGCTGTCGCGCCGCTCTGAAATCAACCTGTCGCCGGCGACCATCCGCAACGTGATGGCGGATCTGGAGGACGCCGGCCTTTTATATTCGCCGCATACCAGCGCCGGACGGCTGCCGACCAATGCCGGGCTGAAGCTGTTTGTCGATGGCCTGCTGCAGATCGGCAACCTGACGGAAGAAGACCGTGCCGCGATTGAACTGCAATGCGACGCCCAGGGCCGGTCGCTGACCCAGGTGCTGGAAGAGGCATCCGGCCTGATGTCCGGCCTCGGCCGTTGCGCCGGCCTGGTCACCGCGCCGAAAAGCGACAAGAAGCTGCGACATATCGAATTCGTACCGATCGGCCCCGGCCGGGCGCTGGTGGTGATGGTCGATACCAGCGGCATGGTCGAGAACCGGCTGATTGATCTTCCGGTCGGCCTGCCGGCGGCGTCGCTGATTGAGGCGACGAACTTTCTGACCTCGACCGTGATCGACAAAACGCTGTCGGAAGCCCGCCAGACCGTTGACCGGGAAGTCGCGGAAGAAAAGGCGAAAATCGACTCGCTGACCCGCAAGGTGGTCGAACAGGGGCTGGCGACCTGGGCCGATACGGCGAATGGCGGCGGCGCGCTGATCATCAGCGGGCAAGCCAATCTGTTGAACGACATTTCCGGCATGGCCGACCTGGAACGCATCCGCGCGCTGTTTTCGGCGCTGGAGCGCAAGGAATCGCTGTTGCGGATGCTGGATTCGGCGCAGACCGCAGAAGGCGTGCAGATCTTCATCGGCGCGGAAAACGAACTGTTCTCACTGGCCGGCTGTTCGATGGTGGTCGCGCCCTACAAGGACAGCGAATCCGACATCATCGGCGCCATCGGGGTTGTCGGGCCGACCCGGATGAATTACGCCCGCATTATTCCGATGGTCGATTATACGGCAAAAGTGGTCGGTCGCCTCTTGCGATAGCGGCCCGGGAACCATACGTTCCGGCCATCAACATCCTTAAACGTATTTTCCAAGCGGACAACGCCATGAATGACGAGCCCAAACAGGACCCGAACAATCCGGAAATCAAACGGTCTGAACCTCAGGAACCGACCGCGACAGAAGCGGGCCCGGGCGATGCGGCGCAACAAGGCGCGAATGACGGCGGTGAGGCGGAAGCCGATCCGTTTGCCGTGCTGCAGGCCCTGCAGAAGGAAAACGCCGAGTTGAAAGACCGGTTGATGCGGGCGCTGGCGGAAACCGAAAATACCCGACGCCGGGCCGAAAAGGACCGCTCGGACGCCTCGAAATTCGGCGGCAGCGGCATCGCCAAGGAATTGCTGCCGGTGCTGGACAATCTCGGCCGCGCCGTCAGCGCCGTCCCGCCGGAACTGAGCGAGGAAAACGAGCAGATCAAGAATCTGGTCGTCGGCGTCGAAATGACCGAGAAGCAGTTTCTTGACGCCTTTAACCGGTTCGGCATCAAGCGAATCGATCCGAAAGGCGAAAAATTCTCCTATGACCGCCATCAGGCGATGTCGGAACGGGAAGGCACGGGCGAGGCGCCCGGCACGATCGTCGAGGTTTTGCAGGCCGGCTACATGATGCACGAGCGTCTACTGCGCCCGGCGATGGTCGTTGTCGCCAAGGGCGAACCGAAAAAAACAGGCCGGCCAGAAGGGCATGATCCCATCGATACCACGGCGTAAACGCCGAAAGGGTACCGGCGCACGCCGAAACAGGCCGACCCTACGGGCGGCCTGACCTGTTTCAAATTCAATCGATTATCGCTAGACGAGCAGGTCCACGCTGGAACCGAGGCCCGATGAATTCCGCCCGGTCGCCAGGGTCTGGGTGACTTCCTGGGTCTGCGCTTCAACCTTTTGCAGGTTCTGCACGGACTGGCGTTGTGCGGCGGTCAGGGTGATGGCCTGGGCCGACACCGACGATCCGTATCCAACTGCTGCTGGCATGTTTTTCTCCACTCACATTCTGTGAACCGACGCAATTCTTTTGCGTATTCAGCACCCCTACAGGCCTAACTTTATCAAAACTTTAAGGATTCTTCAATCCCTGCCCGGTCCAGCCCCTTCAGGCCGATCACCACAAGCTCGCTGCGGCGGGCCTCTTCGGTCCGCCATTCGCGGTCGAAGTAACGCGAGAGGCGGGGCCCGACGGCCTGCAGAACCTCGCGGCGCGGCTTGCCGGGACGGTCCAGAAACCCCTTGATCCGCAGGATGTCGTGCCGGGCGATCAGGTCCAGCAGCAGGCGGTCCAGCGCATCCGCATCCTCAACCGCGCCGAGAGACACCGTGAAGCTGTCGAAATCGTCGTGGTCGTGTTCGCCATCGGCATCGTCATGATGCGACCAGCGGCTGTCGAGGTCGTCTTCCGCCGCGGCGTCGATGCCTAGCAGCACGGCCGGGTCGACCCGGGCATGCGCCGACCGGACGAACCGCACGCCGGCGCGCGGACCGTGATCCAGCCGCGATTGCAGGGTCGACAGCTCGGCTTCGTCCAGCAGATCGGTCTTGTTGAGGACAATCATGTCGGCGCAGGCAAGCTGGTCCTCGAACACCTCTTCCAGCGGGTTGTCGTGGTCCAGGCTGTCGTCGGCCAGACGCTGGGCCGTGACCGCTTCCTCGTCATCGGCGAAGCGGCCCTCGGTCAGGGCCTTGGAATCGACGACCGCGATCACCCCGTCGACCGTGACCTGCGCCTTGATTTCCGGCCAGTTGAACGCCTTCACCAAAGGTTTCGGCAGGGCCAGGCCCGAGGTTTCGATCAGAATATGATCGGGCCGGTCGGGCCGGTCGAGCAGCTTTTCCATCGATGGCAGAAAGTCGTCTGCGACGGTGCAGCAGATGCAACCATTCGCCAGCTCGACGATATCCTCGTCGGTGCAGTCTTCCATCCCGCAGCCCAGCAACACATCGCGGTCGATGCCCAGATCGCCGAATTCGTTGATCAGAAAGGCCAGTTTCTTGCCCCTGTTCTGCTCGATGAGATGCCGGATCAGGCTGGTCTTGCCCGATCCGAGGAAGCCGGTGATTACAGTTGCCGGAATTTTCTGCGCCATTCGTCTACAATCCCTTCGATCTTGGCCCTTACGGGCCGGATGTCAGTCGGTTTCACCCTTCAACACGAGCGGCAGGCCGGCTGCAATGAAAATCACGCGGTCGGCGATGGCGGCGATATCCTGGTTCAGTCGCCCCGCCATATCGCGAAACCGCCTTGCAAGCGCGTTTTCAGGCACAATGCCTAGTCCAACCTCATTCGTAACTAATATAACAGGCCCTTTTGCCGATTTTAAGGCGTCAACAAGCGTTGATGTTTCGCTTTCCGCATCTTTTTCCGCCAGCAGAAGGTTGGTCGCCCACAGGGTCAGGCAATCGACCAGCAGGCAGGTATTGGGCGCGCTGTTGCCGGCAATGGCCGCCGCCAGATCGAACGGGGCGTCGACGGTTTTCCAGTTCGAATCCCGTTCCTTTTTGTGGTGGTCGATGCGGGCCCTCATTTCATCGTCACGCGCCTCGGCGGTGGCGATGTAGACCGTCTGCCGCCCGGCCTCGCGATGCCCTTCGGCCAGCATCAGACCGTGCCGCGTCTTGCCGGATCGCGCACCGCCCAGAACCAGCGTAATCGAGCGGTCGTCCGTCATGGCGACCACGCTCTCGGCCGACCGGCGCTGAGACGGTACAGCCCGCCCTGCCCGTCGAACCAGCCATCGGCGATGACCGGCCCGTCCGGTCCGGCAGTGACAAGGTTGACGACCACCCGGCCGCCGCTGCGAAACAGGAAGGGTTCGAAGACCAGCCGCCCCGCCTCGACCGACGGTTCCGCGATGCCGTTCGGCGCACCGCTGCTTTCGGACAGGTGAATATCGAGGATTTCGGTGCCGGACGGCCATTCGACGGTGATCGACCGCTGGAAGGCGGCGCTGTCGATGGACGTCTTGCCCCGGTTCAGCAGCGACAGCCGGGTCAGGGCCGCGCCGTCATGCCGGTCGGCAATGTCCAGCGCCTCGGCGCTGAAATTGATCCTCATATCGGCGTCCGTCACCGGATCGGTGACGTATTCATAGGCGATATCGACGTCGGGTTCGGCTTTCGCCGCCTCGCGACGCTTGCGCCGGCGTTTGATAAACATCCAGATCGCCAGCCCGACGACGAGTACCGTCAGAACGTCCAGAACCAGCGAGCCGCTGCCGAATATGTGTTCCATGGCCGGTTTACCCTGCCGTTGCCGGCGGTTGCAGATTGACGAAGCCGATGCGCCAGCTTCGCCCTTCATCCGTGTCGATGCAATCCAGCCGCGTTACCGACAGGTTAGCGATGGAATAGCGCAGGCAGGATTCCGGGTCCTGCCCGGTTGCGTATCCGATGGCTGCGCGGATAGTGCCGCCATGGGTGACGGCGACGATATCACGGTCGCGATGCTCATCGGTCAGGCGGGTGATGGCGGGCACGACGCGGGCGACCAGATCGGCGAAACTTTCGCCGTTCGGTGCGCGTTCGAAGGCCGGGGCCAGCCAGTAGCGTCCGCCGACGCCCGGTGCGCCGCCCAGTTCGTCATAGGTCAGGCCCTGCCAGTCGCCGAAACTCTGTTCCATGAAGGCAGCCTCGCGGATCGGATCGGGCATCGCCGCGCCGGCGGCGGCGATGGCGGCGGCGGTCTGGGTCGTCCGTTGCAGGGTGCTGGTGATCAGAACCGGATCCGCCGGCATCATCGACGACAGAAAGCCGAAGGCGGCATCATCGCCCGTGTCGCAAGGCAGGTCGGTCTGGCCGTAGATGCGGCCCTTGTTCGCCGTCACCGGCGCATGCCTGACCCACCACCATCGCGTGACCGTACTCATCGCGCGTTATCCTTCCATCGCCGCCGCCAGAACCAGCAGCGCGGCGGTTTCCGCCAGTTGTTCCATCGCCCCCAGCGTATCGCCGTTATGGCCGCCGATTGCCCGGCGGCAATACAGGGCCAGCGCGGCAGTTGCGCCGAAACCGGCTAGCAGAAGCGTGAGCGCGGTTCCGATACCGAAGCCGAAACCGACAAGGCAGCCTGTCGCAATCACGCCCAGTACCAACGAAATCACGGCGACCTGCCGGGTCGGCGCGCCTGCCCCGGCGGCAAGGCCGGTTCGGCTGGCGGGCGACATCAACGCCATCACACCGGGCAGACCGGCCCGCGCAACCGCATGCACCGCAACCAGCGCGAACAGCCCGCTCGCATCCATCGGCAGTGCGGCGAGGGCGGCGGCTTTCAGCCCGGTTATCAGCACCAGGGCCAGCGCGCCGAACCCGCCGGTGCGGCTGTCGCGCATGATATCCAGTTTTCGTTCGGCAGATCCGGCGATGAACAGCCCGTCCGCCGCATCGGCCAGGCCGTCCTCGTGCAGCGCGCCGGTGACCAGCGCCGAGGCGATCAGCGCCAGAAAGGCGGCGGCAAGGCCCGGCAGGCCGG
This sequence comes from Alphaproteobacteria bacterium, assembly GCA_040222995.1. GTDB lineage: Bacteria > Pseudomonadota > Alphaproteobacteria > UBA8366 > Aestuariispiraceae > JAVKBW01. The sequence goes on along the minus strand of JAVKBW010000042.1, from coordinate 282,200 downwards.
CCGCGCCGGCAGCAAGAAACACCAGCCCGGCGATCAACCCGACAAGGGCGCCCGCGACGGGAAACGCCCAGGCGGCGCGCGCCAGCGGGGCATCGCCGCCGCCGACCGGCAGCCGGGTCAGAAAGGTGATGGCGGTGCGGATATCCGCTGGTACATTGCGTTGGGTATCGACCATGGTTAGCGTCTAGGGAACTGGCGGGGAATTGGCAAGCGATGGCGACTGACGGGGCACAGGAAAGCGGGAAACCGGAAGACCAGTCCCGCCAGATTTCCCTGCTGGCCGACTCGGCGACCCATGGCGGCGAAACGGTGGAGCGGATCGACACCCACGGTGCGATTGTTTTTCTGGCCGGTGACCGGGCCTACAAGCTGAAACGGGCGGTGCGGTTCTCGTTCATGGATTTCTCGACGGCGGAAAAACGCCGCGCCGCCTGCGAGCGGGAAGTCGTGCTCAACCGGCGCACAGCCCCGGACATTTATCTCGGCCTGTCCGCCATCCGCGAGACAGATGGCGGATTGTCGCTGGGCGCAATGGATGAAGACCCGGATGACGCTATCGACTGGGTCGTGGTGATGAAACGGTTCGACCAGTCGGGCCTGCTTGACCGATTGGCGGACAAGGGAAAGCTGGACCAGCCGCTGCTGATCGGACTCGCCGCCGAAATCGCACGCTTCCACGATGCGGAAGACCCGGTCGATGGCGGCGGAGCAGCGGCGATGCGGACGATTGTCGACGGCAACCTGGCCGACCTGAAAGGGCAGATCGACGACACTCTGCTGCGTCGGTTGCGCGACGGGTGCGACGCTCGTTTCGCTGTCCTGTCGCCCTTGGTTGACCGGCGCGCGGCGGCGGGTTGCGTGCGGCATTGTCATGGCGATCTGCATCTCGGCAATGTCTGCGTCATCGACGGCAATCCGGTGCTGTTCGACTGTATCGAATTCAACGAGGAATTCGCGCAGATCGACACGCTCTACGATCTCGCCTTCCTGCTGATGGACCTTGACCATCATGGCGAGACGGCGGCGGCGAATCTGGTGCTCAACCGGTATATTGAAGCCCGGCCGGACGAGGCGGCAGGCGTTGCATTGCTGCCGTTGTTTCTCAGCATCCGGGCGCAAGTGCGTGCGAAGGTTTCGTATTTCGGTGCGGCGGCGCAACAGGATGAAGACAAGGCGAGGGAATTGAGGGATGCCGGCGCTGCGTTTACGGATGACGCCCTGCGGTATCTGCAAACCGAACCCCCACGCCTTGTCGCGGTCGGCGGCGCATCGGGCAGCGGCAAATCGACTCTGGCGGCGGCGCTCGCGCCGCATGTCGGATCGGTGCCGGGGGCGGTGCATCTGCGCAGCGACGCGATCCGAAAACGGCTATGGGGCGTCGATGATCTGACCCGGCTGCCGGCAGCGGCCTACAAACCGGCGATGCATCGAAAGACCTATGCGGAAATGGAAAGTCTGGCGGACGCCGTGCTGGAAGCCGGGGGGGCGGTGGTTGCCGACGCAACGTTTACCCATGAAGGCAGCCGCCAGCGGATCGAAAGAATTGCGGAGGCCGCCGGCGTGCCGTTTACCGGCCTGTGGCTCGATGCGCCGCAGGAGGTTCTGGAGCAACGGGTGACCGATCGGCGCGGTGACGCCTCCGACGCGACGGCGCAGATTGTCCGGCGGCAGATGACGGCGGATTGGGGCCGGATTGACTGGCACAGGTTGAAATCCGACTCCGATACGTTGTCTCTGCTGGGAAAAGCGCGCGCCCTGCTCGACTGATGCTTGTCAGACCCATGTGACGCTGTAATGGTCCCGCCCGGTACTATTTTCAATCGAGGGGTTGGGGGGCAGGCGCATGAGCGATGCGGCGAAAGCGGATCTGAATGAAATCATTGGCCTGCTGAAGGCGCTGCCGGGGCCGGACGATGACGCGATGGCAAAGGCCGCCGAGCGGGAAGGGCAGTTGACCAAGCCGCCCGGCGCGCTGGGCCGACTGGAGGAGATCGCGGCCTGGTTCTGCGCCTGGCAGGGCCGGCATCCGCCGAAGCTTGACCGCCCGCGCGTCGCGGTGTTCGCCGCCAATCACGGCGTCGCTGCGGCGAAGGGAGTTTCCGCCTTTCCGGTCGAGGTCACGGCGCAGATGGTCGCCAACTTTCAGGCCGGCGGCGCGGCGGTGAACCAGCTTTGCCGGGCGTATGATGCCGATCTGCGGGTTTATGAAATGGCTCTGGAACACCCGACCGCCGATTTTTCAGAAGGCCCGGCCATGACCCGCGACGAATGCGCCACCGCAATGGCCTATGGCATGATGGCGGTGGAAGACGGCATCGATCTTCTGTGCCTCGGTGAAATGGGCATCGGCAATACGACGTCTGCCGCGGCTCTCGCCGCTGCCCTGTTCGGCGGCACCGGCGCGGACTGGGCCGGCCCGGGCACCGGCGTTGCGGGTGACGCGCTGATCCACAAGGCGGCGATGATCGATCAGGCGCTGGCGGTCAACAAGGCGGCCCTGGACGATCCGATCGACACTCTCTGTGCACTTGGCGGCTATGAACTGGCGGCGATCGCCGGTGCGATTCTCGCGGCCAGGATGGGCCGCGTGCCGGTGCTGCTGGACGGCTATGTGGTGACGGCGGCCGCGGCGGTGCTGGAAAAGGCGATGCCGAGCGCGCTGGACCACTGCCTCGCCGCGCATGTTTCCGCCGAACCGGCCCATGCGGCCCTGCTGCAGCGGATCGGCAAGACGCCTTTGCTCGATCTCGGCATGCGGCTCGGCGAAGGGTCCGGCGCGGCGGTCGCCATCGGCATCGTCAGATCGGCTGTCGCCTGTCATGCCGGCATGGCCACCTTCGCGGAGGCCGGCGTCAGCGAGGAATAGTGGCTTTCGGCATTGTGTGCCGGTCCAACGCCTCCGAACCGGTGTTTTTCTCCGTTCGGAAAGCCATTTCCTGATGAAGATTCCGCATCAAGTGGGGGTTCTTTCAGGGGCGGGTCAACCGAAAAAACGTGTGCGGCTTGTTGAGGTTCCGGGCATAGGGCTGCGTGTGGCTGTAGGTCATGCCCAGCCGTTCCGCCACCCGGCGCGAGGCATGGTGGTCTTCCGCCATATGGGCGATCAGTTCCGGCAGGTTCAGAACCCGGAAGGCGTGGTCGGCAATCGCCCGGGCGGCCTCAATGGCATAGCCGTTGCCGTGATGGCGGAAATGGAAAATCCAGCCGAGATCGACAAATGACCAGTCGTCGATGGCGCTCGGGTTCAACCCGCAATCGCCGATGATCTCGCCGGTGTCGCGCCGTTCGACGGCAACGCGGCCATAGCCATGCTCCCGGTAACAGTCGACGGCGTGGCCGATCCAGTCTTCGACACCGTCGCGGTCAAACACGAAAGGCCACAGTTTAAGGGTTTCCCGGTCGGACAGGATGGCCAGCAGCGCATCGATATCGGCCGGGTCATCCGCGCGCCATTGCCGCAGGCGCAGGCGGTCTGTCAGCAATTCGAACATTCTATCGTACCTGACAACGATCCCCGGCAAGTTTAACCGGCGACGGCTTCGGCTTCCATCGCGGCGCGCCGCTTCTGGTCGCGCTTGCGCTCGTGCGGATCCAGCACTGCCTTGCGCAGGCGCAGATGGTTCGGCGTGACTTCCACCATCTCGTCGTCCTGGATATAGGCGATGGCCTCTTCCAGCGAAAACTTGCGCGGCGTCGTCAGTTTCACCGCTTCGTCCTTGCCGGAGGCGCGGATGTTGGTGAGCTGCTTCGCCTTCAGCGGGTTCACTTCCAGGTCGTTGCCCTTGTTGTGTTCGCCGATAATCATGCCGGAATACACATCCACCCCGGCGTCGATCAGGATCTGTCCACGGTCTTCCAGGTTCCACAAGGCGTAGGGAACGGCCTTGCCCTGCTCGGCGGAAATCAGCACGCCTTCCTGACGCCGCGGGATCGCCCCCTTGTACGGCGCATAGCCGGCGAACAGCCGCGACAGGATGCCGGTGCCGCGCGTATCGGCCAGAAATTCGCCCTGATAGCCGATCAGGCCGCGCGACGGCATGGTGAAGCTGAGGCGCACCTTGCCGCCGCCGGACGGGTTCATGCCCGACAATTCAGCCTTGCGCTTGCCGAGTTTCTCGACGACGACGCCGGAATATTCCTCGTCGACATCGATCTGAACCTCTTCCATCGGCTCCAGCCGCTTGCCGTTCTCGTCTTCGGTGAACAGCACGCGCGGCGGGCCGACCGTCAGTTCGAAGCCTTCCCGGCGCATGGTTTCGATCAGCACGCCAAGCTGCAGTTCGCCGCGCCCGGCGACTTCATACGCATCCTTGTTAGCGGCCTCGGTGACCCGGATGGCGACATTGCCCTCGGCCTCGCGCTTCAGCCGGTCGGCGATCATCCGGCCGGTCAGCCTGGTGCCGTCGCGGCCGGCCAGCGGCCCGTCGTTCACGGCGACGGTCATCGCCATGGTCGGCGGCGAAACGGGGCGGGCGGGAATGGCGTCGGTGACGCCGGCGGCGCAGATCGTATCAGCGACGGTGGCTTTCTGCAGCCCGGCGATGGCGACGATATCGCCCGCCTCAGCTTCGGTCACCGGTTCGCGGTCGAGGCCCCGGAAGGCCAGCAGCTTGGTCAGCCGCACGGATTCGATCTGCCTGCCGTCCCGGCCGATCGCCTTGACGGTCTCGTTCATCGACACTTTGCCGGAATAGATCTTGCCGGTCAGGATACGGCCCAGGAAGGGGTCGGATTCCAGCGTCGTCGCCAGCATCCGGAACGGCCCGTCCGGGTCGGCTTCCGGTTCGCCGATGTGTTTTACAATTGTGTCAAACAGCGGCGACAGGTTTTCGCGCGGATCTTCCAGATTGTGCGCGGCCCAGCCCTGCTTCGCCGAGGCGTAGAGAACGGGGAAATCCAGTTGTTCCTCGTCAGCGTTCAGCGCGACAAACAGATCAAACACCTGATCGACGACCCAGTCGGGCCTTGCATCGGGCTTATCGGTCTTGTTGATGAGTACAATAGGCTTCAAGCCTAATTCCAGAGCCTTCATCGTCACGAACTTGGTCTGCGGCATGGGCCCTTCGGCGGCATCGACCAGCAACACGACCCCGTCGACCATCGACAGAATGCGTTCGACTTCGCCGCCGAAATCGGCGTGACCGGGCGTGTCGACGATGTTCAGGCGCGTGCCGTTCCAGTCGACCGAAGTGCATTTGGCGAGAATGGTGATGCCGCGTTCGCGCTCCAGATCGTTGGAATCCATCGCGCGTTCGTCCATCTGCGAATTCGCGCGGACGGCGCCGGACTGACGAAGCAGCCCGTCGACCAGGGTGGTTTTGCCATGGTCAACATGGGCGATGATGGCAAGGTTGCGGCGTTGCATAGGGTTGAGCCTTGTATAGGGGTCGCAAATGATGCGCCCCTATAGACCTTTCCGCCGCACTGCACAATGGCGTAGCGATACCGGTTCTGCCGATATCACACCCCCAGCCGGTCTTTCACGATGACGCGGACATCGGCTTCCGGCCGCGCACCGTAATGGATGATGATTTCCGCTGCGGCAATCGACGCCACCCGGCCGCAGGCCGCAAGGTCGAGATCGCCGCGCGTGAACGCCCACAGGAAGCCGGCGGCGAACTGGTCGCCCGCACCGGTCGTGTCGGTCAGTTTGCCGTCCAGCGGTTCGGCGTCGATGATATGCATCTCGTCGCCGCGCAGGATGACGCAGCCTTTTTCCGACCGCGTCAGGCAGGCGATTTCGCAATGGCCGAGCACCTTCTGCAGGGCAGCGTCGAAACTGTCGGTCCGGTACAGCGACATGATTTCGGTTTCGTTGGCGAACAGGATATCGATATGGTCGTCGACCAGCCGCAGGAAGGCGTCGCGGTGACGGTCGACGCAGAACGGATCGGACAACGACAGCGCCACCCGGTTGCCGGCGGCATGGGCCAGGTCGGCGGCCTTCACGAAGGCCTTCTTGGCGTCTTCCGGGTCGAACAGATAGCCTTCCAGATAGGTGACGGCGGCGTTCTTGACGGTTTTCTCGTCGACATCGCCGGGGGCGAGATTAACCGCCGCGCCGAGATAGGTCGCCATCGTGCGCTGCGCATCGGACGAGACCATGACCAGGCAACGGCCGGTGCCGGGGCCGTCTTCCGCTACCGGCGTATTGAAGTCGACGCCGATGGCCTGCATGTCATGCCGGAACACCTTGCCGAAACTGTCGTCCTTCACCTTGCCGATATAGGCGCCCTTTCCGCCCAAAGCGGCGAAGCCCGCCATGGTGTTGCCGACCGAACCGCCGGAACATTCGACACCGGCCGGCAGGGCCGCGTACAGCGTATCCGACTGATCGGAATCGACCAAAGCCATGCCGCCCTTCGCCATCCCGCTTTTTTCGAGGAATCCATCATCGTCAATCGCCACCAGAACATCGACCAGCGCATTGCCGATCCCTACCACGTCGTACATGTAAAAGACTCCTCAAGGATTGTCGGATTCAGGATCCGGTTTTCGGTGCGGGTAAAAGATCGCTTTTGACCGGTCCGCGCAACTGAATCAGGATCCTGTTCTTTCGGTAGTCATCGAACAGGCTGCCGTGCAGGCTTTCATGCGCCAGCGCCCGGTAGAAGGGCGTCGCCAGCACGAAAACGGTCAGCAGCAGGCCCCACCAGCCGGAATGCGGCAGAAGCACGACCGGAAGGAAGACATAGAAGGCTGTATGCGTCAGGACGTACAGGCCGGCCAAAGCCGCATTCAACCGCTCCGGAACAGTCGTTTCCGTTTCGTTTTTTCCGCGCCGTGGCGTCACGGACAAGCCTCCTTGACCAACGGTGTTGTTCTACCGTTTTGGTGGCACGGGTCAAGAGGGCCGGAAGCGGCGTCGCCGGTCTATTCCGCCGCCTCCGCATAGGCTTCCATCGGCGGGCAGGTGCAGACCAGATTGCGGTCGCCGGCAACGTTGTCGACCCGGCCGACCGGCGGCCAGTACTTGTCGCCCTGCAGGACAGACAGCGGAAAATACGCCTGTTCCTTGGAATACGGTTTTTCCCACTTGTCGCCCAACAGCAGATGCTGGGTATGCGGCGCGTTTTTCAGCGGGTTGTCCTTCGGATCGGACCTGCCGTCGGCGATGTCCTGGATTTCGCGGCGAATCTGGATCAGTGCATCGCAGAACTTGTCCAGCTCGCGCATCGCCTCGCTCTCGGTCGGCTCGATCATCAGGGTTTCCGCCACCGGCCATGACATGGTCGGTGCGTGATAGCCGTAATCGACCAGCCTTTTGGCGATGTCTTCCACGCCGATACCGGTGTCTTCCTTGAATGCGCGGCAATCGATGATGCATTCATGGGCCACGAACCCGCCACGCCCGGTATACAGGATCGGGTAATGATCCTTCAGCCGGTGGGCGATGTAGTTGGCGTTCAGAATGGCGATCTGGGTCGCCCGTTTCAGTCCCGCCGGCCCCATCATGCGAATATAGGCCCAGGTGATCGGCAGGATCGAGGCCGACCCGTAGGGCGCCGCCGATACCGGGCCGATCGGTTCGCCTTCATGGCCGACCGGGTTGACGCCGTCGACCAGTGGATGGCCCGGAAGGAAGGGTGCGAGATGCCGGCGAACGCCGATCGGTCCCATGCCCGGCCCGCCGCCGCCATGCGGGATGCAGAAGGTCTTGTGCAGATTAAGGTGGCTGACATCGGCCCCGAATTTGCCCGGCTTGCACAGGCCGACCATCGCGTTGAGGTTGGCTCCGTCGACATAGACCTGGCCGCCGTGCTTGTGAATCAGCTCGCAGACATCCTCCACTGATTCCTCGAACACGCCGTGGGTCGACGGGTAGGTGATCATGCAGGCCGACAGGTTTTCGGCATGTTCCTCCGCTTTCGCCTTCAGGTCGTCAATGTCGATGTTGCCGTGATCGTCGCAGGCCACCACCACCACCCGCATCCCGGCCATCACCGCCGAGGCCGGGTTGGTGCCGTGCGCCGATGACGGAATGAGGCAGACATCGCGGTGATGGTCGCCGCGCATTTCGTGATACTTCCGGATCACCAGCAGGCCGGTATATTCGCCCTGGCTGCCGGCATTCGGCTGAAGCGATATTGCGTCGTAGCCGGTGATCTCGGACAGCCATTCCTCAAGCTCCTCGAAAAGCTGCTGGAAGCCCTGTGTCTGGTCCAACGGGGCGAAGGGATGCAGATGGGCGAAATTGCGCCAGGTGATCGGAATCATCTCCGACGCGGCGTTCAGCTTCATGGTGCAGGATCCGAGCGGAATCATCGACCGGTCGAGCGCGATATCCTTCGCCGCCAGCCGGCGCAGATACCGCATCATCTCGGTTTCGCCGTGATAGCGCTGGAAGATACGGTGTTCCATGAAGGGCGACGTGCGCTGCAGTTTCTTCGGAATGCACTCCTTTACCTCCGCGTCCAGCTTGACGATATCGCATATGCCCTGCGCCTTCGCCGAAAACACCATCCAAAGATGATTGATGTCGGCGCGCTTGGTCGTCTCGTCGAGGCTGATGCCGACATGGTCGCCGTCAATGAAGCGCAGATTGATCGACCATTCCCGCGCCTTTGCGACAATGCGCGCGGCGATGCTGGGGGTCTTGACCGTGATGGTGTCGAAAAACGTATCATGCACCAGTTCGAAACCGAGTTTCCGGATGCCGGCGGCGGCGATCTTGGTCATGTGATGAACGCGGGTGGAAATGCGTTTCACGCCGTCCGGCCCGTGATAGACGCCGTACAGGGCCGCGACGACGGCCAGCAGAACCTGCGAGGTGCAGATATTGCTCATCGCCTTTTCGCGGCGGATATGCTGCTCGCGGGTCTGCAGCGCCATGCGCATGGCGGTGCGACCGTGCGAATCCACCGAGACGCCGATGATCCGCCCCGGCACCGATCGCTTGTAGGCTTCGCGCGTCGCGAAGAAGGCGGCATGCGGGCCGCCGTAACCCATCGGCACGCCGAAACGCTGGGCGCTGCCGACAACCACATCGGCGTCCATTTCGCCGGGCGGTTTCAGCAACGCGAGCGCCAGAAGGTCGGCGGCGACGACCGCCAGCGCGTCCTGTCCATGCGCGGCCTTGATGATCGGCTCCAGGTCGCGCACCGCGCCGGTGCTGCCGGGATACTGCACCAGAACGGCAAAACAGTCTGTCTCCGCCAGATCGGTTTCCGGATCGCCGATCACCAGGTCGAACCCCATCGACCAGGCGCGGGTCTGCAGCACGGCGATGGTCTGCGGATGGCATTCGGAATCGACAAAGGCGGTACTGGTTTCCTTCTTGCTGAGCCGCCGCGCCATGGCGATGCCTTCCGCCGCCGCCGTCGCCTCGTCCAGCAGGGATGCGTTGGCCATTTCCATGCCGGTCAGGTCGATCACCATCTGCTGGAAGTTCAGCAGGACTTCGAGCCGGCCCTGGCTGACTTCGGCCTGATACGGTGTGTAGGCGGTGTACCATCCGGGATTCGACATCACATTGCGCAGAATGACTGGCGGCGTCACCGTGCCGCTGTAGCCCATGCCGATCATCGATGTGAACACCTTGTTGCGTTCGCGGATGTCGCGCAGTTCCGACAGCATCATCCGTTCGCTCAGCGATTCCGGTATGTCCAGCGGCTGGTCGGTCAGGATCGATTTCGGAATGGTTTTCGACACAAGGTCGTCGAGCGATTTACAGCCGAGTTCGCTCAGCATGTGTTCGATCTGCGGTTCGCCGGGTCCGATGTGACGGCGGACGAAATCGTCCTCTGCCTCAAGTTCCGTCAGCAGTGATGCAGTGTCGGCCATTCCTGTATTCTCCCGTTCCTGTTATTCCGTTCCGCCCGCCCGCCGCGCCGGAAAGGCGCGTGTTGGAAACAGCGGGCAGGCTGGGTTGCGCCGGATTATTACCGGCTAGTCGTCGATAAGGTCGCTGTATTCCGAGGCGTCCATCAGGTCGTCGATTTCCTCCGGGTTGTCGGGGATCATGCGAAAAAACCAGGCCTCGCCCTCGGCATCGCCGTTAACCAGGCCGGGATCGTCTTCCAGCGCCGGGTTGGCTTCCGAAATCTCGCCGGCGACCGGCGCGAAAATCTCGCTGGCCGCCTTCACGGATTCGACGACGGCGACCACGTCGCCCTTTTTCACCTTCTTGCCGATTTCCGGCAATTCGACGAACACGACTTCGCCCAGTTGTTCCTGGGCATGGTCGGTGATGCCGATTGTCGCTTCCTCGCCGTCAAGCGATACCCATTCATGGTCCTCTGTGTATTTGACATCCGCCATCTTGGTTTCCCCCTTCTCGATCAGGATGGTTTGAAATAACGCTGCGGCACGAACGGTAACGCCGTGACATGACAGTCGATCTGTCGGCCTCTGACTTCAGCCGAAATTTTTTCACCGGTCGCGGCATGAGCGGTTTCGACATACCCCATGGCGATCGGCTTCCCGAGGGTCGGCGAGAACCCGCCGCTGGTGACGCTCCCGGTTTGCGCCCCGCTGCTGTCCGACAGGACCGCGCCGCCCCTGACCGGGGCCTTGCCCTCAATCGCCAGACCGACGCGCTTGCGCGACGGGCCGGCCTGTAGCTGGTTCTGGATAACCGGTGCGCCGGTGAAGCCGCCGTCCTGCCGGCGGCGTTTCGAAATCGCCCAGGTTAGGCCGGCTTCGACCGGCGTGGTCGATTCGTCGATATCGTTCCCGTGCAGGCACAGCCCGCATTCCAGGCGCAACGTATCGCGCGCGCCAAGGCCGACCGGAGCGACATCGGGATGGTCCAGCAAGCGCTGCGCAAGATCGACGGCGGCCTCGGCCGGGACTGTCAGTTCAATCCCGTCCTCGCCGGTATAGCCCGACCGGGCGATGCGGACCGGAATGCCGACAGCTTCGCCGTGCCGCAGCGACATGAACGGCTGGGCCGGGTCCATATCGGACAGGCCGGCGAACACGGCGACCGCCGTCGGCCCCTGCAGGGCGATCAGCGCGACATCGTCCCGCAGCACCGCCGGGGCCGGTAGCGCCGCATTCAGTGCCGCCAGCACCCGATCCTTGTTGGACGCGTTGGCGACGATTCCGAACCCGTCGCCGTCGGGGTTACGCGCGATCATCAGGTCGTCGATGATCCCGCCATCGGTATTGAGCAGATAGGAATACCGGATTGTGCCCGGCGGCAGCTTTTCAAGATCGACGGGCAGAAGGCGTTCGATCGCCGCTTCTGCTTCAAGTCCGCCGGCAATGTCGATCACGCCCATATGAGAGACATCGAACAGGCCGGCCTTTTCCCGCGTCTGGGTATGTTCGGCGATGATTCCGGGTTTGTACTGCACCGGCATTTCATACCCGGCAAACGGCACAAGGCGCGCGCCCAGGCTTCTGTGCAGGTCGGTTAACGGGGTCTGTCTGAGGTCAGACGAAGACGGATCGCCAGAAGCCATGCGCTTCCTCCTGCGGTTCTTCGCCCCTTCTGTCCCTGTTGCCTGAGAGTGTCGCCGTTTTCACCCGGGATCGGATCAAAATAGCTGTCTCCTTCGGCGGGCAGCGCCTACCGGTTTCCCGGATCAGGCTGCCACTCTCCAGATTTTAATACCGGTCCGATAGTCCTTTTGCCTGAGAGCTTGATGGGGTGATTACACCTTCGGCGCCGAGCCTGCCGTTTCCGGCCGAACTCGATCTCTCCCACCGGACCGCGTTTTTGTCGTGCGGTATTTTCAGCATACTTCGCCGATGCAATCCAGCCATGATATTCGGTTGTGAAATCGGGAGCGGTTTCATGGAAGTTCAGGCAAAAAAATCCCGCCGTTTCAGGCGGGATTTTCGCAAGGAAGACTGTCTGCGTGATGTCAGGCAGCGAGGGCCCGGCGGCGGCGCAGCGAAATCAGACCGAAACCGGCCAGTGCGGTCGCCAGCAGCGGCAGGGCGGCCGGCAGCGGTATTGGCGTCAGGTTTTCGCCTACAAAACTTTGAAGTACGTACTCATCATTGTTCTGGCCGAGCGGCGCAGCAATTGCTAGATAGCGAAATTGCGCTGACGTGTTAGAAGTAACCGGTTCATCGTCAGCCTGACCCAAGAAGTTAGCGATGCTGATAATGTCAGACAAATTACCTACCGAACTCAAATCAAGTTCCGGGCCATCATAACCGAAAAACTCAACCTGATCGTTCGTAGACGGTACTAAACCGAATAAACAGGCGACGAAACTACCGGAACAGTCAGTCATGAAGATATCAAACAGATTGAAAGCCGCTTCACGCGGTGCCCAGAATGGATTCCCAAAATCCAGAACCACGATATCGCGGAAGAATGTGTTGTTGTCGATCTCGGGGTTTTCTAATCCAAGCGACACACCGAGACCAAATGACGAATCAACAATCGTACCATTTATGAATTGGGATGGATTAGACTTGAGTTGTCCGAATGCATGAACGGTGAGGCTTGAGTTCCCCGTCGTGTCTTCGAAAACATACGGATTTGAATTCGTTCCACTACCCGAGACATGCGACGATGTAAAATCGAATGTTGTTGTTGACGCCTGTGCTGTATACGCCGTCCCCACCAGCAAAGCGGCCCCGGCTAATGAAGTAAGTAATTTATTGGCCATAATCCGGTCCTTTCTGCCCCAACTTAAAAAATTCTGTCCCTTCCACTCTAGGGAAAAACATTGCAATTGCTATGGACGGATTGGTTGTAATAACAACTGAAGTACAACCATGTTAACCGCCGTCTACGAAAAATGGCAAAAGAGCCCGGTCAGGCGGTGGGATTGCCGGTCAGCGGCAGGAAACTGACGGTCACGACACCGCGGACCGAGTTCGTCAGCAGTATTTCATCGGCTTTGTGCAGATCGTCGGGATACAACACGCGTTCATCAACCTTTCCGGGGTGGTCCGCCATGAAGGCTGCCCGTTCGACGCCCGGCAAGACGCCGCAGGAAAGCGGCGGGGTGGCGAAACACTCGCCGAACCGCAGGAACAGGTTGTGGCGCGATGCCTCTGTCAGTTCGCCCTTCCGGTTGGTGAACAGCACGTCGTACGCGCCGTACCGTTCCGCCGCCGCCGACCATGCGGCGTTGTACAGCCCGCGGTCAGTCGTCTTGTAGGCATATTTGAGATCGCGGGAGTCGGTCGGAACGTCCCAGAGCACGACATGTTTCGGCCCGGTATCCTCGCCCAGCGGCTGGCTGGCGATTTTCCGTTCTCCGTCCGGACCGATGGTCATCCGCACCTTGGCCGGGGCGTCCAAAGCCGACGCGGCCGCCCGCAGCGCCGCTTCCGTATCCCGCCGGTCGAAAGGAAACAGGAAGGCCCGGGCGGCGGTTTCGACCCGGTCGAGATGCGCCTGAAGATTCCGTATGCCCGTCGCGGCATCGCCATACATGCTTTCCAGCAGGTCGAAACCGGCGGCGGACCCGAACGCGAACCGCGCTTTCAGAAGGGTTTCGTCGTATTCGTCTGACGGGACGGAATCGTAGACGATGCCGGCGCCGATCCCCAGTTCGCCGCGCCCGTCGGGCTGCAGGGTGATGGTTCGGATCGGCACGGAAAACCGCATGTCATTGTCCGGTGTGACATAGCCGATGGCGCCGGTGTAGACGCCGCGCGGTTCGGATTCCAGCTCACGGATGATCTGCATGGTGCGCACTTTCGGCGCGCCGGTCACCGACCCGCAGGGAAACAGCCCGGCGAACAGATACTTCAGCGATTCCTCGGGCGAGACCCGGCAGGATATCGTCGACGTCATCTGATGTACCGTTTTATAGGTCTCGACCTCAAACAGCGCATCCACCGCGACCGTGCCGGGGTCGGCGATCCGCGACAGGTCGTTGCGCAGCAAGTCAACGATCATCAGGTTTTCCGCCAGCGACTTTTCGTCTTTCTGCAGAAACGCCGCCGCCGCCCTGTCCGCCTCGCTGTCGCGGTGGCGCGGTGCGGTTCCCTTCATCGGTTTGGTTGTCAGGCGGTCGCCGTCCTTGCGAAAGAAAAGCTCCGGCGAGCGTGACAGGATTGTCAGATCGGGAAATGACAGCAACGCGCCATAGTTTACCTGCTGGGCCTGGCGCAGCCGCCGGTAATAGGCGGCGGGGCAACCGGCGAACCGGAATCGCGCCCGCACAGTGTGATTCACCTGATAGGTGTCGCCGGCCTCGATATAGGCCCGGATCCGGGCCATGTTCGACAGAAAATCGGGCCGTGTTTCCGTCAGCATGATATCGGAAAGCGCCGCTGTGTCGCTGTCGGCGATACCGGCCAGAAACGTTTCGACCTCCGGGTCGGTGAGAACACGGCGGGATCGGAAAAACCCGACCTGAATCAGCGGCACGTTTTCATCGCGCCGGTGTGTCACGAAGGCGGAATCGATGGTCGGCGATAGCTCGTAAGAAAAATACCCGGCGACGAACAGGCTGTTCGCCGTTGCGCGGTCGATGGCGGCGAAGGCGGCCGCAGCTTCATCCGTTTCGGTCACGACAAGGATGTCCGCCGGATCCTCGAATAGAACCGACCGGCCATCCGCCGTGAAATTATCGTCGAAAAGCGCAAACGGCCCTGCGCCGCTGATTCTGGTCATCGCCAATCCGTACCATTCGTCTTTAATCGCGCTGCATACTGCAATTTCCCGGTCCTTGCGAGCGAAACCCGGAAGCGTTTTTCAATTCCGGCGGCTGTCGGCGTGTGAGTCAGGCTGACGGGCGGACCCGGCGGTAGGACAGGGCTTCGGCGATGGCGATCCGGCCCACAATTTCCTCGCCGGCCAGATCGGCGATGGTGCGCGCCACCCGCATCACGCGGTGATAGCCGCGTGCGCTGAGTTTCATTTTCCCCGCCGCGTCGTTCAGCAGCGCCCGCCCGGCCTCATCCGGCGCGGCGACGGTTTCCAGATTTTCGCCGTCGGCTTCGGCATTGGTGCGGATCGGCAGACCCGCTCCCGCATAGCGCCGGGTCTGTACGTTCCGCGCCGCCGTGACACGTACGGCGACGTCCGCGCTGGTTTCGGATGATGGCGGCAAGCCAAGATCGGCGGGGCTTACAGCCGGTACGTCGACATGCAGATCGATCCGGTCAAACAGTGGGCCGGAGATTTTCGCCTGATAGTCGAGCGCGCATTTCGGCGCACGCGTACAGGCCAGATCCGGATCGTCGAGATGGCCGCAGCGGCACGGATTCATCGCCGCGATCAACTGCACCCGGGCGGGGTATTCGACATGCGCATTGGCGCGGGCGACGACGGCCCGGCCGGTTTCCAGCGGCTGGCGCAGGGCCTCCAGCGCGCCGCGCTGGAATTCCGGCATTAGGTAGCAAACGCACCTAGTTTTTTCTTAAACTTGATTAGTGGCAAAGAACCGGTGACTATCTCCCCGCAATCTTGGGGAGACTTCCATGACGGATGTTCCATTTAGCCTTTATCTCGATATAGAGGAAAACGAGAACGCTGATTTAGAGGTTGTCGCTCGTGCTGCGATAGCTTGGTCAAGGGCGGTCAAGGATGCCGCTTACATAATGGACCCATCGTCCCAGGTCAGCATTAAGCTTGTTAGTGGGACGGACGGCAGCCTTTTTTTAAATAGCATCATCCGATTTTATGAGAAACAAAAGGACAACCCTCGCAGGAGGATCATTGCTCTTGGCGCTCTTTTAGGCGTCGGGTTCTGGCTGGCAAACACAACGCTAACATTCACTCTTGAGACGCTTTTGGACCGACTGAAAGTGCCGGAAGCAATTCTGGAAGCGGCTGAATATTTTGGTGTCGATTTAGGTGACGATGTCAGCAATCTATCAGAACAAGATTTGGAGTCTATCGCAAAGAGAATAGCCGATATCATCAAACGAGAGCGGCAGAATGATGATTTCAAAACGTTCTTTTCGGAACTACAGAAAGATAAGTCGATTCGAGGTGTGGGTATTACGAAAAACAAAGATACTAAACCCGCCCAAGTCATTTCCCGCGCTCAGTTTGCTGAACTAGCCGGAGGCACAAAAGAAGACGAAGACGACGATGGGAAGAGAACGAGATATCGTGAAATAGATTTGTGGATTGTAGGCCTTCGCCTCAAGGATGATGACCGTGTATGGAGGTTTTCTGGACCAGACGGAGAGTTTAGTGCGCAGATGGGCGATAAGAAATTCCTGCATGATTTTTTAAGCGGGAATCTAGAGATAGATGTTTCAAATGGCGTAATGATCAGGGCTATAGTTAAATACAACGAGCATCGGGAAAACGGTGTTTGGGCAATCAAATCTACTATTGTGACCGAGGTAATACGGTATCAAGGTCAACTTTATCAGGCGTCACTCTTTGCTCGACAGAACCCGACCCGCGACTAAAACAACAACTACAGAAATTCCTAAAGCAACTGCAAATCCTGCATAGTTGTTGATTACTGAAAGAGCCGCCCATACGACCGCAGTAACCGCAATTAACAACAGGAGTTGGTAGCTATTTTTCATAAAATAACTATACAGGAATCTGTTTAAATTATCAACTTAAACATCTGATATTGTTATATTATTAACCCCTGCAGCCTCTAGGCATTGCAAGAAAAAAACTGCGGAAAACCCGCCCCGACTTAGCTTATTGTTTATGTTCCTCTCGGATTCATGGATTCCCATCGCTTCCAAGCGTTCCGACAATTCACGATAACTGACATTCCGCCGCTTCAATTCGGCTTTGAGAATACCCTTAACGCGGTCTGCCCATTCTTTGTCCGGCATGTGAATCTCCGTTTATGGTGTAAATATCATCATAAACGATATGTTTGTACTTGAAAACAGGATATCAAGTCACCAAATACGATACATAGGTATCGAAAACGGTGATAAAAATGTCTCAACACTTCCTGCTTTCAGCAAACGCCCGGACACTCAGTCTCGTTAAGGTCATGCGCCTTACGGATGACGAAGCATTCGACACGTTCAAGAAGATCCGTTGGGCAGAGAACGGCGGCGAAGCGGTTTGCCCGCGTTGCGGCTGCGCTGTTTGTTACGAGTACAAGGCCCGTCGCATTTTCAAATGCAAGTCGTGCCACGCTCAATTCAGCGTCACGACGGACACTATCTTTGCCAGCCGCAAGATGGCGATCCGCGACCTGCTGGCCGCGATTGCAATCTTTGTGAATGGCGCTAAGGGCGTCTCTGCATTGCAGTTAAGCCGCGACCTGGATTGCCAGTACAAGACGGCCTTTGTTCTCGCTCACAAGCTGCGTGAGGCGATGGGCGCGGAAATGAAGGCACGCACAGTCAAGGGTTCGGTAGAGGTCGATGGCGCATACTTCGGCGGTTACGTGAAGCCGGAGAACCGTAAGGAAGACCGGAAAGACCTCCGCCTTAAGAAAAACCGCACTGGAAAGCGCCGGGTAGTTGTCGTGATGCGTGAGCGGAACGGCAAGACGTTCCCGTTCGTATGTGACTCCGAGCATGCCAGCCTTGGCGAAGTCGTGCGCCGGGTAGAGCCGGGAACGCATGTCTATGCCGATGAAGCCTCTTGCTGGGATGCGTTGCACAGCCGGTTCAAAACAGACCGGATCAACCATTCGGTAGAGTTTGCGAACGAAGACGTTTGCACCAACCAAGCAGAGTCTTTCTTCTCACGCCTTCGCCGTGCGGAGATCGGTACGCACCACCATATCAGCGGTCGGTATCTCCAAGCCTACGCAAACGAAAACGCATGGCGGGAAGACTATCGCCGGGTATCGAACGGGGAACAATTCGCGATGGTAGCGAGCGCAACACTGGCGCATTCGGTATCGCAGCAGTGGAAAGGGTATTGGCAGCGCTAGTCCTTATCTTCAGACAAAGAAACCACATTATCGCCTTTAGACAACCGCTCATTCCGCGCGTCTATAAACCGCCTTCTCATGTCGTGACTTTGTAAGCGGCGGTCGATGTGTTCATTCAAGGCATCTCGAATAACATCTACCGCTGCGCAATTATAATTCGCAGCGCAAAAATCTTTCAGTTTTGATGCGAGCGGTTCGCCAAGCTGAAATTTTTTGTCGTTGTAAGGTTTCGCCATGAAAGTACTTTAAAGTACTTTTGTGTTGACAACGAGTCGTTTTTGACCCTTTACTACGCAAAGAAAAGGGCGACCCGTTAAGGTCGCCCGAGAGTTGAATGGAGATGTCGGGACTTGAACCCGAGGCCGCCGAATGGGAAGTCCGCCTGCCGCACCCTGCCATCCCCGTCAATAATGAGAGCCAGCTAGTCGCTGGCTTTCTTTTTGACTGCGACTTACTATATCGGGTGTTGGCCATCGGAACAAGCACAGGATGTAGCGAGTCGGGTTTAATCCACCACCGTCCACATATTCTGTTCTCCCGGCCCCCGTTCTGACTTAACAGCGCCTCTATTGCGCCAGTGACGGAGACAGGCCCCTACACGGCGGGACATAGTGCGGCGTAGCTGTTTATCGGTCGTGTCTAGCCCACGCTCGCGCATGACGGCCTCTGCCAGTTGAACGCTTGTCAGGGGCCTTTCGGTGGCTCTGAGGGCGTCTAGGACAATCCGGGTTACTTCACCCCGGAAAGCATGGTGAACGGTAGGGACACGCCTTGGCATTACGTCTGGCATGTCGATGTCAGGGGAGAAGATGCGGAGCGTTGCCTCTACGTGGTCCAGTTCCAGGACTTTCTGGCGTAGCTGGGTTTGTAGATGCTCTATCTCTGCGGCGAGGTCGGAGCGCTTTGTAATCAGCGCGGATACAACGTGAGTTTCAGCCATACTTCACCCTAGTTAGGCCGGGCGAATACGACTATAATTCTTTGGTGTGTTTGCTACCTAATGCCGTGGAATTCCGGCAGTTCATCAAGAAACAGGACGCCGTTATGGGCAAGGCTGATCTCGCCCGGCTTCGCCCGTGTGCCGCCGCCGACAAGGGCCGGAATGCTGGTCGAATGATGCGGGTCGCGGAACGGGCGCAGCCGGGTCAGACCGGTTTCGCCGAGCACGCCGGCGACGCTGCGGATGGTCGACAGCTCCAGCGCCTCGGCGGCGGACAGATCGGGAAGAATTCCCGGCAGACGGTGCGCCAGCATGCTCTTGCCGGCCCCGGGCGGGCCGTTCATCAGCAGGTTATGGCCGCCCGCCGCCGCGATTTCCAGTGCGCGCCGGGCGCTTTCCTGCCCCTTGATATCGGCAAGGTCCGGTATCGCCGCCCGACTGTCGGCGACCGTCGGTGGCTCCGGTTGCGGCAGGGCGAACCGGCCTTTCATGTGATTGACCAGTTCCAGCAGATCGACCGGGGCGAGGATGTCCGTCTCGCCGGACCACGCCGCTTCCGGTCCGCAGGCCGCCGGGCAGATCAGGCCGCGACCCTCCGCCGCCGCGGCCATCGCCGCCGGCAGCACGCCGGCGACCGGGGCAAGCCTGGAATCCAGCCCGAGTTCGCCGAGCACGATGAACGGATCAATGGCGTCCTGCGGCAATACATCCATCGCCATCATCAGTCCCAGCGCGATCGGCAGGTCGTAATGGCTGCCTTCCTTCTGCAGGTCGGCCGGCGACAGGTTGACGGTGATGCGTTTCGGCGGCAGGGCCAGGCCGGCGGAGGCGAGCGCGGCACGCACCCGTTCCTTGCTTTCCGCGACGGCCTTGTCGGCCAGCCCGACAATGGCGAAAGCGGGCAGGCCGCCCGCCATCTGCACCTGCACATCGACCGGCCGTGTGTCGATGCCCAGAAACGCCACTGTCGTCACATGCGCAACCATTGTCTGCCCGTTCAGGTTTCGGTGGACACTAGCCGTTCAATCGGAAGACGCCAAACGGGAAATGCTCGTCTGCTAAAGCTTCGCCTCGATAGCGTCCCAGAGTATGGCTTCCAGCGAGATTGCGTCGAAGCGGCCGATTTCCTGCAGGCCGGTCGGCGAGGTGACGTTGATTTCGGTGAGATAGTCGCCGATCACGTCGATGCCGACGAAAATCAGCCCCATCTTTTTCAGGGTCGGGCCGATGATTTCGCAGATTTCGTGGTCCCGCTTGCTCATGACGGATTTTTCAGGCCGGCCGCCGACATGCATGTTCGACCGGGTTTCACCCTCGGCGGGGACCCGGTTTACTGCGCCGGCGGCATGCCCGTCGACCAGAATGATGCGCTTGTCGCCCTGCCTGACGGCGGGCAGATAAGCCTGCACCATCACCGGATCGCGCGATACGGCGGCGAACATTTCCAGCAGCGAATTCAGGTTGCCGTCTCCCTCGCGCAGATGGAACACGCCGGCGCCGCCGTTGCCGAACAGGGGTTTGACGATGATATCGCGGTGTTCTGAGCGGAAAACCCTGATATCGTCGATATTTCTGGTGATCAGGGTCGGCGGCATCAGATCCGGCCAGTGGGTGACCAGAAGCTTTTCCGGCGCGTTGCGCACCGATACCGGGTCGTTCACCACCAGGGTATCGGGGTGGATCAGTTCCAGCAGATGGGTGGCGGTGATGTAAGACATATCGAAGGGCGGGTCCTGCCGCATCAGTATGACATCGACGTCGTCGGCCAGATCGAGCTTTCGCATCGGCCCGAGCTCGAAATGGTCGCCTTTCTTGCGGCGCACCGTCATCGGCTGCGCATGCGCCCAGACATCGCCGTCGCCATAGGTCAGATCGGTCGGGCCGTAATGCCACAGTTTATGACCGCGGTTCTGCGCCTCCAGGGCCAGCACGAACGAGCTGTCGCCGTCGATATCGATATTGGAAATCGGATCCATCTGGATCGCAACGGAAAGTGCCATCTTGTTCCCCCGGAAAGTATGGTGAGTGTTTTCAGTTCAGCCGGTTTTTCAGATCGTCCACCAGCGCCTGAACCTGCAGTCTGGCGTTCTGCCGCGGTTCGAGGTCCATGAAATGGCCGAAGGCCTCGATGGCGGCGCGCAGGTTGCCGGCATTGGCGTGCAGGATGCCGGCGTCGCGCCACAGGGTCGGTTCGCCGGGCCGCATCATGACCATGGTTTCCACCACGCTGGCGGCGTCGGACAGGCGTTCGCTGTCGATCAGCCGCATCTTGATGTTGTTCTGCAGACGAAACAGCACATCCCGGTCCGGTACGGTGTCGTAATGACCGGCTGTCAGTTCCGACCCGGCGCCCTGCATGGTTTTCAGCAATTCCCGAAGCGACGGGGCGTCGCGCTGGATACCGTCGAAGAACGGATCGACGACAACCCGGCTGCCCGCCGTCTCAACCCGGACCAGAAAATGCCCGGGAAAGGCCAGGCCGTCGACCGTCAGACCAGCGGCCCGCCCGACATGCATGTAGATGATGCCCAAAGCGACCGGAAGGCCGCGCCGGCGTTCCAGAACGCGAAACAGGTTGCCGTTGCGCAGATCGTCGTAACTGTCGGAATCGCCGGTAAACCCGGCTTCCATGTGCAGGATGCCGGCAAGACAGTCGGCGGCGGTCGCCGCGTCGGGTGGCGACGGCCCCATACGGGTGGCCAGGCTGGCCCCCAGGGAATCGAGCTGTTGCAGGGCTTCGTCCACCCTGTCGTCGGACGATGCGGAAATCGGGTCCAGCTTCGCCGCCGCCAGCGCGGCATGGGCCAGCGGCAGACGGCCGTCATCCTGTTCGGTCAGGCAGCGCAGAAACCGGCGCGGATCGCGCCCCGTTTCAGGTGGAAGATTTTCGGCGTGGGTCATCTTTCATCACCATATGGTCTGTCACGATGCGCCGGACATACTCGACCTTGCGGGCATGGGCGACCACGCGGTCCAGTTCCTGCTGATTCTGTGCGATGCCGAAAAGATAGACCGTCCCGTTCACCACTTCTATGGAATAGTTTACGGCTTTGATCTTCTCATCAATGGTTATATCGGCGCGAATCTCCGACGCGATCAGCTTGTCGCGGGCCTTCGACGTGATGGCCTCGGAATCGCCGATCTGAATTTCATTGATCACATCGGTGACTTCGTCCCGTTCCCAGGAATACCTGACGGCGGCCAGCCGGTCTTCTTGCGTCGGCACGAAGCCGGTCAGCAGAACCCGGCCTTCGACAACCTCCACATTCAGATTGGCGAAAACATTGAGATCCCGGTCGAACAAAGCCTTTGAAATCGCTGCTTCCGTTACGGAATCGCGAACGCTTTGTTCGAAGCCGCGCTCCTGCATGGCGGCGGACCCCGCCGTTGCGCCCGCGCCGACCGCCATGCCGACAGGCGTGCACCCGGCCAGCGGCAGGATGGCGATCAGGCAGGCCGCCGCCGTCCTGTACAGGTTTTTTGTCGGTCGTTTGATCATCGGGTTACCTCATCCTGATTCCGTTATGGTCGCCAGGCGTCGATTATATGGTGTGGGCGAAGCCCGCAGACCACAACAAGATCGAACCGTATGACCGATTCCGCAAGGTCCGGGCGACTGGAAAGTGTCCATTCGACCGTCCGGGCGATGCGTGACCATTGTTTTTCACTGACCGCGGCAAGGCCGATTTCGCGGCCGGGCCGTTCCTTTACCTCCACTGCGACCAGCGTCCGGCCCCGTTTCGCCAGCAGGTCGATTTCTCCAACCGGCGTCCTGTGCCGCCGCGCAACGATGCGATAGCCTTTCAGGCGCAACCAGCCGGCGGCGATTGTTTCCGCCCGCCTTCCGGCCGATTCGGCCTTGCGGCGGCGATCAGCCGTCATTGTCCGAACGATCTCTGGCGTCGCTCTTCAGTGCGACGGCGCGGGCGTAAAGATCGCGCTTCGGGCGTCCCGTCTCGCGGGCGACGGAAGCTGCCGCCTGTTTGACGCCGCCTTCCTGTAATGCCGCCAGCAACAGGCGGTCGATGTCGGCCGGTTCCAGCGGCGGCGTTTCGGTCGATGGCGGGCCGACGATCACGACCAGCTCGCCCTTTTTCGCCATGCCTGGCAGCGAGGCAGAAAGGTCGGCCAGCGAACCGCGACGATGTTCTTCATGCAGTTTGGTGATTTCCCGGGCAATCGATGACGGTCTGTCCGGCCCCAGAACGGCGGCCATGTCGGATACGGTTCCCTCGATCCGTTTCGGGCTTTCATAGAAAATGAGCGTCGCCTGCACGGTTGCCACGGATTCGAAAAAAGCGCACCGGGCCTGTTTCTTCGAAGGGGGAAAGCCGAGAAACAACACCCTGTCGGTCGGTAGGCCCGACGCCTGCAGGCCAGCGATCAGCGCCGACGGTCCGGGAACCGGGTAAATCGCGTGGCCCGCCGCCGCCGCGTCCCGCACCAGCTTGTAGCCGGGATCGGCGATCAGCGGGCTGCCGGCGTCGCTGACAAGGGCGACCGAGCGTCCGCTGTCCAGCACATCCAGCAATCGCCGCCGGGCCGCTTCGTCGCTGAAATCGTGATACGGCGTTTTCTGGGTCGCGATGCCGTAATGCGCCAGCAGGCGGCCGGTGACCCGCGTATCCTCGCAGGCGATCAGATCGACATCGCCAAGAATATCGATCGCGCGCAGGGTGATATCCCGCAGATTGCCGATCGGCGTCGCGACCAGATACAGGCCCGGCGTCAGGGCCGGCCGGGCGGCTTTCATGTCGCCGGAAAGGGGTTTCTTGTCACTTGCCACGGAATCGCCACTTGGTTTCCTTAAACGCGCGCAATACATTGGCGTTAATGATACCTGAATCGCCTTTCGGCGGTCATCTGTCCACCCCTTGCGGTTTAACGGCCCGGAGGAACGGCGTGTTGCAGCCTCAGCGGAAGTCAGTTTCCTGGAAAACAACCGGTCTGGCCGGGATGTTCGTTTTGTTGCTTGCCGGCTGTTCGGCAACCGGCGGCGAGGAACCGACCATTGCGAATCCACCGTCGGACCAGTCGGCATCCGGCGATTTACCCGCGCATTCGCTGAACGCGGACGGTTCCGTGGCGGAAGAGGAAAGCGGACCGGTCGATGAGGCGCTTTCGACGCTGCAGGACGAAGACCCGTTCATGCTCGACAACGGCAAGGGCGTTGCGGCGCCGGCGGCGCGCACCGGCGCGCAGGTCGCCCTGCTGGCGCCGTTGAGCGGTCAGCATGCCGCCATCGGCAAGGGGTTGCTGGAAACCGCGCAGCTAGCGCTGTTCGATATGCGCAAACCCAACCTGACGCTTATTCCGATCGACACGAAAGGCACGCCGGCAGGTGCGGAAGCGGCGGCCCGCGAGGCGATTACGCGGGGCGCGGATATGATTATCGGACCGCTGCTCGCCGGGTCGGTGAATGCCGTCGGCCCGATCGCCCGGTCGTCGAATCTGCCGGTACTGGCGTTTTCGAACACGCCGTCGGTCGCCGGCGACGGCATTTACGTGATGGGGTTCACGCCCGATCAGCAGGTGCAGTCGATCGTTGAATTCGCGGTCGCGGAAGGCATCACCCGATTCGCCGTTCTGGCGCCGCGCAACGCCTATGGCGAAGTCGTGGTCGGGGCGTTTCAGCGCACGGTGTCGCAGTATCGCGCCAGCATCACCCGCCTTGCCTTCATCGAACCGGGCGAGACCGACTATTCCGACACGATCAAGCGGATATCCGACTACGATCAGCGCCGCAAGGATCTGATAACCCTGATGGCGGAGCTTGAGGCGAAAGATGACGAGGCGTCCCGCGCCGCACTGAGCCGTCTGCAGGACCAGGACACGCTGGGCGACCCTGATTTTCAGGCGATACTGGTGCCGGCGACGTCATCGGTGATGCTTCAGACCCTGGCGGCGCAACTGGCCTATTACGATGTCGACCAGCCGGCCGTGCGGGTTCTCGGTCTGCAATTGTGGGATGAATTCGGCAATCTCAACCGCGAACCGTCGCTCAGCGGCGCCTGGTATGCCGCGCCGCCAAGCGAAACCAGGGAAAAATTCGATGCCCGGTATCAGGCGCTGTATGGCCGCAAACCGGCGCGGCTGGCCTGGCTGGCCTATGACGTCACCGCGCTGGCGGCGGTGCTCGCCGGCGATGGCGATGAGCCGCAATATTCGGAAGACGCCCTTACCAACGTTCAGGGGTTTGCCGGCGTTGAAGGTATTTTCCGGATACTGCCGAGCGGCGTCGCCGAACGCAGTTTCGAAATTCGTGAAATTACCGGACAGGGCGTTCGCGCCATCCGGCCCGCGCCTGCCCGGTTCGACCCGTTGGTCAACTAAATCTAGAGCCTGCTGGCCGGAATCGGCAGCTCTGGCTGAATCGAAATTTTCGCCTACTTCCTTTCCGGTCATTCTCGGGACATAATCACCGCTATCGGTACGGGCGGGGCAGCGTCATATCGAGAGGGTGTCTTTTGACGCCTTTGGGGGACACGTGCAGTACGATTTTATCGCGGACCTGGACAAGAACGGTATTTGCACCCGTTTGGAAGGTGATGTGAAAGAGGCGCTGGGCGGCGCGATGCACCGCTTTGTCAACCGCCCGTTCATGGAATACGTCCTTCCCCAAGCCCGGGCGGAAATGTCCGAAACGCTGAAGATGGTGCTCAGCAACGCCGTTCCGATTCGCATCGGCGTGACCCTGATGGGCGGAGACGGCACCGAACGGCCGTTCCTGCTGGATGTTGTCGCCGTTTCCAAACAGGGAAAAGTGCTTGGCCTCAGGGTCGGCGGTGCCCGGCGTCATACCGAAACCGGTATCGATTCCCACAAGATGGCGGAAGGCCTGCATTCGTTCCGCGATTCCATCGCGTCGTCCCTGTCCGACAATGACGAGCGGGTCCTGACGATCTATCAGATCGACCCGAAGGCGATGGGTGAACTGGCGGGCGGGTCGGGCGACGGCGTCGTTCACCTCAACGAACGCACGGCGGCAGTCGTGCATGAAAACAGCGCGGCCGCGGCAAAGGCGAAGCAGGGATACAGCATCCGTCTCGCCACCGGCGATGTCGGGGACACCGGCGAAGCGATGGCAATGATCGACGGTGTTCTGGCCGCCGCCGCGATGGAGGAATTTACCCTCAAGGAAGGCACGCTGTCGCTGACCGAGGCCTATGACGATACGATCGAGGCCGTCGCCGAAATGAAATCCGCGCCGCCGCCGATCCGGTATGCGGCGATGCGCGGCGACCCCGAAAACAGGCTGGGCCTGTGCGACTATGCCGAATTGCTTGCGCCGCATGAAGGCGGCAAGGGCGCCGGCAGCAAACTGATCGAAACCGTGGTCAGGAACCGGCTGTCCCAGACAGCGGCGGCGAAGGAACCGGGTGTGGATGTCTGCGTGCCGATCCATGCGGCGTCCCTGCTGCTGCTGGAAGACGCCGACTGGGCGGCGTTCGACCTGATGGTGATGCCCAAGGGCCTGAAGCACCTGCCGAAGGAAAACCAGCTTATCGTGACCAAACGCCTGCTGAACCAGAAGGTGATGGCCGATATCCGCGACATGGCCGCCGTTCCGGACGTCTTCGGCGAACTGTTCCAGGCAAAGGCGCTGACCCGGCTTTATGTCGACCCCCGGGTTTTCTTCGACTGCCAGCCGGCCGAGCGGATGTCGTTCTGGCGACTGGTCGCCGATTGCGCGAAACGCGATGTCTTCGCGGCGTTCGATGGCGACAGCGCAGTAATGCTGTCGGCGATGACCAGCGGTTTCGAAACGGTCTATGTGTTCGGGGATGCAACGGAATAGCGCGGACAGACAGGCCGGCGGCGACGATTGGTCCTTTTCGCGAGAACGGTGCTATCGTAAGGTCCGGGCAGGTACAATGTCGGCGTTCCGGACAATCCCCAATGGCCAAAAGTAAAATTCTCGTAACGCTTCGTCAGGCCGACAGGGTCTGGGCGGTCGGCGCGATCCACGGCGATCTGGAGAAACTGGAAGCCGTGCACGATGCGCTGGCGCTGCAGCTTCGGGACGGCGACCGGATTGTCTATCTGGGCAACACAATCGGCTACGGACCGGATTCCGTCGGCGTGATAGACGAATTGCTGCGGTTCCGGTGCTGGTTTCTTGGCCGCCCTCCTTTCGTCCATGTCGAAGACCTTGTGTTTCTGCGCGGCGCGCAGGAGGAAATGTTCCAGCGGCTGCTGCAGATCCAGTTCGCCAAGGATCCGGATACCGTTTTTTCGTGGATGCTGGAACGCGGCCTCAGGGCAACGCTGGAAAGCTATGGCGCGGATATCGACGACGCCAGAAACCGCTGCCGGGAAGGGACGCTGGCGCTGACCTACTGGACATCGTCCGTTCGTGAACGGCTGCGCGTGCATCCGGGTCACGATACGTACTTCTCGCATCTGAAACAGGCGGCCTACCGGGACGACGGCGCGGTGCTGTTCGTCAGTGCGGGGCTGGATACCGGGAAACCGATTACGGCGCAAAGCGACGCCTTCTGGTGGGCGACGCGCAGTTTCGAAACCGTCGATGAGCCCTATCGGGGGTTTCAGCGGGTTGTCCGCGGTGTCGATATCGAACCGCGCGGACTGGTTGACGCACCCTATACCCTGTCCCTCGATGGCGGCAGCGGACGCGGCGGAAGCCTGATCGCGGCGTGCCTCTCGGCGGCCGGTGACGTGCTGGAAACGATCCAGGCCTGACGACCCCGCGAATTCAGCGTGCGATGACAATATCGTGAAGTCGTAGGAATTTCGTCCTGACGGATGATCCGAACCTAAAATCCTGGCGTATCAGTCATTATATACCGCAGTAAGTTTACAGAACGACGAATACAGCGAGGAGCTTCGACGATGGCGCATATTGATGACCCGGCGACCCAGCGCGCGAACATGTCCTATATCAGGGCATCCATGAAGGAAGCGCTTCTTTCCCGCGAAGACGAACAGGATCTGGCGAAGCGCTGGCGTTATGACGGCGATGAAGATGCCCTGCACCGCCTGGTGCGCGCCTATACAAGACTGGTGATCAGCACGGCGACAAAATTCCGCAATTACGGTCTGCCGATGGGCGATCTGGTTCAGGAAGGCAATATCGGCCTGATGCAGGCCGCCGCCCGGTTCGACCCGGAACGCGAAGTCCGGTTTTCCACCTATGCAACCTGGTGGATCCGGTCTGCGATCCAGGACTATGTGCTGCGGAACTGGTCAATCGTTCGGACCGGCACGACATCGGCGCAAAAATCGTTGTTTTTCAACCTGCGCCGCCTGCGCGCCCGCATAGCTGAAGGATCGGGCGGCCTGATGACGGATGAAGGCAGGCAGAGTATTTCGAAGGAATTGAAGGTCGGCATCCACGATGTGGAATCGATGGAAGCGCGGTTGTCCGGGTCGGATCATTCGCTGAACGCCACCGTATCCGACATGTCGAACGATCCGTGGCAGGATTTGCTGCCGGATGAGCGGCCGACCCCCGATCAGGTCGTTACCTGCATGCGGGATTCCGAAACCCGGTCGAAATGGCTGGCGGCCGCTTTGGACGAACTGTCGGACCGCGAGCAGGTGATTATCCAGGAGCGCCGTCTGGTCGATGACGGCGCGACGCTGGAGGAACTGGGCCGCAAGCTCGGCGTCAGCAAGGAACGGGTGCGGCAGCTTGAAACCCGGGCCATGTCGAAACTGAAACAGGCCATCCTGCGCAACGTCGACAGACCCACCGATCTGCTGATGGACGCCTGACGGCGCCCTGTCTTGCCGGATTCCGCCCGGAATCGGAAAAAATAGTGAAATAGTGCTGCATTTGGCATATAAATTGGATGCAACCAGAACGGTTTGCCGTAACAAGACGGTTTCGATACCTGGTTTGAGACTGCTGACAGGAAGAATCCAATGACGATGCGCCAGAACAGACATCTACGAAAATCCGGATTTGCCGTCTCCGCGATGTGCGCGGCTTCTATCGCGTTGAGCGCTTGCGGCAATGTGCCGAAATTCGACCGCGACGAAACCATCGCCACCGGTGTCGTCGCCGGCGCGCTGATCGGCGGGCTGATCGGCTACAGCGCGCTCAGCGGCAGTGCATCGGGTGAGCTGATCGGCATGGCGCTCGGGGCCGGGGCCGGGGCGGTCGGCGGCTATTATGCCGCAGACTATCTGACCCGCCTCGACCGGCGTGCGATGGAAGAAACGACCTATGCGACCCTGACCGATTCGCCGATCGGAGAGACCCGGAGCTGGAACAACGAAGGCAGCGGGAACAGCGGTGAGGTTCACGCCATCCGCACCTTCATGTCGGGCGAGGGGCAGTTGTGCCGCGACTATGCCAATGTGGCCAAAGTTCAGGGCGAACGGATAGAAACCTATCACACGGCCTGCCGCAACGCTGCCGGGGCGTGGGTCGTCAGCCAAACGTCGAAACCCCTGCTGTAACGAAACGGCGGATCCACAAAAACCGAGCCGCTTTTTCCGGATACCATGCCCCTTGACGACAGATCCGATCCTCGATCCTTCTCTTGTCGATGCCTTCCGGCGCGATGGCGCGGTGCTGATCAAGGGCCTGTTCAACGGCTGGGTCGATGCGATCCGTGACGGTATCGACCGTAATATGGCCGAGCCCGGACCTTATGCGGCGGAAAATCTGAAGGACGGTGAAAGCGGCAGGTTTTTCGATGACTACTGCAACTGGAACCGTATTCCCGAATTTACCGATGTCGTGCGGCATTCGCCTGCGGCGGCGGTGGCGGCCGAGCTGATGGAGTCCCGGACGACGCAGATGTTCCATGACCATGTTCTGGTGAAAGAGCCCGGCACGGGCAAGCCGACGCCCTGGCATCAGGATTCACCGTACTACTTTGTCGAAGGCCGGCAGAATGTCAGTTTCTGGGCGCCGGTCGATCCGGTGACGGACGCAACCTTGCGCTGCGTAGCCGGGTCGCATCTATGGGAAAAGCAGGTGTTGCCGGTGCGCTGGCTCTCGGATGACAGCTTCTACCCTGATCCGGCGGCATATATGCCGGTGCCCGACCCGGACAAAACGCCGGAGGCCTACACGGTTCTGGAATGGGACATGCAGCCGGGCGACGCCGTTGCTTTTCATTTCCGGTGCCTGCACGGCGCGCGGGGCAATCTTACCACGGCGCGGCGACGCGCGTTTTCGCTCCGTTTCGTCGGCGACGACGCCCGCTACGTCGAACGGCCCGGCCGCACCTCGCCCCCGTATCCCGGTCACGGGATGAAAGAGGGCGAGCGCTTGCGCGAAGACTGGTTTCCGGTCGTCTATGCGGCACAGGCCGGCGGTTAATTCCCGTCCCGGGGAATGGTTTCGTCCCACTCCTTGTCACTGACGACGGCCCCGCCTTCCGTCACGGTCAACCGTGCTTTCAGGAAGAAGTTGTCCTTATCGCTGGACATTTCCTGGGTTGCCTCGATACGGACGTCCAGTTCGCCTTCGCGGCCATAGGTCGAGACGTTGCGGAAGGTAAGGTGCGCGCTCAGCGGATCGTCTTCCTGTATCGAGGATGTTCGCCAGTTGCGGTCGGAGAAGGTCCAGCCGTCACGGTCGATACGGGTTTCGCCGGCATCGTCCTCGTGGATCCACGTCGTGACGCCGGTCGCCACGTCGCGTTCGTAGCGGACGACGGTGGGGTCTGCCTTGCGCACGACGGTCACCGGATGCACCGCGCTGTGTTCCGGCGTATCGATCGGGCGCAGTTCCTTGTCAGCCACCTGATCCGGCCGGACCGGCAGAGCGAAGGTGGTGGCGCCGGTATAGACGGTGAGTGTCACCGGTTCCGGCGACGGCCAGATGACCGGCCACAACGACGGTGCGATGGCGACACGAATTCGGTTGCCGGCCTTGAACCGGTAGGCGTTGTCGTTCAACATGACCTTCGCGGTGTAGCGTTTGCCAGGTTCCAGATGAGTGACCGTTTCATGCGTTTCATCATGAGTAAGGTTCATCAGTCCGTAGGAAACCAGGGCTGACCGTCCATCCGGGAAAACATCGCACAGACGCGCACTGGCAAAGGCCACCGGCCGGTCGACCGAGAATGACAGCGACAGGGTCGGCGCGCCAAAGATTGGCAGGTCTTCTGCCAGCGGCTCGGTGTCCACGGTAAAGGCGAGGCCGTCGTCTTCCCGCTGGTCCATCGGCGATTCCGGATCGCCGCCGCCATTGTTGCTCCACATCGGGGTGCGGCTGCCATAGGTCTGCGGCACGCGGACATCGACCGATGTTTCCGGCTCCGCCGTTTCCGCTAGACCTCCGGCATTCACATGCAGAATGCGGTCTGTCACGTTCGGTGACGGCCATTGCTCTTCCGCAACCCAGTTGCCGTCACGGGTGTCGACATAGGGGGCCGGCGGCATGCTGTCGTGCATCCAGGCTCTAATCTTCGGTTCCTGTAATACGCCGGTATCGATATCCTTCAGCCAGTAATCCCACCAGCGCAGGGATTCAGACAGAAAGCCGGCCATCGGCCCCGGATTGGCCTGGTGCATGTACTGGTGGCCCCATGGACCGATCAGTGCTTTCGACGGGCCTTTGAGGTTGGCGATGGTGCGGGGCACCGGATTGGTGTAGCCGTCGGCCCAGCCACCCATCATGTAAACGGGAATTTCGATCCTGCTGTAGTCCTCGCAGACCGAACCGTGCTTCCAGTATTCGTCGCGGCGCTGGTGACGCAGCCATTCGTTTATCCAGGGGCCGGCGCAGGCGAGACGCTCTTCCCAGGTTTCCCGCCATTTGTTTCCCAGAAACTTGGGATCAGGCGAGCGCGCGCCTGCCGGGAACATCGCAAACGACCAGTTGGGATTTTCGTAAAGCAGGCAGCCGCCCATATAGTGAATATCGTCAGCATAACGGTCATCGGTGGAATAGACGGAAATGACCGCCTTCAGTGCGTTGGGCTGACATGCCGCCACTTGCAGGCCGTTGAACCCGCCCCAGGATTTTCCGAACATGCCGACGCGACCGGAACACCAGGGCTGCGCCGCCAGCCAGGCGATCACCTCGACGGCGTCGTCCTGTTCCTGCTGCAGGTATTCGCCCCACATCTGGCCTTCGCTTTCGCCGGAACCGCGCATGTCGACGCGGATCGAACAATAGCCGTGGCCGGCCAGATACGGGTGCATGGCCTCGTCGCGCGCCGCGGTGCCGTCGCGCTTGCAGTAGGGAATGTATTCCATGATGGCGGGAACGGGGTTCTGTTCCGCATCCTCCGGCAGCCAGTACCGGCAGGCGAGCCGCGTGCCGTCGGACAACGGAATCCAGTCGTTCTCGACTTCCCGGATCTTGTGAGGAAATTCGGTTCTGACTTTCGCCTTGGCAACCGACGACGTGGCTCCCGCTACCATCTGCATAATCTCCTAAGTAAGTGTAATTCAGGCGGTGGCTTCGAGGCCCGTCCGCCCATAGACCGTCATGTTGACTTCCGGATCGCCGATAATGCCGGGCTCCGTCTCGTAGACGAAAACCGCCATCAGGCGCAGCCGGTCACCCGTGACAGGTGACACCCGGTGCAGTGAATTGCAACCCCGGAAGATGGTCAGTTCGCCGGCCGACCGCGAGACGACTTCGACCCGGTCGCGGTTGCCTTGCAGGACATCCGACATGAAGCCGATGTCCTCGTCGCCCGGGCCGTTCCGGGTGTTCGGGGCCATTTCGAAATCGCCGCCGGTTTCCGCCGCCTGCAGCATCAGGGTCATGGTGAAGGCGTTTGTCGAATCGTAATGCCAGGCCGATTGATCGCCGTCGCCGTAACAGATCACATTGACCGGCTGCAGCGTGTCCTCGCTGGGATACAGCGCCGGCTCACCGACGATTTCGGCGATGAACTGCTGAAACGGCTGCCAGAAATACAGCAACTTCAGCGCCGCGTCCTCCGGCAGGCAATCGGCCGGTATCATCCGATAGCGCGCGGGATTCATGACGTTGCGCGGATGGTTTTCCGGCAGCGACGGATCGCCCTTGCGCTGCAGGTAGCAGTTGCGCCTGGAGTTTGCCGGATTCGCCAGTGGCAGCAGGGATTTAGCAAGGTCGGCGGCGGTGGTTACAGCATCGGGCAGGAAAAGGCCCGGCAGCGAACAGAATTGCTGACGGTCGAGTGTGGATTTCAGGTTTGCAATCAGGGCGCTGCGCGCCCGGTCGTCGCGGCCGTCGATCGGATAGAGGGTAAAATCGATCGGCGGAACGGCAGGGGTTAATCCGGGCATTTCGTTAACTTTCAGCTCGCCTGGGCGATGGTGTCGGTAAGCGGGTAATGGCATGTCACGGTGCGGCCATCGGCCATGACCGTGTTTCCCGGCGCCTCGACGCGGCACCGGTCGGTCGCGTATTTGCACCGCGCATGAAATTCGCAGCCGGACGGTCTGTTGGCCAGGCTGGGGACTTCCCCTTCAATCGATATCAATTGCCGGCGTTTCGACGGGTCCGGCTTTGGCACGCCGCGGACAAGGGCTTCCGTATAGGGGTGGGCCGGGGCGTTGAAGATCTGTTCGCTGTCGCCGAACTCGACGATCCGCCCGAGATACATGATCGCCAGCCGGTCGCTGATGTGGCGCACCACCGGCAGGTTGTGAGTAATGATCAGGTAGGTCAGTTCGTGTTCGCGCTGCAGCCTGTTCATCAGGTTGAGGATTTCACCCTGCACGGAAACGTCGAGACCGGCCGTCGGTTCGTCGGCGATGATCAGTTTCGGCTGTAGCGCCAGGGCCCGCGCGACCCCGACACGGCGTGCCTGGCCGCCGGAAAGTTCGTGCGGATAGCGCGACAGGAAATCGCTCGGCAACTGCACCATGTCCAGCAGCCGCCGGGATTCGTTGTCCAGCGAGGTATCGCCGCCGGCGCGGCCGTGAATTTCCAGAGGCTCCGCCAGCAGCGCCCGAACCGACTGGCGCGGGCTGAGCGACCCGACCGGATCCTGGAACATCATCGCCATATCCCGGCGCAACGGTTTGAACCGGCTTTCCGGCAGGCCGATCAGTTCCTGACCTTCGAAGGTGACAGAGCCGGAATGCGCCGGGACCAGTCCCAGAATGGTTCGCCCGAAGGTTGTCTTGCCGGAGCCGCTTTCACCGACCAGCCCCAGGGTCTCGCCTTTTCTCAGGTCCATCGACACATCGAGAACGGCATCGACATACGGGGTCTTGTTGCCGGTGAGGAGCGCCTTCGTCATCCCCATGGTCCGAAAGCGCACCTGCAGGTTCTTGATCGACACCAGAGCGTCCTGTTCGGCGATGGAATGTCGCGCGGACGAATCGGACGCGCTTTGCCCGGATGCACCGTCCTTGGGTTTCTCAGCTTCAGGCAGAATATCGGCATGCAGGTGGCACCGCACATGCTGCGTTTCGCCGAGCTTTACATCCGGCGGCCGGACTTTCGAACAGCCGCTGCCGGCATTGCTGCACCGCGCCGCGAAGACACAGCCCTTCGGCGGCTGCCGCAGATTCGGGACTTCGCCGGCAATAACCGGCAGAATTCGGGACTTTTCTTCCACCCGCGCCGGGTCGCATTCCAGCAGCGCGCGGGTATAGGGATGCGCCGGGTTGTGGAAAATATCCTCGCAGCTTCCCTGTTCGAGCACTTCGCCTGCATACAGAACGACAACGTCGTCGCACAATTCGGCGACCAGACCGAGATTGTGGGAGACCACGATCAGCGTCGCCTCCATCTCTTCTTTCAGTTCCCGCAGCAGATGGATGATCTGCGCTTCCATCGTGACATCCAGCGCCGTGGTCGGTTCGTCGGCGATCAGCAGGCCCGGCCGCATCAGCAAGGCCATGGCGATGCCGGCGCGCTGTCGCATGCCGCCGCTGAAATTATGCGGATACTGCGATATCCGGGATTCCGGATCGGGGATGCCGACCCGCCGCAGCATGTCGACGGAAACCTTGCGCTTTTCCCTCGAGCTTCGTTTGGTGCGGTACTGGATATCGTCCATCTGCTGACCGTAGGACAAGACCGGAATTTGCGATGTCATCGGGTCCTGAAACACTACCGAAACCTGCTCGTTGCGGAATTTCAGCAGCTTGTCCGCCTTATAGTTCAGCACGTTGTCTTCGCCGTACCGGACTTCGCCCTGTTCGACGATTCCGTTCGAGGCCAGCAGACGCAGCATGGCCCAGATGACGGTGCTTTTGCCGGACCCGCTTTCCCCGACAACGCCCAGGATGCGTTTCTTCTTTACATCGATGTCAATGTTGCGAAGCGCGTGAACCCGACCGCGCGGAGTCGTGAAATCGACACAGAGATCTCTGATTTCTACGAGATTTTCCATTTCTCTAGCGCCCCCTGTTCAGACGCGGGTCGAAGGTATCGCGCAGGGCTTCGCCGAGGAATGTGAAACCCAGTGTGGTCAGCACCAGCGGGATGCCGCCGGCGATCACCGGCCATGGTGTATCGCGGATCACCAGATAGCCTTCGTTCAGAATCGTACCCCAACTGGCGGTCGGCGGTAACACACCCAGACCCAGAAAACTCAGGCCCGCCTCGACCGTAACCACGACCGGCACGTCCATTGCCGCCAGAATCAGCAGCGGTCCGATGACGTTCGGAATGATATGCCGTCGCAGCACCAGCCACATGCTGGCGCCAAGCGACCGTTCGGCGACAATGAACTCGCTGTTTTTCAGCGCCAGCGTCGCGGTCCGCGCCAGACGGGCGTAACCGGGAATGCTTGTCACGATGACGATCGCAAGAACGAGGTTGAGGCTGGGTCCGAGCAGCGCGACGGCTGCCAGCGCCAGAACGATGGTCGGAAACGACCGTACGGCGTCGAACATCAGCAGCAGAAAACTGTCGAGCCAGCGTGGGCCGTAGCCGGCCAGCGTGCCGAGCAGAAGGCCCAGCACCAGCGAAACGGATACGCCGATCGCCGCAACCTGCAACGCAACCCGTCCGCCGTAAAGAACCCGTGTGTATGTATCGCGGCCAAGCTGGTCGGTGCCCAGCCAGTGATCCGCTGTCGGTCCGGACATGCGCTGTGGAATATCCATGGCGAACGGATCGTGCGTGGCGAACAACGGCGCGAAGATCGCGCTGACGAAAAAGGCGATGACCAGCAGCAGGCCGAAGACGCCCTGCTTGTTGCGCAGAAAAATAAACAGCTTGTCCCGCGCCTCGCTGTGTGCGGTCTGCGGGGCGTCAGCTTTATCTGCGCCGATGGCGTTTGTATCAGAGAGACTCACGGACACGGGAATCCAGGTAAGAGACAACAAGATCGGCCACCAGGGTGACCATGACATACAACCCGATCGTCGCCAGGACGGCGCCCTGGACGACCGGGAAATTGCGGCTTTGAACCATGTCGAAAATCACCTTGCCGATACCGGGACGGGAAAAGATGATTTCGGCGAATACCGCGCCCGACAGCAGCCCGCCGAACCCGATCCCGATCAGGGTGATGGTCGGCAGGATCGCCACTTTCAGCGCGTAGCGGTAAACGATAGTGTTCTGGGTCAGCCCGAAGGCGCGGGCGGATTTGATATAGTTCTCGCCCATCACTTCCAGCATCGAAGCGCGCACCATCCGGGCGATATAGCCGACCCAACCGAGACCGACAGCGAAAGCGGGCAGTATCAGGTGATGAATCTGGTCGACTATGTCGCCTTCATCGCCGGCGCCGATTACCGGCAGCCAGTGCAGACCGATGGCAAAAATCAGAATCGCCCATATCGAAACGAGAAAAGAGGGCACGGCGATGGTGCCGACCGACAGAACGCCGGTTATCCGGTCAAGCAGCGTATTCGGATGGGTCGCGGAAAGGCATCCGAGCGGAATGCCGATCGCCGCAGACCATGCCAGCGCCGTAACGGCCAGAATCAGAGTGAAGGGAAGCTGTTCCGCTATAGTGTCCGAGACAGGCCTGTCGGAAAAGACGTCCGCGCCCAGGTCTCCCTGCAGGACATTGCCGACAAAGATCAGAAACTGAACATGAAGTGGTTTGTCGAGATGCATCTTGGCGGCATAGGCCGCCTGAATTTCGGGTGTCGCGCGCGGTCCCAGCGCAATCGACACCGGGTCGCCCGGAATCGAATGCAGCATTGTGAACAGCACGAGGATCGCCACAAGAATGATGACGACCGACAATGCGACGCGTTTGAGGGCGTAGAGCCACATAGTGATTAATACTTAAAGCGGCAGCCGGAATCGATGATTCCGGCTGCGCATTTGCCTTAAACTGGCTTGAAGTACTGCAGGATCATTTCGCCCGATGGTGCGAAAACTGCATCGATACTGTCTTTGTGGATATAGACTTCCGGTTCGTGCGTCAGCCAGACGTAACCGCCGGTGTCTTCCATGATTTCCTGCATGCGAATGGCAATCTTGTGCCGTTCGTCAGGGTCGGTTTCAGCAACAAGATTGCCGAACAGTTCCTCGAATTCATCCGAAGACCAGCGTTCCCAGTTCCAGATACCGACCTGGTCGCGGACGAACCACTGGAACGGCTCGTAAGGGTCGGGGCCTGAACCGTACCGCATGATCCACAGTTCCAGATCCTTCCAGGTATCGCCCTTGCTTTCCTGACCCATTTCCCAGAACGGACCGGAATCGAGCGGCAGGACTTTAACCGTGACGCCGATCGCCGCCAGGTTGGCCTGAATGATCTGTGCGGCGAGGATGCGTTCCTGTGCGTTCAGCGTCCGGAGAGTCAGTTCCAGACCGGAAACGCCGGCTTCGTCCAGGAGTTCCTTGGCTTTCGCCGGATCGTAGGAGTAACTCGATTCCGTGCGCCTGCCGATGAGGCCCGGAGAGACGACGCCGTAGGACGGTTCCGCCGTTCCGGAATACGCACCCTGGATGATCGAATCCAGGTCAACCGCATATTGCAGGGCTTTCCGGACCCGGGGATCCTTAAGCTTGGGATGCTCGGTGTTGATACCCATCCACATGTACTGCAACGCGCCGGCGACGGTAAGTTTCGAATCCGGCGGTAGTTCCTTGAGATACCGGGCGTAGGAATTGGAGGTAATTTTCGTGCAATCCAGTTCGCCTGCCTCGTAGGCGAGCGCCGCCGCTTCATCTTCCGCAACGAACGGACAGTCAATATTGGCGAAAGCCGGTTTCGGTCCGTTCCAGTCGGGGTTCGGGCGCAGCTTCAGAATCTGGCCCTGCTTGTGTTCCGTAATGACATACGGGCCGCAGGTCGCCGGATAGTCGAGCGTGTATTTGTCGCCGGCGGCTTCCATTGCCTTCTTGCACAGGATAACCCCGGTGCCGGAGGCCAGCGTTGCCGACAGGAACGGCGCAAAGGGCTGGTTCAGCACGATCGTGCCGCTGTATTTGCCGGTGATTTCAGTTTTTTCGTATGCAGTAAAATCGCCTTTCCACTCGCTGGTCGTCATGCGGTCGTAGGAATAGGCAACGTCCTCGGCTGTCAGTTCGCCGTTGCCGCCGCTCCACATGAAGCCCGGCTTCAGCACGAAATCGATATGGGTGGAATCGCGAACCGTAACGCTCTCGGTATTGCCTGCTGGTTTCCAGTTCGGTCCGTCATAGTGAACCAGCGCCGGTAAAACAGCCCAGTTCACGTCGTTGGCCGGGTGGCCGCCGACATAGTAACCGGGGTCGAAGCTCTCGATTTCCCTGTCGAAACGAATTGTCAGGGTGTCGCCGTCCGCGGAATAAGAAACGCCGGGGAAGGTTCCGACCAGACCTGCCGCACCGGCGAAAGCCGCTGTCTGCAGAAACTGGCGTCGTGATGGTGTGAAATTCATGGTGCTCGTCTTCCTTTCGTATCCTCTTGTTCTCTGAATGCAGCTTGTTGCTGCCCGTTTTATAGGGCCGTTTGTATGTTGCCCGATTGGTTTCGCCGCGAGTGTGCTATCTTTTTTGTTTTCGTGAAAGAGATTTTATGAAACTTTTTGGACCAACGTCCAACATTTTTTCAGGAAAAACGAATGACAGGCGCATTATACCACGGCGGCACGATCCTGACGCTCGATAATAACGATAGAGTGGCGGAGGCGGTTATTACCGAAGGTGGCAGAGTTACTGCTGTCGGCGCGCTGGCGCAGCTTGAAAAGACGGCCGGTCGGGAAACTGTGCGGGTCGATCTGAAGGGCAGAACGATGATTCCGGGCTTCATCGATCCGCACGGGCATTTTCCCGATTCCGGGTTTCTCGCCCTGCACCGGGCCGATCTTTCCGGTCCGCCGATCGGCGGCTGTCACACGCTGGACGATGTTTTCGCCCGGCTGTCGGACAAGGCGGAAGAAACGCCGAAAGGCGACTGGGTCATCGGCGCGATGTTCGAACCCAGCGGCCTTGCCGAAAACCGGTTTCCGACGCGCGACGAACTCGACCGCATTTCGACCGACCATCCGATCTGGGTCATTCATATTTCCGGTCATGCCGGGGTCGCCAATACACCGGCGCTCGCCATTCGCGGCATCGACGACGACAGCCCGGACCCGGGCGGCGGACGGTTCGGCCGTGACAAAACGACCAACCGGCTGGACGGGCTGCTGGAAGGCATGGCGGCGATGGGGGCGCTGGGCGATACCGAATTCCAGATGACCTATGACCGGTTTCGCACCGCTTTTGAATATTCGGAGGCGGAATATCTGGCACAGGGCGTGACCATGGCGCAGAACGCCTGGGCCACGAAAGATTTCCTGGGCCATTTCACCCGCTACGCGGCGGAGGAAACGCCGAAGCTGGATGTCATGGTTCTGCCGGCCGGGTTTCTGGAACCGCGCCTTAGCAACGGCGAGCTGGGTTTCGACGTCACCCGTCGACGGCCGATCCTGTTCGGTCCCCGGAAACTGTTCGGCGACGGGTCGTTCCATCTGCAGACGGCGTGCCTGACCCAGCCTTACTACAAGGCGCTGAACGGCGATCCGATGCATCGTTGCGACCTGTCCGTGACGGTCGAGCAGATGACGAAACGTATCGGCAAGCTGCACGATATGGGGTTTCAGTGTCATATCCACGCCAATGGCGACGCGACCGCCGATGTCATGCTGGCGGCGATAGAGGCGGTTCTGACGGCTAATCCGCGTGACGACCACCGCCATACCCTTATCCACGCGCAGACCTTGCGGGAAGATCAGCTCGACCGGATGGCGGATCTCGGCGTCACCGCCAGCTTCTTTCCTGCACATCTGTATTACTGGGGCGAATTCCACCGCGATGTCAGCCTGGGGCCGGACCGGGTGAAAAACATGTGCCCGACCCGCTGGGCCGCCGACCGGGGCATCCGCTTCACCATCCACAATGACGCGCAGGTCACGCCGACACTGCCGCTGCATCTGATGTGGTGCGCGACGGAACGGAGGACATCGAACGGGGTGCTGATCGGCGAAGGCCAGAAGCTGACGCCGATGGAAGCCCTGCGCGCGCATACCATCGATGCGGCGTGGCAGGTTTTCGAAGACCATCAGCGCGGCAGTCTGGAACCCGGCAAACTGGCGGATTTCGCAATCCTGTCCGACAACCCGCTGACCGCCGATATACCGATCAGGGATATCACGGTTGAGGAAACCATCCGCAGCGGTGAAACGGTGTACCGCCGTTAGGCGGGCGCTACATGCCGTCGCGCGGAATGCGTTCCCGCCAGGCTTTCGAGAAGATCGACCGGCCGCTTTCCTGGGCGTCGATATCGGTGTCGATCAGCCATTCGGTTTCGGTCGCCCGCAGCCGTGTTTCCGTATAGATCGCGATGTCCCAGTCGCCGCGGCTGCGCGTCGTGTGCCAGCGCCACACCCCTTCGGCCGACAGCGGGTCGCCCTCCGCAATTGAATAGTCGCAGGTCAGGCCGTCCGAAATTTCCAGATCGATGTCCTCGATGCGGAAGGTGCCGGAATCCTCGACCAGGGTCTCGATCCATCGGCCGCTCGCGAAATCCCGCTCAAGCGACCGCGAGGACGACGCCGGCACGATCTCCGTCGTCTTGCCCACCGGCGCCACGACCGGCTTGTCGAAGGTGATGGCCGGGTCATTCCGCTCGGGCCGGATCGGCAGATCGATTTTACTTTCGCCCGCCATCAGCGACAGTTCGACCGGATGCGGTGACGGCCATATCATCGGCCAGTAGCAGGTCGAGATGGCGACCCGCAGATGGTGACCGGGCGCAACGGAATGAGCCAGATCGTTCAGCTTGATGGAGATATCCGTCCACTCGCCGGGTTTCATCGGCGAGATGTGCTCGCGGTCATCGCGATGACTCAGGTTCAAAAGGCCGAAGGTGATGCGGCGCGATGTGCCGTCCGGCGCGACATCGTTGAGCCGCACGGCCAGAAAGGCCTGTTCCTGATCCACCGCAATCCGTGCCCTGAAAACCGGCGCGCCCAGCAGCTCCAGCGCATCGTCGAGAGGGCCGGTGTCGAAGGTCAGCGACTGGCCATCGTCTTCCCGCTGGTCGAGCGCAAGGTCGGGACTGCTGCCGCCCATGCCGTAGGGGCACCAGCTTCCGCCGGTCGCGCCGAGCGTTTGCGGCGAAATATGGGTCAGGGCCACCGCATCGCCGGCCGTATCCGACAAACCATCTGCGTTAAGCATCAGGGTTCTGGTTTCGATATTAGGCGACGGCCAGGACGGTTCCGCCACCCAGCGGCCCGGCATGTAGGGCAGGCAGGCGTCCGGCGGGGTGAAGTCGTGCATGTATACGGTGTAGGCCGGCTCGTCCATGATGCCGGTTTCCTCGTCTTTCAGCCACTTGTCCCACCAGCGCAGGGCATGCTGCAGAAACCCGATGGCTGGGCCGGGAATACCGGATTCAGGGTATTTGTGACCCCACGGACCGATCAGCCCTTTCGTCGGGGTTTTCAGGTTTTCAAGCAGTCGGGGAACAGCGTTGGAATAGCCGTCTTCCCAGCCGCCGACGGCGAAGACAGGGATATCGATATCGTCGTAGTTCTCGCAGACCGATCCGTGCCGCCAGTAATCGTCGCGGCGCTGGTGCTTCATCCAGATATGCGATGTCGGCGGCTGCCAGTTCTCCATCCGGGTCAGCCACTGGTCGCGCCAGCGGTCACCGACGATTTCCGGGTCCGGTCCGCCCGCCATCATGTGGTAGAAGACCGACCCCCAGAAAAAGCCGTCACAGACCAGACAGCCGCCCATGAAATGAACGTCATCGGCATAACGGTCATCGGTTGAACAATGGGTGATGATGGTTTTCAGGGCCGGCGGCCGTCTGGCCGCGATCTGCAGCGAATTGAAGCCGCCCCAGGAAATGCCGGTCATGCCGACCGATCCGGTGCACCATGGTTGTTCGGCAATCCAGGCGATGGCGACGACCGCGTCATCCTGTTCCGATTTTGTGTATTCGTCGGTGATCTGGCCGTCGCTGTCGCCGGTACCGCGGATGTCCAGCCGGATGCAGGCATAGCCGTGGCCGGCCCAGTATTCATGCCGGCAATCGTCGCGGACGCGGGTTCCGTCACGCTTGCGGTAGGGCAGGTATTCCAGAATGGCGGGAACCGGTTTCTGTTCGGCATCCTCCGGCATCCAGACGCGGGCGGCGAGCTTCGCGCCGTCAGGCATCGGCACCCAGATGTTTTCGATGTGCTTCACCGTGCGAGGATAGGTCTGGACGACGGTTTGTTCCGGAATGGTCATTGCATTTGCCCCTGTATTTCCAAGTCAGGCGGCGATGCTAGTCCTGTCGGCTTGGCCGGGGCAAGGGAGATACGCGCGGGATCGGCTGTTAATTGCTTCTGCTGAAAAGCAGTTCGACCTTGCAGTCCTGGCCGACGGTCTGTTTCAGCATTTGCTGTTTTGCAAGGCTACCGTGCAACACAAGATCGCCGCGTTCGATGGTGTTGCCCCAACCGCCGCTGTCGCTTGACCCCCAGGGAACGAACTCCAGATCCAGGATGCCGCGGGTATTGATCTGACCCTGAATGGTGACAGGAGCGTTCTTGTTGGAATTGGCCTTGGTGTCGAAATAGCCGTTTTCGACGAGGACAACGGTTTCAAGGGTTTCGCCGCTCCGGCAGAACGGAATTCTACCATAAGGTCCCTCGACATGACGTGCTGTCAGACGCCATGCACCGTCGAAAGATTGTCTCGATGCGGTCGCCGTCGTGCCGGCCGACAGAGACGCCAGCTTGGTTCTGGCCTCGTCGGCGAACCGCCCATTCGGATAGGATTCGAGGTAGACCATGATTTCAGCCGCCGTCCCGGCATCCTTGACGGAATTCCAGAAAGTCCGCTCTTCATCGGCGCCTGACGCGGTCGAGGCGACCTGCGTCTGCTGGGTCAGCGCCGCAATTTTCGATTTCGCCGTGGCGGCGTAGGTTCCGTTCGGATAGACATCCAGAAACGCCTGCAACAGCCCGGCGTTATTGCTGTCCTTTACCGTATCCCAGGTCGCCTTTTCCGCAGCCCGCTGCGCCAGTTCTTTCTGGCTCGCCTGCTTTTCCCTGATGGTCTTGATCCGCGCATTGGCGATCGGCGCGAATTTTCCGTTCGGGAAGCGATCCAGATAGGCCTGGAAGTCTTCTATGCGGTCGCTGTTTTGAATCGACTGGAAGAAGACAAGCTCCGACTCCTCGACCGAAGTGGCGGCATCCGTCGAGGCTGTCTGTACGCGCTGTTTGGCGATATCGACGAAAATGCCGTTCGGAAACTTGTCGAGATAGGACTGGAACAGATCCGGGTTGTTGCTGTCGGAAATCGATTTCCAGAATTCGATTTCGACAACCTGGCTCATGCTGTCCGACCTGACATTCGCCGATTGTACCGGCTCCTCGACCGGCAGCGGCTGGGTTTTGCCGATCTGAGGGGCTGAGCCAACGAAAGAGAAATTACCGATCAGCGACGACGATTCCCACGGCACCTGTTTGCCCTGGGTTCGATCCATTACCGAAATACGGACATGCTTGAAAACCTGTTCCACGGTAGCGCCGGGTTCCCTGATGGCGTTGGCGAGCGCCTTTGTATAGGGACTGTTTGCGCCGTTGCCGTCCACCGCGACATTGCCGGGCGACGTTGAATAGGCGAGTAGGGTGCCGGTCGGCG
This sequence comes from Alphaproteobacteria bacterium, assembly GCA_040222995.1. Lineage (GTDB taxonomy): Bacteria > Pseudomonadota > Alphaproteobacteria > UBA8366 > Aestuariispiraceae > JAVKBW01. The sequence continues at coordinate 238,555 of JAVKBW010000042.1, read as the reverse complement.
CGTCCATTTTCGCCAGGCCGCGCCCGGCGGACCGGGAACTGCCCTTGAAGGGGTTGTTGCGACAAGCGTCCAGAATAACGATGTTCAGGCTCGATTCCGAACCGGAGAAGGTTTTCAGCAGGCTCGACGCCCGGATCGCCTCAATCTCGACATCGAAGGCATCCTCGATCTGGGTATCGACGGGGATCAGGTAGTTTTCGCCGTCAAGCTGCACGCCATGGCCGGCATAATAGATCAGTGCGACCGCTCCGTCGCCGGCCCGTTCCAGTTTCTGGCCGAAATCAAAGAACGCCCGTTTCAGGTCCCGGCGGCCCAGATTCTTGTATTTCGTCACCTCGAACCCGACATCGGCCAGTGTTTTCGCCATCAGATCGGCATCGTTGGGCGGGTTGGGCAGCGGCGAATACTGGTATGCGCCATTGCCGACGACAAGGGCGATCCGTTTTTCCGCCAGGGCGGCCTGTGAGGCGAAAAGAAGCCCCGAAACGGCGATAATCACTGCAAGCAGGCGCATCGTGCACAAATCCCCCGCTGAATCCGGGCATTGTGCGCTTTTCGGTTGTGTGCTTCAAGGATTCCGTAATTTTCCGCCCGGTCGGTCGGCGCGGACCGTCAGTCGGCGGGGGTGATGGCGGATTCATGATCGTCGGTGTTGAGGCCGATAACGCCGAAGCCCGGCAGCCGCAACGCGAGTTCGCCGGGGTCGATACCGAAGTTGAGCCCCAGCAGATTGACTTCGAGCCCTTCCTCAAGGCCGACCGCGATGCCCAACAGCCCGAAAAGCGAAAGCTGCCCGCCGGTGCCGGACGGGGTGATGGCGGCGAAATCGGGGCCGGGCAGAAAATCCTTGCCGATGGCGGTCGGCGGCAGATCGGCGCGCAGTTCCGGCACATGCCGCAACACATAGGCGACGAAGGTGTTCGAATTCGGGCCGGGCCAGGTCGTGTAGCTGTCCTGATAGGGATAGGTGTCGATGGCGGTTTCGATCTTCTCAATCGCCGTCGCCGCTTCCGGGCCGCGCAGATCGGCCAGCAGGTCGGGCCGTGCGCCGTACCACGCGCGATCCGGCATCCCGCGATGCATGCGGATGGCCTTGCCGCCCCGGCGAACGCCCCAGCCGACGACTTCGTAGGTCCGGTAACTCGGCGCGCCTTCGTCCTTGACCGCAATCCAGCTATGGACGGCGAAGTATCCCCGCCACCGGAAAGCGCGCGCGGCATAGACCTGGACAATTGCTTCCTGTGTGTTTGCGGCGTCGGGCGCGATGCCGATACTGTCCCGCGACGCCGTGCGCCAGTCGTCGTTCCGGTCGTCGCTGGTCGTCGCATAGGTACCCGGGCCGGCCAGCATGAGCACGAGGACGATGCAGAACCACTTTATAATCTTCACGGGTTGCGTGTTTCCTGTTTTCGATGCGGTTAACAGTGCCGGACGGATATATAAGGTGCGGCCTTCATCCGGCAACGGTCGCACCTGTTCAGGGCAAGAATAAGCCGAAATCCCGACAATATCAGGAGACTTCACCGAAAGGTGAAGATGTGCCGGCGCCGGCCGGTTTCACACTGTTCTTTTTAGCGGCCTGGTTCCGGCGACCGCACTTGCATCAGCGCATCGACGGCGACGACCCTGTCCGGCAGCACGAAAAGCGGATTGATCTCGATTTCCGAAATCTCGCCTGTATCGGCGATCATGATGCCGCAGACCGCCTCTATCGTATCGACGAGCTTTTCCATATCGGCCGCGGGTTTCCCGCGGTGGCCGGCAAACAACGGCGCGATCCGCAGGCGCGTCAGCGCGCGTTCGATATCGGCCCGGGCGGCGGGCAGCAGGATGGTCGTCGCGTCCTTCAGAATTTCGACCAGCACGCCGCCGACACCGACGGTCAGCGCCAGACCGAAGGTCGGGTCGCGCCGCACCGTCACCAGCAGTTCGGCAACCGGCTTGTCGGCCATCGTCTCAATCAGGAATCTGTCGCGGGCGGCATCCGGATTATAGGCGGTCACCGCCGTTATCATGGCGGCGACGGCTGAGGGCAGATCGTCCGGCGAGGCGATGTTCAGGCGCACCGCGCCGGCTTCTGTCTTGTGCGGCAGACGCGGGCTCAGCATTTTCAGCGCCACCGGAAAGGTCAGCGACCGGCTGTCGGCCAGGGCCCCGGCTTCACAAGTGACAACGGCGTCGGGAACACGGATGCCGGCGGCGGAAAGCCTGTCCTTTGCCGCTTTCTCGTCCAGCAGGACGGGTCGGGCGATCCCGGTATCGGCAGCGTTCTTCAGTGGTAGCATCGCCGGGTCGATCTGCTGTCGCCGTTCGCCGTACCAGACCGCCGCCCGAACCGCCGTCAGGCATTCCGCCAGACCCTGCATCGGCGCACAGTCGGCTCCGATCAGCGCCTGCCGGGTCTGTTCGTCCATGTTCTCGGGCAATGTGCTGCAGACGGCGGCGGGCATTCCGGCATCCGTCGTTGCGGCGACAAAGCCCAGCGCATCAGCGAAATAGAAACCGTGACTTTCATCCAGGCCCGGCGCCGGGTAATCCTGAATCAGAATCGCGGAGTCATAACCATCATCCAGGAATGTGCGAAACACGGGTTCCGTCTTCTCTCGGTTTCCCCAGATCGGCGTCGTATAGTCCAGCGGATTCGAAACGGTCGCGGTGAACGGCAGCAGGTTACGCAGGGCGGACCGGGTTGCTTCCGGCGGTTGCGGCATTTCCAGCCCGCGCTTTTCCGCCATGTCGGCCAGCATGGTCGCGCCGCCGCCGGAACAGGTCAGGCCGCCGACCCGTTTACCTTTCGGGATGCCGGCGACACAGAAGAATTTCAGGGTTTCCAGCAGTTCCGCCGGGCTTTCGACCCGCACGATGCCAAGCCGGTCGAACAGCGCGTCGTACAGTGTGTCCTCGCCGGAAAGTGAGCCGGTATGGCTGACGGTGAGGGACGCGCCGATGGAAGACGACCCGGTTTTCAGGGCGACAATCGGCTTGCCGAACGACAGCGCCTTCAGGGCGGCGGCCTCGAACCGGGCGGCGTCCTTCAGGCCTTCGATATGCAACCCGATCGCAGGCACTTCTTCGCGTTCGCACAGCACATCGATAAAATCCTCCAGATGCAACTGGGTCTGGTTGCCGGCTGATATCATGTAGGAAAACGGCACCGACCGCTGGCTCATCGTCAGGTCCGACGACAGCATGCCGCTTTGCGTGATGATCGCCGCGCCGTATCCGGGGCAGTCGCCGCCATGTGCGAACGGCCACAGGGCGACCCGATCGATATAGTTGATCATGCCGTAACAGTTCGGGCCGATCAGCGCCATGTCGCCGGCCGCTTCGATCAAGCGGTCCTCGACCTTACGGCCTTCCTCGCCGATCTCGCCGAAGCCGGCGGTGTAGCAGACCGCGCCGCCGGCCCCCATCACATTGAGTTTTGCAAGTGTGTCGATGGCGGCTTCGCGCGGCACCGCGATGAACACGGCGTCCGGCGCTTCCGGCAAATCCTCGACCGTCGGATAACAGGGATAGCCGCCGATCTCCGCCCGCTTCGGATTGACTGGCCAGAACGGCCCGTCATAACCGATGCGACGGCATTCGCCGGCGACGGTAACCGCATCGCCGCCCCCAATCACCGCGACATGGCGAGGCTTCAGCAGGCGGAGCAGATTGCCACGCCGGACGTCATTCATGCGCCGCGTTCCCTGAGAATCGACCGGGTTATGATGTGGCGCTGGATTTCCGATGTGCCGTCCCAGATCCGCTCCAGGCGTGAATCCCGCCACAGGCGTTGCACCGGCAGCTCTTCCATCAGGCCCATGCCGCCGTAAATCTGGACCGTATCGTCCGCCACCTTGTTAAGCATTTCGGAGCAGAAGACCTTTACCATCGCGGCGTCGGCGTCTGTCATTGCGCCGTCATCCGCCTTGCGCACGGCGTCCTCGACCATCAGGTCGGCGGCTTTCAACTGTATCGCCATATCCGCAAGTTTGAACCCGGTTGCCTGGAAGCGTCCGATCGGCTGGCCGAACTGTTTGCGTTCCGATGCCCATCGGGCGGCCATGTCGTACAGCCGTTCGGCCTTGCCGCAGCAGGTCGCGCCGACCCAGATGCGGCCCATGCCGAGCCATTTTCCGGCCAGATCCAGCCCCTTGCCTTCCTCGCCCAGCAACTGGTCCGGACCGAGACGCACATCGTCGAACGACAACTGGAAGACATGGTAGCCGCGATACGACACGCATTTCGTGCCGATGCCGATATCGAACCCCTTCATGCCGACATCGACCAGAAAGGCGGAAATCCGGCGGCGCGAGCCGCGCGGCGTTTCATCCTCGCCGGTGGCGGCGAAGACGATGGCGAAATCGGGCATCACCGGGCCGGAGATAAAATGCTTCGAGCCGTTCAGAATCCAGTCGTCGCCGTCGCGTCGGGCGGCGGTTTTCATCGACATGATATCCGATCCGGCATCCGGTTCGGTCAGGGCGAACAGTTCGCGCTTTTCGCCTGTGACGCAGGGCGCGAGATACCGCGCCTGCTGTTCTTTTGTGCCGGCCAGCAGAATTTCCGTCGGCCGGGCGACCCAGCCATGCAGCGCATGGCTGACCTTGCCGTATTCCCGCTCCATAACCCGCATGCCGTTATAGGACAGGCCGCCGCCGCCGACCTCTTCCGGCAGGTTCGCGGCGAACAGGCCGATTTCCTTGGACCGTTCCTCGATCTGCCGGCCGAGGTCAGGCGGGACCGCGCCGTCGCGGTCCACCTGTTCCTCGTAGGGAAGCAGTTCTTCCGTGACGAACCGGGCGACGGTTTCCTGCAGCAGGCGCAGGTCATGATCGGCTTCTGCCGGCATCGTCATGCTCCCCGCAGCTTGAGCTTCTTGCGGGCTTCCGCCGGCGTCAGCACTTTCGCGCCCATGCGTTCGACGATGCCGACCACCCGCTCGACAAGCTGGCCGTTCGTCGCCAGCACGCCGCGATCCAGGTAGATGTTGTCCTCCAGGCCGACGCGGCAGTTGCCGCCCATTGCCACGGCGGTCGCCGCCATCGGCATCTGCATGCGTGAAATGCCGAAACCGCTCCACGCCGCACCGTCGGGCAGGTAGTTCTTCATCGCCTGCATCGTATCGACGCTCTGGTCCGCGCCCCAGGGAATGCCGAGGCAGATCTGGAACATCGGCGGATCGTCGATCAGGCCTTCGGCGATCATCTGGCGGGCGAACCGGATATGGCCCAGCTCGAAGACTTCCAGTTCCGGCTTTACGCCCCAGGACTGAACAAGTTCCGCCATCTTGCGCAGGGTCGGCGGGGTCGAGATGTAGATTTCATCGCCATTGCCGAAATTCAGCGTGCCGCAATCGAGGCTGCAGATTTCCGGCAGGTTTTCCTTCACATGGATCAGCCTTTCTTCCGGACCAACCATATCCGTGCCGGGGCCGGGCATGGCGGGATTGTTCGGGTCGGGCGTCCAGTCGCCGCCCATGCCGGCTGTCAGATTGAGAACAACATCGGTGCCGCTGGAGCGGATCCGGTCGACGGCTTCGCGGAACAACGCCGGGTCGCGCGACCCCTTACCGGTCTCCGGGTCGCGGACATGAACATGGGCGACCGCCGCCCCGGCCTTGGCCGCCTCGATCGCGGCATTCGCGACCTGTTCCGGCGTCACCGGAACGTTGGGGTTCTTGCCGACCGTGTCGCCGGCGCCGGAGATGGCGCAGGTAATGATCACTTCGAAATTCATGGGGAGGTCTCCTGAAGGAAGCGGTTGATGACGCAAATCATTTGTCAAAAGCCCTGGCGTGATTTTAACTTATTCGCCAAATTGCAGTTTTTTCGACCGGCAGTGGAGACGAAATGAGCGACGATCCGACCCATGTCACGTTTGTTCTGGTTCCGCGATTCAACATGATCGCGCTGATGACGTTTATCGAACCGATGCGGGTCGCAAACTATCTGTCGCCGGAAGCGCTTTATTCCTGGGACTACCGCTCGGCGGCCCCCGGCGATGTGACGGCGAGCAACGGTCTGGAGGTCAAATGCGGGCCGCTGGAGCAGCCGGATGCGACGGAACCGAACATCGTTGCCGTCTGCGCAAGCTGGGGTGCGGAGCATTACCACAACAAGGATCTGTCGAACTGGCTGCGCCATCAGGAACGGCACGGCGCGCGGTTGATCGGCGTCGAACTGGGGGTGTACCCGCTGGCGCGGGCCGGGCTTCTTGCCGGACACATTGCAACGACGCACTGGTCCTGGCTGCCCGGATTCGCAGAGGATTATCCGCAGATCGACGTGCGCGAACAGTTGTACACGATCGACAGAACGGTGATGAGCTGCGCCGGCTTTACATCAGGTCTGGATTTAATGCTTCACCTGATTGCAAGGCAACAGGGCGAGCAGCTAGCGTCCGAAGTCGCAAACCAGATCATGCACTATCCGCGACGTCCGGCCGAAGGCGCGCAGCGGCATGCGACCGGCGGCATCGATACGGAGGTTCATGCCGAAGTCCGCGCCGCGATGGTGCTGATCGAGGAAAACATCGAAGAACCGCTGAGCGTGCCTGAGCTGTGTGAGAAGCTCGATGTATCGCAACGCCAGCTCGAACGCCTGTTCAAGCGCGATACCGGCTGCACCATCGTGCAGTTCTATTCGCTGCTGCGGTTGCAATATGCACGGGTGCTGCTGACCAGCACGCATATGTCGATCCGGGAAGTGTCGGCGGCCTGCGGGTTCAATTCGATGTCGTACTTTTCGCAAGCGTTTTACAAGACATTCGGAAAGATGCCAAGCGCCTACCGGCAATCCTGGCCGGAAAACGAACCGTCGCCGTCCTGGCCGGGTACGGTCTATTCCTTCAATCTGAGGTCACGGCTGCAGAAGGCGCAGAAAATTTAGGCAGGCGATGTATCAGGCTTTCGCCTGTCTGACCGCTTTCAGAATGCCGACGATGGCGCGATCGCGTTCCGCCGCCATTTCCTCGAAGCCTCGATTGCCGGCGATGTCGTTGCAGCCATCGACCATGGCATCGCGCAATTCCCTCGTCAGCTCCGGCGCTTCCAGCCGGGTCCAGGGCAGTTTCAGCGCCGGGCCGAACTGATCGAGATTGGTCGCCATGCCGCCGGCACCACAGGCGACATGAAACGCCATGCACTGGCCCAGAACGGCCATGCGCGGGCCGGGGCCGTTGATCAGCGCGATGTCGATATCCTCCGGCGTCGCTTCGCCATTCGCCACCATATGTAATGCTTCCCGCCACAGCGCCTCCTGAAGCCGCGTTGCGACGAACCCAGGCACTTCCTTTTTCATCACCAGCGGCGCCTTTCCGGCGACCTCGTAGAACCGGCGCGCCCAGTCGACAGCGGCCGGATCGGTTTTCCTGCCGCCGATGATCTCGACCAGCGGCAACAGGTAGGGCGGATTGAACGGGTGGCCGATAACGGTGCGGTCCGGCGTCGAACATTTTTCCTGGATATCGGTCATCGGCAAACCCGATGTACTGGATGCGATAACCGTTTCCGGCGGCGTCATCCGGCCCAGTTTTTCATACAGGTCCTGTTTGATCGGCAGGTTTTCCGGGCCGCTTTCCTGCACGAATTCGGCCTCCGTGACGGCGGCTTCCAGATCGTCGGTGACGACCAGTCTGTCGAGCGACGCGCCGGGGGCGAGCCCCAGTTGTTCGAGGCTGATCCAGGCTGTTTCCAGTACCTGCGTAAAGGCTGGTTTCTCGTCCATGCTGTGCAGGTACGCCGTGGTATCGTAGCCGCGCGCCAGAAAATGCGCGGTCCAGCCTGCGCCGATCGGCCCGGCCCCCAGGCTGGCGATGCGGCGGACGTCCGATGGTTCCGGTCTGTTGCTCATGATGGTCTATCGTCCCTTGAATACCGGTTCGCGTTTTTCGACGAAGGCCTGAATGCCTTCCTTGGAATCTTCCGACCGCAGCATTGCCCGATAGGTCGGCAGGTCGCCGGTGCGCATGATATCGAAAGCCTGTTCCAGCGGCGCGCCTTCGATACTGCGCAAGACTTCCTTCACGGTCTGAAGCGCCAGCGGCGCGGATTTCGCCAGTTGATGCGCCCATTCCCGGGCCGTCGCCATCAGGTCGTCATAGGGTACCACTTTGTTGACCAGACCGTATCCCGCCGCTTCCGCCGCGCTCATCCGGCGGCCGAGAAACAGCATCTCGACGGCAATGTTGTACGGCAGGCGACGCGGCAGGCGCTGCAGCGCGCCGGCATCCGGCACGATACCCAGCGGCATTTCAGGCAGGGCGAATTCGACATGATCGGCGGCGATCAGAAGGTCGGCGCTCATCGCCAGCTCGAACCCGCCACCGATGACCAGACCGTTCAGCGCGGCGATGACGGGCTTGTTCAGTTTCCAGTTTTCGGTCAGTCCGGCGAAACCGCCTTCGCCGAAATTGCCGGTTTCCCACCAGTTGTCGATGCCGGTGTCGCTGTCGTTGACGTCCTTCAGGTCCCAGCCGGCGGAAAAGATCTTCTGCCCGGCGGCGGTGACGATGCCGACGCGCAGGTCGGGGTCTTCCCGAAGCAGGGTGAATGCGGCGGCCAGCTCCCGGCTCATCTCGTCATTGATGGCGTTGACCTTGGGCTTGTCCAGCGTGACTTCCAGCACATGGCCGTCCCGCACGACGGTTACGTAGTTCGACAAAATCCGACCCTTTCAAAAAACGACAACACGAATGACGCGGTTGGCTCCGGTCCGCAACGAAACGTCCACCCGCCACAATCTTCACCGGCCCCCAACTGCGTGTTGCGACAATTTCGCCAGAATGTGAAAAAATCCGCCACACAGTCGATGGGCGGAAAGGCGGAAGTACAGCGGTCTGCGACAACCATTCCGTTGACTCGCGCCGAATGAAGGCATTTATCATCGATAGCAAAACCTCGCAATTGGTCCCCAAATCCACCTTTCAAGAGTCAGCATTATATGCCCGGCACCAATACAAAATACTGGCACCTGTTCATTCCGAAATCCGTCACCGTGCTGCGCGAGGGATACGGGCCGAGGGAGTTCAAGAGCGATGCGATCAGCGGGCTGACGGTCGCGATTGTGGCCCTGCCGCTGGCGATGGCGCTGGCCATCGCATCAGGCGTCGGACCGGAGCGCGGCATCTTCACCGCCGTTGTCGCCGGGTTCGTCATTTCGGCGCTCGGCGGCAGCCGGTTCCAGATCGGCGGGCCGACCGGCGCTTTCGTCGTCGTGGTGTTCAACATCGTCGCCCAGTTCGGCTATGAAGGGCTGGTGCTGGCGACTATCATGGCCGGCATCATCCTGCTGGTCGCCGGGTTCGTCGGTTTCGGCACCTATATCAAATACATCCCTTATCCGGTCGTCACCGGGTTTACCGGGGGCATCGCGGTCATCATCTTTTCCAGCCAGGTCAAGGATCTGCTGGGTTTGCAGATCGAGAACGCGCCGGCGGAATTTCTTGCCAAATGGGCCTCGTATTTCAGCCATATCGAGACAATCGAGCCGGTCACCGCGGTGCTGGGTCTGGGGGCGGTGGCGGCGATTGTGGCGATGCGAAGATATGCGCCGAAATGGCCAGCCTTTCTGATCTGCGTTATCGGCGCGACCGTGCTGGTCTGGGGTCTGAACCTCGATGCGGACACGATCGGACGGCGATTCGGTGAGATTCCGCACACCCTGCCGGCGCCGCATCTGCCCGATTTCACCACGCTGACCTATGCCCGGTTCGTGGAACTGCTGCCGAGCGCGTTCACCATCGCCTTTCTGGCCGGGGTCGAATCCCTGCTGTCCGCCGTTGTGGCCGACGGCATGACCGGCCGCAGGCATCGGTCGAACTGCGAGTTGGTGGCGCAGGGATTCGCCAATCTTGGTTCCGCCGCAATGGGCGGCATCCCCGCGACGGGCGCGATAGCCCGCACCGTCACCAATATCCGATCCGGTGCGCACTCGCCCGTTTCTGGCATGTTGCATGCCGTTTTTCTTTTGCTGTTCATGTTCACGCTGGCGCCGCTGATGGGCTATGTGCCGCTGGCCGTGCTGGGCGCGGTACTGGTTGTGGTCGCCTGGAACATGAGTGAATACAAGCACTTTCTGCACCTGATGAACGCACCCGTCGGCGACCGGGTCGTGCTGCTGCTGACCTTCGGCCTCACCGTGATGGTCGACCTTACCGTGGCGATCGAGGTCGGTGTCGTGCTTGCCGCGATTCTGTTCATGCACCGCATGGCGCAGGCGGTCGAGGTGGAAACGCATACGAAGCTGATCGACGAGGATGTCGACGACATCACCGACGAGCCGCGGGCCCGGTATACCGGATTCAAGGATCTTCCCGACGGTGTGGCGGTTTACACGATCAACGGTCCGTTCTTCTTCGGGGCCGCGGCCAAACTGAGCGGCGTTCTGCAGCAGGCCGGCAGTACGCCCAAGGTGCTGATCCTCAATATGAAAAATGTACCGATGATTGACGCTACGGGCATGGCTGCGCTGGCCAAGTTTCTTGAACAATGCCGGTCGATGGGAACGCATGTGATCCTCAGCGGTGTGCCGCCGCAACCGTCAAAATCCATTGCCGATATGAGCGCGGCTCTATCGGGATGTTCCTACGAGTTTGCAGCGCATTTTGCCGAAGCGCGTCAAAAAGCGGAGCAAAATCTGCGGGACCCGGTCTGATGGACTTTTCGTTTACGCGCGTGTTGAATTGTCAGGCAGATGATTTCCGGCTCTGCATGAAGGAGTCCAGAATTTCGTTGCCGGGCAAAGGCTTGCTGTACAGATAGCCCTGGGCAACATCGCAACCCATTTCCTTCAGTCGTGCGGCGACTTCTTCCGTCTCGACGCCTTCCGCGCAAACCGTCAATCCCAGTTCGTGGGAGAGCCTTACGATCGCTTCGACAATAATCGCAGCCGCTTTCTTGTGCACAATTTCGGACGCCAGCGACATGTCGATTTTAAGTTCGGTAAACGGCAGATGATAAAGCTGCAGAAGCGATGAAAAGCCGGTGCCGAAATCGTCAATCGCCAGATGCACGCCCTTCAGCCGCAGACGCGACAGGATATCCATACCCTTGTTGGCGTCGCTCATGGCGGCGTTCTCGGTGATCTCTAGCGTCAGCCGGTCATGTGAGATACCGGCCTTCTCCGCCAGCAGGGCCAGATAGTCTGGAATCGTGAGATCGGTAATCAGCTTGGGGGAATAGTTGATGCTGACCCGAGGGTAGAAGCCGACCTGCTGCCAGTTTGAAACCTGTTCCATAACCATATCGACGACGCACTCGGTCAGCTTGCCGATCAGGCCGATTTCCTCAGCCAGAGGAATAAAGCTGGCCGGCGATACGGTCTCGTATTCCGGATGACGCCACCGGACGAGGACCTCCAGGCTGTTTACGTTGAGGTTTAAACCGCCAAGGCTCAGCGTGGTTGATGGATACTGTTTCATGTACTCGGACCCCGGCGATTCCTGAAGCTGCACGATCGGCTGATAAACGACGTAGAATTCCTTATTCGCTATCGCCCGGGCGAGATCGTCTTCCGTGATTGCATAGTGCTCAGGGTTTCCGGTTGTGGTTTCCGGATCGACAGGCCTCACGTCCTTCAGCATTGCCGCAAACAGTTTCTGGTTGATGGGCTTCGCCAGCGATCCGGCAATGTGAAGGTCCAGTGATTTTCCCAGGCGCTCGACGGTTTCAAGCGTCCGAAGGTCGTAACCGCTCATCAGAATGACGGTCCCCTTGAACCCGCTGACATGCAGATGGCGCAGATATTCCACGCCGTCCTTGTCGGGCATTGTCAGGTCAAGAACAATGACGTCGAATGCCGTGTCAGAATTATGCGCTTTGAACTCTTCGAAATTATTCGCCGTGAACGGCGTACAGTCCAGAGCACGCACCAGATCGGCGACATAGGTCGACATGAATTTTTCATCATCGACAATGCAAACGGTGGTGCCCGTAATTGATCCGGCCTCGTCGTCTTTCCTGTCGAGACCATCGGACGCCACGGGGCCTTTTTTTCCATCAAAAGTCATGGCGGGAACCCTAGTGCACTTTCTGGGCGCGTTCTACAGACAATTTTATACCGCAAGTTTCGATATTCGGCAGGTAAAGCGTTTTGGACTCTAAAGTTTGTACATATACTCCCGAGACGGGAATTTTTAAACAGAGGAACCGAGTCCGAAGAGAACCTGAAGATAACAGAACCTTTCCGGCCTGATGCTGGTCGGGTGTTGTCTGATTACCCAATCCTGTTCGAATTTAGAGGTCTTTATATCGTAGCCGTCAGGCATGAGTGCTGGCGTTAACCGATCCGTCACTGATATATTAGCAGTCGACAATCTGCGGGGAGCGAGACAGCCAATGCCAAAAATATTCACATTCGGGGGAAAACAGACCGAACGGAACGTTACCGTCGCGGACCTGATCGCCGGTAAGGGAAAGCGGCAGTTCACCGAGACCACGGTCTTCAGTGTAGACGATGCCATTACCGGGGCAGAAGCCGGGATCGATGTTCTGCGCCCGGAGGACACGTTCGTGAAAGAGACGGTCGCCGTTGCGCCGACCACATTCATCTCCGCGCTGATTCCCTATGATGCTTATGAAACGCCGGACCAGATTCTCGGTGCGGCCATCAGGGCCGTCGGCGCCGGTGCCGATGCCGTCTATACGCCGCGCAGCCTCGATATTGTGGAAATGCTCGCGAAGGAGGGCATTCCGGTACAGGGGCATGTCGGCCTTGTTCCCCGAAAATCGACCTGGGTCGGCGGTCTTCGCCCGATCGGCAAGACCTGCGAGGAGGCGCTGGGTGTTCTGCAGGCGTGCAAGGATCTGGAAAACGCCGGCGCCTACGCGGCGGAAGTTGAACTGGTGCCGCCGGAAACGCTGGCCGAGATCAACCCGCTGACGTCGCTGGTTACCTATTCCATCGGCTGCGGTGGCGTTGGCGATGTGATCTTTCTGTTCATGGACGATATCTGCGGCGCACTGGAGAAACCGCCCCGGCACGCCAAGGCCTATGGCGACCTCTTGAGCTTGCGCAGGAAAATCCGCAGCGAACAGACGCGCGCGCTGAAGGCGTTCAAAGAAGATGTCGACGCCGGCACGTTTCCCGGCCCGGGCTATGCCAGTAAAATGCCCGAGGATGAACTTGAAAAGCTCCGAAACAAACTGGCGAACTACAAGTAGCGATCCGGCACGGTCCGACGGGTCTGTTGCCGGAAAGTTGCAGCCCTATTTACGCTTTTTCTGCTCTTCGGGGAAAATCCACAGGGCGAAAATCATGAACGCACCTAGCCCGAGGGCGACCCAGGGCGTATAGGGTTGCCCGGCCTCGGACTGGAAATAGTAGACGCCAATCGACGCGATAACGACGAACAGACACAAAACCAGTTTGATATTTGTCGGCACTGAAAAGCCTCCTCCAGGTTGACGGCCTTACGACAATTCAGTCGCGGCAACGGTAATTATCAGACATTCGAATGCAATAACGATCAGCGACCGGGCCGGAAACGGCAGTCGCAGATGCCCCAGCGATTGGACGAACAAGGGGCCGGCCACCAGGCCGATGCCGGATGCGACGATGACGGGCGGTATGGACGGGCTGTTGACGAACAGCAGGCCGATAACATAAACGGCGCCGATCAGTCCGGCTCCGGCAAGGATCGACAGGGCCGATATCAGGGCATTGCGGGAATCGGCGAAGTCGAACGGCAGGCTGTTTCCGATAACAACCGCGCCGCCGCCGATTATGACGCCGCAGGACATCGCCAGCAGCAGGGTGACGAGGCCGAGCTCGGGCGAAAGACCGACGCTGTTCAAAAAGGAATCCACCTGCCGCCATCCGTTCCGTAGGATTTGTCAGAGAATATTGCCAAATTGATATATTAATAATATACATCTCGTACAGGTTTCGCAATTGTGTAGATTGCCGACCGAATACCGGTTCTGCCGCTTGACAGGCAGTCGATACGGGACGTTGTTGTTAGGCCGTAAACTCATAAACGAAAGTGGATTTTGCCAGTGACGGATCTGGATGGACCGGAAGTTTGGCGATTGCAGCGCGATGCAGCGGCATCGGGCAGGATCGACAGGCGGGTCGGCGCGCCAGATCCGCCGGGCTGCCCCTGGGGCGTCAATTCGCCTTGCCGATGCACAGGCATCGCCTTCGGCGAATTTCTTGGCATTGACAGGCCGAACCGGTCAGCAAAAACTCTCTTCGTTTATGAGTCTACGGCCTAGTCGAACGGAATCCTCATCCAAAAGATCATGAACAGCCGTGCGCCGGCACAAGAAGCGGAGCCATGATGTGAGCAAGTCGCCAGCCGAAGACCTCCTCGATTTGCTGGAAATGAGTGCCGACGCGGATGGCAGCCTGATGCAGCAGGCCTATCGTCGGCTGGAAGAACTGATCGTCACCCTGCAATTGAAGCCGGGGGAGGTTCTGTCGGAATCGACCCTCACGAAACAGCTCGGCATCGGCAGAACGCCGGTTCGCGAGGCGCTGCAGCGCCTTGCCCGCGAAGGCCTCGTTTCCATCCTGTCCCGCCGCGGAATTCTGGTCAGCGAGCTGGATGTCAGACGGCAGATGAAACTGCTTGAATTGCGCCGTGAACTCGAACGCCTGATGGCGCGGCTGGGCGCGCGGCGCGCATCGGCGACGGAACGCGAGGCGTTCGGCGTTATCGCCGACGGGATGAACCAGGCTGCGCAGGATAACGACGAAATCCGTTTCATGCGGCTCGACCGTCAATTGAACCTGCTGATGTGCGTCGCATCGAAAAACGAACACCTGACCAGCGCCATGTCGCTGACGCACGGGCAATCGCGGCGGTTCTGGTTTCACCACCACCGCGATGTCGGCGATCTCGACCTGTGCGCGCGGTTGCACGCACGGCTGTCTTCGGCGATCCGGGACGGCGATGAAGAGGTGGCGATGGCCGCCAGCGATGCGCTTCTCGACTATGTCGAGAATTTCACGCGGGCGACGCTCGATTCCGGGTACTGAGGTTTCGCGGCCGCCTTGCCGCGGTGCGGCCGGTTCATTTTCCCATCTGCCGGTGCGGTATGCCCGTCCCGTCAGGGCTATCCCGTCAAAAGCGCGCTTGTCTAATGTCTGAAACTCGCATACTATAAATATATCAGTCATATTTCATTATTGATTAACACCATGAAATTGGTGAAACAGAAATAGCGCTATCAATGGGTTCGGGGGGGAACCGGCCGGTATGAAGGTCTATCGGGGCGATCGCACGCTTGACGGTTTGGAAGTTACAGTCGATTCAGCGCCGCTGGATCCGAAGCTGGACGTAAAAACCATATCCCAGAACGGCTACGAATGGGGCTACGCAGGTCCGGAACCTGCGCAGCTTGCCTTCGCGATTCTGTGCGAACACTACGGCGATACGGAAAAAGCCGCGAAAGACTATCCCACCTTTATGGAAGCCATCGTCGCGAACTTTAACAACGAATGGGAAATGTCATCGGACGACATTGACGTGGCCCTGAAGAACATTGGCTGCCGTTAGCGCAGCCGTCGTCAATTACAGTTGGCACAGAAAGCAACCAAACGGGAGAGAAACATTGCTGAACATGAACAAACGTAATTTCATCAAAGGGCTGGCCGGCGCCGCGGCGCTGCTGGTTGGACTGGGTGCAGGCGGCGCGGCTTTCGCGCAGGAGCATTCGTTCAAAATGGCGACGGGATGGGGCGGCGGTCCGCTGATGGATATCGGCGCCAAGGCGTTCGCGGAAAAGGTCGCCGAGCTTTCCAACGGCCGCATTGAAATCGAAGTGTTCCCGGCCGGCACGCTCGGCCCGGGGCTCAAGGTTTCCGAGACTGTTGAACAGGGCGTAGCCGAAATGGGCCATACCTGGGTCGGCTATGACTGGGGCGCTGACCCCACCGCGGTTCTGTTCGGCGGCTTTGCCGGCAGCTTCGATTCCGAACGCATGCTGCACTGGCTGTACCGCGCCGGCGGCGCGGAACTGCAGGCCGAATGGCGCGACGAAAAATTCAATCTCGTCTCCATGCCGCTGTTCATCCGCACATCCGAAGTATTCCTGCATTCCCGCAAGCCGGTCCGCACGCTTGAAGACCTTCAGGGCCTGAAGCTTCGCACGGCCGGTGCCTGGCTCGAAATCTCGAAAGGCATGGGGGCCGCTCCGGTTACGATGCCCGGCGGCGATGTGTATGCGGCGCTTGAACGCGGCACGATCGACGCGACCGAATGGGGCACCCTGTGGGAGAACGTTTCGCCCGGTTTCCACCGCGTCACCAAATACGTGATCATCCCCGGCGTGCATCAGCCGACGGCGCCGTTCGAGCTGGTGATCAACAAGGAAGCCTGGGCCGAGCTTAACGAAGCCGATCAGCAGATCGTTCGTGACGCCGCCTTCATGACGACGATGAATTCGTGGCTGACGATCGGCCAGGAAGATGCGAACGCGCTGCAGTTCTTCCGCGACCAGGGCAACGAGATCATTGAGCTCGACGAGGAAGTTCAGTTCAGCGCCCGTGAGGCCGGTCTTGCCTGGGCCGATGGAAAAGCCGCGGAGAACGAGTGGTTCGCCCGCGTCCTGGACAGCCAGAAAGCCTTTACGGAACTCTGGTCCGATGCTTCGAAGTACCGGAACGTGAAAACCCGGAACTGACCGGTAACCAATCTGCCTGCCACTCGCTCTGACCCGTGGCAATAACCTCGATCGCTGGCCGGTTTCCGTATAATCGGCCAGCGAATTTTTAATGTGTTATTTTACTGACAACACTGCCGCTGACTCATCTCGGACGAGGGTTTTCGGGGGAACCATGCAAACAATCATCACTCTGATCGAACTGACCGTTCTCAGAATCGGCAAAATCACCGCCTATATCATTGTGCCGCTGGTGCTGGCGACCTGCTACGAGGTCTTTTCCCGGTATCTGCTGGGCGCCCCCACCATCTGGGCCTATGAACTGGGCTATATCCTGACGGGAACACACTTTCTTCTCGGCGCATCTCTTGCCTTGCAGAAGAAAACGCATATCAGGATCGACCTGATCTACAATCATTTCTCGCCGCGCAAGAAGTCGATCGTCGATCTTACCTTCTATTGCCTGTTGTTTCTGCCGTTCCTGATCCTGTTGAGCCACTCGCTCTGGGACTATGGCTATCGGGCGTTTCTCAGCGGCGAGCAATCCGGCCAGTCCGCCTGGAGCCCGCCGATCTGGCCGTTCCGCATGGCGTTGACGCTCGGCTTCGTGCTTCTGACGCTGCAGGTGATCGCCGAGATGCTGAAATGCGTGAATGTCATTCGGAACGGTTCCGAACAACCCGAGAGCGAGACCTGACCGATGGAAGCTCTCCTGATGTTTCCGGCGCTGTTTTTGCTGATCTTTCTCGGCTTTCCCGTCGCCTTTTCCCTGATGTCGGTCGCCTTCGTGTTCGGTCTCATGACCTTCGGATCCGCGAGCTTTTTCCAGTACACCCAGAAGGTCGAGGATATCGCCGCCAACTTCGTGCTCGCAGCGGTACCGTTGTTCGTTTTCATGGGTTCGATGCTCGAACGGTCGGGCATTGCCGAACGCCTTTTCGAGGCGGTGCATCTGTGGACACGGCGACTGCCCGGCGGGCTGGCGATCGGCACGATCATCATGTGCATCATCTTCGCAGCCTCGACCGGCGTTATCGGCGCGACCGAAACGGTCGTCGGGCTGCTCGCCATCCCCGCGATGATGCGGTTCAAGTACGACAATTCCCTGATATCGGGCACGATTTGCGCCGGCGGTTCGCTCGGCACGATCATTCCGCCGTCGGTCGTTGTCGTCGTGATGGGGCCGATTGCGGATGTGTCGATCGGCGACCTGATGGTCGGCATGATTTTTCCGGGACTCGTTCTGTCCGGCCTCTACATTCTCTACATTCTCGGCCTCTGCATCATCAAACCCAGTGTGGCGCCGCCGGAAGTGGATGCCGGCGACGAGCCGGATTTCGCAACCAAGATCAAAATCACCTGCAAGGCGCTGCTGCCGCCGTTGTTCATGATCATGGCTGTTCTCGGGTCGATCATGATGGGCTGGGCCGCGCCGACGGAAGCCGCGGCGCTTGGCGCGCTGGGCGCGTTTCTGCTGACGGTCCTGTACGGCAAGTTCTCGCTTGGAATGTTCAAGGAAGCGGTTATCAAGACGTTGACGATCACGGCGATGATCATGCTGATCCTGCTGGGCGGCAGCATCTTCACCGGTGTCTTTGTCGGCGCCGGCGGCATGGGCGTGATGCGCGATCTGATCGAAGCGGTTCAGCTTGGGCCGTGGGAACTGCTTATTCTGTTCCTGTTGCTGATATTCATCGCCGGGTTCTTCCTGGAATGGATTTCGATCCTGCTGATCTTCGTGCCGCTGTTCATGCCGTTCATCCGCGATGCCTGGGCGGCCAGCGGCTACGGCGGTTACTTCGATCCGGTCTGGTTCTGCATGCTGCTGCTGATCATGATCCAGTCCAGCTACATGACGCCGCCAATGGCGCCGGCGATTTTCTATCTGCGCGGCATCGCGCCGCCGGAAATAACGCTTCGGCAGATGTACAAGGGCGTCGTTCCGTTTCTGGTCATCCAGATTATCGCCCTGGCGATTGTGATGGCGTTTCCGCAACTGGCGTTGTGGCTGCCGGACCAGTTGCTCGGTTTCAACTAGAGAAAGCTAGCCTCGGGGGTAGTGCAAATGACACCTGAATCCATCCTGGAAAACCCGGCGAAAGTCCTGTCGGACCGCGATCGCATTTCGTATTTCGACAAGGGATATCTGCTGGCGGAACGCTATATCGGCGGTGACTGGCTGTCGCGGCTTCGCGAGGCGACGGACAAGCTGATCGAACAGAGCCGCCCCTATACCGAATCCGATGCGGTCTTCGATCTTGAAACGGGTCATACATCGGACGATCCGCGCCTGCGGCGCGTTTCAAGCCCCTGCGATGTCGACAGGGAATTCTGGACCTTCCTGAACGACTCACCCATCGGCGACCTGTTCGAGGATCTGCTGGGTCCGGACGTCAAATTCTATCAGTCGAAACTGAACTTCAAATGGGCGCGCGGCGGCACCGAGGTGAAGTGGCATCAGGACGCGCCGTTCTTCCCGCATACCAACGATTCAGTGATGACTGTCGGGCTGTATCTCGAGGATTGCGGGCTGGAACAGGGGCCGCTCGCCGTCATTCCCGGCAGCCATAAGGGCGAGATTTTCAGCCACTACGACAGCGCCGGACGCTGGACCGGCAGTATCCAGAACGAGGACCTGCCGCGTATTGACACCGAAAGCGCGGAACTGCTCAGCGGACCGGCCGGTTCGATAACGGTTCACAATTACAGAACCGTGCACGGGTCGGGGCCGAACACGTCGCCGGTCGGACGGCCGTTGCTGCTGAACGTCGTTTCCGCGGCCGACGCCATGCCGTACACGCACAATGCCCTGGCTTCGGCTTACGAGCAGGAGATCATTCGCGGCAAGCCGGCAAAATGGGCGCACCATACGGGCGGGCAGTATCAGATTCCCCCGGACTGGAGCGGCGGCTATTCGTCGATCTTTGCGATTCAGCAGGGCTGATATCGGCGGGCCTTAAGGAAAACCTTGAATCTTTTCTGATCTATCAGTAATATATCAGCAGAAATCAAGCAGGCTGCGAACAAAATAGCGCGCAGTCCGGACAGGATGGAGAAGGAAGGGTCTGAAACGATGGAACTTCAAGCAACGCCCATGTCGACGCGGCAACGTGATTTCAGGTCGGAATATCGCAGCAGAATTGCAGGCTGGTACAATGGCTGGCTGCATGTCGCCATTATCTATGTCATCGGTATCGCCGCGATGTTCATCTACGTTTCGAACATCTCGGCCGTTCAGCCGCTGGAATGGATCACAATTCCGGTGATTTTCCTTGTCTGCAACATCTTTGAATGGTTCCTGCACCGCCATGTCATGCACCGGCCGCTGCGGTTTCCCGGCATGAGGGCGATCTATTCGCGCCACACGCTGACGCATCATCAGTTCTTTACCGACAGTGAAATGCGGTTTGCCGATCACAAGGACTGGCGTGTAACGTTCTTCCCGCCCTACGCGCTTGTCGTGTTTATCCTGATGTCGATACCCGGCGCCTGGATTGCGGCCCAGATATTCACCGAGAATGTCGGCTGGCTGGTCATGTGCACCACGACCGGCATGTACATGACCTACGAGTTCATGCATTTCTGCTGCCACGTCGAGGAAAACTGGTTCGTCCGCACCATGCCGTTCGTGAACACGATCCGCCGGCACCATACCGCGCATCACGACCAGTCGATCATGATGGAGCGGAACATGAACCTGACCTTCCCGATTGCCGACTGGATGTTCGGAACGTCCGATCTCGATCGCGGGCTGCTGGGTCATATCTTCAACGGCTACAGCACCAGGCACATCCGCACCGATATGCGCAAAACCTCGCGCACCCCGTTGGGCATCCAGCCTGAAAAAGGGGCTGCGCCTGCGTCAACGACGGCCTGAGGCGCGTCTATTACCAGATTACCGCTGAGTGAGCCAACTGGCCCGGTTCGACTGTCGGCGGGTCCGACAATCGGCCGGGCTTGTTTTTGGCCGGATCGGATAACGGCAGCGGTTTAAGCCGGCCTGAATGACACAGATACCGAGCCCGCCTGGCGGGTTGGGCTACTCGCCGTCATACGCTCGTGCTTTTCCAGGTGATCTGGAACAGGTTTCCCGACCTTGGATGTTTACGCTAGCGGCCCAGTCGGCACGGGCTAATTGGCGTTGGCGCGCCCGGCTGGATTTCTTTGCCGCCGGGGACTTGCCCCTCGGTAGAGCGGCAACCGACAAGCTCGCCTGACGTCTCGCTAGGCATGGTGTCAAAGCGGTGCCCCCTGTTTTCGGAGACAGGGCTAGCCTAATAAAAATCTCGTAGTATCAAAACATTGTCCTGGCGTTGTCGCAACGGTAAGCCGGATAAAACCGCAGAAAACAGAATAACGTTGATTTGGGTGGGCACATTTTGGGCACATATGTCTGAGCTGCGAATTTCCTTCTTAAAAGCATATCAACTTCTATACTGTGGAAACCAAGGAACTACGGCAGGCTTTTACAAGCACATAATCAATACTTATGATGTCTTAATGCTTGAATCGGCTTTGCCACTATATCCAAGTATGGTCCACAATACCCATTTCAGGTCTTTCATCGCAGGTTCGATGTTCTCATGATTGTGGACGAAGGAATCGTAAAAAATTCCATCAATATAAGTAGAAACAAACGTTGCAACCCGTTCGGGATCGACATCGGAAAAGCATCCATTAGCGACACCAAGCGCTACATTTGATGCCAAAATCTTGTGTTCTTCTTCGTAGAACTTGGTTATCGCCTGCTTGACCGACGGCGTATCCTCCCGCGTCGCAGAATAATCGAACATGAATTTCACGAGTTTGCGAAGGTCGCTGGCCAGCCGGATATTGTTTTCAAACCAGTCTTCGATCAGCTCGACCGGGTCATGGTGATCCTTCCTGGATACCTGATAGCTCTTGATCGTTGTTTCGATCAGGTTGGTTACGGCCAGGCTGAACAGTTCCTCCTTGTTCTTGAAATGATAGTACACAAGTGAGTGGGTTACCCCAGCCCGCTGGGTAATATCCTGAATCGTAACGGAAGCATAATCGCGCTCCATAAAAAGATCTATGGCAGCCGCCATCAGACTCTCAGAGCGTTCCTGCCCCTTGGGGCTTTGCTTTTTCTGAACCTTTTTTGCCATGATATACTAAATTTATTCTGAAAGGATAACTGCGTCGGAGGCCCTAGCGTGAACCGGCAAAACGTCACCGGCCCTGACGATATGTTCTTGTGGTAATCTCAAGAGTAATTCAACCCCTGATTTTCCGGTGCTGTTGGCGTGACAAAGCCGGTGCGTTCCCTGAAACACGACTTCCCTTATATTTACTTCGCCAAGGTTCACCACATCCTCGCCCTGACTTTCTCCGATCCTGATCTGTTCGGGCCGAAGGGAGACATGGATATCCGGATTGTTCTTGAGCTGCCCGGCAAGAGTCATCGGCCCGAGTGGGGTTTCGATAACGACACTCGGCCCTTCTGCCGCGGATATCCTGCCTTCAATCACATTACTGTCACCCATAAACCGCGCCGCAAACAGGGTTGAGGGTCTTAGATACACCCTGTCCGGCGGTCCGTAATCCTCAATTCGTCCATTGTTGATGAGGGCAATGTTATCGGCAATGCTCATTGCTTCTTCCTGGTCATGGGTCACGTGGACGAAGGTTGCATTGAGGTTTTTCTGCAGGTGTACAAGCTCCTCCTGCATCTGCCGCCGGATTTTAAGATCCAGGGCGCCAAGAGGCTCGTCCAGTAACAGCACGGCCGGCTCGACGGCTATGGCGCGCGCCAGGGCAACCCGCTGCCTCTGCCCGCCAGAAAGCTGATGCACGCCCCGGTCTCCAAATCCTTCAAGGCCGACAATCGCCAATGCTTCGCTTGTGCGTTCGGCCCGGGCGGCTTTCGGTACTTTTTTCATCGCAAGGCCAAAGGAGACATTCTCCTTGACCGACATGTGCGGAAACAGCGCATAATCCTGAAACACTGTAACTGTGGGACGTTGTGCGGGCGGAACATCGGTCACATCCTGCGAGTCGATTATCAACTGTCCGCTGGTGGGAGCGGTAAATCCTCCCATCATGGAAAGGATTGTCGTCTTGCCGCTGCCGGATGGCCCGAGAAGAACCAGAAATTCTCCACGCTCAACAGTGAGGTTAATATTGTCTACCGCAACAACGGGCCCGTATTGTTTGGACACATTTTTCAGCTCAACCAGGATATCGCTCATTTTTTCTTTCCCTGATTTACCAGCACTACGAATGCCGCGATGCCGACGGTAAACATTGAAATTGCGAAGACCAGCGTGCCGGCGGCATTGACTTCGGGTGTCAGGCCGGCGCGCAACATCTCGAAAATAATAACAGGCAGGGTCACATCGAAACGGCTAAGCAGGAATGCAATGATGAACTCATCCCAGGACAGGGTCGCCGACAGACAGAAAGATGCGAACAGGGCGGGTTTCATGATTGGGGCGATGATACGAAACAGCGTATCGAAATCGCCCGCTCCCAGATCACGGGCTGCCCAGTCAATGTTTCGCAAATGGTCGCCAAACTGCGAGTATATGATCGCAAAACAGAGCGGCAGATTGATCACAACATGACCGATGCCTACGGCTAAAAGCGATTTTGAAATGCCAAGCATGTTCAGTGTGATCAACAGGCCGATGGCGATGATCAGATAGGAAACAGTCAGCGGCGCCATCAGGATGAACCGGATGCCGCCGGCAAACAAAGTTTTGCGGCGGCCCATTCCATAGGCTGCCAGAAAACCGAGAACTGTCGTTACCAGAGATGACAGGACAGCGACGATGACAGAGTTCAACAGCGATTCGATCAACCGGTCGTTGGCGAACATTTTTTCGTACCACTGCAGGCTTGGCCCATTGAACGGGGGTACCGGAAGCAATCCATCCTGAAAGGAAAACAACACAAGAACCACGACAGGAAGATAAATGAAGCAAAGCGCAACGCACAGATAGGCGATCGCGGGCGCGTTGCTGAGCCATCTCATCATCTAGACGCGCTCCATCTTCATATGTTTGGCCGTCAGGAAATAGACCGCGACAACCACAATCATCAGTGTGATGCTCATAACGGATGCCATGGGGAAATTGGCGGAGCGGGAAACCTGAAGCATGATCGCCTGCGGTATCAGCACTTCCGTTCCGCCACCGAGGATCTGCGGCGTAATGTAGTCTCCGATGCAGATAACGAATGTTATGAACGCGCCAACGGCGACCCCCGGAATGCTGAGCGGCAATGTAATTCTGAGAAACACCATGAAAGGACTGGCGCCGAGATCGGCGGCGGCTTTTCGGTAGGACGGCTTGATCTGCACAAGATTGGCGTAGATTGTCAGGGTCAGCAGCATGGTGAAGAAATGAACGAAGCCGAGAACCGTTGCGCCGCGGTTATAGGACATCTCCAGGGGCTGATCGATTATCCCGAGACTCAATAGAGAGACATTGATGATTCCCTTTTCGGAAATCACCAGAAGCCAGCTGTAAGACCGAACGACATAGGCCGTCCAGAATGGTAAAACCGTCAGGAACAGGATGAAGCGCTGCCACCGAACCGGAACCCTGTAGGCAAGAATATAGGCTAAAGGATAGGCCAGCAGAATGCTGATAAGCGTTGTCAGCAGCGTGACCTCGATTGAATTGATAAGGGCGTCAGTAAGGTATTCCTTACTGAAGAATTTTATATAATTCGCAAAAGACCAGGTCGCGGTCAGCTTGCCGTAAAGACGCTGCCAGAAACTGACAACCACCATCACTGCCAGCGGAAGCAGGAAAAACAGGCACGTAAAAATCAATGCCGGGTGAACGGACCAACGGCTTAGGTCAAAGACAGGCCGCCGGCGCAACGGCTTTGTGATTGAACCCATTACAGCAACCTCTTACCTTAAAACGGCTAATCGGTACTATACCAGAAAAATCCGCCACTGCTCCCGGCAATACCGCTACATGCGGTTTGCGGGAGCAGGGCGTCGTAAGTCGTTCAACTCAGGCCTGCAGGAACTCGGTCCAGATGTCGAGCATCTCGGAATCGATATCGGCGCGGCTGATGGTGGAAGGAACCGACCGCTTCATGAAAGCTTCCTGTTCATCCCAGCGCAGGATGCTTTTTTCGGCGTCGCTAAGGACAGCTTTGCCGTTGGTCGGCATCGCCCAGTAGCATTCGGAAGTCGCCAGAGCGCCCTGACCTTCAGGACTCAGAATGTACTTGATGAACTCGAAGGCCAGGTCTTTCTGACCGGAATCCTCGAATACACCGATGCCCTGAATCCACATCAGCCCGCCTTCATCGAAGATGGTCCAGTCGAGGTGCGGCATGCTCGGCATCAGATTGGAAACAGTGAATTCCGCACCGTTGATAATGATATCCACATCGCCGTTAACGAGTGCGTTCTGAACGCTGACAATGTCACCGACCATTTTGACGTTCGGCTTCATTTCAAGAAGCTTTTCCCGAATGGCCGGAAGATCGTCCATGGTGATGTTGTCCGGCTGGATACCCATCGATATGGCGATGAGCTGCATTGACGGAAAATAGTAATCGTAAACGGCTACCCGGCCCTTGTACTTCGGGTTCCACATGACGCTGGCGGACCGCATATCCGCCGGATCGACATTCTGCTTGTTGTAGGCGACACCGTAATATCCGAATTTTTCGGGCACGGCATACCGAACGCCATCGACATGGTTGAATGCCGCGGAGGTCAGCGGCGAATATAGATCGCCCAGCGGAAGCTGGCTTTCATCCATCGGGGCAAAGATCCCCATCTCCGCAATCATCGGCGTATCAGGGGCGTCGATCATCAGAACGTCCCAGTCTCCGGCTGACGATTGCTCAATGATGGACAGCCCGGTTCCGGTACCTTCGTATGTTTTTACGTTGACCTTTACATTATGTGCGGCCTCGAAAGGGGTGAGCAGTTTCTCGTCCGCATGATCGCACCATGCAAGAACATTAAGCTCGCCGGCGGCACGGCCGGTCTTCGGCAACAGCGCGCCGGCCGCGGCCAATCCGGCGGCGCCTGCAACAAATGATCGCCTGCTTACTTTGCGTCTTACTGAATTTCTGATAATGCCCATAACGTTCTCCCTATTCTGTCTTGTTGAAGTTTTTTCCCTTTTCTTTGGATTGTGGATGCATTCTGAAGCATCTCTGTTGTCGTGATCCTAGGCGTCTTTCTGTCGTTAGTCCTTGAACTTCCAGCCGGGCCGGCGAAGCGATTCATCGAGCGTTTCCCCACGCAGCAGCGCGAGGCCGGCCATGATCCGCAGCACAACGCAAACGGCCATCCGGGATGTCGAACCGCTGACATCAAACATCGGGCACAGCTCTGTTACATCGATAACGCTGACGCCGCCCCGGTCGCTGATTTTCTTTGCGACCCGCATGATTTCCCGTGATTCCAGTCCGCCCGGTTCCGTTGCCGTAACACCGGGTGCAGATGAGGAATCCATGACATTGAAGTTGAAGCTCAGATACTGCCCGTCCGTATTATCCCAAACCCGGGCGGTTGCCTCGTCCATCACCGCATCCACGCCTCTTTCGAGAACTTCGAACATCGGGTGGAATCGCATTCCACGGCTTCGAGCAAGGTCGACATGATCCTTGGGGTTGAAGGAATTCCGGGCGCCGATATGCGCCACATTGTCCATGCTCAGATTTTCCAGCTCGGTAATGCGCGCCATGGTGCAGGTGCTGACATTGCTTTCGCCCGCCCAGGTATCGGCCATGTCCAGATGCGCCCCGAGATGCATGTAGCCCATTTTCTTGCCGGCGCCCAAATGGTCCGACAGCGCCTTTGTTGCGGGAATGGAAACAGACCGGTCGCCGCCACAGATGATCGGTATCTTGCCTGCGGCCAGGGCCTTGCGGACGGCGGAGTATATTCTCTCTCGCGCCACGTCAGGGCTGACCCGCGGCATGGAAACATCGCCGGAATCGACCGCGGAACCATGCAGATCGACATTGAATTCGAACCAGTAGGGGAAGTAGTCCAGCGACGCGACCCGAAACTCCCGGGGGCCGTCCTCGCAGCCGGGTTTGCCGACATTCCCCTCATCGAACGGAACCCCGATAAAGACATAGGGCGCGTCGGCATTCGCAAGCTCGTCGCCGTCGAGCGACACAAACGGGGCGCGAAGAAAGGATATCTGCCCGGGAGAGCGGTAGTTGTCTCCGTCATCGCCGCCGAGTGGCGAAAAGAGGTGTGCGAAGGCTTTTGCTGGATTCATTTCAGGCTCCTGTATCGCGACTGGTATGGTGAGCGCTCACATGCGTCGTCATGGTTATGGTTTCTCGTTTCGGCTGCGGAGCGTCGATGCCCGGCTGCCCAGATAGTGATAGATAAGATTGCAGGCGAGTTTGGCGCTCATCTGGCTGACGTCAAAAACCGGCGACAGTTCGGCCAGTTCCAGAACATCGACGCCGTATTCTCCCGCTATTCTGGCGAAAGCCAGCGCCTCGCGCGCTTTCAGCCCGTAACTTTCGGGACAGCTTGTTCCCGGCATGCAACTGCAGTCGATGGAATCCGTGTCCCAGGACAGATAAACCGCGTCGGTGCCATTCCAGGCCCGGTCGAGAATATCACGGCCGCATGCGTCGATGCCGCGTTCCACTACTTCCGACATCGGATGGATCGGCATATTGTTATCGACCCAGAAATCCATCCAGTCTTTGGGGTTTAGGCCATTTCGAGACCCCATATGCGCCATGTTTTCGCTGCTTACATTGGGAAGCTTGTAGGCTTCCGTCGGTCCGGAAGCGTTGGTGATTTCGATGCCTGCCCAATCGACGGCGGCATCGAGGTGGCAGTCGACATGCAGGTACCCCATCTTGCCTTTCGGGTTATGTCTCTCGAGCCATTGCGAAAGGGCGCGGGCACCCGGAATCGGCACCGAATGATCGCCTCCAACCAGAATGACTTTTGCCCCACCCTCCAGGCATTCCGTGACGTAGTCGCACATATACTGTTGTGACAGTTCATTGTTGCCAGTGACAATGGGGATATCGCCGCAATCCACCACATTGAAAAACGTCATCAGATCGACATCGTATTCAAACATATATGGAAAGTACTGCGTGGATGCTTCGCGAATACCATGCGGGCCGCTGGATGTGCCGGTACGAACGATTGTTCCCTGATCCCATGGGGCGCCCAGAAAACAGATTTTTGCCCCCATCTCGCGGACCTTGTTGCGATCGGGCGGGCAGTATGGCGCCCCCATGAACGTCATGATGCCTTCGGACTTGAAAGGCCCGTTATGCTTTTCCGGCGACCGCGTATGCGCATCGGGTCGCGGTTCCTGGTGCGGACCCTGATGCTGATGCGGAACGAACGTCCAAGGATTGTCGGCATGTGTCGTCATTATGTTTTCCTAGGTAGCGGCGAAATTTTCAGTGACAGTGTTTTGATTGCTTCCCGCAGTTACAGGGGAATCGTCTTCGGTGTTGTATAGCTCAATCGAGGTCAGTTGCATTTCCCGACCGGTGATTACTGTCGGTGTTGGCAATCCACAATCCGGGCAACGGAAACTGTAACGTCCGCGCGGCGTCTTCACGACATCGCAAGCTGCGCAGAACACGGTTAGCGGTATATCTTCAATGTTCAGGATCGCTCCTTCGCAGGATGTGCCCTGCGAGGCGGAGCCGAAACAGAAGTACAGGGCCCGGGCCATCGCCGAAAGCTCGCCGAGGCGCACGTTTATCTGCCTGACCCGGTCCACGCCCTGCTGTGCGGCATATTCGTCAACCATTTCCGTCAGGCTGCGGGCGAGGGCGAGTTCGTGCATGACCCTAAACCCTTGAATCGGCGGCAAGGGGCGCCGACCCAAACTCCGGTATTGCGGTTTGCGCCACAATCCAGTCGTGCCAGCCGATCATCCCTTCTCCGGTTTTCGAGGAAAGCTTCATGACGTCAAGATCGGGATTGATGCGATACGCATAGTCGATTGCCTTTTCCACGTCGAAATCGAGATAGGGCAGCAGATCGATCTTGCTGATGATCATCAGATCCGCCGCCGCGAACATGTCGGGATACTTGATCGGCTTATCTTCGCCTTCCGTTACCGACAGGATGACGACCTTCGCAGCCTCGCCCAGATCGAATGCCGCAGGGCAGACAAGATTGCCGACATTTTCAATAAGGATAACGCCGCCGGGATCGACACTTAACACCTGCATTGCATGGCCGACCATATGGGCATCGAGATGACAGCCTTTGCCGGTGTTTATCTGAATCGCCGGAACACCGGTTTCCCGGATTCTGTCGGCGTCGTTCGCCGTTTCCTGATCACCCTCAATCACGCCGAGAGAGAGACGGTCCTTCAGGATGTTCAGCGTTTCAACCAGCAGGGTGGTTTTTCCGGCGCCGGGGCTGGATACCAGGTTGAGCGCCAGCAGCCCGTGGTCGCGAAGCCATTGTCGGTTGCCGTCGGCGTAGCCGTCGTTCTTGGAAAGAATGTTCCGCTCGATCTCGATCAGCCGGCCCTGGCTGATTCCCGCGACAGAAACGCCGGCGCTTCCCTTGCCGTAATGGTGCCCCGCGGCGTCATGCCGGTGATCGCCAGGCGAGGCGTCGTGGTGATCGTGGTGATGATGGCCGTGATGGTCGTGATGATGACCGTGATGTTGATGGCCTTGGTGGTTGTGCTGGTGTGAGTGATGAACGTGTGTCGCGCCGTCCGAACCGGAATCCTCACCGCAACCGCATACCGTGCACATGATACTCACTCCATCAAGCAATTGAAGCGCGCCTCTGTGATGGCGCTTTCGTTAATCCAGGTTGCCCGGCGATATGCCGGAAAGTATAAACTGATTAATCAGTCTATTTTTATCAAATCATTAAACTGATTATGAAGTCAAACAGATTCTCGGTTTGAAGATCTTTAGTGTGGGCAAGTCACACGACGCGAATTTCAATCTGGAGAAGCAATAAATACGAGCCAGATTACGATATGATTAAGCGTAACGTGTTCTCAGGAATCTTACTTGCCTGCAGCCTAGAGAGGGTCAGAGTATCGTATTCTGAGCGTCTTCTTATAGCTGTTCTTTAGGAAGATGCTAAGGTGAGTAAAACATTGATACATCATTAGAAGATTATTAATTAGTCTTCGTAAGAAAAGCACTTCGAATGCCACCAATCATTCAAAGTATGATGTTATCCACAACTTTCTCAAAATTCATGAATTCCCGTTACGTATACGTATACGGTGACCTGCTCCCCAATGTGTCCTCATTCACAAGTAGAATCTGTTCTGATTTTGCTCTGAGTTCTTTCTTTGGACTGCCGGTGCCGGAAACCTTACACCAAAGTCGTACATAGGATGGGGGCTTTACAGAAATGAAAGAGCATCTAATTAAGGCAGTGAGCGTGCCCTATAGGTGCCCCGTTACAAATAGCAAAACGTCAAATAATGTATAAGGCATTGATTTTATTGGCGCGCCCGACAGGATTCGAACCTGTGACCTCTGCCTTCGGAGGGCAGCGCTCTATCCAGCTGAGCTACGGGCGCATCCGGGTCGCGCGAAAGCGGGGCGACCGATAGAGAGGCGCTGTATAGTACCTAAGCGGTAACATTTCCAGCGCATTTCTCAATCTTTTCCGGTTTTTCCGAAACGCGCAAAAGAAATCGCCCGCCCCGGTCTGGGGCAGGCGATTCCGGTGCGACAGGATCGTCTGTCGGTATGTATCGGCAGGACAGCCTTAGAACTGCGCCGCTTCCGTCGAATGCGCCAGCGCCGCGGTGGAGGCATTGCCGCCGGCCGTTGCGTTGTTGACGGCGTCGAAGTAGCCGACGCCGACTTCACGCTGATGCTTGACCGCCGTGAAGCCGCGTTCGGTTGCCGCGAATTCGCGCTGCTGCAGTTCCGAATACCCGGCCATGCCGCGGTCCTTGTAGGCTTCGGCGATTTCGAACGTCGCCATGTTCAGCGAATGGAAACCGGCCAGCGTGATGAACTGGAACTTGTAACCCATCTTGCCGAGCTCGCGCTGGAATTCCGCCATTTCCTCCACCGTCAGGTGCTTCGCCCAGTTGAACGACGGCGAGCAGTTGTAGGCCAGCATCTGGTCCGGATGTTCCTTGTGGATCGCATCGGCGAAGGTCTTGGCCTGTTCCAGGCTGGGGGTGGAGGTTTCCATCCACAGCAGGTCGGCATACGGCGCATAGGCCAGGCCGCGGGCGATGCACATGTCGATTTCACCGGTGATGCGGAAGAAGCCTTCTTCGGTGCGCTCGCCGGTCAGGAACGGCTGGTCGCGCTCATCGACATCGGAGGTGATGAGGCGGGCCGATTCCGCATCCGTCCGGGCCATGATGATCGTCGGCGTGCCCATCGTGTCGGCCGCCAGACGGGCCGCCGTCAGGTTGCGGATCATGGTCTTGACCGGGATCAGCACCTTGCCGCCGAGATGGCCGCATTTCTTTTCCGAAGCCAACTGGTCTTCAAAGTGAACGCCGGCGGCGCCTGCCTTGATCATCGCCTTCATCAGTTCGTAAGCGTTCAGCGGACCGCCGAAACCGGCTTCCGCGTCGGCGACGATCGGCGCGAACCAGTCGATGTCGCTGGTTTCCTTGCCTTCGGCCTGTTCCATGTGCTGGATCTGGTCCTGGCGGACAAACGCGTTGTTGATGCGCTCGATCACGGCAGGAACGGAATTCACCGGGTACAGGCTCTGGTCCGGATACATCTGGCCGGTCGAGTTGGCGTCGGCGGCAACCTGCCAACCCGACAGGTAAATCGCCTTCAGGCCGGCGCGAACATGCTGTACCGCCTGGTTGCCGGTGAACGCACCGAGGGTGTTCACATACGGCGTTTCGGTAATCAGCTTCCACAGCTTTTCCGCGCCCATTTCGGCCAGTGTGTTGCGGACATGAACCGAACCGCGCAGCTTGCGGACTTCGTCCATCGTGTAGTTGCGGCGCGTGGTCGCCCAGCGGTTCGGCGCGTATTCCGGTGCGGGGAATTCCTCGCCGCCGCCTTCGCCGCCATTCCATTCGTAGTTCATGTTCAGTCCGTCCATGGTCTCGATCCTTTCAACTGCAGGGTTGCCCGAACGTTCGGGTTAGCATTTCGTTGACCCTGTGATACGCCTGCCCATGAATCGTTACAATCATTTCAAATTCAACAATAGCGCAGCAAAAAACTGAAAATACTTTACAAGTCGTTATGCTTGTAAATATACTTTACAAAACCGAACCTTAGGCAGGATCAGGGCTTTGGTAAAGAAGACAGGCATCGACACCGATGTGAAAATCGGCGCGAAAATTCGCCGGTTGCGCCGCGAAGGCGGCATGACCCAGGCGGCGCTTGCCGAACGGCTGGGTATCTCCGCCAGTTACCTTAATCTGATCGAACACAACAAGCGCAAGGTCACGGTCGGTCTGCTTCTGACCCTGGCGGAGCTGTTCGATGTCGACCTGCCGTCGCTGGCGGATAACGACGAGGGCCAGCTTTTCGTCGATATCATGGAAGTGCTGGGCGATGACCTGTTCGAGGAAATCGATCTCACCAACACCGATGCGCGGGAACTGGTGACGTCCAGCCCGAATGCCGGCCGCGCCCTGCTGTTGCTGTATGACGCCTATCTGAAGGCGCAGACCGATGTGCGCAGTCTGGCCGCGCGGTCCGTCGCAGACGATACGGAACCCCTGTATCTCAGTGCAATTGCGCCGTCCGACCAGATTTCCGACATGATTCAGGAAAGCTCCAACTATTTTGAGGATCTGGAAGTGGAGGCCGAACGGGTCGGTTACGATATCGGCCCGCTGGAACAGCGCAATCGCGCCACCCTGTCGACCTATCTGAAGGACAGTCTGCAAATCAATGTCGCGTTGGCGCCTAGCGGCCCGGATTTTCCGTATCTGCGCCATTACGATTCCGAACGCCGGGTTCTGCGCCTGTCGGAACGGCTGACCATCGGCAGCAAACGGTTCCAGATGGCGCAGCAGATCGGTCTGGTTCAGGCCCGCCCGGTGATCGACATGCTGCTGCGCGAGGCGCATATCAAGGACTCGGACGCGCTGGTGCTGGGTCGGGTTGCGCTGGCGAACTATTTCGCCGCCGCGCTGCTGATGCCGTATGACCGGTTTCTCGAAAGCGCGGTCGAGGCCCGCTACGATATCGAACTGTTGCAGAACCGTTTCGCGGCGGAATTCGAACAGGTCTGCCATCGCCTCACCAGCCTCAACAAGCCCGGCAAGACGGGCATCCCGATGCACATGCTGCGGGTCGACATGGCCGGCAACGTGTCGAAACGGTTCAGCCTGTCCGGCCTGCCGATTCCCCGGCATGGCGAGGCCTGTTCGCGCTGGAATGTCTATGCTGCCTTCCTGCGGCCCGGCACGTTGACGGCGCAGATGTCCGAACTGCCGGACGGCGCGCGGTTTTTCTGCATCGCCAAGGCGATCCAGAAGGGCGGGGCGATCAACGGGGTCGATCCGCGCTATGTCTCCATCGGACTGGGATGCGAAGGCCGCTACGCCTCGCAGATGGTCTACGCCGACGGCATCGGCCTGGCGCCGAATGCTCCGGCCCAGCCGATTGGGGTGCATTGCCGGATCTGCGACCGGATGGATTGCTCGCACCGCACCCGCGCGCCGATCCATATCCGCGCGCCGATCGACGAACATGTCCGGGGCATTTCCCCGTTCACTCCGGCGGAAGGCCCCGCCGTACGCCGCGAACGCCTGCCGACACGTTAGGTTCTAGATCAGCCCGATGGAGGAACCGACGCTCAAGGCAAGCGTTTCGGATGCCCTGCCCTGATTGACGGCGATTTCGACCAGACCGACCGAATTTTCGTACCAGAAAGCCTCTCCCGTTGGAACGTCGGAAAAGGTGGTCGCCCGCTGGATGCGCCGCCCGCCGATGGCAACCGCCAAACCGGGCGCAAGCTTCGCGGCGCGGATACCGGTCATCGCATTGCCGAAGACATCGATATAGATCACGGCAGGCAGATCGTCCGGCCAGTCCGAACCGGGACGCGCGGCGGACGGCGGCAGGGGGGAAATCAGTTCCAGCCGCCAGGCATCGGAATCGACGGTTGTCGCGATCCGCGCGGCGGCGGGGGCAAACAGGTCACGGCCGTGAAAGCTGGCCGTCAGCCGATCCGGTTGCCAGACCAGCCGATGCATCACCGCATTGCCGGCCTGACGGGCGACGATTTCGAACAGGCCGTTGCCGGGGCCGATCAGACACCGGCCATCCGCTTCAACGACAATTGCCGGGCGGTCGCTGCCGACGCCGGGATCAACCACGCCGACAATCACGGCATTATCCGGTGTATGCCGTATCAGCGCCGCCAGCAGATAGGCCGCCGACTGGACGTCATGCGCCTGTGCGTCGTGCATCAGGTCGATTACCGGCCCCGGCGAGGTCTGCGCGTCCAGGATCGCGCCGTGCAGTTGCCCGACATAGAAGCCCGACAGGCCGAAATCGGTGAACAGGTAGATTGGACGGACCATTGTTCAGAAACCTATCGCCGAACGGCGTGAACCGTGTCGGGCACGATTCCGGCGACGATGTCCGCCAGTTTTTCAACCAGGGCCATCCGAGGATAGCCCTTGCGATGGGTCAGGCGGACGGTGCGCCCTGCCTTTCCGCTTTTTTCCCTGCGGATGGCGATGCCGGCATCGGTCACCCAGGCTTCCGAAAGGCTCATCGCGGGCACAAGTGTCACGCCGTAGCCGGACCCGACCAGCGATAATATGGTCGTCAGGCTGGTTTTCTGGGTTCGCGCCGCGCGGCGGCCCGCTTTTCCGTTCTGGCCGAGCTTGCAGGCTTCGCTAATCTGATCCCGCAGACAGTGACCGTCCGCCAGCAACAACAACTCGCTCGCGTCAATCTTTTCGACGTCGACCGAGTCTTCGGCCGTCAGCGGATGCCCGCTCGGCATCGCCACCCAGAACGGCTCCTTATAGAGTACGATCTCGGACAGGTTCGAGCGGGTCGGTGTCGTGGCGAGAATCGCAAGGTCCATCGACCCATCCGATAACTGATCTTCAAGATGGTCGGTGAAATCCTCTACCAGATCGAGCTGTAGGTCCGGCAGGTACTCTTTCATGACGCGAAGCAGCAGCGGGGTCAGGTAAGGACCGATTGTCGGCGGCATCCCGATGACGATATGCCCCGCCAGCGGATCGGTATGCGCGGCGGCTACACGCTGCAGGGCGTCGACCGACGTCAGAACGTCTTTCGACCTGGCGATAAGGCGTCGGCCGATCTCGGTCAGTTGCACATGCCGCTTGGTCCGCTCGAAAATCGTCACGCCCAGCCGGTCTTCCAGCTTGCCGATCTGGCCGCTCAACGCCGACTGGCTGACATTGCACCGGATCGCCGCCCGCCCGAAATGCAATTCGTCGGCGACGGCGATCAGATATTCCAGATCTCTCGTATTCATCGACTGGGTCTCAAGCCTTGATGACGAATTTCAATAAATCGTTTATATCGATTAAATCAATATTATTAACCGATTTCCGTTATGACAATACAGGGTGTAGTATTCAGGCGTTGATTAGAGAGCACAACAGGCGCGATGGCATGGATGCCGGATCGCACGCAACTGTGGAGGGTGCTCGGACATTAAATACAAAAGACAAACCGGAGGACGACTCACATGGATGGTAAAACAGGCGCGAGTGCAGGCAAATGCCCCGTCGTGCACGGGCATCAGTTGCCCACATCGAACGGATCGGTATCGAACCGCAAATGGTGGCCGAACCAGTTGAACCTTAAAATGCTGCATCAGAACCCGCTTGCGGGCGACCCGATGGGCGAAGGTTTCGACTATGCGAAGGAATTCAGCAAGCTCGACCTCGATGCCATCAAGAAAGACATCAAGGCCCTGATGACGGATTCGCAGGACTGGTGGCCGGCCGACTACGGCCATTACGGCCCCCTGTTCATCCGCATGGCCTGGCACGCGGCCGGCACCTACCGGGTTT
Organism: Alphaproteobacteria bacterium; assembly: GCA_040222995.1. Lineage (GTDB taxonomy): Bacteria > Pseudomonadota > Alphaproteobacteria > UBA8366 > Aestuariispiraceae > JAVKBW01. The sequence continues at coordinate 203,017 of JAVKBW010000042.1, read as the reverse complement.
CCGACGGGCGCGGCGGCGCGGGTACTGGTCAGCAGCGCTTTGCACCGCTCAATAGCTGGCCCGATAACGGCAACCTCGACAAGGCGCGTCTGTTGCTCTGGCCGATCAAGCAGAAATACGGCAAGGCGATTTCCTGGGCCGACCTGCTGATTCTGACCGGAAACTGCGCGCTCGAATCGATGGGCTTCAAGACATTCGGTTTCGGCGGCGGGCGCAAGGACGTCTGGGAACCGGAAGAGGACGTTTACTGGGGCCCGGAAACCGAATGGCTCGAGGATGAACGCTACTACGGCGACCGCGAGCTGGAAAACCCGCTCGCCGCGGTCCAGATGGGGCTGATTTACGTTAACCCGGAAGGCCCGAACGGCAAACCGGACCCGCTGGGTTCCGCCCGCGACATCCGCGAAACCTTTGCCCGCATGGCGATGAACGACGAAGAAACCGTGGCGCTTACCGCCGGCGGGCACACTTTCGGCAAGACCCACGGCGCGGGCGATGCGAAGCATGTCGGTCCGGAGCCGGAGGCCGCGCCGATTGAAGCGCAAGGCAAGGGCTGGCTCAGCAGCTACAAGAGCGGCAAGGGCGTCGATGCGATCACCAGCGGCCTTGAAGGCGCCTGGACGCCGACACCGACCCAGTGGGATATGAGCTACTTCGACGTCCTGTTCGGCTATGAATGGGAACTGACCAAAAGCCCTGCCGGGGCGTATCAGTGGCAGCCGAAGGATCTGGCGGAAAAAGACCATGCCCCGACAGCCGACGGCAAGGGCAAGGCCAAGATCATGATGTCCACAGCCGATATGGCGATGAAGATGGACCCGGCCTATGAGAAAATCGCCCGGCGGTTCCACAAGAACCCGAAAGAGTTCGCGGATGCGTTCGCCCGGGCGTGGTTCAAGCTGACCCACCGGGATATGGGGCCGAAAGCCCGGTATCTCGGCAAGGAAGTGCCGAAGGAAGACCTGATCTGGCAGGATCCTGTTCCCAGGGTCGATCACAAACTGATCGGCAAGAAGGATATCGAGCAGCTTAAGAAGGCGGTCCTGGCATCGGGCCTTTCGGTTTCCCAACTGGTTTCGACAGCCTGGGCCTCGGCGTCCACCTTCCGCGGATCGGATATGCGCGGCGGTGCGAACGGCGCCCGGATCCGGCTCGCTCCGATGAAGGATTGGGAGGTAAACGAACCTCAAAAGCTGGCCAAGGTTCTGAAGAAGCTGAAAAGCGTCCAGAAGGCGTTTAACGAAAAGGCGACCGGAGGCAAGAAGGTCTCGCTGGCCGATCTGATCGTGCTTGGCGGCTGCGCCGGCGTTGAAGCCGCGGCGAAGAAGGCCGGTCACAAAGTGACAGTGCCATTTACGCCGGGCTGTACGGACGCCACGCAAAAACAGACCGAAGTCGATTCAATCGCCTACCTTGAACCGATCGCGGACGGGTTCCGTAACTACGAAAAGGCCAAGTATACGGTTTCGGCAGAGGAACTGCTTGTCGACAAGGCGCAGTTGCTCACCCTGACGGCGCCGGAAATGACCGTTCTCGTCGGCGGGCTTCGCGTTCTCGGCGCAAATCACGGCGGTGCGAAACACGGCGTTTTCACCGATGCGCCGGAAACCCTGACCAACGACTTTTTCGTGAACCCGCTCGATCTGGATACGGAATGGTCGGCCAAGGGCAAATCCGGCAACGTGTTCGAAGGTAAGGACCGGAAGACCGGCAAGGTCAAATGGACCGGCACCCGTGTCGACCTTATCTTCGGGTCCAACTCGCAACTCCGGGCCCTTGCGGAAGTTTATGGCTGCAAGGATGGCAGGAAGAAGTTCGTGAAGGACTTTGTCGCCGCCTGGAACAAGGTGATGCTGTTAAGCCGGTACGATCTCAAATAAGGGTCTTTCTGGCAGCAGTAAAACAACAAGCGGATCGGGCGGGGCGTCAGGCTCCGCCCGCTTCGTTTACCGGTCCCGGCGGCGTCCGTTCGATTTCCCGATTCCGGGCTTTGAACACGCCCCGTCAGGCGGTATTCTCACGACAAGACGGACGATACAGACCGACGGAATACGAATGAGCCTTCACACGACAGAACAGGACCTTGGCATCCGGCTGTGCGACCACCCGGATTGCCGCGAGGCCGGCGATTACCGGGCGCCCGTTTCGCCCGACCGGCTGCGGGAGTATTTCTGGTTCTGCAAGGATCATGTTCGCGACTACAACGCGGCCTGGAACTATCATTCAGGCCGGCAGCAGAATGATATCGAGGCGCAGATCCGGTCCGATGCGGTCTGGAACAGGCCGACCTGGCCGATGGGAGCCAAAAGACCGAAATCGGCAGGCCAGGGCCCCGGTTTCAAGGACCCGTTCGAGTTCTTCGCCGATGACGGACAGGCCGGGCGCGGCGGTCACGCCGCCACTGCCGACGACGGGTCGGAAGCGGCACATTACCGCGCCCTTGCTTTGTTTCCACCCGTTACCTTGACCGCGCTGAAGGCGCGCTATAAGGAGTTGGCAAAACAGTTGCATCCTGATGTAAACGGGGGCGACAAGCAGGCAGAAGACCGCCTGAAGCGTATCAATCTGGCCTATACGGCCTTGAAAAAAGTTCTTTCCGTCTAACTGAGTCCTTGGGCCGGCGGACGGCATACGCCGAGAACGGCCGGAAAACCACGAACACCGGGTGAAATACATATGACTGCGCAAGTGATCAAAGCGGAACAGGCACACGAAATGGACGCACCGGATATCACCGTTTCTGTGCGCGACGTTTTTGGTATCGATACCGATATGACAGTGCCGGCCTTTTCCGAAACCTCCGAACATGTGCCGGACATCGATGACGATTATCTGTTCGACCGCGAAACCACGCTCGCGATTCTGGCCGGCTTTGCGCATAACCGCCGGGTGATGATTCAGGGTTATCACGGTACCGGCAAGTCGACCCATATCGAACAGGTCGCCGCGCGCCTGAACTGGCCGTGCGTCCGGGTGAACCTGGATTCGCATATCAGCCGCATCGACCTTGTCGGCAAGGATGCGATTGTGCTGAAGGACGGCATGCAGGTTACCGAATTCCGCGAAGGCATCCTGCCCTGGGCGCTGCAGAACCCGGTTGCGATCTGTTTCGACGAATACGATGCCGGCCGGCCGGATGTGATGTTCGTGATCCAGCGCGTTCTCGAACGGGAAGGCAAGCTGACCCTGCTGGACCAGAGCAAGGTTATCCGCCCGAACCCGTATTTCCGTCTGTTCGCGACCGCCAATACGGTCGGTCTGGGCGATACGACGGGTCTGTATCACGGCACCCAGCCGATCAACCAGGGACAGATGGACCGCTGGTCGATCGTCACGACCCTTAACTACCTGCCGCATGACGAGGAAGTCGCTATCGTGCTGGCCAAGGCCAAGCAATACAACACCAAGGAAGGCCAGGAACAGGTCAACGCCATGGTTCAGCTTGCCGATATGACCCGGACCGGTTTCATGTCCGGCGACATCTCGACCGTGATGAGCCCCAGGACGGTGCTGACGTGGGCCGAAAACGCCGAAATCTTCGGCGATCTCGGCTTCGCTTTCCGGGTGACGTTCCTGAACAAGTGCGACGAAACCGAACGGACCATCGTTTCCGAATACTATCAGCGTTGCTTCGGCGAAGAACTGCCGGATTCGGCCGCGTCCGTTCAGATGCGCTGACAGTCGGACCCGATACCGAATTGAGATGACCAAGGACACCGACAGGTTCGAGGATTTCAAGCGCGCCAATGCGTGCGCCTTCCGTGCTGTCGCCGATTTGCCGGAACTGGAAGTCGTCTACGGGTCGGAAAACGCCATGATGACCGGCGACCGCGCCCGTCTGCCAGCGCCGGAACGGTCTCTGGCGGCCGACGATATCGCCCGGTCGCGCGGCGAAGGCGATTCCCTGGCAATCCGTCTGCGGCATCACGATGCCGGCCTGCACCGGCGTCTCTGCCCGACGGGTGAAGTCGCCCCGGCCCTTTTCAATGCGCTGGAAGACGCCCGGGTCGAAGCCGTCGGATCGCGCCATATGGCGGGCGTTCGCCAGAACATGGCGGCGTCGCTGGAACAGAAGTATCACCGGCTCGGCTTTCACCGCATCAACGACCGCACCGAAACCGCCATGCCGGAAGTCCTGCGGCTGATGGCGCGGAACCGGCTGACCGGCGAAAAACCGCCGCCGTCCGCGGCCCGGGTCTACGAATTGTGGGAAGAACATCTGGAACCGCAGATCGCCGATGCGCTGGAGCGCCTGAAGCCGTTGATCGGCGATCAGAAAGCCTTCGCCGAAGCCGCGCGGACGCTGATCCAGGACATGGATATCGAACTCGGCGAGGAAGAAAACACCGAGCCGGGCGAGGAAAGCGGCGAGGATCAGGATTCCCAGGACGACAGCCAGGTCCGCGGCCAGGATCAGGGCGAGGGCGAGGAGGAAGACGGCGAACAGTCGCAGACCGCGTCCGACATGGCGGAAGGGGACGAGGGCGATCAGGATATGTCCGACGCCCTCGACGAGGAACTGGCGGAAGAAATGATGCAGCAGGCCGGATCGGAAGAACCGGGCGACGCCAATCGCCGGTGGCGACCGGAACACGATCTGGCGAACATGCCGCGCCAGCCTTTCTATCACGCCTTCACCACCGGATTCGATGAGATCACGCCGGCGGAAGAGTTGTGCGATTCCGAGGAACTGAGCCGTCTGCGGCAAATGCTGGACCAGCAGCTTGTGCATCTGCAGGGAATTATCGGAAAGCTGGCGAACCGGATGCAGCGGCGCCTGATGGCGCAGCAGTTGCGGTCATGGCATTTCGATCTGGAGGAAGGCGTTCTCGATACAGGCCGGCTGGGCCGTGTCGTGACGAACCCGATGCATCCGCTGTCGTTCAAACAGGAATCGGATACCGAATTCCGCGATACCGTCGTGACGCTGCTTATTGATAATTCCGGTTCGATGCGCGGCCGGCCGATTTCCATCGCCGCAATGAGCGCCGATATCCTGACCCGTACGCTAGAACGCTGTGGCGTGAAGGTCGAGATTCTGGGTTTCACGACCCGTGCCTGGAAAGGCGGCAAGTCGCGCGAACAATGGATCGCCGACGGCAAGCCGCAGGAACCGGGCCGTCTGAACGACCTGCGCCACATCATCTATAAAGGGGCCGACCAGCCCTACCGGCGCGGCCGCCGTAATCTCGGTCTGATGCTGCGCGAAGGCCTGCTTAAGGAAAACATCGACGGCGAGGCGTTGCTGTGGGCGCATGACCGCTTGCTGGGCCGGCCGGAAGAACGCCGCATCCTGATGGTGATCTCAGACGGCGCGCCGGTTGACGACAGCACATTGTCGGTCAATGCGGGTAATTATCTGGAACGCCATCTGCGCGATGTCATCGACTATATCGAAACCAGGTCGCCTGTCGAAATCGTCGCCATCGGTATCGGCCATGACGTGACCCGCTATTATCGCCGCGCGGTTACCATCGTCGATGTCGAGCAACTGGGCGGGACGATGATGGAACAGCTTGCCGATCTTTTCGATGACGATTCGAAAGCCAAAAAGGGTAAATCCCCGATGCGCCGCACCGGATAACCGGCGTGGTTGAGGCGGTCTCGGAAGGTCCGCTATAGTGGGCCCGATGAAATTCTTAGAACAATCTCTCAGGATTGCGAATATTCCCGCCGTGGCAGCCGTTGTTATGCTCGGTATTTCTCCCGCCGGCGCGGAAGACTGCCGAAAACCGGTTATCGGGGTGGACAATTCCGATATCGCGAGAGCCTGTTCGGATTTACTGACCTCGGACGGGTTATCGGAACAGGGCCGGACGGAAGCCTTGCTCAATCGCGCCTATGCCTATGTCGCGGTCGGCCGGGCTAGGCGCGCGCAACGTGAAATTCTGGCATTGATCGGCACTTCGAAAGACGGGGACCCGGTAACGCTCGCTTCCGTCGTGCGCGAACTGGCGACGACGGCGGACCCGCATCGCCACGGCCAGCTTGCCTTGCGGCTGATAGAGGAAAGCGAACCGATTGCTCTCGACGAGCCAACCGTCCTGGAGGCCGTGGCCGCAGCCTACGCCGCAGACCGCAAATTCGACTACGCCGTCCGGGCGCAATATCAGGCTCTTAAGCTGGCTGAAGAGACAGGTGACGACGACCTTCCCGGTTACCGGGTGCGGTTCGAATTATACAAACTCAAACAGGCTCTGGTTTGTCCCGGCATGCCTGAATGCTGGTAATCGTTAACCTGCTACCTTGAAGACATCGACCAGCACCGGCTGATCCAGAACATATCCGATATCGGCCTTGCAGGCATCGAATGCGGCGATAACGGTCGGCGACCGCAGAAGACTGTCCGGAAAGTCGTAGTGGGCGAAGTCCTGAAGGTATTCCTCAAAGTCCGTATAGTGGTATTCGACATCGTAGATGAATCGCTGCCGTGACGCGAAAGTCGGTTCAGCCCTGTCCAGCGCGGCCTGCGCCGCGTGCCGGACCTCGGTTTCGTCATGGAAACTGCGACATACCTCTTCTGACGATCCTTCCAGCATCGGTTCGGCGATATAGACCAGCCCGCCGGGTTTCACGACGCGCGCTGCTTCCGCCAGGGCATCCGCCATTTTGTCGACCGGAATATGATGCATCGAATAGATGAACAGCGCCGCGTCCACCGTGTCGTCGCCAAGCGGCAGCTCGAGGGCGGATCCAACCTGGAACGTCACCTTGCCGCCGGCCTCTGTCGGACCGTAGGGCGTGTCGTCCCGGCGCAGATCCGGATCGAGCGCCGTAACGGTAGCGCCGAGGTCCGCCAGTTTTTGCGCCGGCGCGCCGCTGCCGCAGCCGATATCGATGAGGGTCGAACCCGGTATCTTTACCTGCGTTGCAATGGCGTCGATATCGTCCATCAGGCCGATCGATGCAGGGATACCGGTTTCGCAGGTCTTGGTCATAACTCACCTTCGGGTTTCACGGGCACGCGCCGCCACGTTACCAGAGATGCAAGCCCCATACATCCCAGATATCCGATGAAAAACCCGGCCAGGGCGTGTCCGACACCGTTCAGCGTCAGAGGCAGGGCTGGCTGAAAGGCTCGAAGCGTCGCCAGGCCTATCTTGCGGTCCAGTTCCAGCAGCAGGGCCCCGGCGCGATAATGGGCCGGCAGGCTCGACAGTCTTTCCATCGATGCGGACAGGTCGACATAGCGGCCGACCATGGCGGCGAGGGCATCGCCTTCCGTAACCACGATCGGGTCGGTATTGCCGGTCAGTCGGCGGATATAGGCGTACCGGTCGAGGCCGGCGTTTTCGGCGCGTTCGTCCAGGGCGGCGACAGAGAGGCGCAATTCGTCGATATGGCCGCCCAGCCGTTGCATGTACTGCTGATGGAAGGCCGGAAACTGCGACAGCAAAACCGCGCCAACCAGTCCAGACAGGATGAATATCCAGCGTCGCATCAGTCTGTCTCAGCAAACGAAGCGAACCGGCGCGCCGGTATCGCTGCCATGGCGTCGGTTCTGTAGAACGTCACTCCGGGTCTCCCTGAAAAAGGCTTTCTACCCTGCGACTTTGTCGATTTCGTGGCAGTGCTATTTGGTTCCGAACAACCGGTCGCCCGCATCGCCCAGACCGGGCACGATATAGGCGTTTTCGTTGAGTTTCTCGTCAAGCGCCGCGGCATAGATGCGGATATCGGGATGTTGGTCTGCCAGCACCTGCACGCCTTCCGGCGCGGCGACAAGCGCCATGAAGCGGATATTCTGATCTTCGACGCCATGTTCGTTCAGAATGTCGAGCGCCTTGGCGGCGGAGTAGCCGGTCGCCAGCATCGGATCGCACAGGATGAACAACCGTCCGCCGGGTTCCGGCAGACGCTGGTAGTATTCCACCGGCCGTTTTGTCTCCGGATCGCGATACAGACCTATATGCCCTTCGCGAGCGGACGGCATCAGCGAGCGCAGCCCTTCGGCCATTCCCAGCCCGGCGCGCAGAACGGATACGATGACCGGCTTGCGGCCGGCCAGGACCGGCGCTTCCATCGGCGCGACCGGGGTTTCGATCTGCATGGTTTTCAACGGCACCTCGCGGGTGATCTCGTAGCCCATCAGTTCCGAGATTTCGCGTAGCAGATCCCTGAACATTGCCGTCGGTGTGTTTTTACGGCGCATCCAGGTCAGTTTGTGCTGGATCAGCGGATGATCGAGAACCTGCAGATTGGGAAAGTCGGGATGGATCGGCGAGGTGTTTGGCATGAAGGTGAGTATCCCGGTCTCAATGGTTGTCGAATCGAGGCAGGCTACCCTACGCGAACCAGCGAGCCGCCGCCAAGCGCATCGCATTCTCTGGCTCGTTTGGGCTTTGTCAATGGTGCGAAACACCGTATCTTGTGTGGTTATGACAGCAGAAATAACAAAATTTCCGCAACCTGACCCCGGTCCCGGCGCGCCGACGCCGGAGCAGGTGAAGGATGCGGCGGTACGCGCGCGGCGATGGTCCCTGGGCGTTACCCTTGTCGCGGCGGCGCTCAGCGCCGGCTGGCTTTCGATGTGCTTCTGGTACACGCATATATGGCTCGGCTGGGACCTGATCGACCAGATGCTGCCGCATGAACTTGCGGCGGGCATCTTCGGGGTGTTTGCGCCGCTGGCGTTTTTCTGGCTGGTCGCCGCCTATGTCCGGCGCGATCATGATGTGCGGCGCCATACCGATTTGTTGCGTCAGCAGCTTGCCCTGCTGTCATACCCGGTCGAAGACAGCGACGAGCGGTTCAACAGGATATCCGAAAGCCTGCGCCGGCAGACCCAGGAACTCAACGACGCGGCGCAATTCGCCAGCGCCGGGCTCGATTCGGTCAGCGCGGCCCTGCGCGACCAGCTTGCCCTGCTCAGCAGCAACAGCGAGTCCGCCGGCCGGCAGACATCCGAAATGCGCGCCGCCCTGGCCGAACAGTCGACAAAGCTTGAAGGCCTGCTGGACCGGCTTGACAGTCATCAACAGCGCATCGACTCATCGATCGAAAAGCAGACCAGGGTGCTGGGCGAGGCTGCGGACGCTGTTCTGGAATCCAGCGAACACGCCGGCTCGGCCCTGCGCATCCAGGCCAGTGAACTGTTGCAGGCCTCGCAGCAGGCGTCGGACGAGGCCGGCAAGATCGGCGCGGTCTTTGACCGGTACCGAGACGACATGACCGAGGCGGGCGGCGAAGCCGGCCGCAAGGCGGACGAAATCGCCAGTACGCTTTCGACAGGCGCCAAGACCCTAGAAACGGTCAGCGATTCGGTATCCGAACAGGTCGATGGCGTTGCGAAGCGGTTGCGTGAACAGACCGACAGCGTCGCCGAACGCCTGACGGCGGCGTTCGATTCGCAGACCGCGGCCTTTGACCGGTTTACCGAAAAGACAAACGACCGCATTGGCCAGATCGCCACGGTACTGGACCGGCAGACCGCTCTGCTTGACGAAACCGTGCGCGCGGCCTTGGGTGATGTGGAAACCGGGGTCGGGAAAACGGTCGATACGGCCGAGGAACGATTGGCGGCGCTCGCGGAACGGCTGGGCGAAAATGCCGACAGCTTTGTCGATGCCGTCGGCGCCGGCCTGGAATCCGCCGGCGAGATCATGCATCGCGGCATCGAAGCCAACGGCGAAACCGTGCGCGAAATCACCCTTGCCCTGAAACAGCAGAGCCAGGACCTGACCCACGCATCGGAGCGCGCGGCGACGCAGGCGGAAAGCATCCGTACCGCGCTCGAGGGGCAGGCCACGGCGCTGGGCAATGTCGCCGAAACGGTGACCGACCGTGCGAACAGCGTCAAAACCTCCGTCGATCTGCAGGTCAGGCATCTGACGGAAGCCTCCGACAGCGCGGTTGAAAAGGTCGGCGAAATGGGCGGCGCGCTGCATGAACAGGCGGATGAAATCGCCAAGGCGACCGATCTGTCGGCGTCGCGCGCGGAAGCCATCCGCACCGCCCTGCAGGCGCAGTCGAAGGAGCTGACCGAAGCGTCAGACAAGACGCTGGCGCAGGCGAAGCAGATTGAATCGATGCTGGCCGCACGCATGGCGGAAATCAGAACCACCTTCACCGATGGCGCGGCGTCGATCGACGAAACGTTCGACCCGGCAATTGCGCAAACCCGCGGCATGGCCGAAATGCTGCGTCAGCAAAGCCGCGAACTGAGAGAGGCGGCGGACTGGGTCAGCGGTCAGAGCGAAACCATCGGCGAAGTCATGCAGAAACAGAGCGCCGATCTTACCGCCGCCGCGGACCATGCTTCGACGCAAATCCGCGACATACGCGAAACCATGCAGCGGCAAACCGCCGATCTGAACGCTGCATCCGAAAAGGCGGGCGAAGAGGCAAGGCGGATCCGCGAAACCCTGCGGGACGATGCGTCGGCGCTGGAATCCCTGGTGTCGATTCTGGCCGACAACGCCACGGCGATTCAAGAAACCGTCGACCGCCAAACCACGGTGCTGGGCGAAGCCTCGACCAATGCCGCGGAAAAGGCGGAAGCCATCGACAAGCAGTTGCAGGCGCAAACCACCGCGCTTCTGTCGGCCGCCGATGCCGTGAAAGAGCGGATCGGTGAAGCCGGGTCTGCCTTCCGCGATGGATCGTCAGACCTCAATATCGCGCTGGAAAAGGCCTTCGCGCTGATGGGCGATGTCGGAAAGGCGTTCGACGAACAGGCCGAGAAGCTGACGACTGTGTCGGTGCGGTCGGGGATGCAAGTGCGCGATCATCGCGAAGGTCTGAAAGAACAGGCCGACGCAATCGCCGAGGCGGCGAAGAAAGCCGTCGAAACCGTCAAACTGGTCAGCGACGCCTTCGCCCAGGAATCGGCCGGTTTGCAGGGAACCACCGATACGGTATCGGAGAGGGTGGAGACGCTTGTCGCCCTGTTGCGAAATCAATCCGGCGATCTGGCCGCGGCAAGCGATCTGGCGAAGGCGCAGATCGGCGGCGTCGGCGAAAGCCTCAACAGTCAAACCAAGAGGCTGACGGCGATTGCCGAAAATACGCAGGCGGTGCTGAGCGGCCTCGGGTCGGATGCGAATGCAAGTTCCGAAAAACTGCTGGCATCCGTGCATGCGGCGGAATCCACGGCCCGCAATATTACCGGCGTTTTCGAGGAGCAGGCTGTAAAACTGACGGAAGCGTCGCAGCAGGTATCCAGTCAGGCGGAAGTCGCCCGGAACAAGGAACTGGAACTGCGGCGCGACGTGTTCCTGAAATCCGCCCGGTTCGTCATCGAGGATCTCAATTCGATCTCCATCGATCTGACGCGCAGCCTGTATCAGGACGTACCGGAAGCGGACTGGCGGCGGTACGTGAAAGGCGACCGGTCGATCTTTACCCGGTCTCTGCTGCGCGGAAAACAAGCCACCCTGGTGCGCCGGATTTCGGAAAAGGTGAAGCAGGACAAGGAAATGCGGGACTACGTGACCCGTTACGTCGATCACTTCGACAAACTGCTTGAAGAAACCAAAACCTGCGACCCCGAACACCTGCTGCATTCGACCTTCATGACGGCGGATGTCGGCAAACTGTTTGTAATTCTGAACCACGCCATCGGCCGCGATACGGCAAGCTGACAGCGGTCAGTTCTGCCAGGCGGACCAGCGGCAGACACAAAAAACCCCGCCGAAGCGGGGCTTTTCGTTTGGTCGGGAACCGGGTCAGGCGGCGATGCGGCGCTTCATCCGCGATACGAAGCCCAGACCGGCCAGCGCGCTTACAAGAAGCAGAACCGGCGCCGGCAGCGGAACAACGCTGGTGATGCCGATGCCGATAACCATGTCATCCAGATCGCTGTCGTTCGTGCCGTCGCCGAAAAAGGCAATCGTCGAGCCTTCAACAACGCCGATGCTGTTGGTGAACAGATCGCCGTTCAACTGCTGCAGGAAGCCGAGTTCCAGATTGTCGACCGGATCGCCGGAATCGACGAACGTCGCACCGCCATCGTTGGCGATCTGCAAATCGTTGCCCGTTTGGCTGCTGTTCGGATCAGGATCGGGGGTGCCGCTACCTCGGTTCGACCGGAATACGAACGGAATGAAGAACGGGCCGGAACTGTTCGTGTTCAGGAAGGTCAGCGTTTCGGTGTCGCCGAGTTGCGCGGTCGTGTTGTTGAACAGTGAGTGGGTGCTGCCGTTGATCGCCAGCGCCAGGTTGGTGAACGCAGCTTCCTTGCCGAAATAGGTGAAGGTGATGTCAACCGAGCTTGCGCCGCCGAAATCGATCGCCAAACCGTTGCTGGAATTCTTCGCGCTTCCGCTGAACGAGGCGACGTTTACGCCCGTGCTCGATTCGACTTCAAAGGGAACGCCAGTATTGCCGAAATTAATGAAGTCGTTCATTCGTGTAATTGCATCGGGGGGCGCTGGGGTGCCAGCCGGGTCGAAGTTGTTAGGAATCGATCTGATGACCGGTGACCCGATAATCTGCAGGCTCGCCGCCGATGCGATTTCTACGGCGCCGAACATTCCCAGCACCATGGCCGATACGGCTAAAACTTTTTTCATAACTGTATTCCCAGATGTGATTGACCCTACCCGACCAGGTAACCCTACGGATACGAGGCCAAGTCTAGGGAATCAATCTATGGTACATTGAGAAGCGCTCTCAATAGCGCGTTGATGGATAGGCGTCCGTGTTGTCAACGGACATGCATATTGTCAATGATTCGAAGAAGACGGTTAAAACTTCAACGCTTTCATTGTTAATCGACCGTTGTATGGCTGAGCGATGCCTTGCCGCGGCGGCGCAACAGATCGGCTTCGTCGGAACTGTCGACAAGCTCCATCAGACGCACCAGCGTATGCAGATGGGCAGTCGCCGTTTCTTCCATGTCCGGATCGATTTTCGGCATCGATTCCAGCATCTGCGATCCGAGGGAGGATAGCTGTTTTTTCAACTCGTTTATGGTTGCAAGACAGGCCGAGGCTAGGCCGATCTGGTCGGCGATCCGCATCGTGTTGGCAAGCGCTTCTGCGCGTTCTTCGGCTCTTTCGAAATCTTCCTCGTTCGGGAATGAATCCAGCAGCGGGGCAATCCGGCCGCGTTTGACCGGCAATGCGCTCATGATGACTTTCTCCGCCTTGTTCAACACATAGCGCTGGATAACCGCACTGACATCGTTTCTGGCCTTGTACATACGCTGGCCCCATTCGCCGTCGCGCCGGATACCGATATCGGTCGTGATGCCCTTGAAGGCGGCGGCGAACCGGCCGGCCTTGCGGACCAGTTCATCCTCCTTCACATCGGGCTTTTGGGCCAGTTCAGCTACGGCCAGACCGTCCTGTTCTAGGGCGCTGATAACCATGTTGCCGGCAATCGAAAGGTCGGTCGTGCGCATCAGCGTATCGTCGCCCTTGCGGGACAGCGCCCGGAAAACCTTGAGGATCGGGAACGGCTGATACAACCGCTTCATCATCACCAGCAGAAGATACAGTTCCTGACCGGGATAGTTGTTTTCGATTTTCTGATAGTACCGCTGGATCGAGGTAACATCGTCCTTCGACAGGTAGACAATCGGCCGCGGCGCCAGCGCTTCCTTGCAGTCCTCGACCTCGTCGGCGATGCGCAGCACACGGGCCATTTCCCTGATGTCTTCCAGACGCCGGGACCCGCCTACTTTTGCGGCAAGCGCCGTCCAGGAATCCTGGCTGGCTTCGGCTTCCTCGATCGGGGGCAGCATCGCTTCCGCCGCCGCCGACCATATCTCCGACGCGCATTCCCGGGCGAGAACGTCGTCGCCGTCCTTTTGCGCTTCGATGTACCGGTCCGCCAGGGGCGGGAAGGCGTTGACCATCAATTCCCCGGTCACCCAGGTCCACATGTTTGCGATACTGGCGCGGGATATCGCTGCAACCAGTTTCGGGTCGGTATCGGTGAAGACCAGCAAGTCCTCGAACGGCAGACAAAGAATGCGCTGCGGCGTGTAGACCCGTGGCGCCCGGGCAGCCGCCAGATAGGGCCGCATCAGCGAAATGATGGCCTGATGCGGCAGGCCGTATTTGTTCTCCGTCCGGTCGAGCTCGATCTTGGCGGCAAGCTTTTTCAGATCCTTTTCCGGCAACTGGCCGAAAAGAGCATCCATCGGTGAGGTGTCGGTGTCGGAAGCGGTGGTCATGCGACTTCCTTCTGATACTTGTGCAGTTTCTCATGCACTTTTTCATCGACATCCAGCAGCGACCGCGCGGCCATAGCGGCATCGTGTTCCCATCGCTTCTGGGTCGCCCGGATATCCTCCCAGAAGGCGGTATTGTGCCTGACCGCTTCGACCGGAAGCACCGGCATGTACAGCCCGAACAGTTCGACAATCTCGCGCTGGTCCACCCGTTCGCGGTCGGCGACACGGTCCCATCGGTCGACAATGCGCCGCCAGCCGTCGAGAATCTCGGCTATGCGGCGAACCGCTTCGCGCAAGGCCGGCTTCGTGGCCGCCCAGTCTTTCAATGGCGGTCCGATATCGGTGTGGGATTCATCGATAAACGCCAGAATCTGCCTGGCTTCGGACACGGCTTCGGTTGCCGCGACGGCGACACGCTGCGCCATTTCCGCCGGACCGACAGGCTCCGGCACCAGCCAGGACATCAGGTCGGCCGACATCTGTTCGAGATCCCTGATCAGCAGTTTCAACGGGCCTGTCACCCTGTCGTCGGGCGATCCGACCATCGACGTGCAGGCGGCCCATTTCTGGCAACGCGCAAAGGCCTGCTCTGCCGTCAGACCGGTCTCGCCCAGGAAGGATCCCAGATGATCCTGCAGGCAGGCGACAGCTTCGCCGGACCGCAGGGACTCTTCGGTCAGACCGGCGGCGGCTTCCGCGCGTTTTTCATCGGATAACTGTTCGATGGCGGACTGAACAAGCAGCAACAGCATCTGCATGTTGTTCTTCCTGTCCTGCTCAAGAAGAAACCTTGCCCTTTTCGCCCGTTTCGCACCGGCCAGCCCGCTGGTCGCTTTCTTAAGGGATATGTTTCGCATCGTCAGAGGCGACAGGTTGATGTTGTCGCCGTCGATCGATTCCATCAGGTGCCGGTCGAATACGGTCAGGTTGACAACATCGGCGATACTGGCGGCGGGAATGACATAGGTTTCAATGCCGCCGGCAAGACCCGGCACCAGATACTGCAGGGTGTCGTCCCGGGCCCGGCGCAGGCGAGCGAACGAGAGAACAGGCGTGGTAAATGCTACAGCGACGCCCCGCTGAGCAAAGGTCGCGGGCAGGTAGGTTCCACTCTGTCTCGCATCCTGTTCGGGCATCTGGACATCCGGTTCATCTGGCATCGCGGCTTTGCCTTGGCTATGTCCCGATATCCGGAATGCAAGGAAGCGCCAACAACCGCATTACTGATGCAAATATTCAGCAAAACCGGGCGGTTTTCCACAACAAAACGGAAACACGGCGCGCCGCAGGCAGGGTTTTGGGACCCTCCGGTTGCAGAATCCGCCAGATAGAGCGCCGGATATGTAATCAGAGATTGCCGTGGAAAAGAGATGTTCTGTCTTTTTGCGGAACTATATTTATAAATAAATTTCGATAATAAATTTACAATTATAATTTATATTGTATTATAAACTTATGATCGGTGAAATCGATGTTAAGACCAGTCAGCTTTTGGACGAATTGCAGGCCGATTCGCGTCTGTCATTCAACGCGCTGGCGCGGCGGCTGGGCCTGTCGACTCCGGCGGTGTCCGAAAGGGTCCGCAAACTGGTGGAATCGGGGTGCATTCGCCGGTTCGGCGCGGTTCTGGATCGCCCGCTGGCCGGCTGGCCGGTTACGGCGTTTTTGCGTCTGCAATGCGCAACGGACCGATATCGGGCGGTGCGCAGTATGGCGGAAGCAATGCCTGAAATCCTCGAATGTCATCACACGGCCGGCGAAGACGGGTTCTTTCTGAAAATCGCAGCGCGGGATCTGCAGCATCTGGAAGCTACGGTTGAACGCTGCCGTCAACTGGGCGAAACGACGACCTCTGTCGTGTTGTCGACCTATGTCGAAGACAAACCGCTTCCGATATCCAGGCAGGCCTAGAAAAGGATTAACGGATGGAAAGATCGTCCAGATTGCAATCGGTGGTGTATCGGGAGCCGACCGAAGAGGATGCCGCGGTACTCAAGGCTTTCGGTGAAAAAATTCTGTCGGAAACCAGCTACTTCCTGCACGAGCCGGGGGACCGCGCGCGAACGGTCGACGATATGAAGTCGGTTATACAGGCCTTCGGTAACGCACCGAACAGTCTGATGCTGGGCGCCTGGCTCGACGGCGCGCCGATCGGAGAAGGCGTTCTGATCGGCGGACAGTTGAACCGGACACGGCACGCCGCGTCGCTGGGTATCGGCGTGGTGTCCGACTATTACGGGACCGGCATTGCCGAAGCCCTGATGAAGGGTATGGAAACCTGGGCCGTGGCCAGCGGGATATCGCGCATCGAACTGACGGTGATGACGCATAATACAAGGGCCAAAAGATTCTACGATCGGCTGGGATACCGTGAAGAGGGAATAAAACGCGGATCGGCCCGGATCGAGGGAGAATGGGTCGATGAGTACCTTATGGCGAAACTGTTCGGCGACCTCGCGGCGGATCGATGAACGAACTGGTTTCAATGGCGTGTAAATCCCGAACGCGCCGCATTTCCGTTAACGGCGAAATCGCGTAATGTGCCCCCATGTTCGGGAAGATTCTGAAATCGATGTTGCTGACCAAGGAAGGCCGCGCGGCGTATGAACGGACGCAGCGGGCGAAATCCGGTACGGCGAATACAGCGCCGGCCGCCGGAAAGAAACCGGTGGCGGATGCCCTTCGCACAGATGCGAATGCAACGGAGCTGGACGAGGCGACCATCCGCGAAGCCATCGACCGGGCGCACCAGGAACTCATCCTGCATGAAAACCCGGATGGGTCGCCTGTCGAGACGACCGAACGGTCGGAAGCCCTGCGCTCCGCGATGACGATCTACCGCAATAAACAAAAGGTGCTGCAGGACCTTGATCCCGAATCCCTGGCCCGTCTGCGGCTGATGGCGGCGCATATGCTGCGGCCGATCATCAAGCGATAACCCGGCGATGAACGATGCGGCGACTGAAAGTCTGGCAAACAGCCTGACAACGGGTGACAGACGGGCGCTCGCCCGCGCCATCACCCTTGTCGAATCGACCAGACCGGTAGACCGGCAGCAGGCCGATGCGCTGCTGGAGAGGGTCATGCCGAAAACCGGCGGCGCGCGACGGCTGGGCCTGTCCGGCTCGCCCGGCGCCGGCAAGTCGACCTTCATTGAGGCTCTGGGCAGTCATTTGCTGGACCGGGACAGGAAACTCGCGGTTCTGGCCGTCGATCCATCGTCGAAAATCAGCGGTGGATCGATCCTCGGCGACAAGACCAGAATGGAATCTCTGTCGCGACATCCAAGGGCGTTTATCCGGCCGTCCCCGGCGGGCACGTCGCTCGGCGGGGTCGCGCGGCGCACCCGTGAAGCGCTGCTGCTGTGCGAGGCGGCGGGGTTCGACACGATCATCGTGGAAACTGTCGGCGTCGGCCAGTCCGAAACCGCGGTGTCGGCCATGACCGACATGTTTCTGCTGCTGCTGGCGCCGGCCGGCGGCGATGAGCTTCAAGGCATCAAGCGGGGCATTGTCGAACTGGCAGACATGATTCTGGTCAACAAGGCCGACGGGGACATGGCGACGGAAGCCACCCATGCGGCGAACGAATACCGCGCGGCGCTGCGTCTGTTGCGACCGGCAACCGCAAACTGGACCGTTCCGGTATCAACCTGTTCCTCGATAGAAGGCACCGGCATTTCCGATGTCTGGGAAAACATCGAGAAATTTTTCCGGGTTCTTGGCGACGAGAACGCTATTGCGTTGCGCCGCGCCGCGCAGGCCATCGACTGGATGTGGACGGAAGTCGACGCCATGCTGGGCGCTGCGTTACGGGCGGATCCTGACATCGCGGCGAAAATTCCCGACCTCGAATCCCAGGTCCGGTCCGGCGATCTGCCGGCGACGGTTGCGGCCCGGACTCTCGTTTCCGGCTTTATCAGGAAGTGAACGACTTGAACCGTTCCGCGGCTTCCACCAGTGCCCGCGTGATGCCGGGTTCGGTTGCGGAATGGCCGGCATCGGGAATGATCCGGTAGTCGGCCTTGGGCCAGGCGGCGGCCAGCCTGTCGGCGGAGACGGGCGGGCAAACGACGTCATAGCGGCCCTGAATAATGAATCCCGGCAGGTCGGCGATCCGTCCCGCATTGCGGATAAGCTGATCCTCATCCAGGAACAGCCGGTTGATGAAATAGTGTGCTTCCAGCCGGGACAGCGCCAGGGACGATTTCGGTTCGCTTAGCTGGTCGACCGTTTCCGGGTTCGGCAACAGGGTCGAACACACGGCTTCGTACCGGCTCCAGGCCGCCGCCGCGGCGTGGTGGATATCCGGGTCCTCGTCGCACAAACGGCGATAGTAGTTTTCCAGCGGCGCGTCCCGTTCGGCTTCCGGCAGGAAATTCATGAAGGCGCGGTGCGCTTCCGGGAAAAACCGGCCCATCCCGGTCATGAACCAGTCGACTTCCGTTTTTGTGCACAGGAAAATACCGCGCAGGATAAGCCCGAAACACCTTTCGGTATTCGCTTCGGCATAGGCGAGGCCGAGGCTCGACCCCCATGACCCGCCGAAGACAACCCACTTTTCGATTTTCAGGTGCTGCCTGACCGTTTCGATATCGGCGACCAGCGCCGCCGTTGTGTTGTTGCGTGTTTCGGCGAAGGGGCGGGACCGGCCGGAGCCGCGCTGATCGATCAGAACGACACGGTAATACCGCGGATCGAAAAACCGGCGGTGACCTGCCGAAGCGCCGGCGCCGGGGCCGCCATGCAGAAAAAGGATCGGCACACCGTCCGGGTTGCCGCACTGTTCCCAGTAAATCTGGTGAACGGGGTCGACATCCAGGTATCCGTTGGAGAAAGGCTCAATCGCCTGATAGAGATCGCTTCGTGGCATCGTATTTCCTGTGGCGGCGGATCGCCCGATTTGTTGTGATGCTAACAGTTACCCCGTTCAACCCACGGTCAACAAGAGTGTTGATGCAAGGAAAACGCTTTGAACACCGGCTTGTTCTTTTGCTGTTTGATTGTAGCAACCGCCCTCTCGACGGTGGTGTCACGTGACGCCTCCACCTCCGAACCGCAGGCGGTGACGGTGGTGTCTACGCAATCGATTACCGCCATCCTGTCGGACGGGCGTCGCATCGTCGCCGATGGCATCGACCCGATGTACGGAACGGGTTTCGAAGATCGACTGGCCGGCCTGTTCCGCACCCTTGTACAGGCGGGTGACGTAACGATTGTTCCTGTGGCGGACGAGGCGCTTGTCACGGACAGGCATGGCCGTGAACCCGCGCTGCTTATCCTGCCTCGGGGCGAGGCTGTGCAATTGCCATTGCTGAGAGCCGGCTTGACCCGGTTCACCGGGTTTTCCGGCGACGTGAATGGCGACCTGCGGGACGTGTTGTTGCAGGCGGAATCCGAGGCGCGGTCGGCGGAAAGAGGGCTTTGGTCGGATTCGCGGTTCAAGGTGTTCACGCCGGAAACTGCGCCGCAACGGGACGGGTTCACGCTGGTGGAAGGTGTTCCCCTGGCTGTCGCCCGCACTCGGTCGATGGTCTACCTGAATTTCGGCGAGGACTGGCGAACCGATTTCACCGCCGCCATCGAACCCCGTCTGTTGAAAAACGATGCCTGGGACGGGTGGGACCTGGAAGCGCTGGTCGGCAGGACCCTGCGGCTGCGGGGATGGATGCGTCGTTACAACGGGGCATTCATGACGCTGACGTCACCGGATCAGATCGAGATTCTCGACGAATGACCGTCGTGATCAATCGTCGCCGGCGGCGGCCACGGTACGCCGGTCCACTTCCATCCGTGCGACGCGCGCCCGGTCGGCAATCGCCTGGCTGGCGCTGACGTTCTGCGACCCTGTTTTTGTTTCCTGCTCTTTGGCGGTGCTGTCGTCCTTGCCGAGCGACGGGTCCACGGTCGGGGTCTCGCCGAGTTCGATTTCCTCCATCCGGCTGGCGCGGCGTGTGATCTTGTCGCAGGAAACACGGATCTGGCGAACGTCCTCATTTGCGTGATCGAAATGCTTCTGAAGTTTGTCGACCCGGTCGTCCAGCCGCACCACATCGTCGGACATCTTGGCGACTTCCTGCTGGATGAGGCTTGCCGCTTCCTTCATCTGAGCGTCCTTGAGAACGGCGCGGATTGTGTTCAGCAGGGCCATCAGCGTGGTCGGCGAGACGATATACACCCGTGCCCGATGCGATTTTTCGATCACGTCCTGCAGTTCGGCATGCAGTTCCGCGTAGACCGCTTCCGACGGAATGAACATCAGCGCGGAATCCGACGTTTCGCCGGCGATGATGTATTTTTCGCGAATATCGTGAACATGCTTCAGCACATCACGACCAAAGGCCTTGCGTGCTTTTGTACGGTCTTCGCCGTCAGGCGTTTGCCGGATGACATTGAAGCTTTCGAACGGAAACTTGGAATCGACGGCGATGGAACCTGGCGGGTTGGGCAGCCGCAACAGGCAGTCGGCCATCTTGCCGTTGCCCATCTGCACCTGAAAATCATAGGCCGAGGGCGGCAGGGTGGTGCGGATCAGGTCTTCAAGCTGGGTTTCGCCGAACCCGCCGCGCGCCTGTTTGTTGGTCAGCACGTCCTGCAATGAAACCACCTGTTCGCTTAACTGGGTGATCTTGCTCTGGGCGGCGTTGATAGCGGCCAGCCGCTCTTTCAGGTCGCCCATCGACTGCTCGCCGGTCAGGGTCTGCTTGTGCAGACTTTCGCCGACCCGCCGTGTCATGTCTGAAAGCCGGTCGTCGAGAGTCTTGGTGATCGCCCGTTCCTGCGCCTGCAAGCGTTCGTTGAAAGCGGTCTGCGCTGCAGCGGTCTGTTCCGAGATCGACATGATGCGGCCCGCCAGCTCGGCCTGGTTTTCGGCCAGGCGGAAGACGGTGTCGGACAACTGGTCATCCGTGGTTTCCGGCTTGCGGCGGGCGAACAGCACCATGGCCAGGGCCAGCAGCCCGACGACGGAGGCGACAACTAACAGCACGGGATCCATCTTATTGCCTTTCGATCAGACAGGAAAAGTCGATTGAATCAGGCATCATGTGCTGATTCGGCGGCAGCCGGCCAGTGCTGATTGGCTGTCCGATTGCGTCGCACGACTTGACGCCACGCGGCGCGCTGCCTAGGTAATCACTGATTCAAGGGTAACCTCTGGAACGAAACCGCATGGCTGTTTTGCCTATTCTTGTCGCGCCGCATCCGGTTCTGAAAAAGAAGTGCGAACCGGTTGAACAGGTGACTTCGGAATTGAAGTCGCTGATGGCCGATATGCTGGAAACCATGTACGCCGCGCCGGGCGTCGGTCTGGCCGCGCCGCAGGTCGGCGTGTCCAAGCGGATTCTGGTGGTCGATTGCGCCCGGCAGGAGGAAGACCCCGCGCCGATCAAGATGGCGAATCCGGAAATCATCTGGGAAAGCGAAGAGCTTGTGACTTACGAGGAAGGCTGCCTTTCCTTCCCGGAACAGTATGCCGATGTGAACCGGCCCGCCGAATGCCACGTCAAATACCTCGACGAGAACAACCAGGAACAGCTTCTGAAGGCCGACGGCCTGCTGGCGACCTGTGTGCAGCACGAAATCGACCATCTGGAGGGTATCGTTTTCGTCGATCATCTCTCGACGGTGAAACGCGGCATCATCATGCGGCGTCTGAAAAAACAGCAACGGCAAAAAGGCGTGGCGGCTTAGGTCGTGTACGAGAACCCGGCGATGCGCATCGTTTTCATGGGATCGCCCGATTTCGCCGTACCGTGCCTGACCGCTTTGGTCGATGCGGGCCACGACGTCGCCGCCGTGTATTCCCAGCCCCCCCGGCCGGCGGGACGGGGCGGCAAGATGAAAAACACCCCTGTTCACGATGCCGCGCTGGCTGCCGGTCAGGCCGTGCTGACGCCGCTCAGTTTCAAGTCGCCCGATGAAATCGCCCGGTTCGCGGATTTCGATGCCGATCTGGCGGTCGTCGTCGCCTATGGTCTGATCCTGCCGCAGGCGGTGCTGGATGCGCCGCGCCTCGGCTGCGTCAATGTCCATGCCTCGCTGCTGCCGCGCTGGCGCGGGGCCGCCCCGATTCAGCGGGCGATCCAGGCCGGGGATGCGGAATCCGGCGTCACCATCATGCAGATGGAAGCCGGTCTCGATACCGGATCGATGTTGGCCCGGGCCGCGGTGCCGATCACCGCGGACACCACCGGGGCAAGTTTGCACGATGCGCTGTCCACCCTCGGTGCAGACCTGCTGATAAAAACCCTGCCTTCAATTGCGTGCGGGACAGCCGTTGCCGAAAAGCAGGATGACGGTGCAGCGACCTACGCGCACAAGCTGGAAAAAAGCGAAGCGCGGATCGACTGGGCCCGCCCGGCCGAAGACCTGGACCGAACGATCCGGGCGTTCTTCCCCTGGCCGGGCTCGTCGTTTTCCCATGACGGCGAAATCATCAAGGTGCTGACGGCCGAACCGACGGAAGGGAAAGGCGCGCCGGGAACCGTGCTGGATGACAATCTGGCGGTTGCCTGCGGTACAGGCGCCCTAAGTCTGACCCGGCTGCAACGGCCCGGCAGGAAGCCGATGGCTGCAAGCGATTTTCTGCGCGGCCTGCCGTTATCGGCAGGAACGATTCTTAAGTGATTCACTGCTGACAGAACCCTGTCAGCAACTTTGCGCTATACCGTGCCCCGACAAAATGACCTCGGGAGACGCAGTCATGAACGCCAACGGCAATCTTGCAGACTACAAAGCCGGGTCCGGTACTGTCGTGCCGGTCTGGACGCTGGAAATCCAGACGCTGCCAACCGAAACGGACAGAATTCTGGATGCCGTGATGACGGTTCATCCGCTTGGATACGGGCGATACCAGCGGAACGCCAGCATTTCGGCGACAGGTCGTGAAACAACCCGGCCGGAACCGAATTCCACGACGACCACGCATGTCGAAGGGTTTGAGGCAGGCACCACGCATACCTTTCCGATGGTCGAATTGAAAATTTCGGTAGAGCGCGATCTGGCGGTTCTGCAAAAGGTCATGGATGCGGTGCTGGATGTGCATCACTACGAGGAGCCGGTGATTTTCATCCGTGAAGACTGGGCCAGCCGGGCCGCCTACAACCCAAACAGCAACAACCCTAACCGCTGGTGGAACAACGGACGGGGTCTGCCGGAACCACTCTAAAGGCCCGTGATGGTCGGCTTGTCGCCGCAGAGGGCGCAGTTCGGATCGCGTTTGGTGCTGATCACCGTCGTTGCCTGATCCAGCGCATCGTACAGCAGAAGCCGGCCGGTCATGCCTTTGCCGAGGCCGAGAAGTTCCTTCAGCACCTCGGTTGCCTGCATCGACCCGACAACCCCGGCAATCGCGCCGAAAATGCCGACCGTGTCGCAGCGCGGCACTGCCGAAGGATCGGGTGCTGTCGGAAACAGGCAGCGATAGCACGGCCCGCCCTCATGCGGCTTGAAGGTCGATAACTGGCCTTCGAACCGCAGGATGGCGGCGCTGACCAGCGGCTTTTTCAGGAAGAAACAGGCGTCGTTCACCAGATAGCGGGATTCAAACGTGTCGGACCCGTCGACCACCAGATCATAGCCGGACAGGATATCCAGCGCATTGTCGGCGGTCAGCCGGGTGCGGTGCGTTTCAACTTTGATCTCCGGATTCAGCAGGCCGATTTTTTCGCGGGCGCTGGCGGTTTTCGCATCGCCGATATCCTCGTCACTGTGGATGATCTGGCGCTGTAAATTGGTGGCGTCCACCGTATCGAAATCGACGATGCCCAGCGTCCCGACGCCGGCGGCGGCGAGATACAGCAGGACCGGCGACCCCAGACCGCCCGCGCCGATGACGCAGACTTTTGCGGCCAGAAGCCGCAACTGCCCTTCTTCATTCACCTCATCGAGAATGACGTGGCGGGCATACCGTTCCAGTTGTTCGTCGGTCAGGTCGTCGGCGGGCGTTTGGGAAAGCGATATCGCGGTCATTTCGTCACCCGGTTCCGGTCGACCCGAAACCGCCTGCGCCTCGTTCGGTCTCGTCGAGGCTGTCGGCAAGTTGGAATGTCGCCTGGGTTACCGGCGCGATGACCATCTGCGCCATCCGCATGCCGCGCGTGATCGTCACCGGCGCGTCACCGAGATTAATCAGGATAACGCTGACCTCGCCGCGATAATCTGCATCGATCGTGCCGGGCGTGTTCAGAACCGTGATGCCCTGTTTGAGGGCGAGCCCCGACCGCGGCCGCACCTGCGCCTCGTAACCGGACGGCAGGGCAATCGCCAGACCGGATGGAATCAGGGCGCGTTCGCCGGGCTGCAGTACCCAGTCTGCGTCGATGGCGGCCAGCAGGTCGCAGCCGGCGCTGTCGCCCGTCTGGTAGGACGGCAGGTCGAGACCTTCACCATGCGGCAGGCGCTGAACCTTGACGTCGATTTTCGATGCGGCGCTGACCATCACTGTTTTCCTTGCGTGACGTGTTCCGTGATCCGCTCCGCGAGACGGTTGCCCACGGCGTCCTTGCCCATCTGCGGCCAGTCCTCCACATCGCCCTTTTCGTTGACGAAATGGATCGTGTTGGCCGGGCCGCCGAAGGTACCGGTCGCGGGCGAAACGTCATTTGCCAGAATCCAGTCGCAGCCCTTTTTCAGTCGTTTTGCCTTTGCATTCTCGATCACTGTATCGGTTTCGGCGGCGAAACCGACGACAAGGCCCGGACGGGCGGTTTCGTGACGGGAAAGGGCGGCGAGAATGTCGGGGTTTTCCGCCATTTCCAGCATCGGCGGCGCACCGCCGTCTTTCTTGATCTTGCCGGTGGCTTCCCTCGCGACGCGCCAGTCAGCGACGGCGGCGGCGCAGACGGCGATATCGACCGGCAGGGCTCTTTCGCAAGCCGCCAGCATCTCGCGCGCCGAGACCACCGGCACGACGGAAACGCCTGTCGGATCGGGCTGGGCTGTCGGGCCGGATACCAGGGTCACCGAAGCGCCGGCGCGGGCCAGTGCCGCCGCGATGGCGTGCCCCTGCCGGCCGGAGGAATGGTTGGCGATATAACGCACCGGGTCGATCGCCTCGTGAGTCGGGCCGGATGTCACCAGAGCGGTGCGGCCGGCCAGTGGCTTCGGCGCGCCGTCTTCGTTCAGCAGAAGCAGGATGGTATCCAGAATGGCAGCAGGTTCGGTAAGCCGCCCCATACCGAATTCGCCGCAGGCCATGTCGCCTTCGGTCGGCCCGACGATATGGATGCCCCTGTCTTTCAGGACAGAAAGATTGTTTTGCGTTGCTGCATGTTGCCACATCCGCACATTCATCGCCGGCGCGGCGAGAACCGGCGTGTCGGTCGCCAGCAGCAGGGTGGTCGCCAGGCTGTCGCTGATGCCGGTCGCCATCTTCGCCAGAATGTCGGCGCTTGCCGGCGCGACAACCACCAGATCGGCGCTTCGTGAAAGCTGGATATGACCCATTTCCGCTTCATCGGTCAGCGAGAACAGGTCGGTATAGACCTTGTCTTCCGTCAGGGCCGACAGCGACAGCGGCGTGATGAACTCCGCGCCGCCTTTGGTCAGCACGGCGCGCACGGTGATGCCTCTGCCCCGCAACAGGCGGACCAGTTCAAGGGCCTTGTAGGCGGCGATACCGCCGGAAACGATCAACAGAACGCGCTTCGTCATCACAAGCCTATTCTATTCAGTCGATATACAGGGCTGCAATCAGCAACGCGGCGAGAACGGCGATCATCATCGGCGCCCAGCCCTGCTGCTGGCCGGATCGGAGCACCCTGCCCAGTCCACCGCGTTTCGGCCCGGTTTCGGCCTCGGCGGTCAGTTCCGCCAGACGATCCAGGGTCTGTTCGGCCTTGCGCAAGGTGCGCGGCAGGCGTTCCATCAGATCGGCGGCGTCCGTCACCGTGTCGCGAATCCGGGCGGCGGGGCCGCGGTTGACGAGCATCCAGTCCTCGATCAGGGGGCGGGCCAGCAGCCACATATTCACATCCGGATTCAACCGCCGCCCGACGCCTTCGGCCACCAGCATGGTTTTCTGCAGCAACAGAAGATCCGGCTGGGTTTCCATGTCGAAATCTTCCGTCACCTTGAACAACTGCGCCAGCAGCTTGCCGATGGATATCTCGTTCAGCGGCCGGCCATGCACCGGTTCGCCGATCGAGCGGATCGACTGCATGAACGCCTCGCGCGATTTGTGTCTTGGCACCAGACCGTGCGTGAAATGCACATCGGCGACTTTCGCGTAGTCGCGTTCCAGAAAGCCCAGCAGCATATCGGCCAGAAACATCCGCGTACGGCGGTCGACCCGGCCCATGATGCCGAAATCGACCGGTGTCAGCAGGCCGTCGGCATCGACGAACATGTTGCCGGGATGCATATCGGCGTGAAAGAAGCCGTCGCGGAACACCTGCAGAAAAAACACCTTGGCCGACCGTTCCAGCAGCAGGTCGATATCATGGCCGGCGGCTCGCAACCCTTCCAGATCATCGATCCGCGTGCCGAATATCCGTTCCGTTGTCAGTACCCGGCGGCCGGTTCTGATCCAGTCGACATCGATAACCCGAAATCCTTCGTCGCCCCGGCAGTTATCCGCCAGTTCCGACGCCGCTGCGCCTTCCAGCCGCAAATCCATTTCGGTCCGCGCCCAGTCCTGAAAGGTGGTGACAACATCCACCGGGCGCAGGCGTTTCGTTGACGGGGCGAACCGTTCCGCCAGCCGCGCCAGCCAGAAAAACAGGTCGATATCTCGTTCGAAGCGTTCCTCGATATTCGGCCGCAGAACCTTGACCGCGACATCGCGGCCGTCATCGGTCGTCGCAAAATGCACCTGGGCGATGGAGGCGGCGGCGACAGGTTCATTCTCGAAGGTGGTGAAGAGGCTGTCGATCGGTGCGCCGAATTCGGCCTCGATCGCCGCCTTCGCCTGATCCGTCGGGAACGGCGGCAGCCGGTCCTGCAACCGCGACAGGTCTTCGGCGACATCGTCGCCGAGCAAATCCGCCCGGACCGACAGCGCCTGGCCGAGTTTGATGAAACTCGGACCGAGCGATTCCAGCGCCGAGGCGAGGCGCTCGCCTTTGCGGCCCGGTCGCTTGCGCCCCCAAAGCAGTTTGATGATCCGCAGGGCAGGCGCCAGCGGCTTGATCGGCTGCAGCGGCCACAACGCATCGTGCCGCGCCAGGGTTCTGGCGAGTCCGAGCAGGCGGAAAAAGTTAACGGTACCGGCGATCATGCAGCAGCGGCCATATCGTTACGTTAATGCGGTCATCGGTCAGGTGCGCCAGCCGGAATGGATCGCCGCGATGCCGCCGGACAGGTTGCGGTAGCGCACCATGTCGAACCCTGCCGCGGTCATTTTCGCCGACAGGGATTCCTGATCGGGAAACCGCCGGATGCTTTCCACGAGATACTGGTAGGAGGCGCGGTCGCGCGCGACGATCTGTCCCAGCAGGGGCAGGACCTTGAACGAATAGGTATCGTAGAGCTTGTCGAGAACCGGCAGGGCGACATGGCTGAATTCGAGGCAGAAATAGCGGCCGCCGGGCTTCAGAACCCGGTAGGCCTCGGCAAGCGCGGCATCGATATCGGTGACGTTGCGCAGGCCAAAGGCGATGGAATAGACGCTGACGCTGCGATCCTGCACGGGTAGCGCCTGGGCATCGCCGACGGTCCAGTCGATGCCGTTCAGCCGGCCTTCGTCGATCATCCGGTCGCGGCCGGTCATCACCATCGCTTCGGTCAGGTCGCAGACCGTTGCCCGGCCACCACCGGCATCCAGAAACCGCGCCGCGATATCGCCGGTGCCGCCGGCCACGTCCAGCAGCGTATCGTCGGCGCGCGGGCGCATCATGTCGATCAGGGTCGATTTCCACAGCCGGTGAACACCGCCCGACATCAGATCGTTCATCAGGTCGTAGTTTTCGGCCACGGAGGAGAAAACGCCCCGTACCAGACCCGGCTTTTCGCCCGGATCGACATCCTGGAAACCGAAACTGGCGTTGTCGGCCTGCGTTGATTTGTTCTGGTTCATGGCGGGACCATAGCCGAGCCGGTCGGGCTTTGCTACAACCGGAATCAATCGATATTTCCGGGCCGGATTTTCGTTCCATTCATTCTGCGAGGCGTCTTTCAATGCCTGAACTTCCCGAGGTGGAAACCGTCCGTCAGGGTCTGTTGCCGGCGCTTCTGGGCAACCGCATCCTGCGGGTCGACCAGCGGCGGCCCGATCTGCGGTTTCCGATCCCGCAGGATTTCGTCGCCCGGCTGGAAAGCCGGCGGGTGACGGCCATCGACCGGCGCGGGAAATATCTACTGATCCGGCTGGATGACGGCTGGACCTGGCTGGTTCATCTCGGCATGTCGGGCCGGTTTACGGTCGGCGGGGGCGGCCGCGCCGCCAGCGGGCAGGCCGGCCATAACAGCGGCTGGGCGCTGATCGAACCGCACGACCATGTGCTGGTGGACATCGAAGGCGGCGGGCGGCTTGTCTATAACGATGCCAGGCGGTTCGGGTTCATGGACCTTATCGCGCCGGGGGCGGAAGCGATGTGCCCGCATTTTCTGAAAATGGGGCCGGAACCGCTATCTGATGACTTCGATGCGACGGCGCTGTCCGCCGCGCTTGCCGGCCGGAAAACGCCGATCAAGGCGGCATTGCTGGATCAGGCCGTGGTGGCCGGCCTCGGCAACATCTATGTCTGCGAAGCCCTGTGGCGGTCGGCGATTTCGCCACGCCGGCTGGCGGCCAGCATTCCCGGCGTCCGGGCTGACCGGCTGATCGACGCCATCAAGGCGGTGCTGGCAGACGCCATCGCCGCCGGCGGGTCGTCGTTGCGCGATTACGTGCAGGCGGATGGCGAGCTGGGGTATTTCCAGCATGCTTTCGATGCCTATGACCGAGAGGGACAACTCTGCCGGAAACCGGGCTGTAGCGGCACTATCAGGCGGATCGTGCAGTCCGGGCGGTCGACTTTCTATTGTCCGGCCCATCAAAGATAGCTATGAAGCGCGACATGAAATTGGCTTCAGCCTTCCGGATGCTTTTCTGTATCGCCCTGTTGACCGGCGTCACAGCCCTGTCTGCAGCGCCACGGGACAGCCATGCGCAGGAGACCGATTTTCTGGCCGGTTTCGCGGATTTGCCGCTGATGCCGGGCTTGAGTGCAGTAGAAGATGCCGGGCTTGTTTTCGATTCGCCGTCCGGACGGATCGCCGAAGCCTACGCAACGGGTCTGGTGGCGCGCGAGGCGGTAACCGCCTTCTACCGCGATACCCTGCCGGCCCTGGGATGGGAACGCCAGGCGGATAACCGCTTCGAGCGCGAGGGAGAAGAACTCACAATTGATTTTTTCGAGGGCGGCACGGGAACAACGGTTCGGTTCACCACTGCGCCCGCGCAAGGCGGCTAGCGCCAACCAATACAAGACACGGATCAATCAAACAGACAGCCGCGACCAGGACGGCGTCATGAACGGAGGGCATCAATGGCCTATGAAAACATACTAGTCGAAAATCGCGGCGCGGTCGGGCTGATCACGCTTAACCGTCCCAAGGCGCTGAACGCATTGTGCGCCGACCTGATTGCAGAACTTGGACAGGCGCTGGACGATATGGAAGCCGATGACGAAATCGGCGCGGTCGTGCTGACCGGCTCGGAAAAGGCCTTTGCCGCCGGCGCCGACATCAAGGAAATGGCCAGCAAGACCTATATGGACGCCTATATGTCGGACTTCATCACCGACGGATGGGAGCGCATTACGACCTGCCGCAAGCCGATCATCGCCGCTGTCGCGGGCTATGCGCTGGGCGGCGGCTGTGAAGTGGCGATGATGTGCGACTTCATTCTGGCCGCCGATACCGCGAAGTTCGGCCAGCCGGAAATCACCATCGGCGTCATCCCCGGCTGCGGCGGCACGCAGCGCCTGACCCGCTTCGTCGGCAAGTCGAAGGCGATGGAAATGGTTTTGACAGGTCGCATCATGGCTGCTGAAGAAGCGGAACGCGTCGGGCTCGTCAGCCGGGTTTTGCCGGCGGCCGATCTGCTGGAGGAAGCGATCAAGACGGCTGATAAGATCGCCAACATGTCCCGCCCTTCCGTCTTCATGGCGAAGGAAGCGATCAACCAGGCCTACGAAACATTCCTGTCCAGCGGCGTCCTGTTCGAACGCCGGATGTTCCATTCCTGTTTCGCGACGGAAGACCAGAAAGAGGGGATGGAAGCCTTTGTCGAGAAAAGGTCGCCCTCATTCAGCAATCGATGATACAGCCGGTATCGAAATCGGCCGTCGCCGGGCTTGACGTTGCCCGCGGCGGCCCTTATAAGCGCGCGGTCCGGCAGGGGCCGGATCACTGATGATTGTAGGATTTTAAAATGGCGAATTCTAGACAAGCGAAGAAACGGGCACGACAGGCCGACCGGCGGACCGCAAACAACCATGGTCGCCTCAGCCGTATCCGCAGCTATGTTCGCACGCTGGAAGAAGCGATCGTGGCCGGCAACAAGGACGACGCGCAGAACGCGTTCAAGGCTGCAATGCCGGAAATGCACCGCGGCATAACCAAGGGCGTTCTCCACAAGAGAACAGTCGCCCGGAAGCTTTCGCGTCTGTCGAAGCGGATCTCCGCTCTCTGATCGTTTGCTGCTGGATACCCGGCCCTTGTCGGCCGGTGACCGGTTTTCGGAAGGCTCGCTTCGGCGGGCCTTTTGTTTTGTCCGATAGCCCTCTGTGCCTGCTGTGCGAAACAAATTTCCAATGCGGGTTTTATCTGTGACACCCAACCGATTTTGCCGCCTTCGCCGAAAGCATTTTGAGATTCAGTCGGTTACCGGAATACCGATTCGGCGGAAGCGCAAACCTTGTCTGAGTCAATGGTTTTATTTGCAAAAATCGCAGTTTTGCTGGGTTGCGCTGGATAGGGCGTGTGGATAAAGTTTGCCTT
This sequence comes from Alphaproteobacteria bacterium, assembly GCA_040222995.1. Lineage (GTDB taxonomy): Bacteria > Pseudomonadota > Alphaproteobacteria > UBA8366 > Aestuariispiraceae > JAVKBW01. The sequence continues at coordinate 171,970 of JAVKBW010000042.1, read as the reverse complement.
TCTGGATAGCACCTGACCAAAAACAGCCGCAGCGCTCCTGGAAAAACAGTTTCGATTTTCGACGCGGTTTGTTTGCAGTGTGTGGATTGTTCCGCCGTAAAAGAAGCGGAAGTTTTCCGGAAACAGGCGCCCGAAAAGGCGCTGAATGAATTGACGGTTGAGTTGGGGAGTCTTTCGGTTTGTCGGCCTCGCGTGCAAATCCCATAATTAGTAATATCGTTCAGGCGAAGTGTTCATGACGGCCTCCGGGCCGGCATTTCGTATAGTGTTTTCGAGACTGGGAATTTACTAAAGCGCGTTTATCCGGGTCGTTCAAAGTTGACGGCATTGAATTGGCGGACTGTCGATGCCGCTTTGAATTGTATTGGGTTTAGGTGGAACGGATGGAGCAACGGTTGAACCAACAATGGGCGAGAGTTCGGGCCAGAATGCGCGCCGAATTCGGCGAAACCGCTTATCAGAGTTGGCTGAAACCCCTTACCTTCGATTCCGTTAAGGATGGCGCCGTTCACCTCACCGTACCAAGCCGTTTCATGCAGACCTGGGTCGAATCGCAATACGGCAAGCGACTGACAGCCTTGTGGACCGCGGAAAACCCGACCATCACGGAAATTGTCGTCAATCATGTCGGCGCCCAGAATACAGACGACCGCGACGAGCCATCGGAACTTCCCCGCGCCGTCAACGGTCAGGCGATAGACGATATCTGCGCGCCGCTGGACGACCGTTTCCGGTTCGACAATTTCATCGTCGGCAAGCCGAACGAGCTTGCCTTCGCTGCTGCGCGCCGCGTCGCGGAAGCGCAGAAGGTGCCGTTCAACCCGCTGTTTCTTTTCGGCGGAGTCGGCCTCGGCAAGACGCATCTGATGCATGCCATCGCCTGGTATATCCGGCGGCACACGCCGGAACGACGGATTATCTATCTTTCAGCCGAAAAGTTCATGTACCAGTTCATCCGCGCGTTGCGGTACAAGGACACGATGGCGTTCAAGGAACAGTTCCGGTCCGTCGACGTTCTGATGATCGACGATGTGCAGTTCATCGCCGGTAAGGAAAACACGCAGGAAGAATTTTTCCATACCTTCAACGCCCTGGTCGACCAGAACCGGCAGGTCGTGATTTCCGCCGACAAGTCGCCGGCGGAGCTTGAAGGGATCGAGGACCGCATGAAATCGCGGCTCGGCTGGGGCCTGGTCGCGGAAATTCATTCAACGACCTACGAGCTTCGTCTCGGCATCCTGCAATCGAAGGCCGACCGGATGGGGGCGAATATTCCGCCCAAGGTTCTTGAGTTTCTGGCGCACCGGATCACCTCGAACGTGCGCGAACTGGAAGGCGCGCTGAACCGTCTGCTGGCCTATGCCAATCTGGTCGGGCGGTCGATCGATCTCGAAACCGCGCAGGATGTGCTGCACGACCTGCTGCGCGCCAACGACAGGCGGGTCACCATCGAGGAAATCCAGAAACGGGTTTCCGAACATTTCAACATCAAGCAGTCGGAAATGCATTCCGCGCGGCGCAGCCGGGCGATCGCCAGGCCGCGTCAGGTGGCGATGTATCTCGCCAAGCAGCTTACCGCCCGCTCATTGCCGGAAATAGGCCGCAAGTTCGGCGGACGCGACCACACGACCGTCATGCACGCGGTCAAGAAAGTGGATGAGCTGCGGCAGGAGGATTCCAGCTTCGCCGAGGACGTCGAACTGCTGCGCCGGATGCTCGAAGGCTGATTTTCGCCGTTCCCGACCGAGGGCCTCGACAACCGGTGATTTCGGCTGATTCGCAAAAAAGCAGAGCTGCCGGCCCCGCGCCTGAGCCCGGTTGCGACACTGTATTTGCGCCTGTAAACTTTTGGTAAAAATATGGCTATAAAATCAAGGGGTTGGAGCGCTATGCGCATCCATTGTCTGCGGATTGTTTCGGCGGCTTTATTCCCTAGTCAATCCGGACCTGCATGGTATAGTCAATCTTCCTGAAATTGCGGTTGTTTGCAGCCACGTAAATGGGTCGGTTTGACCAGGCGCAGTCGTCTGTCCGGCCCCGTCCGAAACCACATCATTTGACGGCGATTGCACCATGAAATTGACTATTGAACGCGCCAATCTGCTTCGCGCTCTGAACCACGTACAAAGCGTTGTCGAGCGGCGGAACACGATCCCCATTCTCTCCAACGTTCTGCTGGATGCGTCGGGCGTGACGCTGAGCCTGACCGCAACGGATATGGATATCTCGATTGTCGAGTCCGCCGCCGCCTCCGTCGGGACGGACGGCGCGATCACCGCGCCGGCGCATACCCTGTATGAAATCGTCCGCAAGCTGCCGGATGGCGCGCAGATCGAACTGGATAAATCCGGCGATCAACTGCATTTGCGGAGCGGCCGGTCGGAATTCACGCTGCAGACACTGCCGATCGAGGATTTCCCGGTCATGTCCGGCGGCGAGATGAGCCACGAATTCTCGCTCGATGCGGATCTGCTGCGCCGGCTGGTGGACCGTACCCGGTTCGCCATTTCGACTGAGGAAACCCGCTATTATCTGAACGGCATTTATCTGCATGCCGAAGGCTCGATGATGCGCGCCGTGGCGACCGACGGCCATCGGCTGGCGCGGATGGAAACCGACCTGCCCGACGGCGCGGCCGGCATGCCCGGCGTTATCGTGCCGCGCAAGACGGTCAGCGAATTGCGCAAGCTGATCGATGAAGCGGACGGTCCCGTCGAGGTGTCCCTGTCGGACACGAAAATCCGGTTCGCGACGGGCGATGTCGTGCTGACATCGAAACTGATCGACGGCACGTTCCCTGACTATGAACGGGTTATCCCGACCGGCAATGACAAGATCCTGCAGATCGACTGCAAGGAATTCGCCAATGCCGTGGACCGGGTATCGACCATCGCAACGGAAAAAATGCGCGCCGTGAAGCTGGCCCTGTCTGCTGGCACGATCACCTTGTCCGCGTCCAACCAGGATAGCGGAACGGCAGTCGAGGAGCTTGAGGTCGGTTACGACAAGGAATCCCTGGAGATCGGGTTCAACTCCAAGTACCTCCTCGATATCGCTTCGCAGATTGAAAGCGGTCAGGCCGAATTCCACCTTGCCGATTCAGCCTCGCCGACAATTGTGCGGGATGCCGACGACGCCAGCGCGCTTTATGTGCTGATGCCGATGCGGGTCTGATTGGGCTGGATTTAATGTCAGCACAGCCGGGACGGGTTGAAGACGCGCGGACGGAAGACAGGGCGATTATTGAAGCTGTGTCGACAGAACGCCGCGCAACGCCTGTCGCAGTTCGCAGCCTGAAACTGACGGGGTTTCGAAACTATGCCCGGCAGTCGCTCGATCTGGACGGGCGTGCTGTCGTGCTGTTCGGCGAGAATGGTGCGGGCAAAACCAATCTGCTGGAAGCGGTTTCGCTGCTGGCGCCGGGCCGCGGCCTGCGTCGTGCCAGAACAGGCGAACTTGAACGCAGAGACGGCTCAGGAATGGCCGCACCAGGTTGGGGCGTTGCGGCAACGGTCTCGACCGAAGTCGGGCCGGTGGAAATCGGAACCGGCAACGAAGCCGGTTCGGAACGGCGTGTCGTCAGGATAAACGGCGCGGCGGCGACACAGACAGGCCTTGGCGAGTACGTTTCCGCCGTCTGGCTGACGCCGCAGATGAGCCAGCTTTTTCTTGAAGGCGCGTCGGCGCGGCGACGGTTTCTGGACAGGTTGGTCTACGGGTTCGATCCCGCTCATGCCGGCCGGGTTACCGCCTACGACAAGGCGCTGCGGGACCGGTCGAAGATTCTGAAAGACGGTGGCGAGACCGGGGCGATGGATGCCGGATGGCTGGATGCGCTGGAAGCCCAGATTGCCGAACGCGGCGTCGCCATCGCGGCCGCACGGCGTGACCTTGCGGTTCGGCTGGCACGGGTGGCGGCGTCCGGTTTCGGGCCTTTTCCGGGCGCGACGGTCGATGTGTCCGGCGATCTCGAAGCCTGGCTCGATACGGAATCGGCGGTGACGGTTGAAGACCGGTTCCGCGACGCGCTGGTGCAGAATCGTCCGGTTGACGCTGTTACTGGCGGCGCGGCGGTCGGGGTGCACCGGTCCGACCTCGCCGTTCGCCATATCGAAAAGGACATGCCGGCCGATCAATGTTCGACCGGCGAACAGAAGGCATTGCTGATGGCGCTGGTTCTCAGCCATGCCCGGCTGCTGACGGCGGAACGGGGGGTCACCCCGCTTCTGTTGCTGGACGAAGTGGCGGCGCATCTGGATGAAGACCGGCGCGAGGCTTTGTTCGCCGCTGTGCTCGACATGGGCGCGCAGGCCTGGATGACCGGCACGGATGCCCGGGTTTTCGAGCCGATGCAGGGTGCGGCGCAGATTTTACGGGTCGCGGATGCGGCTGTTTTCCCGGCCTGAATGTCAGGTCGTTTGTGTAAAGACGTGGAGTGGTAATGAGCGATCAAATAACCGATGACGGCGCGGAATACGGAGCTGGCTCGATCAAGGTTCTTCGGGGGCTTGACGCTGTTCGCAAACGGCCGGGCATGTATATCGGGGATACGGATGACGGCACCGGCCTGCACCACATGGTCTACGAGGTGGTCGATAACGCGATCGACGAGGCCCTGGCCGGCCACTGCGACACCGTCACGGTAACGCTGAACGGCGACGGGTCGGTCACGGTCACGGATAACGGCCGCGGTATTCCGACGGACATTCATGACGAAGAAGGCATATCGGCGGCCGAGGTCATCATGACCCAGCTTCATGCCGGCGGTAAGTTCGACCAGAATTCCTACAAGGTTTCAGGCGGGCTGCACGGGGTCGGCGTTTCCGTCGTCAATGCGCTGTCCGTATCGTTGAAGCTGAAGATCAAACGCAACGGTAAAGTCCATGAAATGTCGTTTACGCACGGCAATTCCGACAAGCCGCTGGAAGTCACCGGCAGTTGCGACCCTTCCGATACGGGGACGGAAATCACGTTTCTGCCCTCGACCGACACATTCACCATGACCCTGTTCGATTTTGGGACGCTGGAACACCGCCTGCGGGAACTGGCCTTCCTGAATTCCGGCGTGAAGATCGCGCTGACGGATGCCCGCCATCCCGAGCCTGTGGTTGTCAACCTGTATTACGAAGGCGGGGTTGAGGCTTTCGTGCAATGGCTCGACCGGTCGAAGACGCCGCTGCATTCGCCGGCGATCGACGTGCGTGGCGAACGCGATGGCGTTGGCGTCGAACTGGCGATGCAGTGGAACGACAGCTATCACGAAACGACATTGTGCTTCACCAACAACATTCCGCAGCGCGACGGGGGCACGCATGTCGCCGGGTTCCGTGGCGCGTTGACCCGGCAGATCAATGCCTATGCGGCGAGTTCCGGCCTGGCGAAAAAGGAAAAGGTTTCGATCACCGGCGATGATGCCCGCGAAGGCCTGACCTGCGTGCTGTCGGTCAAGGTGCCGGACCCGAAATTTTCCAGCCAGACGAAGGACAAGCTCGTTTCGTCGGAAGTGCGCCCGATCGTCGAGGCGATCGTCAACGAAAAGCTCAGCGAATGGTTCGAGGAACACCCGACGGAAGCGAAAAAGGTCGCCCAGAAAGTGGTCGAGGCCGCCGCTGCCCGGGAAGCGGCCCGCAAGGCGCGGGAACTGACGCGCCGCAAGGGCGTGCTGGATATCTCGTCGCTTCCCGGTAAGCTTGCCGACTGTCAGGAACGCGATCCGGCGCGGGCTGAGCTGTTTCTGGTCGAGGGCGACAGCGCCGGCGGATCGGCCAAGCAGGGGCGTGACCGCCGCACCCAGGCAATCCTGCCGTTGCGCGGCAAGATCCTGAACGTTGAGCGCGCCCGGTTCGACAAGATGTTGTCCAGTCAGGAAATCGGCACCCTGATCACGGCCTTGGGCACCGGCATCGGCCGCGACGACTTCAATATCAAAAAACTGCGGTATCACAAAGTTATCATCATGACCGATGCGGATGTCGACGGCAGCCATATCCGGACGCTGTTGCTGACCTTCTTTTTCCGTCAGATGCCTGAACTGATTTCTTCCGGCTATCTCTATATCGCGCAGCCGCCGTTGTATCTGGTGAAGAAGGATCAGAAAGCTTTCTACCTGAAAGACGATCCGGCGCTGGAAAGCTTCCTGATCGGCAACGTCGTTGACGTGGCAGTGTTCGAAGGGGCCGACGGTGCGCAGCGCGCCCGAAACGAGCTGACGGAACTGGTGGAATCGTGCCGCAAGGCAAAGGATTATCTGGAACCGATGGCGCGCAAAGCCGGCGGCAGGGATCTGGTCGAGCAGGCCGCGATCATAGGGGCGCTTAACCCGGCGCTGCTGGAATCAGACGATCATGCGCAGCAGGCGGCAGACTCTTTGGCGAAACGCCTCGACGCACTGGCGGATCCGCTGGAACGAGGCTGGGTCGGCGAAGCTGTACCGGATGGCGGCCTCTCAGTTCAGCGGACCTTGCGCGGGGTAACCGAACGCTGGATCATCGACGGCGATCTGCTACGGTCGGCGGAAGCCCGCCAGCTCGACAAGATGGCGCCGCTGCTGCAGAACCTGTTCGGCACCCGCTACGGCACGCTGATGATCAAGGATCGAGAACACCGCATCACAGGGCCGATGGCATTGATCGAAACCGTGATGGCCGAAGGCCGCAAGGGCCTCACCGTGCAGCGCTACAAGGGGCTGGGCGAGATGAATCCGGATCAGCTTTGGGAAACAACGCTGGACGCCAACGGTCGTTCCCTGCTGCAGGTCAAAGTTACGCATGGCGATGAGGCGGAAGACGTGTTTTCAACCCTGATGGGCGATGTCGTCGAACCGCGCCGCGAATTCATCCAGGAAAACGCGCTGAAGGTCGCCAATCTGGACGTGTAGAATTGACGCCGGCGGCGGGTTTGCCCCTCCTTGTGTCGATTTGGCGTGTGGTATAGGTTTTTGAGCAGTTAACACAGGTAAAACAGCAGATAGGCCGGAACGGCATGACACCATCTGATACCGCCAGCGCAAAGGCCCGGGACGATCAAGAGACTCCGGGGCTGACACATCTGTCCAGCTTTTCGTATGAAGATCTGATCGAATGCGCGAAAGGAAAGCTGTTCGGGCCGGGCAATGCGCAATTGCCGCTGCCGAACATGCTGATGCTGGACCGCATTGTCGAAATCACCAAAGACGGGGGTGAACACGGCAAGGGCAAGATCATTGCCGAACTCGATATCAAACCGTCGCTGTGGTTTTTCGATTGCCACTTCAAGGGCGACCCGGTGATGCCGGGCTGTCTGGGTCTGGACGCCATGTGGCAGCTCGTCGGGTTTTTCCTGGGCTGGATGGGCGGTCTGGGCAAGGGCCGGGCGCTTGGCGTCGGCGAAGTGAAGTTCCAGGACATGGTTCTGCCGGAGTCGAAAAAGGTTACCTACGAAATCACGTTCAAGCGGGTTATCATGCGCCGACTCATCATGGGCATTGCGGATGGTATCGTGAAGGTCGACGGTAGACTGGCGACCGAGGCGCGGGATATGAAGGTCGGTCTGTTCCAGCCGACCCAGAATGCCTGAAAGAACGGTTGAATTCGGTGTGTAAAATACCACCTTCAGAGAATGACTTGACCAGGACCTTTGAGGTCTGCCAAATCCGACAAAAATCAAGTGGGAGTCGCTTATGACAAGTGGCAGACGAGTTGTTGTAACCGGGATGGGCGTTGTCTCGTCGATTGGAAACAACAAGGCCGAGGCGCTCGATTCTCTGAAGCAGGGCCGATCCGGCATCACTTTCGTTGAAGAATACAAGGAACGCGGTTTCCGCAGCCATGTTCACGGATCGATCGATATCGATATCGACGACCATGTCGACCGCAAGGTTCGGCGGTTCATGGGCGACGGCGCGGCCTACAACTATATCGCCATGCAGGAAGCGATCGCCGATTCCGGGCTGACCGAATCCGAAATCAGCAATGAACGCACCGGCCTGGTGATGGGCTCCGGCGGGCCGTCGACGCGCGACCTGGTCGAAGCGGCGGATATCGCCCGGGAAAAAGGCGTCAAGCGGGTCGGCCCCTACCGGGTGCCGCGCACGATGTCGAGCACCAACTCGGCGACGCTGGCGACGCCGTTTCATATCAAGGGCGTGAACTACTCGATCAGCTCGGCCTGTTCCACCAGCGCCCATTGTATCGGCAACGGGACGGAACTCATTCAGTGGGGCAAGCAGGATATCGTGTTCGCCGGCGGCGGCGAGGAACTGAACTGGACATTGACGGTCCTGTTCGACGCGATGGGCGCGCTGTCCTCGAAATACAACGAAGACCCGACCCGGGCCAGCCGGGCGTTCGATCGGGACCGGGACGGATTCGTGATTTCCGGCGGCGGCGGAACGGTCGTTCTGGAAGAGCTTGAACACGCCAAGGCGCGCGGCGCGAAAATCTACGGCGAAATCGTCGGATATGGCGCGACCTCGGACGGGTATGACATGGTTGCGCCGTCGGGCGAAGGCGGGGTGCGATGCATGAGAATGGCGCTGGACGGCCTGAACGATCCGATCGGCTACATCAACGCGCACGGCACGTCGACTCCGGTCGGCGATATGGTTGAACTGAACGGCATTCGCGAGGTTTTCGGCGACAAGATACCGACGATCAGCTCAACGAAGTCCCTGGCCGGGCACTCGCAGGGCGCTACCGGCGTTCACGAGGCGATCTATAGCCTGTTGATGCTGGACAACGATTTCATCGCGGCATCCGCGAATGTCGAGAACCTGGACGAAGAAGCGCAGGGTATCCCGATCGCCACCAAGCGGATCGACAATGCGGGTCTGGATTGTGTGCTGACGAACAGCTTCGGTTTTGGCGGCACAAATGCGTGCCTGGTCTTCCGCCGGTATCAGGATTGATGTCGTGACAATGGATCAGAGCGACGAGTCAGCAGCAGCGCAGCCGGATGTCGAAACCGACGCCGGTAGTGCATCCGATGTTCTGACATCGTCACGCCTGATGCAGGGAAAACGCGGCCTTGTCATGGGGGTCGCCAACGATCATTCAATCGCCTGGGGCATTGCGAAAATGCTGGCGGCGCATGGCGCCGATCTCGCCTTTTCCTATCAGGGCGACGGCTTTCGCAAACGTGTGGAACCGCTGGCGCAAAGCGTCGGGTCTGATCTGTGCCTGTCCTGCGATGTCACCGATTCCGCCAGTATCGAAAACGTTTTCGGGTCCCTCAGCGACCGCTGGGGCGGACTGGATTTCGTGGTGCACGCCATCGCCTATTCCGACAAGGCCGAGTTGAAAGGCCGTTATATCGATACGTCGCTGGAGAACTTCCGGCACACGATGAGCATTTCCTGCTATTCGTTCACGGCCATCGCGAAAGCCGCCGAACCGTTGATGACGAATGGCGGAAGCCTGGTCACGCTCAGCTATTCCGGAGCGGAACGGGTGATGCCGTCCTACAATGTCATGGGTGTGGCGAAAGCGGCGCTGGAGGCCAGCGTCCGGTATCTGGCGACCGATCTCGGTCCTGCCGGCATTCGGGTGAACGCGATATCGGCCGGGCCGATGCGCACGCTGGCCGGTTCGGCCATTGCCGGGGCCCGTTTCGTATACAACTGGCAGGGCGAAAACGCCCCGTTGCGCCGCAACATCACGCTGGACGATGTCGGCGGTTCGGCGCTGTATCTGCTGTCCGATCTGTCGGCCAGCGTTACCGGCGAAGTCCATCATGTCGACGCCGGCTACAATGTCATCGGAATGGCCGCGCCGGCGTAACGCGCGTTTCCCTTCCGCGTCGATAAGGTTTAGCGATCATGCACCTTCTTGCCGCCACGCCCGGCGCCGTCGACGACGGATCGGAAGCGATTGATCTCGGCCAGACGACGGGCGATATCGTCATTGTCACCGCGGCCGACACGGAAATCGCCTGCTTTGCGGCGGCCCAGGGTAAAATTCTCGACCGCGATTCGAAGGCGCCGACGGTCCGTTGCGCCAATTTCATGCATCTCGGCCACAATTACGCGGTCGATCTCTACGTCGAAGAGATCATTTCGAAAGCGAAACTGGTCATCTGCCGACTGCTGGGCGGCCGGTCGTACTGGTCCTATGGCGTGGACGAAGTATCCGCCGCCTGCCGGGCTGCCTCGATCCCGGTGGCGTTTCTGCCGGGCGATGACAAGCCGGATGATGAACTGGCGGCCTTTTCGACGGTCGATCCTGCGGCGCATCTGCGGTTGTGGCGCTACCTGATCGAAGGCGGTATCGACAATGCCGAAAATGCACTGCTGTATGCATCGGAACTGCTCGGCCGGGAGGTTTTCTGGCGCGAACCGGCCGCGCTTCCGAAAGCCGGCCTCTACCATGCAGGTAAAACCAGCCCGAACCTGGCCGATCTCAATCTCGATCCGGGCCGTCCGACGGCGGCCATCGTGTTCTACCGGGCGCTGGTTCAGGCAGGAAACACATCGGTCATCGATGAAATATGCCGGCAGCTCGACGCGGCCGGCGTCAATTCGTTGCCTGTCTTCGTTTCCAGCCTGAAAGAAGCTGTTTCCGCCGCTGTCATGCAGGAGGCATTCGCCGAGGCCGGCGTCGACGTTATTCTGAACGGCACCGGCTTTGCCGTATCGACCCCGGGCGCGGCGCGAACGGAAACGCCGTTCGATGCATCCGACTGTCCTGTCCTGCAGATCGTCTTTTCGGGCGGGAACCGGGAAATCTGGGAGGACGGCACGAAGGGTCTTTCGGCGCGGGATATTGCGATGAATGTCGCCCTGCCCGAGATCGACGGCCGCATCCTCGCCCGCGCCGTGTCGTTCAAGGGCGCGGCGATGCGGGACGAAAACGTCGAGGCGGATATCGTCACCTACGAACCGGTTGCCGACCGATGCGCATTTACGGCGGCTCTCGCAAAAGCCTGGGCGGACTTGCGACGCACCCCGGCGGGCGACCGGCGGATCGGTCTGGTGCTGGCGAACTATCCGAACCGGGACGGCAGACTGGGCAACGGTGTCGGGCTCGATACACCGGCCGGTGCGCTCGAAGTCCTTACCTTTTTACAGGATAAGGGGTATGGCATTGAGCATGATTTTTGCACCGGTAACGACCTGATAGATTATCTGTCCGACGGGCCGACGAACGCGGCGACAGATGGCAGAATCGTGCGGGAAACGCTGGCCCTTGCGGACTATAAAACCGCCTTTGACATGCTCCCCGATCCGGTTCGCACGGCGGTTGAATCGCGCTGGGGTGCGCCTCAGGAAGATCCTTTTTTCCTTGATGACAGGAATGGATTTGCGGTTTCTGCCTTCGCCTGCGGCAATGTTGCGATCGGGTTGCAACCGGCGCGCGGCTACAATATCGATCCGGTTCAGTCCTATCACAACCCGGCGCTCGTGCCGCCGCACGGCTATCTCGCCTTCTATATCTGGCTGCGCAACGCCTTTGGCGCGCAGGCCGTGGTTCATCTCGGCAAGCACGGCAACATGGAATGGCTGCCAGGCAAGGCGGTCGGCCTGTCGAAGGACTGTTTTCCCGAAGCCGTTTTCGGGCCGATGCCGCATCTCTATCCTTTCATCGTCAACGATCCGGGCGAAGGCACCCAGGCGAAACGCCGGTCTTCGGCGGTCATAATCGATCACCTGACGCCGCCGCTGACCCGGGCCGAAAGCTACGGCCCGCTGAAGGATCTGGAACTGCTGGTCGATGAATACTACGAGGCCGCCCAAGGCGATCCGCGCCGGGTCAAGGTATTGCGGCGGGAAATTCTCGACCTCACGCGCTCCAGCGGCCTCGACAAGGATATCGGGATCGATATCGGCGACCGGGACGATGATAACGCCCTGGCGGCGCTGGACAATCATCTGTGCGAACTGAAGGAACTGCAAATTCGTGACGGATTGCACATTTTCGGCCGGTCGCCGACGGATGAACAACTGACCGATCTGCTGATCGCGCTGGTGCGGCTGCCCCGGGGCGACGGCAAGGCCGGCGATGCCTCGCTGCTGCGGGCGCTGGCGCAGGACCTGAACCTGCCGCAGGACTTCGATCCGCTCGACCCGGAAATGGCGGCGAAATGGACGGCGGCCAGACCGGACGTCCTGACCGGCCTGTCCGATGCCGTTTGGCGCAGTCACGGCGACACGGTGGAACGTCTGGAACTGCTGTCGAAAGCCATTGTCGAAAAGACCGTGCGACCGCCCGGTCCGGAATCGCAAGCCGTGTTCGATGCCGTCGAAACCGGCGTGCGGCCGATGGTGGAAGCCTGCGGTTACGAAGAACTGGCAGCGCTGGAAGCCGGGCTTTCCGGCCGGTTTGTCGCGCCGGGTCCGTCCGGCGCACCGACGCGCGGACGGCTCGACGTGCTGCCGACGGGCCGCAATTTCTATTCCGTCGATACCCGCACGATCCCGACCCCGGCGGCCTGGACCCTGGGATGGAAATCGGCCCAGTTGCTGGTCGAACGCTATGCCCAGGATCATGGCGAATACCCGCAGCGGTTCGGAATCAGCGCCTGGGGTACATCGAACATGCGCACCGGCGGGGACGATGTCGCGCAGGCGCTGGCGCTGATGGGCGCCCGGCCGACCTGGGATTCGGCGTCGCGCCGGGTGACAGGCTTCGAAATCCTGCCGCTGGATGTGCTGGACCGCCCGCGAGTCGATGTGACGTTCAGGATATCTGGCTTTTTCCGGGATGCCTTCCCCTCGCTGATCGATCTGGTGGATTCAGCCGCCAGGGCGGTCGCCGCGCTGGACGAGGCGCCGGCCGACAACCCGATGGCCGAGCGCGTACGGATGGAAAGCGAAGCCCTTGCCACAGAGGAAGGGATCGATATGGAGACGGCGCTTCATCGCTCGGCATCCCGTGTGTACGGGTCGAAGCCGGGTGCGTATGGCGCGGGTTTGCAGGCGCTTATCGATGAAAAAGGCTGGCAGTCCGATGCCGACCTGGCTCGCGCCTATGTTGAATGGGGGGCGTACGCATACGGATCGGGCGCGGAAGGGCGGGCCGATAAACGCGGCTTCGAATCGCGGCTGTCGACGATACAGGCGGTCGTTCACAATCAGGACAACCGGGAACACGATCTGCTGGATTCCGACGACTACTACCAGTTCGAAGGCGGCATGACGGCCGCGGCGCGGGTTCTCTCCGGCCAGCAGCCCGGTATATACCACAACGATCATTCTCGGCCCGAAAGCCCGAAAATCCGTACCCTGCAGGAAGAAATCGGCCGGGTCGTCCGGGCAAGGGTGGTCAACCCGAAATGGATCGCCGGCGTGATGCGGCACGGTTACAAGGGCGCTTTCGAGATGGCGGCGACGGTCGACTACCTGTTTGCATTCTCGGCGACGACGGGGGCGGTGGGCGATCATCATTTCGACCTCGTTTTTGACGCCTATCTGGGCGATGATGAGGTTCGGGCGTTTCTGGCCGACAACAATCCCGCCGCTCTGCGGGAAATGGCGGACAAACTGCGCGAAGCGCTGGACCGGGGTCTCTGGCAGCCGAAGCGCAACAGCCTGGCCGATGACCTGCGCGAATTACTGGAACAGTGAGGGTACGATGAAAACCGAGGGTATGACGGAAGAAGAGATCAACCAGCGCCATGCTGAAAAAATGGCGAAGAAGAAGGCGGCGCGCGACAAGATGATCGCCACCAAGACCGAGGAACGCGGTCTGATCATGGTTCATACCGGTAAGGGCAAGGGCAAATCGACTGCCGCGATGGGCCTTGCCGTCCGAGCCATCGGCAACGGCATGAAGGTCTGCGTTATCCAGTTCGTCAAAGGCGTCTGGAATACGGGCGAGCGCAATGTCCTGATCAAGTTTCCTGACCTGTGTGTGATGAAGGCGATGGGCGAAGGCTTCACGTGGGAAACCCAGGACCGGCAACGCGATATCGACGCGGCGCGCGCGGCCTGGGAATTCGCCAAGGAAGCGATTGCCGACCCGTCCTACAAGATGGTCATTATGGACGAACTGAACATCGTTCTGCGCTACGATTACCTGCCGATTGAGGAAGTAGTGGAGGTTCTGTCGAACAAGCCGCATGACCTTCATGTCGTCATCACCGGCCGCAACGCGAAGGAAGAGCTGATCGAAATCGCCGATACGGTGACGGAAATGACCCAGATAAAGCATCATTTCCGTGGCGGCGTTAAGGCGCAGATCGGCATCGAGTTCTGATCCTGCGAACGAAGCGGCCATATTGTGCCGCTGGTTTCATCACATTTTTGCCGGATTCCCGGAATATGTTCCCTTTGCTACGGGAATCGGTGCAATAAACGGGATGAATAATTCCGCACCTAGCATATCCGGAAGGATTGGAGATTATGGGTAGTCTGATATCGCGTCGGCGGATCGCCGAATGGATGAGCGCAGGTCTTGTTGGCGTGGCTGCTGTCGCTATGACAGCGCCGGCTTTCGGGGATGAAGTCGCCGAGGCCAGAAAGGATGCCGAAGAGATCGTCTCGAAGGCCGTCTTTACTGTCGATAAGCTGGCGACCCATCCCGATGTCGGCAAATGGGTGCGTAAATACATGGCGGATGCGAAAGCCGTGCTGATCTTTCCGCAGGTCCTGAAGGGCGGCTTCATTGTCGGCGGCGAGGGTGGAACCGGCGTTCTTCTGGCCCGCGCAAGCAACGGCGAATGGAGTTATCCGGGATTCTTTTCGATGGGCGCCGGCTCGGTCGGGCTGCAGATCGGCGCGCAGAAATCCGAACTGATGTTGCTGGTCATGACCGGCAAGGGCCTTTCGGCCATTCTCGATTCCAAGGTCAAGATCGGCGGCGACATATCCGGTGCGGCCGGTCCGTACGGGGCGGGCGCCGAGGCATCGACAACCGCCAATCTGAATGCGGATATCCTGTCCTATTCGGCGGCGGAAGGCGCATTCATCGGGGCCAGCGTCGAAGGCGCCATTATCTGGGAGCGGAAACTTCTGGGTGAATCCTACTATGGCGACGGGGCGGCGACGGCCAAAGGCGCCGTCATTGACGGCCAGTTCGCCAACAGTCACGCGGACCCGCTGCGGGAAAGACTGGCTGAATTTCCAAGATAAACACCGAACCGGCTATTCGGTGACCTGAAGAATTCTGTCGCGTTCGGCGGCCAGTGCCGGGCGCTCGTCCGACCCTTCGGGCAGGGCGTCGATGGCCTTGTTGAAGGTCTGTCTGGCGGTCTCCCGGTCACCGTCTTCCAGCGCCTGCACCGCCATGAACCACAGGGCCTCGACATTCTGAGGATCCTGTTTCAGTACACGCTGCATCAGCGCGGTGGTTGCCGGCGTTACCGATGCATTCGCGATCGACCGGCGAACGCGCGCCTCAAGCAACAGGATGTTGGTGTTTTCAGGGAAAACTTTTCCTGCCTTCAACAGCGCATTGAGCGATTCTTCCGGCATGCCCAGAACGCTGTAGGACTGGGCCAGTTGCAGCCAGCCGTTTAGATCGTTCGGTTCGTCCTCCAGACGGGACGCCAGCCCTTCGACCATGCCCATGATCATCGCCTGCTGGTCTTCTTCCGACATGTCCTGCGCGGCCTCGATATCCTCGGCGGTCGGGCCGCGGGTCGATGCTGCGTCGGTATTGAGTCCGAGCTCCTGCGCAAGGTCGATCAATCGTTGTTTCGGAAATGGCGCATCGGCGAAAATCTGCAGGGCCTGGTTCAGATCGGCCTGCGCCTGTTCGGTTTCGCCCAGAACGACCCGCGACCGCACCAGCCGCAGCCAGCCCTGGAAATCCATCGGTTCGTCTCGCAGGCGATCGGCCAACCCGTCGACCATGCCGCGGATCATCGTCTGCTGGTCTTCTTCTGACATCTCCTGTGCGGCTTCGATATCTTCCGCCGTCGGGCCCGGCGCGGCCGATACGTCGGCATTCAGGTCCAGTTCCTGCGCCAGATCGACAAGTTGCCGTCTCGGAAAGGGGGCGTTTTCGAACACGGTCAGCGCCCGGTCGAGATCGGTCTGTGCGGCTTCAATATCTCCCAGTACGACGCGGGAGCGGATCAACCGCTGCCAGCCCTGGAAATCCATCGGGTTGGCTTCAAGCTGGTCGGCAAGGTTGCGCACCATGCCCTTGATCATTTCCTGGCGTTCTTCGTCGGACATGTTCTGGGCGGCTTCGATATCTTCCGCCGTTGGACCGCCGAGGGCTTCCATTTCAGCCATGTCGACCGGTTCCGGCAGACGGTCGGCGATATCGATACCCAGTTCATCCGCAGCCGCCAGCGCCCGTTCGCGTACCGTCGGCAGCCAGGTCGCGCCGGACGGCGCGTTGGCGGCCATGTCGATCCACTGGTTCAGCGCATCTTCCCGGTATCCTTTTTGCCATTGTCCTTCGGCAAGATAGAACCGGGCGCGCGGGTCCAGTGGGTCCAGCGCCAGCGCCTGCTGGAAAGCGATTTCCGCCTGTTCGCTGATCGACCCCTGGGACCCGAAAACAAGTGCTTCCCCGTAGGAGCTTTTCATCTGCGCCGAATCCGGCGCCAGAAGGGCGGCTTCGGAAAATGCTGCCGCCGCTTCGCCGAACCGTTGCAGGGTCATGTTCGTGCGGGCCAGCATGACCCAATCGTCCAGCGTACCGCCGTTTTTCTCGATCCGCTCGGCAACCCGGTCGGCCATCGCTTCCAGACTGCCGGGATTGGCCGCTTCGCGATTCTGTTCGATTTCCGCCGTCCGTGCCGAATACGGGTGGTCCTGAAGGCCCGGACTGCCGAGCACGAAGAAATACAATGCCACGGCGGCGCCGGGGGTTGCGATGGCAAGAATCGCGGCGACGGCGGCCATGGTCGATTTACCGGCCATCGAGCGCACGCTGCCGCGTCGGGAATCGGCGGCCAGCAGCCGTCGGGCGATTTCCGTTCTGGCGGCGTCCGCCTCCTTGTCGCCGATCAGGCCCTCGGCCCGTTCGCGGTCCAGTTCCGACAATTGCGACTTGTAGACCTCGACATCGTAGTCGGCGGAATCGGACGACCGGAGTCGCTGGCTCAGAAACGGGCGGGCAATCAGCCCGATCACCACAAGGGTGACGGCGGTGGCGACTATCCAGAAAATCATGCGGTTTTGTCATCCTGATCGATTAGTTTCGACAGCCGGGCTTTTTCATCATCGCTCAAGGTCTGACCGGGGGTCCCGGCACCCTGGTTCTGACGCCGCCGCATCCACACCGCAAGGGTGATCCCGGCAATCAGGAAAATGGCGAAGGGGCCGCCCCACAACAAGGCCGTGCCGGCATTGATCGGCGGGCGCAGCAGAACATAATCGCCATACCGGTCGGTGATGAAATTCATCACCTCGTCGTCGCTGTCCCCCTCGACCAGCCGCTCGCGCACCAGTACGCGCAGATCCTTCGCCAGTTCCGCGTCGGAATCGTCGATCGACTGGTTCTGGCAGACAAGACAGCGAAGCTCCTTCGAAATCTCGCGGGCACGGGATTCCAGCGCCGGGTCGTCCAGAACTTCATCCGGCTGAACGGCAAGGGCGGGGCCCGCCATCAGGAGTGCGGCGACGGCCGCGGCATAAAGCAGCTTGGTCATCATTGCAGTTTGGCCAACAGGGGTTTCAGTTCATCCTCAACCAGTTCCGGCGTCATCGGGCCGACGCGTTTCCAGCGGATCCGGCCTTCGCCGTCAATCACATAGGTTTCAGGCACGCCATAAACACCCCATTCGATGCCGGCGCGGCCGCTTTCGTCGAAGCCGATGCGCTGGTACGGATCGCCCAGTTCATGCAGCCAGCCGACAGCATCCTCACGTTTGTCCTTGTAGTTGATCGCGTAGATGGTCATCCCCTCGTCACGCGCCAGACGCGTGATCAGGGGGTGTTCGGCGCGGCAGGGAATGCACCAGGACGCCCAGATATTGACCAGCACGACGTTGCCGGTCTTGAAGTCCTCGGTCGCAAGTCCGGGCTTGTCGGCAAGCAGGGGACCGGTATCGAAATCCGGTACGGGCTTGTCGATCAGGGCCGAGGGCACGATCGACGGATCCTCGCCGAGCTGAACGAAGAAGTACCCGGCAACGATACCGAATACCAGTAACGGCAGGACAAAGAGTATGCGGCTCATCCGGTAAAGTTTCCTGTTATTCGGCCGGTGAAGGCGAAGCGGCGGCGGCTGACATGTCATGGGTCCGTTTCGGCGCGCCGATCCGCAGGCGGCGGTCGCTGAGAGATACGAAACCGCCCAGAACCATCAGAATACAGCCGAACCAGAGCCAGGGTACGAGGCGCTTTTTATAGCCGCGCACAGTGTAGCCGCCTTCCGGATTCGGGTCGCCGATCACAAGATAAAGATCGTGTGAAAAGTGCGTTTCGATGGCTGCCTCGGTCGTTTCCTGACCGCTCGCGACATACCGGCGCTTTTCCGGCGACAGGAAGGAAACCGGGTCGCCGTCTTCGTCACGAACGACGAAATTTCCGCGAAGCGCCGCATAGTTCGGGCCGCGAATTTCTTCCGGCGCCAGGAACTCGACCGAATAATCCGCGATCTCGAACGTCTCTCCGGGCTTTACGACCGTGATGACTTCGGTTGTCAAAAGCGACGCGCCGGTTGCACCGGCGACGACGATGCCGACGCCGACATGCGCCAGCGTCATGCCCCAGGCGGCTCGCGGCAGGCCGATGGCCCGTTGCAGGACGCGTCCCGCATCGGCCTTGCCAATACCGATCCGCTGACCCAGTTCGAACAGCGACCCGGCGACCAGCCAGGCGGCGACGGCGAGACCGATCAGGGCGTATCCGTCCTGACCATGCAACAGAACGGCGGCCAGCACTGTTGCCGCGACGGCGACGGCGGCGGCGAATTTAAGCCGCATCAGTGCGCCGGTCAGATCGGCCCGTTTCCACGACAATAGCGGACCCACGGCAAGGGCGGCGAAAAGCGGCATCATCAGCGGCACGAAGGTCGCGTTGAAATAGGGCGGCCCGACGGAAACCTTGTCGCCGGTCGTGACTTCCAGCATCAGCGGGTAAAGCGTGCCAAGAAGAACGGTGGCGCAGGCGGTTGTCAGCAGCAGGTTGTTGAACAGCAGCGCGCCTTCGCGGCTGACCGGCTTGAACATGTTGCCGCCACGCAGAACCGGCGCGCGGTAGGCGAACAGGGTCAGCGATCCGCCGATGGCCAGAACCAGCAGGATCAGGATGAACAGCCCGCGGTCCGGGTCGTTGGCGAAGGCGTGCACGCTGGTCAGCACGCCCGAGCGGACAAGGAAGGTGCCGATCAGGCTCAGCGAGAACCCGATGATCGCCAGCAGGATCGTCCAGGCCTTCAACGCGTCGCGTTTTTCAACGACAATGGCGGAATGCAGCAGGGCGGTCGCCGCCAGCCAGGGCATGAAGCTGGCGTTTTCCACCGGGTCCCAGAACCAGAATCCGCCCCAGCCGAGTTCGTAGTAGGCCCACCACGATCCGAGCGCGATGCCGCCGGTCAGGAAAGCCCAGGCCAGCAGTGTCCAGGGCCGGACATACCGCGCCCAGGCGGCATCGACCTTGCCTTCCATCAGGGCGGCGACGGCGAAGGAAAACGAAATCGACAGGCCGACATAGCCGACATAGAGCATCGGCGGATGGAAGGCCAACCCCGGATCCTGCAACAGCGGATTGAGGTCGCGGCCCTCCAGCGGCGGCGGGAATACCCGGTCGAACGGATTCGACGTGAACAGAACGAACAGCAGGAAGCCGACCGAAATCATCGCCTGCACAGAAAGCGTGCGGGCCTTCAGGCCCGGCGGCAGGTTGCGCCCGAAAAACGCCACCATCGCGCCGAACAGCGCCAGCACCGTGACCCACAACAGCAACGACCCTTCGTGGTTTCCCCAGGCCCCGCTGACCTTGTAGAGCAGCGGTTTCAGGGAGTGCGAGTTCTGCACCACATTGAGGACGGAAAAGTCACTGGTAACGAAGGCGTGGATCAGCGCGGCGAAAGATACCGACAGACAGACGAGCTGGCCGATGGCGGTCATCGGCGCGACCGCCATCAGGGCGGCGTTGTTACGGGATGCGCCGATCAGCGGCACGGTGGCCTGCACCATCGCCACACAAAGGGCCATGATCAGCGTGAATTGTCCAAGTTCGGCGATCATGATCCGGTTTCCCCCGCGGCGCTGCCGCCTTCGTTTTCGTCGCCCTGCCAGGTTCCGGCGCGTTTCATCGCCTCAACCACCTCGGACGGCATGTAATTCTCGTCGTGTTTGGCAAGTACCTCGGTCGCGGTATAGATGCCGTCGTCGCCCAGTTCGCCCATCGTCACCACGCCCTGCCCTTCGCGAAACAGGTCGGGCAGGATGCCGGTATAGCGCACCGTGACCTCGGCGATACCATCGGTGACGCCGAAAACGGTGGTGATGCCGCCGCCTTCCTTGCGGATGCTGCCGTCGGAAACCAGGCCGCCCAGCCGGAACCGCCGGCCGGTCTCGACCGTCTTGTTCTGCACTTCGGACGGGCCGTGAAACAGCATCACATTGTCTTCGAAGGCGAACAGCATCAGGGCGGTCGCTGCGCCGAGCAGCGTCAGCCCGACGAAAACCAGCAGCATGCGCTGGCGTTTTCTGGCGGCGGCACGGCGCATTGTCTATCCTTCTCCGCGGTTTCGGGGGCGGCGCAGTTGCGCGGCCAGTTTTTCATTCTGCCGCATCGAGCGGACCGACAGGGCCAGCAGGCCGATCATGACGACGGTGGTCAGGCCGTAGCAGGGCCAGATGAAGGCGGCGTGGCCGCCCATGGCGAAGAATTCGTTCATGCCGTTACTCCGTCCCGCGATGTCTTGCCGTCATCGGCCTCGACCGGCAGGCCCGCCGCCAGTGCCGTTCGCAATTTCGCCGCCGCGATTTCCGACCGGACCCGCAGGATCAGAACCGTCAGGAAAAAGAAGGTAAATGCGGCCAGCATCAGGAACAGCGGCACCAGCATTTCCGAAGCGATGGTCGGCCCGTCCATGCGGATGATACTGGCCGGCTGATGCAACGTGTTCCACCAGTCGACTGAAAACTTGATGATCGGCAGGTTGATGACGCCGACCAGCGCCAGAATCGCCGCCGGCTTGTTGCCGCGGCCCGGATCGTCGAACGCATTCGAAAGCGCGATATAGCCGAGATACAGGAAAAACAGGATCAGCATGCTGGTCAGCCGCGCATCCCAGACCCACCAAGCGCCCCACATCGGCTTGCCCCATAGCGACCCGGTCACCAGGCATAGAAAAGTAAAGGCCAGCCCGATCGGCGCCGCCGCGCGGGCAACGATTTCCGCCAGCGGGTGTTTCCAGATCAATACGCTGGCGCTGGCCAGTGCGACAACGCTGTAGATCATCAGACCCAGATAGGCGGATGGTACATGGACATACATGATGCGCACCGTTTCGCCCTGCTGATAATCCGCCGGCGAGTTGAACAGCGCGTAGTACAGACCTGCAATTACGGTTATCACAAAGCCACCGGCCACATAGGGCAGGATCGCATTGGCGATACGCAGAAATCGCGCGGGATTTGCAAACCGATGCATGGGCGTCCTTATAGTCTAACTCTGCAGCAGATTAAACACCTTGGCACCCTGATACGGGTCAATGTCTTGTGAACACGCGCTTTTCTTAAGGTGCTGTTTTCGGACGGTAATTTCAATACGTACCTTTAGCGGAAACTGGCGCGGATCGCCGCAGCCGCCGCGACGGGTCCCAGCGCCAGCGACCCAGTCAGCAAGGCAGCCAGAATCAGCAGGTGCGGCGTCGGGTCGAGCTGATTCAGCGCGGCATCGATGGCGGAGACGCCGAAAATCAGCACCGGAATATACAGGGGCAGGACCAGCAGCGCGGTCAGCGGCCCGGCCCGTCGCGCGCCGAGCACCAGCGCCGCGCCGATGGCGCCGATGAAACTCAGCGCCGGAGTCCCCAGCAACAGGCCGAAAACCAGCGTGCCGTAGCCTTCCGACGGAAAATCGAACAACAGGGCGATAACCGGCGCGAGGATAACAAGCGGCAGGCCTGTCGTTACCCAGTGGGCGATTGCCTTGGCGGCGGCGATCAGCACCAGCGGCTGCGGCGACAGGGCCATCAGTTCCAGCGAACCGTCGTCGTAATCGGCCTGGAACATCCGGTCGAGCGACAGCATCACGGAGAGAAGCGCCAGAACCCAGACAATGCCAGGCGAGATGCGGGTCAGCAGCTCCGGCGTCGGGCCGACACCGAGGGGAAACAGGCTGGCCGCGATCAGAAAGAAAGCCAGCGCAAGGGTGACATCCACCCCCTGCCGCATCGCCAGACGCAGGTCGCGCCGCAGAATTGCGCCGATTGCCCCCATCAGCCGACAGTCTCCATCGGCGCGACGGCGTAGGCATCCATGTCGAGGGCACCCGCGTCGCCGAGGCCAAGATCGATATGCGTGGCGGCGATGACCATGCCACCGGCGGCGCGGTGCGCGGCGATCATCGCCCGCAGGCGGTCGACGGAGCCGGCATCGAGCCCGACGGACGGTTCGTCCATCAGCCAAAGATCGGCCTCGGCCAGCATCAACCGCGCCAGCGCGAGACGGCGGCGTTGGCCGGCCGACAGATACTGCCCCGGCAGATCGGCCTGTATCTGTAATCCGGTCGCCTCAATGGCGGCGTCGACCGGTGTTTCCGACAGGTTTACGGCGGCCCAGAAAGCAAGATCCTCGCGAACGGAAAGCGCGGGTTTGACGGCATCGGCATGGCCGATCAGGGCAACCCGATCACGGTGGTCGGCGGCGTTAGCCGTCTGTCCGTTCCAGGTCATGTTGCCGGCGACCGGTTCAATGAGACCGGACAGAACCCGCAGCAGGCTGGTCTTGCCGCTGCCGTTCGGTCCGGTGAGGACGATGGCCCCGCCGCCGGCCAGTTCCAGCGACAGATCGCGGAATACAAGCCGCCCGCCACGAAGGCAGGCCAGATCCGTCGCCGAAAAGCGGGTCCCGTTGCGTGTCATGTCCAGTGCGATAGCGGGGCGGGCCGCGTTTGGCAACTGGAACGAACAATCCCTCGAACGGGATTCTGTACTTGTCTGAAAAAAAACGGCGGCCGCCAGAGGGGGAGGAACTGGCGGCCGCCTGATAATGCAACGGTTTGGTCAGAACCGCCACGGGACCCGAGTTGGGGAAGGGGTCCCGTTGAGAGGGGAGGTCTCAGCACTTCCTATATAGGGAGTAGAGGATGGCTTTCCACGGACCGAAATAAGGCAATTTTGAGGCACCGGCCCATAAAGGGCGTTTTTCCGGGGCTTGCACCCCGGATGAACGCCCCCTATATCCGGCGCAGGAAGTAAAAACACCAGCAATTCAGCGTAGTTGGCGACCGCGTCTTAAAAACTTGAGACGAATCGCTCAAATATTTGTGAACCGGAGGATATAATGGCGGAAACGGCACCTGAAGAAGCCAAACAAAGCTTTCAATATCAGGCGGAAGTCGGGCGTTTGCTCGATATCGTGGCGAATGCGCTGTACAGCGAGAAGGAAATTTTTCTTCGCGAGCTGATTTCCAACGCGGCAGATGCCTGCGATCGGCTGCGCTACAAGGCGCTGACCGACAAGGATCTGATCGCCGGCGATGCCGAATTCGCCATCGAGCTTTCTTTCGATAAATCCGCCAAGACGCTGACGATCTCCGATAACGGTATCGGCATGGACCGGCAGGATCTGATCGACAATCTGGGCACAATCGCCCGGTCCGGCACCTCGGCCTTCATGAACGAACTGACCGGAGACGCGAAAAAGGACGTTAACCTGATCGGGCAGTTCGGCGTCGGGTTCTACTCGGCCTTCATGGTGGCGGACAAGGTCTCCGTGCTGACCCGCCGCGCCGGCAGCGAAGACGCCTGGCTGTGGATCAGCGACGGCCGGGGCGAATTCACCATCGAGGAAGCGGTGCGCGACGGTCGAGGCACCACCATCACGATGACCCTGAAGGACGATGCGGAAGAATATCTGGACGAATCCCGGCTGTCCCATATCGTCAAAACCTATTCCGACCACATTCCCTTCCCGATCCGGTTGACCGGCGGCGAAGAAGCCAAACAGTTGAATGAGGGGTCCGCCCTGTGGACGCGGTCGAAATCCGATGTCACGGAAGACCAGTACAAGGAATTCTATCATCACGTCGCGCATGCCTTCGACGACCCCTGGGCGACCCTGCATTTCCGGGCCGAAGGCGTTATCGAATATGCCGGTCTTGTCTATATCCCGACGATGCGGCCGTTCGACCTGTTCCACCCGGACCGCAAGTCGAAGCTGAAACTGTATGTGAAGCGGGTGTTCATCACCGAAGACTGCGAAGATCTGGTTCCGTCGTGGCTGCGTTTCCTGCGCGGGGTCATCGATTCCGAAGACCTGCCGCTGAATGTCAGCCGCGAGATGCTGCAGAACAACCCGGTCGTATCGAAAATCCGTAAAGGCCTGACCAAGCGGGTGATCGGCGAATTGTCAAAGAAGGCCGAAAACGATGCCGAAGCCTACGCCACCTTTTGGGAAGCGTTCGGCCCGGTTCTGAAGGAAGGCCTGTATGAGGGGACCGACCAGCGCGATGAAATCCTGAAGCTTGCGCGGTTCAAGTCGACCACGCGTGACGGCTGGGTGTCGCTTGCCGACTATGTTGCTGCGATGAAGCCGGGCCAGGACAAGATATTCTATATCTCGGGGGAAGACGAAGCCGCCGCGCGGCGTTCGCCGCAACTGGAGGGCTTTGCCGCAAAGGGCGTGGAAGTGCTGTTCATGTCGGATGCGGTGGACGAATTCTGGTTGCCCAGCGTCGGGTCGTTCGAGGAAAAGGACTTCCAATCCGTTACCCGCGGCGGGGCGGACCTGTCGAAAATCGACGGCGATGCCGAAGACAAGGAGTCCGACGACAAGGACGAGAAAAAAGACGACGATCAATCGCCGTCGATTGATGCGCTCGTTTCGGTCGTCAGAACCGCGCTGGGCGATGCGGTGAAGGACGTGCGGACGTCGCACCGGCTGACATCGTCGCCGTGCTGCCTTGTCGCCGATGAAAACGCGATGGACATGAACCTCGAGCGGATGCTGAAGAAGCATCAGCAGCTCGACCAGGTGTCGGCGCGTATTCTGGAACTCAACCCGAAGCATCCGCTGATCAAGGCGTTATCGGAAAAGGCCATCGATGGTGTCGATGATGCAGCCTTTCTGCTGCTCGATCAGGCACGGATCATGGAAGGCGAGCCGCTGCCCGACCCCGCTGCCTTCGCGAAGCGCATGACCGAGGTGATGACCAGGGCGCTGGGCTGACCCAACTTTTGGCCGGCTTGCCCGGCCGTATACTGCCTATTGCGATTGTTCACCATTTGATCCAGAATTTGGACGGGTGGGATACGAAGATGCAGATCTTGGGCAAAAGCAATGCGGCGCGCGCATTCTGGGTTACGGCGGATGGCCGCCGCAGGGAGCTGACGCGGCAGGAGGCGGAAAATCTGCCTGTTCTCGGGCGGTCGGAACTGTCGAACCTTCCGCTTAAGGATTGCCGGGACGTCCTGGTCGATTACCGCGATGGCCAGGGCACCATGTTCTGGGATGCGCGACGAACGGGGCGCGTCACCATCGACCATTCCTTCGACCTGTTGAAGGAACTGGGGCCGATGGAAGGGATGCGGTTCCACACCTTTATCGACGCCTGGCTGACAACCGATTTCACCAACGAACCGGACGCCATCCGGCAACTGGACTGGTTCAGCCGCTACAGAAACACCCTGCTGCTGCCGGGCACAAAGGTTGCCGAAAAGACAATCGCCGACATGCAGAAGGAAAGCGCATTCCTGACATCAGCGTTTTCCGCCTGGCGCGATGCGGCCAAGGGTGGCGACCCCAACCTGCTGCTGTCCATCGTTAATCACGCGCTTCTTTACGAACGGCTGGAAAAGGGTGGCCCGATGCAGCTTGCCTATCCGGGGCAACTGCATCCGATTTCCCTGATCTACGGCAAGGACTGGCAGCGCCGAACCATGACCATGGATCAATTGCAGCAGACGACGGATGACCGCTATGAGGAACGCGTGACGGACGTGTATGAGGATGTGATTACCTGCAAGCAGCCCAGATACGACCACATTCACGGCTTCGTGCGGATAAAGGATGGCCTGCCGCGCTGGGCGCGGTACCGTCGGCTGCTTCTGCCGTGGCCGGCGGTCGGAAAGGCGAGGGCGATCTACTGCCTGTCCGAGCCGACCAACAGGATCGATATTCCCTTTATCGAAGTAGTCTGAGCTACATCAACTGGTGCGAGTCCGTCGTCGCCTCCATCAGTGCTGTCATGTCATCCGGCGTCATCCAGGCGATGTATTCATCGAACGTGCCGTCCTGATCGCGCAGCTTCCAGCGAATGCCCAGGGGGTGAAAATGCGAATAGCCGTACTGGGCGCCCAGACCACGCTGCACCAGCCGCGCTGAAATCATGCCGTAGAAATAGTCCGGCTGCCATTTCCGGTAGGCGATCGGCGGTACGATACGCGGCAATACCTTTACGAGGCCGCGCGCCCTGAACCCGCCTTTCGGGGCGATCCAGATTTCGCCGTGGTAACAGACGGTGCCGCGGCTTTCCCGGGCCCAGCCGCAGGAATCGAAGGTGGAATGTGCGATATCGGCCGGGATATGCGGCGACAGGAAAAGCGGGGCCTTCTCGCGCAAATAGTCGGAAAGCGGCATTTCCGACAACGTGTCGATGCGGGCGGCCTGCAAGTGGATCACCTGCCCTTTGTCATCGGCGCCCCGGATCCAGAATCCGTTATCCGCCCCGATATCGCTATATCGCCAATCGAAGATCGGTGTCAGCGGCGCGCGATCCTCGATGGCGTCGACGGTTTCCTGCAATTCCCTGAAATCGTCGCAAATCTCAACGGTCACGCCGTGCCGGGCCGCCTGCGCTTTCAGATCGTCGATATAAAACTGAAGTTTCGAAAAATTATCCATAGATTGCATTGTGTTGATTTCCTATCCTTTGTGAGTGTATTTTTCGAAATACACACAAAAGGGGAGAGTGTATATAATGAACAACCAATACGAGAATTTAGCGATCGACCGTCTGTATGAAACGGTCTGGGGAGAAGGCATTCATTTCGGTACCTACCTATCCGGGTCGGAAACCATTGAGGAAGCAGCACAAACTACCCGGACCCGGATGATGGCGGCCACGGATATCCGAAAGACGGGTCTGGTGCTGGAAGTTGGCAGCGGGCATGGGGTTAGCGCGCGTCACCTCGTGCAGTCTTTCGAAGGCCGGGTTGTTGCGACCAACTATGCTGCGAATCATGACGCGATTGCGCGGGACAACACCCGGCGGGAAAAGCTGGAGCACCGGATCAGCCATGGTCTGGCGGATTTCCACAGCCTGCCGTTTTACGACAATCTGTTCGACCTGTACTGGTGTCAGGAAAGCTTCGTCCACGCGACGGACAAGCCGCGTGTGATGACCGAAGCCTTTCGGGTGTTGGCTCCGGGCGGGACAATCGTGTTCAGCGACCAGACGACGAACCGGCACGAATGTACGGCTGAAGAACGCGAGCGGATAACCGGCAGACATGGGGCGCCGGATCTGTGCGATGCGGATGACTTCGCCGGGTTGTTACGCACCGCCGGGTTCCGGGTTGTGTCGGTGCAGGACTGGTCGGCGCATATGACAAGTCATTTCGAGCGCCTGGTCGATCGGATCCAAACCCGGTGGGACAGCCTGTCCGCCTCCATCGATGCGCCGGTGCTGCACAGCAATTACGAAAACTGGCGCACCGCTGCCGATTACGCCCGACGCGGCAGGATGGGCTGGCACTGTTTCGTTGCCCGAAAGCCCTGCTAGGTCGATGAAAAGCCTGCTCTAACTGCGCAGAACGCCGCCGGTTACCTTCCCGACATTTGCGACGACCTTCGCCGCAATGGCGTCGATCTCCTCGTCGGTGAGAGTCCGGTCGGCAGGCTGGATGGTCACTGCAACGGCGACCGACTTCCGGCCTTCCAGCTCTGTGCCTTCGTAGACATCGAAAACGGAAGCGTCGGATATCAGCTTCTTGTCGCCGCCGACCGCTGCCCGCACGATCTGATCGGCGGGGACGTCGCGGTCGACGAGAAACGCAAAATCGCGTGCGACCGGCATGAAGGCGGATGATTTCAGCAAGGGTCTGGCCTTGCCGCCCTTTGCCTTCGCCATCGGGATCCTGTCGAGGAAAATCTCGAACGCTGCGGTCCGGCCTTTCAGGCCCAGCTTGCGGGTCAGGCCGGGATGCACCTCGCCGAACCAGGCAAGCACATTCGGCCCCAGACGCAGACCGCCGGACCGGCCGGGGTGATACCAGTCGGGCGCATCCGTCGAAACCTGAAGGTTGCCGACCGGCGCGCCGCAGGCTTCCAGCACGGCCATGGCGTCGGCTTTCGCATCGAAAGCATCGACCGGGCGGGTTTTTTCCGACCAGTGGCGCGGCACGGCATTGCCGGTACGGATGCCGCCGGCAACGATATCCTGGCCTTTATCGGTCGGGTCGCGGAAGACCGGGCCCACTTCGAACAAGCAGGCATCGGGCATACCGCGGTCGGCATTGCGGACGGCCGCCTGCAACAGGTTCGGCAGAATGTTCGGCCGCATCTGGTCGAGATCGGCGCTGATCGGGTTCGCGAGCGTCAGGTCCGCGCCGCCGCCACCGAAGGCGGCGGACAGACCCGCCGGCATGAACGACCAGGTGACCGCTTCCAGCATGCCGCGACCCGCCAGTATCTTGCGGGCATAGGATTCGCGACGCTGAGCCGGGGTGATGGCGGGGCGGGGCAGCGCGGTTTCGCGTTCAATCGGAACCGATGGCACCTTGTCCATGCCATGAATCCGCAAAACTTCCTCGATCAGGCAGTCTTCGCATTCGACATCGGTACGCCATCCCGGCACATCGGCGGAGATCGTGTCGCCGTCGACCGTGGTTCCGAATCCGAGATTTTTCAAAATGCCGTCGGCTTCGGCGACCGGTACTTCGATGCCGCTTTTCTGTTTCAGACGCGGCAGGCGCAGCGAGACCGACCGGGCCGTATCCGGCAGGGTTCCCGCCGTCACGACATGGCTGGTTTCGCCGCCGCACAATTGCTGAACCAGACGCGCGGCGACTTCCGGTCCCCAGACGGCCGATTGCGGGTCCAGCCCGCGTTCGAACCGGTAGCGGGCGTCGGAGTTGATGTTCAGGGCGCGACCTGTTTCCGCGACCATGATCGGGTCGAACAGTGCGACTTCCAGAAACACGTTCGTTGTGTCTTCCGTGCAGCCGGAAAGTTCGCCGCCCATGACGCCGCCGATGCCTTCCGGTCCGTTATCATCGGCGATGACCACCATGTGGTCGGCCAGGGTGTAGTCCCGGCCATCCAGCGCGAGGATGGTTTCGCCCGGTTTGGCATAGCGCATGGTCACCGCGCTGCCCTTCACCTTGTCCGCGTCGAACACGTGCAGCGGCCGGCCGAGATCGAAAGTGACATAGTTGGTGATGTCGACCAGCGCCGAAATCGGCCGCAGG
Source organism: Alphaproteobacteria bacterium (assembly GCA_040222995.1). GTDB lineage: Bacteria > Pseudomonadota > Alphaproteobacteria > UBA8366 > Aestuariispiraceae > JAVKBW01. The sequence continues at coordinate 142,508 of JAVKBW010000042.1, read as the reverse complement.
CCGATCGCCTTCAGGCGGCGCTGCAACCAGGCGGGGCTGGGGCCGTTCTTCACATTTCGAAAATGCCGGCCGGCGACATAAGGGCAGGCGTCGCCAATGGCGCCGTCGCGTTTCCAGACAACCGGGCTGTCGTAGCTGCCGGCGATGGCGGCATAGTCAGGCGTTTTCAGCGTGCCGATGCCGGCTGCCGCGAGGTCGCGGGCGATGCCGTACACGCCGAGGCAGTCGCCCCGGTTCGGCGTGATGCCGATTTCGTAAACCGGATCGTCCAGACCGACATAGGCGGCGAAGCTTGCACCGACCGGCGCATCGTCCGGCAGGTCGATGATGCCGTCATGCTCGTCTGAAATACCCATTTCGCGTTCGGAACACAGCATGCCCGAAGACTTTTCACCGCGAATCTCGCCGACCTTCAGGTCGACGCCGGTGCCGGGAATATGCGTTCCGGCAGGCGCGAACACGCCCTTCATTCCCTTGCGGGCATTCGGTGCGCCGCAGATCACCTGTGTCGTCGTCTTGCCGTCATTCACCATGCAGACCCGCAGCCGGTCGGCGTTCGGATGCTGCCAAGCATCCTCTACAAAACCGATGACGAAGGGGGCCAGAGCCGCGCCATCGTCGCTGAGGGATTCGATCTCCAGCCCGATATTGGTCAGTGTTTCCGCGATGGTGGCGGCATCAGCGTCGGTGTCGAGGTGATCCAGCAGCCAGGAATGAGTGAATTTCATAATCTCTTGCTCGCGTACTTTAAAAAATTACGGCGTCAGGCCGCGGGTCAGGGTGGCGACTTCCAGCGGCACGAAACCGTAGTGCCGCAGCCACCGCATATCGGCGTCGAAGAAGGTGCGCAGATCCGGGATGCCGTATTTCAGCATCGCGATGCGCTCAATCCCCATGCCGAAGGCGAAGCCCTGATATTCCTCCGGGTCGATGCCGCAGGCGCGCAGCACTTTCGGATGCACCATGCCGGAACCGAGAATTTCCAGCCAGTCGTCGCCGGCCCCGATCTTCAGCTCGCCGCCCTTTCGGCTGCAGCCGATATCGACTTCCAGCGACGGTTCGGTGAACGGGAAGTAGCTGGGGCGGAACCGCATCGGCAGGTGATCGACCTCGAAATAGGCATCGAAGAATGCCTGTAGCGTGCCCTTCAGATGGCCGAGATGGGTCTTCTTGTCGATCACCAGCCCTTCGACCTGATGGAACATCGGCGTATGAGTCATGTCGCTATCGGACCGGTAGGTGCGGCCCGGCGCGATGATGCGGATCGGCGGCTTTTCAGTCTGCATCGTCCGAACCTGAACCGGCGAGGTATGTGTCCGCAGCACACGGTCGAAATCCGGCTCGCCGTCTTCACCGCGCATGTAGAACGTATCCATCATCTGCCGCGCCGGGTGATGTTCGGGAATGTTCAGCGCTTCGAAATTGTGGAAGCCGTCTTCGATATTCGGTCCTTCACGCACTTCCAGACCCATCTCGCCGAAAATGGCGATCACTTCATCCATGGTCTGGCTGATCGGGTGAAGGCGGCCTTGTGCTTCCGGCCGGACCGGCAGGGAAACGTCGATCCGCTCAACCTCAAGCTTCGCGTTCAGCTCGACCAGTTCCAGGTCCTGCTTGCGGGCCTCGATGGCGCTGGCGACAGCGGTCTTCACCTGGTTCAGGGCCTGACCGGCTTCCTTGCGCTGGTCCGGTTCAAGCTGGCCAAGGCCTTTCATTTCGGCGGTGATACGGCCTTTCTTGCCGAGCGCGGCGACGCGCACGTCTTCCAGCGCCGCGATGGTTTCGGCGCCGGCGACGTCAGCCAGCAGGCTTTCCTGTAGTGCTGCGATATCCAAGATTATTCTCCGTTACCGTCGGAGGCCATGCGATAGCCCGAAGCCGTTGGTTTATCAAGAAAAAGCGGCCCGGGATTTCTCCACAGGCCGCTTTGTCGTTTGCATCGTCCCGTAATCCGGGAGATTTAGCGCGCAAGCGCGGCCTTTGCCTGGTCGACGATCGACTTGAACGCTTCCGGCTCATGCACCGCGATATCGGCGAGAACCTTGCGGTCGAGTTCGATCCCGGCCTTGTGAACACCGTCCATAAATCGGGCATAGGTCATTGTGTTGTCGGTCGCGTTGCGCACCGCTGCGTTGATCCGCTGGACCCACAGCTTGCGGAATTCGCGCTTCCGGGCGCGCCGGTCGCGATAGGCGTATTGACCTGCCTTCTCAACGGCCTGAACCGCCGTACGGAAGGTGTTTTTGCGACGGCCGTAATAGCCCTTCGCCTTGTCGATGACTTTCTTGTGCCGGGCGTGAGTTGTGACGCCCCGTTTTACGCGTGCCATATCTTTGTTCTCCTATCCGCCGGATTTAACCGCGAAGCCAGTTCTTGAGGACGACCTTTGCATCGGAGTCGCACATGATCTGGCCGCCCCGTGCCTGCCGCTTCATTTTCTGCGGGCGGGCCGAGGTGTTGTGACGAAGATAGGCGCTGTAAAACCGGACCTTGCCGGTACCGGTAATCTTGAACCGCTTTTTGGCGGAACTCTTGGTCTTCAGTTTGGGCATTTCAATCTCCTGCAATCGCCGATCCGGTAAACCCCGGCAGGCGGATGTTAACGTTGCGTGGCCGGGCATACCCTGAGCACCGGCGCACAGCCTAACCCCGCGAAAGGCCGAAACCCGTCGCAAGACGCGGCTGTATACGGAACGCGGGCCGGCTTTGCAAGGCCGCTATTGCTGCGCCTGCCAGCAAAAGCTGGATGTCATTGATCCCATCAACGGTTCCCGGAAGATGGTTTCGGCCTGGCCACCGGCGGCAGCCGCCGCCCCGTAGCAGACGTGCAGGGGCAGCAGATGTTCCTCACGCGGATGGCACAACCGGGCGCCCGGCGCATCGGCCCAGCCGGCAAGATGGGCTTCGCGGTCGGTTTCAGGCAGGCTTGAATCGGTCAGCGTTTCGTTGAGCCAGGCATCGAAGGTCTTGTCCTCACCCGCGGGCGTCTCCTGTCCACGCATCAGGACGGCCATGTTGTGGAAACTGAGGCCGGATCCGATCAGCGTTATGTTTCTGTCCAGCAAGGATGCGAGCGCCTTGCCGACGGCGATATGATCTGCCGGATCGAGCGACGCCAGCAGCGACATCTGCAGAACCGGAATATCGGCTTCCGGCCGGATCAACATCATCGGCACGAAGGTGCCGTGGTCGAATCCTCGGTCCATGTTCATGGCGCTTTTAATTCCGGCATTCTTCAGCAAGGCCTGCGCTTCGCGGGCAAGGTCAGGCGCGCCGGGAGCCGGATAATCGTATTCGTAGGTTTCCGGCGGAAAGTTGTAATAATCGAACAGCATCGATGGGTGCGCTGAACCGGAAAATGTCACAACAGGTTCTTCCCAATGCGCCGTGACGACGATGATGGCGCTGCTTCCGGCAACTTCATCGCCAAGCCCGCGCATCATCGCGGTCAGGCTACGGTGTCCGTCATGTCCCATCAGCGGCAGCGGGCCGCCGCCATGCGGCAGGAAATAGATCGGTCGGCGCATCAGTTTATCCTGTGACATGGGCAAGCACGGTTTCGGCCATTCTTACCACGTCCTCGAACCAGCCGTCATCGTCGCCGTTCATTTCTTCCAGCACGCTGAAATAGACGATCGCGGTTTCGCTTTCGGGGTGGACCATCAGCAACTGGCCGCAGAAGCCGAGATGGCCGATCCATTCGCCATTGGTGAACAACTGGTTCGAATAGCGTAGCCAATCGATTGGTGCTGAGCAGTCTGTACCCTGACCGCTCCGCGCCGCATCGATGAATGTTCGGCTGCCGACCTTTGATCCTGATACGCCGACACCGCCGCGCGCGAATAAAAGACCATAGCGGGCAAGGTCGCGAGCCGTGAGAGCGCCGCCGCCGGAAACAACCGGCGCGCCGTTGATATCCGTCGACATATAGAGCGCGCCTTCGATACCCGCCGCTTCGACGATTCCGACCAGCAGGGGATACAGGCTTTCGCCGGTTACCGCTTCGGCGATCCAGGCCAGGACCTCGGTATTCGAACTCTTGTACAGTGTTTCCGTACCGGGATTCCGCACATCGTCGCTGGTGATGCCGCTGACGAAGTCGCGCAGGCCGAACGGGGCCTCGCCTTCCGGCGGCAGACGCCAACCCATCGCGATTTCCAGACGGTTATAGCCCTGTATGGCTGACGGATCGCCGGACTTCCGGTAGGAATCCGAATAATCCTCGACAAAGGTATTCACCACATTCATGTCGAGCACATCCTGTACCGTCGCCCCGGCATAGCCGGACCCGATGCCGGGCAGATACTCCGCAACCGTTTTCGACAGGTCAATCCGGCCTTCCTCGACCAGCCAGCCGATCATCAGGGACACGGTCGTCTTGGTGATCGACTGGATCGAATGACGCCGGTCGGGCCCGAAGTCTCTGGCGTAATCCTCGAACAGAAGTTCCTGCCCGCGCACGACCGCCATGCCGGAAAAGTAGGGCGACCCGGTCAGCCGCCGGACGGACGGCAGGTCCGATATCCGTCGGTCGATGGATCGCGCAAGGTCAAGCATCCTCGGTGCGCGGATCATCCATCCGTTGCGGCACATCTCTGACAGATTGTGAAACCCGTGCCGCCGGTTTTCCGCCAGTATCCAGGTTTCCTTGCCGCCTGACCCGACAGCCAAATCGGCATTTTCTATGGTTACACAATTCGCCCGCGTTCCAGATTGTCCCATTCCGCACCTGTTGTTTTTAACGATCCCGAATCCAGTCTGACTTCTACACGTCGTGCGGCATTGTGCAAACAGCCGCTATCTGGACCGAGGTAACGCTGATGACGCGGTCGACTGTGTTGTCGAAATTAGGAAGATAGTGACGAAATTTCGTAAATTGCGCCCCTCTCATCCCATCATGATTGCTCGACTTAGACGATGGCTGCACAAAGCATCCGAAAGATTTTCCAACGCAAACAGCGGCATTCGGGTGCTTGAACTTAAACTTAGGGAGACACAACGTGCATATATTTGAGAAACTACAGCAGGATTTTGCGGAAGGGCGTCTGTCCCGCCGCAAATTCATCAAGCGGGCGACGGCACTTGGCTTTGCGGCAGCGATTCCGGCCGGCATCACAGCGCAGGAAGCGCAGGCCAGCGCGCCCAAAAAAGGCGGCACGCTTCGCCAGGCCCTGCGGGGCGGCAATACGTCCGACACGCTGTTCGGCGTGCTCGGCGGCGGCGATACCCACCAGGTCAACACGCAGTGGCAGATCCACAGCAACCTCACCGAAATCAATGCGGACGGCGACGTCGTCGGCGAACTGGCGGAAAGCTGGGAGCCCTCGGACGGTGCAAAAAAATGGGTATTCAAACTGCGCAATGGCGTGGAATTCCATAACGGCAAGACTCTCGACGCACAGGATGTTATCGATTCGATCAACCTGCATCGCGGCGAAAATTCCAAATCCATCGGGAAGGGTCTTGTCGCGGCGGTTGACGATATCCAGGCCGACGGCAAGGACACGGTTGTCTTCACCCTGAGTTCCGGCAATGCGGATTTCCCTGTCGTCCTGTCGAGTGTTGCCTATTCAATCGCCCCCGCGGGAACGACGGAAGCCGATTGGGACAAGGGAATCGGAACCGGTCCGTTCATCCTGGAAAACTGGGAACCGGGCGTTCGGGCGGCGACCAAACGCAACCCGAACTATTTCAAGGAAGGCCTGCCGTATTTCGATGCGGTCGAAACACTGCATGTGTCCGACGTAACGGCGCGGACAACCGCTCTGCAGGGTGGCCAGGTCGATGTCATGGACGATCCGGCGATCAAGACGATCGACAGGCTGGCGCAAGCGAGCAACGTGAATATCCATGAAGTCGGCGGCAACAGCCATTTCACCTTTCCGATGCTGATGGATACGGCGCCTTACGATAACTACGATGTCAGGATGGCGCTGAAGTATGCGATTGACCGCGAAGCCATGCTGCAGACATTGCTGCGGGGCCATGGTTATCTTGGCAACGATCACCCGATCGCGAAATCGCAGCGGTTCTTTGCTTCGGAACTGCCGCAGCGGTCATACGATCCGGACAAGGCGAAACACCACCTGAAAAAGGCCGGTATGGAAAACCTCGATATCACGATCTGGGCCGGCAACATTTATGACGGTGGCGTCGATGCGGCGGTTCTGTACAAGGAGCACGCGGCGAAAGCCGGCATTAACCTGAATGTCGAACAGGTGCCGACGGACGGATACTGGAGCGAAGTCTGGAACGTCAAACCGTTCTGCGTTTCCGTCTGGTACGGACATCCGACCGAAGATCTGATGTTGACCTCGGCATTCTCGAGAGAATCCGCCTGGAACGAAACCCACTGGAACAATGAACGGTTCGAAACCCTGCTTGTCGCCGCCCGTGCGGAAACCGACAGGAACAAACGTCGTGACATGTATGTCGAAATGCAGACCCTGATCCATGACGAAGGGGGTTTTGTCTGCCCGGCCTTCCGCAACTGGATGATGGGCACCGCCAAGACTATCGGCGTGCCAGACACCATCGCCGGCAACGCGCCGCTCGATGGCAACCGCAACACCCAACGCTGGTGGTTCGCGTCGTAACTCGGCGCATAACAGAAAACGGGGGCGGGATGCGCGTTGTCCCGCCTCTTTTTTTTGCATTGGTGTTTTTCCCTAAAGCCGGCTTGACCGCCGCCTGTGCGTAGGCGATAGCCCCTGCATGTCAGGTGAAAAGCACATCGATGTCGTGCCTGTCGCCGTAGCGATCGGCGGTCTTGCGGCAATGTCCGCGGCGATGGGAATCGGACGGTTCGCCTACACGCCGATCCTGCCCTACATGCTGGAGGCCGGGGCGCTCGATAAATCGGAAGCGGGCTGGGCCGCATCGGCCAATTTCTTCGGCTATCTGGTCGGGTCGGTCTTAGCGGGAATGCGGGTATTACCCGGTGGCATGCGCCGGTGGTTCCTGATCAACCTGTTTGTCAGTGCGATTTCTACAGCCGCAATGGGATTGACGGCCGACGTAACAGCCTTTCTTGCGCTTCGGTTTGCCGGCGGCGTCGCCAGCGCCTTCGTTCTGGTGCTGGCGTCGGCGCTGGTCATTGAACGTCTTGTCATCGCCGGGCGGCAGAATCTGGTTTCGCTCCATTTCGCAGGGGTTGGAATCGGTATCTCCATATCCGCGCTGTTGCCCTGGCTGCTGAACGGGTCGGCTGCCGGCTGGCCCGTCCTGTGGCTTGCGGGCGGTGTGTATTCGCTGGCCGCGTTCTTTGTCGCCATGCGTCTTGTGCCGCGCCGAGGCGAAAGACCGGTGCCGCGTCCGGCAGGCAAAACCAGAGCGAATCCGGGCCTGATCCGGTTGATCCTCGCCTACGGTCTGATGGGTTTCGGCTATGTCATCACGGCGACATTCATTTCAACCATAGCCCGGATGACGCCGAGTCTTGCGGAATGGGAAACTGCGATCTGGCTTGCCGCCGGTCTGGTTGGCATTCCGTCGATAGCGGTCTGGTTCGCCGTGGCCAATCGGATCGGCCATCGTCAGGCGTATACGCTTGCCGGCGTCGCCCAGGGTGCCGGCGTTGCAATAAGCGTGCTCAGCACCAGTCCCGCGATGCTGATCCTTTCAGCCGCCTTGCTGGGCGGAACCGTCATAGCGATGTCGGCGATGGGGCTGGTGGTTGCGCGGCAGATGACGACCGGCGACCAGCGGCGGATCATCGCCTGGATGACGGTCAGTTTTTCGATCGGCCAGATGATCGGCCCGGCTTTCGCCGGCCATATCTTCGAATCGACAGGCAGTCTGGTCCTGCCATCGCTTGCGGCCGCCGGCGCGCTGGGCGTGGCGACGGTATTGTCGGGGTGGCCGGCGACCATCGATTCCGATGTCAGTCGGCGCGCCTGAAGATATCGGCAACCGAATGCGTGTCGGGTTCTGCTATCGCTCGGACAAGCGTTTCGCTCCGGCAAACCTTTCCGACCATTAATGCGCCCTCGTCCGATTGTGTGTCGGAAACAACCCCGAAGTACTGAGGCAGCATCATGCAATTGAGATCGTGTTCGGTGAACTGCATCAGGTGCCTGGGTTCCGCCGTGACGAAGTCGACCAGCCGGTAATCGGCCCAGTTCCGTTTTTCGATTTCATCGCGAAACGCCTCGAAATCGTAAGGCTTGGCCGCGTTCGAATGCAGGCGTTCCGCAACAATGCCGGGCAGGTCGAAGACGGTCCAGATTTCAAGAAGCGCCTGCTCCATCCTGTGGTGCAGTTCGGCGATGTCGAGTTTACCGGTATTCGACAATGCCTCATCAAGCAGCGCCGCTTCGTTGCCGCCGTCATATGGCGACGACGCCATCATCTGGGTCTGAAAGCAGATGTTCTCCGGCGATCGGATATAGGCTGCAAAACTGTCCGGCCCCGGCGGCGCTGTGATGTTTCCCCGGCGGCAATCATAGTAAAAGTGCGACACGAGCCGGTCGAAGGGGTTGCGGAAAAAGGCAAAGGTCAGCGCGGTGTCGCCCAGCAGAAGATGGGATCCGAAGCGGGGACCGTTGAACTCGCCGACATAGCTTACGAAGGCCTGCGCGGTCTTATCGTTCCGGTTGTGAAGCGCTTCAGCCGTCGACGAGGTCGCACGGGCGAATATCCGGTTTCTGCGATTGATCAGCCGGTCGATATGCGCCGCCCCGAGCAAGGCGGAGCTGACGGCCATGCCGCCGCATTTTTCAATGTGGTAGTGAAAGATATCGCGCGTCGAGGCGGCTTCCGCCGCCTTCAGAGGGTACAGGCAAAGTGAAACATCACGAATGCCGCGTGCTTCCAATTCCTGTCGAAGTTTGGTTTTGCCCGGCATGACCCCGTTTTATTATGTGCAAAGGGGCGAAGCCGCCTCCGGACCGTAGACATATACCCAGTACAGCAACCCGGCGCCAAGGAAGATGCGGTAAATGACAAACGGGCCAAATCCGGACCGACGGAGCCACGCCATCATGACGGCGATGGAGATGAGTGCGGTAAAAAAGGCCAGCCCCGCCGCGACCAGCATATCCATGCTCAAAAACAGGTTGCCGCTTTCATAAACCTGGAAGCCGGTAAGCCCGCCGGCGGCCATGATGGTCGGAATCGACAGCAGAAGTGAAAACCGGGCTGCGTCGGATCTTTCAAGTCCGATAAACCGCGCCGCCGTCATGGTGATGCCGGAACGGCTGGTGCCCGGTATCAGCGCCAGAACCTGGGCAATGCCGATCATCAGGGCCGACGGATACCGGAGATGGTCGATCCGCCATACCGTCATGCCGACATGATCCGCCAGCCACAGCAGAATGCCGAATCCGATCGTCGCCCAGGCGATGACCTCGACACTGCGTAAATTACCGGAAATGAAGTCCTGGGCGAAGAATCCGACGATCATGACCGGAATGGTGCCGATGACGACATTGACCAGCAATTGCGCCTGCGGCCCGCCCCGTCTTGTGATCAACCGTCCGAGGCCGACGAACATCGCCCAGACGTCGCGCCAGAAATAAACGGTGACCGCAACAAGCGACCCGACATGCACGGCGACATCCATGGCCAGACCCTGATCCGGCCAGCACAAAACCTTGCCGGTCAGCACCAGATGCCCGGAGGAGGAAATCGGCAAAAACTCGGTTATGCCCTGAACGACCGCCAGAACAAAAATGTGAAACAAGGCCATTAGGACGATCCGACGACGGGAAGCGAGACGGTAAGTTACGCTGATTCTCCGACATTACGGAAGGTTGAAGCGGTCTGCAAAGACCAAATAAATAGTCTCGTTTCGATACTAATATGATTCTGATATTCCAGATTCTCGGGCTTTTCCAGTGGAAGCGCTCCCTGACTTAAAATATATAGGTCAGTTATTATTACCTATATAGCATTTTCCGGTGGATTCCCCCTCCCGGTTACGTGTATATCGGGCGACAGAAAAACCGGCAGACAGTGTGCCGCAGGGAAGGGGCGCCCATGACAACGGGAAAAATGCTGAAGTTCGTCACGGTGGGACCGGAAATGCCGGAAAAGCGCGACGAAGTTTTGCGGCGGAAAGATTTCGAAGAAATTTACGCCCGGTATGCGCCGGAGGCGGCGGCCGGCCAGGCCGGCCGGTGTTCGCAATGCGGCGTGCCTTTCTGCCAGATACACTGTCCGCTGCATAACAACATCCCCGACTGGCTGATGCTGACGGCGGAAGGCCGTTTAGAAGAGGCTTACGAAGTATCGGCGGAAACCAATACTTTCCCCGAGATCTGCGGCAGAATCTGCCCGCAGGACAGGCTCTGCGAAGGTAGCTGCGTAATCGAACAGTCCGGCCATGGCACGGTGACCATCGGCTCCATCGAGAAATATCTGACCGACACGGCGTTTGACCAGGGCTGGGTGCGTCCAATTCGCCCGGTCAGGGAAACGGGCCAGTCCGTGGCGATTATCGGGGCGGGGCCTGGCGGTCTCGCGGCAGCGGATAAACTCCGGCGGTTCGGGTATGACGTTCACGTTTACGACCGGTACGACCGGGTCGGCGGGCTGCTGATTTACGGCATTCCCGGGTTCAAGCTTGAAAAGGATATCGTGCAGAAACGCCATGACTGGCTGAGCGATGGCGGCATTCATTTCCATCTCGATATCTGTATCGGCGACGATATAACGTTCGAGGAATTGCGGGAGAAACACGACGCGATCCTGATTTCGACCGGCGTCTACAAGGCGCGCGATCTGAAGGTGCCGGGCCGGGGCCTGGGCAACATTGCGGCCGCCATGGATTACCTTACGGCAAGCAATCGGGTCGGACTGGGCGATACCGTGCCGCGTTTCGATGACGGTTCCCTGAATGCTAAGGGCAAGAACGTTGTTGTTATCGGCGGCGGCGATACGGCCATGGACTGTGTCCGAACGGCGGTCCGGCAGGGCGCGAAATCGGTCAAATGCCTCTATCGCCGCGACAAGCCTAACATGCCGGGGTCGACGCGCGAGGTCGCCAATGCCGAGGAAGAAGGCGTCCAGTTCATCTGGCTGTCCGCACCGGAAGCGTTTCTTGGCGACGAGAATGTGACGGCTGTGCGCGCAACGCAAATGCGACTCGGCCTGCCGGACGCGACGGGCCGGCGCAGCCCCGAGCCGGTCGAAGGCAGCGCGGTCAATCACGACTGCGATCTGGCGATACTGGCGCTCGGGTTCGATCCGGAAGACCTGCCGACCCTGTTCGATCAACCGAACCTGCCGGTCACCCGCTGGGGCACCGTCAAGATCGACCACAAGACAAAAATGACGGCGATGCAGGGTGTCTTCGCGGCCGGCGATATTGTCCGCGGCGCAAGCCTTGTCGTCTGGGCGATCCGGGATGGCCGCGACGCGGCGGATTCCATGCATGCCTATCTGATTGAAAAGTTAAAAGCGGCCGCTGCGGCAGCCGAATAGCGGGGACCTAGCCATGACACAGGATGTGATTGATCTTTATCGCCGCAATGCAGCCAATCTGGCTCAGAACGGGCTGTATCTGCCGGAAACCGAAACCTCCGCCTGCGGTGTCGGTCTGGTCGCATCGATTGACGGCACGCCGCGCCGCGACGTGGTCGAAGCCGGTATCGCCGCCCTGAAAGCGCTGTGGCACCGCGGCGCCGTCGATGCCGATGGCGCGACCGGCGACGGGGCCGGCATTCATGTGCAGATACCGCAGGAATTCTTCAAGCGTCACATCCGCCGCACCGGTCATTCACCGCATGATGGCCGTCTGGCCGTCGGCATGGTGTTTCTGCCGCGTACCGATTTCGCGGCACAGGAACGGGTTCGCCAGATCGTCGAATCCGCGATCATGAGCCTCAATCACAAGATCTACGGCTGGCGGCAGGTGCCGGTGGATATTTCCGTGATCGGTGAAAAAGCGAATGCGACACGCCCGGAAATCGAACAGATCATGATTGGAAACGTGCGCGATATCGGCGAAACGGATTTCGAAACCGACCTCTACATCATCCGCCGTCGGATCGAAAAGGCGCTGCTTCTGGAAAATATCAAGGACGCCTATATCTGCTCGCTGAGCTGCCGGTCGATCATCTACAAGGGACTGTTCCTGGCGGAACAACTGACATCCTTCTACCCGGACCTGCTGAACGCGCTGTTCGTCTCCAACTTCGCGATCTATCACCAGCGGTATTCGACCAACACGTTCCCGGCCTGGGCGCTGGCGCAGCCGTTTCGGGTGCTGGCCCATAACGGCGAAATCAACACGTTGCTGGGTAACGTCAACTGGATGAAAAGCCATGAGACCCGGCTGGACGACCCGGTTTTCGGCGATTACGTGGAAGACATCAAACCGATTATCCAGCCCGGAAGTTCGGATTCCTCGGCGCTGGATGCGGTTTTCGAAGTGCTGGTGCGGACCCGCCGGGAACTGCCGGACGTGAAATCGCTGCTTATTCCCGAAGCCTGGGAACAATCTTCGGCCGTGCCGGACAATCATTGCGACTACTACAAATACGCCAATGGCGTCATGGAGCCGTGGGACGGACCGGCCGCCATTTGCGGCTATGGCGGGCGCTGGGCGCTTGCCGGCCTGGATCGCAACGGATTGCGGCCCTTGCGGTATGTCGTAACCGGCGACGGCCTGCTTGTCGTCGGGTCGGAAGTCGGCATGGTGAAGGTCGACGAACGCGCGGTGATCGAAAAGGGACGGATCGGCCCTGGCCAGATGATCGCGGTCGACCTGAAGCACGGTAAGCTTTACCACGATCGTGAATTGAAGGATTACGTTGCGAATAAAAACCCGTACGGCACGTGGGCTGGCCGGATCACGACGCTGGATCATCTCGATTCGCCGGACAATCTGCCGAATCCGGCGATGGAGAAAGCCGATCTGCGGCAGCGTCAGGTGGATTCCGGCTGGACGATGGAGGAGATCGAACTGATCCTTCATCCGATGGCCGAAACCGGCAAGGAAGCTACCGGATCGATGGGCGACGATACGCCCCTGGCGGTCCTGTCCGAGAAATATCGCGGCGTCCACCATTTCTTCCGGCAGAATTTCAGTCAGGTCACCAATCCGCCGATCGACAGTTTGCGGGAACGCACGGTGATGAGCCTGAAAACCCGTCTCGGCAATCTCGGAAACATTCTGGAAGAAGACGAAAGCCAGCTTGAAATTCTGGAACTGAACTCGCCGATCCTGCTGACGGCGGACTATGCGCGGGCGCGGTATTACCTTGCCGGCGACACGGTCGATATCGATTGCACCTTCGATCCGGCAGATGGACCGTCGGCGATGCGTCGTGCGACCTATCGTGTACAGCGCGAAGCGGAAGACGCGGTGCGGGGCGGCTGCACGCATCTTGTATTGACGGATAAAGGCGCCAGAACGGACCGTGCGGTTATCCCGATGATCATTGCGACCGGCGCCGTTCATACGCACCTGACCGCCTCGCAGCTTCGAACCTTCACGTCGATCGGCGTCGAATGCGCCGAAACGCTGGACGTTCACTACATCGCCGTTCTGGTCGGCGTCGGGGCGACCTGCGTCAATCCGTATCTGGCGGAAGCCACCATTGCCGACCGGCACAGGCGCGGCCTGCTTGGCGATGTTTCACTCGATGCGGCGCTGGCGAATTACCGCAAGGCGTTGGAAGACGGCCTGTTGAAGATCATGTCGAAGATGGGGATATCGATCGTCAGTTCCTATCGCGGCGGTCTGAATTTCGAAGCCGTCGGCCTGTCGCGCAGTCTTGTATCGGAATTCTTTCCGGGGCTGCCGTCACGGATTTCCGGCATCGGCATGACCGGCCTGCAGCGCAAGGTGCTGAAGCGTCATGACAGGGCGTATTCCGAAGACTTCGCGGCCATGCCGGTCGGCGGCTTCTACAAGTACCGCCGGGGCGGTGAAGCGCATGGCTGGGAAGGCGAGTTGATGCACACGTTGCAGACAGCCGTCGCGACAGACAGTTTCAGCGCCTATAAAAAGTTCTCCGAAGGGGTGCATAGCGGCGCGCCGATCAATCTTCGGGATCTGATGGACTTCGATTATGACGGCGCGCCGGCGCCGCTGGACGAGGTCGATTCGATCACCGAGATCAGAAAAAGGCTGGTCGCGCCGGGGATTTCCCTTGGCGCCCTGTCGCCCATCGCGCACGAAACCCTTTCAATCGCGATGAACCGCATCGGGGCGAAATCCGATTCCGGTGAAGGCGGCGAGGATCCGGCGCGCTACCGGCCGAAGCCGAACGGCGACAACCCGTCCAGCGCCATCAAGCAGGTTGCTTCGGGACGATTCGGCGTTACGGCGGAGTACCTGAACAATTGCAAGGAAATTGAAATCAAGATGGCGCAGGGCGCGAAACCCGGCGAAGGCGGCCAGTTGCCCGGCTTCAAGGTGTCGGCGATTATCGCAAAGCTGCGGCATTCGACCGAAGGCGTGACCCTGATCAGCCCGCCGCCACACCACGATATCTATTCCATCGAAGACCTGGCCCAGTTGATCTACGACCTGAAGCAGATCAACCCGGAAGCGAAAGTCTGCGTCAAACTGGTGGCGCGCGCCGGTATCGGCACCATCGCCGCCGGCGTGGCGAAAGCGCATGCCGATGTGATTCTGATTTCCGGTCACAGCGGCGGCACCGGGGCCAGCCCGCAGAGTTCCATCAAATATGCCGGCCTGCCGTGGGAGATGGGGTTGAGCGAGGCGCATCAGGTGCTGACCCTGAACGGGTTGCGGCATCGCGTGCGGCTGCGAGTCGACGGCGGCATCCGCACCGGACGGGACGTCGTTATCGGCGCAATCCTCGGGGCGGAAGAATACGGCCTCGGCACCGCCAGCCTGGTCGCCATGGGCTGTATCATGGTGCGTCAGTGCCATTCCAATACCTGCCCGGTCGGGGTGTGCACCCAGGATCAGAGTCTGATCGACCGTTTCAGCGGGACACCGGAAAAGGTTGTGAACCTGTTCAGCTTCGTTGCCGAAGAGGTGCGTGAAATTCTGGCGCGGCTTGGCGCACGGTCGCTGAACGAGGTGATCGGGCGAACGGACCTGCTGTTCCAGGTCAGCCGGGGCAGCGAATATCTCGACGACCTCGATCTGAATCCCCTGCTGGTGCGCGCCGATACCGGCGGAACGCCCGCCTTCTGTACGCTGGAAGGCCGGAACGAAGTGCCGGAAACGCTCGATGCGCAAATGATCAAGGATGCCGAAGCCTTGTTTGCGGACGGCGAAAAGATGCAGTTGCAATACAATATCCGCAACACGCACCGGGCGATCGGCACCAAACTGTCGTCCAAGATCACCCGGCAGTTCGGCATGGCGAAGCTCGATCCGGGCCATCTGAACGTGCGGATGCGCGGTTCCGCCGGCCAGTCGCTGGGGGCATTCGCGGTGCAGGGGCTTCGGCTGGAAGTGCTCGGCGACGCCAACGACTATGTCGGCAAGGGCCTGTCGGGCGGCGATATCGTCATTCGCACCATCACCGCCAGTCCGCTCGCCAGCCAGGATAACGCGATCATCGGCAACACGGCGTTGTACGGGGCGACAGCCGGGACGCTGTATGCGGCCGGCCAGGCCGGCGAACGGTTTGCCGTCCGCAATTCCGGCGCAACGGCGGTGGTTGAAGGATGCGGCGCGAACGGATGCGAATACATGACCGGCGGCATTGTCACAATTCTGGGACCGGTCGGCGATAACTTTGCGGCCGGTATGACCGGGGGAATGGCCTTCGTCTACGATGCGCACGAAACATTCATGAACCATCTTAATCCCGGCACTGCGGGGGCGACCCGGCTGGAAACCGACTACTGGCAGAATGTCTGCCGGCAGCAGATTGAAGCGCATTTCGCCTCGACCTATTCGAAATGGGCGGAAGAACTTCTGGCTGACTGGGACCGTACGAAGCAATGGTTCTGGCATGTCGTGCCGTTCGAGACCGTTTCGAAACTGGAATATCCCCTGTTGCCGGAAGAGGCTGAAGCCTTGCCTGCGGAGTAGGGTTACGATCCTTGACCGGTTCGTATTTCCCCTTTCGGAAGGCCGGCCTTCCGGCGGTGGAAGGCGGCTTGATGTTTTTTCCCGTTCCGGGTAATGGTCGTCGATGAAGACGCCTTCCAAACGCCTGCCCTTTGTTGAATTCGTTACGCTACTGGCTCTGATGATCTCCATCGTGGCGATGGCGACCGACATCAAGCTGCCGGCCCTGTCGCAGATCGGCCACGACCTGAAAGTGGCTGACCCGAACCATGTTCAGTTGATCGTATCCGCGCTTTTTCTGGGCTTTGCCGTCGGCCAGGTTGTCGCCGGCCCGGTATCTGACAGTATCGGGCGCAAGCCGGTTATCTATATCGGCTATGCGGTGTTTCTGTTCGGCTGCCTGTTGTCGCTGTTTGCCACCGATATCACAGTCATGCTGATCGGCCGGGTGTTTCAGGGGTTGGGGGCGGCATGTCCGCGAATTATTACTCTGGCGTTGGTGCGCGACGAATATGAGGGCCGGGCCATGGCGCGGATCATGTCGATTACCATGGCCGTGTTCATTCTGGTGCCGGCGATTGCTCCGGCCATCGGCCAGGGCGTCATTCTGGTTTCGAACTGGCATATGACGTTTGTTTTGCTGATGGCGATGGCGATCGTATCGGTCTTGTGGTTCGCCATCCGTCAGCCGGAAACACTTGCGAAAGCAGACCGCCGGCGGTTTTCAGTTTCGAATATCGTCGGTGGGGTCAGGGAAGCCCTCGGCTATCGCGCCGCTGTTGGATACACCCTGGCGGCGGGATGCGTTTTCGGTGCGTTTCTCGGCTATCTCAGCTCGGCGCAGCAGGTTTTCCAGACCGGTTTCGGCGTCGGCGAACTGTTTCCCCTGTTTTTCGGCGCGGCCGCCCTGACGATCGGTTTGGCCTCGATTTTCAATTCCAGACTGGTGATGCGCCTGGGCATGCGTTACCTGACCTGGCGCGCGGTGATGGCGATGACGGTCTTGTCGTGCCTTTTCCTTGTCCCGGTTGTTCTTTTGGACGGGCTGCCGCCGCTGTGGTCTTTCATGATCTGGCTGCTGGCGACGTTTTTCTGCGTCGGCATCATGTTCGGAAACTTCAACGCGATGGCTATGGAGCCTTTGGGGCATATGGCGGGTCTGGGCGCAGCCCTGGTCGGATCGGGATCGGCCTTTATGTCGCTGCCGCTGGGCTGGGCGGTTGGTGCTGCCTTCAATGGCGGCGCGCTGCCGCTGGTCGCCGGGTTCGCGGTGCTGGGCGCGGCTTCCATGTCGATTATGTTCTTTACCGAACGGGGCCTGGCCCGCTAGGCGGGACGCCGGTTACGCGGGATTCCGTATTTCAGGAATCGGCATCGCTCTTGATGCAGGATTCGTAGAAATCGTAGGCGGCCATACAGAACACGATGGCGACGATGACGATAAACGGCACCGTGGAAATGGTCTCAGCCAGGCCAATCGCAAACGCGGCGAACAGGGCGAACCCGATCAGGCCGGCGATCAGATTATCGATCTTTTTCATTCCATCCTCCAGCGCGGGCGCTTTTTTATTCTGTCGAGACTAACACAGTCAGTCACTGTCTTCCAAACCTGCTTCTATCCATTGTGCGACCTGCAGAAGCTGCTGGTCGCCGCCGATCGGCCCGATCAACTGAACGCCCAGCGGCAGACCGTTCGGCCCCTGCATGATCGGCAGGGTTATCGCCGGCAGTCCCAGAAATGACCAGAGCGAACAGAAAACCGGATCGCCGGTCGTTTCCAGACTTCCGGGGGCCACACCGGTTGCCGCCGGGGTGATAATGGCGTCGAATTCCTCGAATGCCAGTTCGTTCAGAATGTCCAGCAGCCGGTTCTTTTCGTCCACCGCGTTCAAATAGTCGACGGCGTTGACGGTCCGTCCTTCCTCGATATACGCAACCAGGGCATCGCTGATTTTCCCCGGATACCGTTCCAGCAACGGTATGTAGGTCTGAGCGATTTCCGAAGACATCACCGCCCGATGGGAATCGAGCGCGGTGTCGAAAGACGGTGTCAGTTCAACCTTTCCGACCCGCTTTTCCCGGCTTTCCGACAGGACATCGAACAGTTCATCGAAGGCTTCCTGCGTCGATTGTTCGGCGGCCGATTGATAGGGGGCGGTAACAAAGGCGACTTTCGGGTCGACCAGCGGGCCGTCCGTGGCGGCCTTGGCAAGATTGGCGATCGACCGTTCCGGCAGCGAATCCGGATCGCCGGCGTCGGTACCCATCATGACCTGGGCAAGAAGAGCCGTATCGGCCAGCGATCTGCCGAAGGTTCCGATCTGGTCGAGCCGTCTCGATTGGGTGAGAACGCCGGTTCGCGGTATTGTGCCGAAACTGGGTTTGTAGCCGTACACGCCGCAATACGACGCCGGACGGATGACCGATCCGCCGGTCTGGGTTCCAACCGCGCCCTGCACCATGTAGCTGGCGACAGCCGCGGCGGAACCGCTGGACGATCCGCCGGGCGTATGATCGGCATTGTGCGGGTTGGTGGTCGGGCCCGGCGTCATGTTGGCCAGTTCCGCCGTGACGGTTTTACCCATGATGACCGCGCCGGCCTGTTTCAGTCTTGTAACGACAACCGCATCGTTTGTTGGCTTCCGGCCCTTGAAAATCGGCGAACCGAACTCCGTCGGGACGAATTTCGTGTCGATAATGTCTTTCAGGCCGATGGGCACGCCGTGCAAAGGGCCTGTCGGTTTACCGGACCGCCGGATTTCGTCGGCCTCGTCGGCCTGTTTTCGGGCATGATCCGGATCAAGGTGTGCCCAAGCCTTGATTGTCGGTTCGAAGGCGTCGATCCGTTCCAGACAGTTGTCGACCAGTTCCCGCGACGTGATAACGCCATTGGCGATATCGCGCGCGGCCTCGATCAGCCCCAGAGAGTTCAGACCCGTGGACATGTTTAACCCGGTATATATTCGCCGAAGAAGAAGTCAGGCAGCCACAGGGCGATTTCTGGGTACATATAGATCATGACCATCGACAGCAGCACGATGCCCAGATACGGCATGATCCCCTTGAAAATCATCATCAGCTCGATCTGTGGCGGTGCAACGCCCTTCAGATAATAGGCTGACATGGCCATGGGCGGGGTCAGGAATGACGTTTGCAGGTTCAACGCCACCAGAATGGCGAAGAAGTAGGGATTAACCCCGAACTGATCCAGCAGCGGCAGGAAGATCGGCACGAAGATGATCAGGATTTCCGTCCATTCCAGCGGCCAGCCCAGTAGGAAGATGATGGTTTGCGCCAGGATCAGGAATCCGATCGTGCCGAGCGAAAG
Source organism: Alphaproteobacteria bacterium (assembly GCA_040222995.1). Lineage (GTDB taxonomy): Bacteria > Pseudomonadota > Alphaproteobacteria > UBA8366 > Aestuariispiraceae > JAVKBW01. Next base: position 123,234 of record JAVKBW010000042.1, on the reverse strand, counting down.
GCCGAGGATCCAGTGTTCGATCAGCGAATGACCGCCGAGATAGGAAAACACAGAGGCAAACGTCCATGACCCGACGAACAGCCAGCACACCATCGCGGATGTCTTCGCGGTCAGGAACACAGATTCCTTCAGCCGTTCCCAGGTGAGCGACCGGTAGATCAGGGCCAGCACCAGACCGCCCGCCGCGCCGACGCCGGCCGCTTCCGCCGGTGTCGCCAGACCCAGCAGAATGCAGCCGAGAACAGCCAGAATTAGGAATCCGAGCGGGACAACCGAGGTCATAACCATCATGACGATCTCGAAGGGCGGAGGAACGTCCTCGTCCTTCGGTTTCGGAGCGATTTTCGGATTCAATGCCGCCCGCCCGATCACGTAGACCATGTACATGCCGGCCAGCATGAAGCCTGGAAAAATCGCCGCCGCGTAAAGACGCAGCGGTGAAAGTTCGGCAATGGCCGCATAAACAATCAGCATGATCGAGGGCGGGATCAGGATGCCGAGACAGCCGCCGGCGCAGATCACGCCTGACGCGAATTTCTCTTCGTAACCCGCTTTCAGCATGGCTGGCAGCGCCAGCATGCCCATCAGGGTCACCACCGCGCCGATAATACCGGTGGCCGTGGCGAAAATCGCGCAGGTGGCCAGCGCCGCAACGGCCATGGAGCCGGGCAGGTGACGGGCGGCCATCTGCAGGGAAAAGAACAGGCGATTGACGATATTCGCCCTTTCCACCACATAGCCCATAAACAGAAACAGAGGCACCGCGACCAGCACATCGTTCGACATCACCGAGAAGGTGTTCTGCACCATGAGGTCGAAGATGCGGTTGTCGAAAATCGTCTGCATGCGCAGCGGGTCGTAATAGGCGTAGTAGCCGAAACCCAACCCCATCGCGATAAGCGTGAAAGCGATCGGAAAGCCCAGCAGCACGATAAGAATGAACAGGCCGAGCATCATGATGGCGATTTGCGGGTCAGTCATCGACCGGCCTCCATTTCCTGAAGGTCTCGTTTTTCGTTCAACAGCATCGTCTCGGTTTCCTGAACGTCATGCGCCCGACTCGGCCAGTAACCCTGGCGCATGCATTGAATGCACCGGGCAATCTCGGCGAGCCCCTGCAGCAACAGCAGGCAACCTGAGATCGGGATCAGTGTTTTGAAAAAGTAAATCTGGATGCGGGAAGGGCTGGACCAGCTCACTTCCTTGTAGAACCAGCTATCCGCCGCAAAATGGTATCCGTAATACGTCAGCGCGAAAACGGCCGGCATAAAGAATGTAACGTATAGAATCAGATCGACAGTCGCCTGCATCTTGATCGGCATCAGCCGGTATATGACGTCGCCGCGGACATGCGCGTTCTGACTGAGTGCGTAGGCGCCGGCCATCAGGAACAGCGCGCCGTACATCTGCACGCTCATGTCGAACGCCCAGACCGTGGGCGCATTCAGCGCGTATCGTACGAACACTTCATAGCAGGTCGAGAGCGTCAGGATAACGATACTCCACCCGAACGCCTTGCCGCACCAAGCGCTTAAAACATCGATAAAATGAAGAAGTCTGGTCATCTCTGTCGCCCCTCACGTCAAGACAGGATGGCATAAGCCATCCTGTCTGTAACGCAACACATATAACCGCGAACTCTTAGAGCTTGCCGAAATAATGCTCGTAGGCGCCGCGATAGTCCGGCGCATTCTGGAGCGCATAGGCGCCATGGCGTTCGGCCCAGGCTTTCTGGGAAGCGACGACCTTGGCAAAGAACTCGTCTTCGGCGCTGATGCGGTCGATGACGATATCCCACGCTTTCAACTGTTCCTGCATTACCGAATCCGGTGTGCGGTAAACGTTCACACCGAAATCGTTCTTCAGTGCGAGCAGATCCTGCGAGTACCGCTCCATCGCCTTCCAGGCCATGTCGGAGCTTGCTGCTTCCGAAGCGTATTCGAGGATTGCCTGCTGTTCTTCCGACAGGTTATCGAACAGCGTCTTGTTGAAGATGATTTCGAAGCTTTCCTGCGACTGGTGATAACTGGCCAGATGGTAGTGTTTCGAAACATCCTGCATCCCGAAATCCTTATCGGATGTCGGGTTGTTGAATTCGGCCGCATCAATCAGACCACTCTTCATGGCCGGCTGAATTTCGCCGCCCGGAAGCTGAACGACCGACATACCCATTTCCTGCAGAACGTCGGCGGCCAGACCAACGGTCCGGTACTTCAGGCCCTGCATCTGCGAGCTGTCCTTGATCTGCTCCTTGAACCAGCCCAACGGCTGTGCGGGCATCGGACCGGTGAAGAACCCGACGAGATCGAGATTCAGACGGTCATGCATCAGTTCGTAGTACAGCTCGCGACCGCCGCCATGCGTGATCCAGCCCATCAGTTCGTTGGCGGACCAGCCGAAGCAGGGGCCCGTGCCGAACAGCGACGCAACCGGGCTTTTCGAATACCAGTACGCCGTCACCAGGTGCGCGCCATCCAGAACGCCTTTGTGCACGGCGGTCTGCATTTCGGCGGTTTTCACGACGGCGCCGACGCCCAGCAGGTCGATTTTCATCGAGCCGCCGGCCATTTTGTTTACCCGGTCGACATAATCCTGGGCGAATTCAAGGAAGATACCGCCGCCCCAGGCAGCCTGTACCTTCAATACAGTCGCGGCCTTGGCGACATGCGGTGCAGCGACTGCCGCGGCTGTGGCGCCAACGGCGGCGCCGGCGGCGCCTTTCAGGAACTTCCGGCGAGCCGGCACGTCATCTTTCGTTGTTACGGTGTTTTTGGCCATTTTTTTAGTTTCCTCCACTAAGACATGAGCCTATGCCCTGTTTGGGCTGATAATGAGAGAGCGCTTGCTTTGATTTTTTAAGTCATCTCTCCCGGATTTGCCGCATTTTATAACAGCATAATCGTCGATTTTTTCATTGTCGTGTCAAAAGCACGCTTTTTGAGATGGAACAAACAATGGAATACGGTTCGGTTGTTCAGGGTTTCCGTATTGGATTTATTGCCTGTTTCAGTCTGCGATGCCCTCCCGTCATGCAATGAAAAAGATCACATTGGTAATACCAATTGCGTTAAATAGGTCATAAATTCCCACGTCGCGCAAGTTTCAATCTGGGTGTCTGCCCCTGGCGTTCCCCTGACATCGGCACCTTAACGCCAATTCCACATTAGGCAACGCGATCGTTCGGCTCATTCCCGGAAAAATATGCATCCAGATTGTCGAGCGCCCTGTTCCCCATTGCATCCCGTGTTTCGTGCGTCGCGCTGCCAATATGCGGCATTAGGAAAGTATTCTCAAGATCGCGGTAGCCGGGATGCGCGTTGGGTTCGTTGTTGTAGACATCCAGACCCGCCGCCGCGAGGTGGCCCGACTTGAGGGCGGCAATCAGCGCTTCGTCATCGACGACCGCGCCGCGCGCCGTGTTGACCAGTATCGCGCCTTTCGGCAGCAACGCCAGACGGTCGCCATTCATCAATCCCTTCGATTCCGGTGTCGCGGGGCAATGCAGCGACAGAAAATCGCAATGCGGCAAAAGCTCCTCGACGGAGTCGTGATAAATCGCACCGGCTTCCTTGTCGGAACTCAGCCGGCTGCGGTTGTGATAGTGGATTTCCATGTCCAGTCCGGCCCGGGCGCGACGGGCGAAAACCTGTCCGACCCGCCCCATGCCGATCAAACCGAGACGCTTGCCCGTTACCTGGGTGCCGACCATGAAAGCCAGGCTCCAGTCCTTCCAGGCATCGGCCCGCATGATGGCTTCGCCCTCGCCGGCCCGACGCGCCGCGCCCAGCATCAACAGCATCGCAATCTCCGCTGTCGCGTCGCTCAGGACATCCGGCGTGTTGGTGACGACGATGCCGTGCGCTTTCGCCGCCGCCAGATCGCAATGGTCGGTTCCGACCGAGATGTTCGCGATGATCTTCACGGACTCAGGCAAACGGCCGATCACATCGGCGGTGAAGTGTTCGGTATGACAGCACAGAACGGCATCCGCGCCGTCCGCTTTCTGCAGCAGTTCGTCCGTCGAATACAGGCGGTCGTCGTCATTCAGAATGGCGGTATAGGTTTCGGAAACCCGCTTGCGAATATTTTCCGGCACACGCCGCGACACCAGAACAGTCTTGTCTTTCAGCGACGCCATATCGGCACTCTCCCATTCCCGTTCTTTTCAGCAAACGTTTTCGCAGATCGAAACTAAGTCCGTGACCCGCTCGATCAAGAAAAAAATGCTGACCGTCGGGCAGCGCTGTGCAAGGGTTCGGCATTGCCCGATCCGGGTACGAACGGTATATCGCCTTATGCTTTTATTGTATCACCTCTGGCTGGATCCGCATTGCCGCAAGGTTCGTCTGGTTCTGGGCGAAAAAAAGCTCGACTATGAAATGCGGGTCGAAAAGGTCTGGGAACGGCGGGCGGATTTTATTGCCCTCAACCCGGCTGGCGAGGTGCCCGTTCTGATCGATGAGGACGGTACGCGGCTGGCCGGTTCCCAACCGATCTGCGAATATCTCGACGAGATGTACGGCAATGACTCCCTGATCGGACAGGGGGCCGTCGTGCGGGCCGAGGTGAGACGGCTTGTCGACTGGTTCGACAGCAAGTTCGTCGAGGAAGTGACCGTCAATCTGGTGGACGAGAAGATCACCAAACGCCTGCTGGGATTCGGCGAACCGAACAGCAAGGCCGTTCTGGCAGGCATGCGCAACCTGCACACCCATATGCAGTACATCACCTGGTTGATCGACCGGCGGTCCTGGCTGGGGGGCGAGGAAATGACGCTGGCCGATCTTGCGGCCGCCGGCCATCTTTCCAGTGTCGACTATCTCGGGGATATTCCCTGGGAAGATTATCCGGCTGCGAAGGACTGGTATGCGCGTATCAAGTCCCGCCCCAGCTTCCGGACCCTGCTGGCGGATCATATCCCCGGTGCGCCGCCGCCGCAGCACTACGCCAACCTGGATTTCTAGAGGCAGACGCAGCCGGCCTACCGGTTCTCGTCGACGTCCATCATTTCGAGATTGCGCTGGGCGTGGTCGGCGGCGGGACGCCCCTGATGCACTTCGACCAGATGCAGCCAGTCCCTGCGGGCGTCGTCATCGCGCCCCATCAGCCGGTAGATGTTTCCACGTTCCAGCAAAGCCTCCGGATAATCCGGATCGAGGTCGAGCGCGCGGGTCGCATCGTCCAGCGCCAGTTCCAGCGTATCGACATACCGGTAGGCGCTGGCCCGCAGGGTCAGGGTTTCGGGCCGGTCGGGCGACACATCGATCGCCTTGTTCAGATCGTCGATCGATTCCCAGTACTTGCCGCTCAGAAACAGCACGGTCGCACGGTCCGTGAGGATGTCCGGGTTTGCCGGCGACAGTTCAAGCGCGGATGTCAGCGCGGCATAGGCGCGCGACAAATCGCCCGCTTCGATCCAGGCAAGGCCGGCATGGGCCAGAATTTCAGCCGCAACACCGGGCGGCGTATCGTCCGGCAGAGTCTTGCCAAGGTCTTCCAGCCGTTTCGCCGCTTCAGGATAATGTCCGAGATTGATCAGGGCGATGGCGCCGCAATGCATTGCCGCCGGCCCGCCGCCGCCATCGGCCCAGGCAAGGGACTGCTCAAACGCCGCAGCCGGTTCGGTGCGGGCCAGATGAATGCATATCTGGTATTCCCGCTGCTGCAGAAATTCAGGAGCCGATTGCTGCGCGAGGCCTTGACCGGAGGTCATTGCAATACATAAGAAACCTGTCGCGATAGCCGTTTTCTTCATCGTGCCCATGCTTAAGAATACCGCCCCTGCAGTGCAAGACATTGTTTAAGAACAGGAATATGGAACCGTGAGCAAAAATATCCTCTTTTGTTTCGGCTTTGGCTATTCGGCGCAGGCGCTGGCCGCCCGGCTGCGGGAACACGGCTGGACAATCCGCGGCACCTGCCGGTCGCCGGGAAAGGCCGTCAGGCTAAAAGAGCAAGGAATCGAACCGTTTCTGTTTGATCGAGATACACCGCTGACCGACCCGCAGGCTGCGCTTTCCGGCGTTACCCACCTGCTGTCGTCCGTGCCGCCGGATGAACTCGGAGACCCTGTTCTGGACAATCATGCGGCGGATATCGCAGGGATCGACCAGCTTGACTGGGTTGGCTACCTGTCGACGACCGGCGTTTACGGCGACCGAAATGGAGACTGGGTGGATGAGGCGTCGCCCCGCGAACCGACAGGCGAGCGCGGACAGCGGCGGGTGGATGCCGAAGACGACTGGTTGAAACTGTGGGAAGCGATGGGTGTTCCCGTCCACCTCTTCCGTCTGGCGGGAATTTACGGTCCCGGCCGGAATGCGCTTGAAACCGTAAAGGCGGGCAAGGCGCGGCGTATCGATAAACCCGGTCAGGTGTTCAGTCGTATTCATGTCGATGATATCGCGGCGATCCTCAAGGGGTCGATTGACCGGCCCGATCCGGGTGTGGCCTACAATTGCTGCGACGATAATCCTGCGCCGCCGGCGGAGGTCATCGAGTTTGCCTGCCGGCTTCTCGGGATCGAGCCGCCGCCGGCCATTCCCTTCGAAGACGCCGACCTGTCGCCGATGGCCCGCAGTTTCTATCGGGACAACAAACGGGTTTCGAACGAGCGGATCAAAGCGGATCTGGGTATCGAGCTGACATGGCCCGACTACCGGACCGCCCTTACCGCTCTGGCCGGTTGACGACCATATCGGTCATTTCATCGACGCGCCGGCAGAGATGCGAAAGATCGCGTTCGGTCGACAGCCGGTGGTCGCCGCCCTTGATGACCTCGACGACAAGATCCTCGCTTTGCAATACAGAGGCGGCAAGAAAGCCATGCGATAGCGGCACATCGGGATCGGCGTCGCCATGCAGGATGCGAACCGGCCCGCGAACCGGTATCGGCGCTCCGCCGAGCAGGTTGTGGTCGCGGGACTCGTCGAGAAAGCGTCGGGTGATCGGGTAGGCCGAATCGCCATACTCCGATGCGATGTCGCATTGCCCGCGGCGTTCCAGGTCATGCCGGTGTTCCGGCGAAAGCGACGGCTCGATCAGGTCCGACGGAAAATCGGGCGCCGGCGCCATCAGGATCAGGCCCGAGATGCGTTCCGGCCGATCCCGCGCCAGCAGCATCGCCATCCAGCCGCCCATCGATGACCCGACGACGATTTGCGGTCCACCGGTGACAGTGTCGAAAACAGCCAGACAATCGTCGTACCAGTATCCGATGGTGCCGTCTTCGAACCGGCCGCCGGACGATCCGTGTCCGCTGTAGTCGAATCGTGTGAAATTAGTCTGCCGGTCAGTCAGATGATCGTCCAGGCGGGATGCTTTCGAACCGGTCATGTCGGAATGAAAGCCGCCGCAAAACAGAATGCCTGGTCTGCCGGGGGCCGTATTGAAGCGAACCTGTCGGATGGCAATCGTTGCCGGCGGTTGACCTTCGATTGCGCGTTTGTGGAAGAATTGCTTGCGTTCCATATTTGATTCCGCTGTAACCGTCGCACATGTAGTTTCCTGATCCGGCGCTTGTGTCCGGCTCGAAGCGTTAGGGTATCGTGCAGCGGCAATGAATGACACGATGAATCAGTCGAAACGCCCGGCTATCGTGCAGGTCTTGCCTGCTCTGGTGACCGGCGGCGCGGAACGCGGCGCAATAGATGTTGCGGTTGCTTCGCTTGAAGCCGGTCTGCAATCGATTGTGATTTCGTCCGGCGGCCCGATGGCGCGGGAGCTTTCGCGCGCCGGCGCGACCCATGTCGAACTGCCGGTGGATTCGAAAAACCCGATTACCGTCAAACGGAACATTAGGCGAATTCAGGACGCGATTCGCGAACATACCGGCAATACGGGATCGGACGTGGTTCCCGGAATCGTGCACGCCCGCAGCAGGGCGCCAGCCTGGAGCGCTCTGCATGCAGCGCGGGCGCTCGGCATGGCGTTCGTCACGACGTTTCATGCCACCTACAACTACAACAGCCCGGTTAAAAAGGCCTACAATGCCGTGATGACCAAGGGCGAGCGCGTTATCGCGATCAGCAATTTCATCCGCGATCACATGATGAACGATTACCAGACCGAATGGGCGCGAATTCGGGTGATCCATCGCGGTATCGATACCGGTATGTTCCACCCGGAAAAAGTCAGTGTCGAAAGGGTCGTGAAGCTGGCGACAGACTGGCGGCTGCCCGATGGCGTGCCGGTGGTGATGCTGCCGGGCCGCCTGACTCGGTGGAAAGGGCAGATTCTTCTGCTTCGGGCGCTGGCGAAGATTAAGGACCGGCCTTACCGCTGTCTGCTCGTCGGATCGGATCAGGGCCGGACGGCCTATCGCGAAGAACTGGAACGCGAGGCAGACAGTCTGGGCATTGCCGACCGGGTGCATATCGTTGACGATTGCCGGGATATGCCGGCCGCCTACATGCTGGCCGATGTGGTGGTGTCGGCGTCGACGGATCCGGAAGCGTTCGGACGGGTCGCGGTTGAAGGTCAGGCGATGGGCCGGCCGGTTATCGCGCCGAACCATGGCGCCGCGCCGGAGCAGGTAACCCATGGCGTCACGGGGTTTCTTTTCGATCCGCGCAATGAAGAGTCTCTGGCATCGATGCTCGATCAGGCGCTGGCGCTCGGCCCCGGGGAACGGGAACGGTTGCGGGATGTCGGGATCGCCAATGTCGCGGAACACTTCACCAAGGAAGTGATGTGCGGCAAGACCCTGGATGTTTACCGGGAAATTCTGGACCGGCACCATTTCACATGACGGACAGCAGCCAGCCGAAACAGCCGGTCGATGCGCACCGGATTTTGGTTATCAAGCTGGGGGCGCTGGGCGATTTCATTCAGGCCTTCGGTCCGTTCCAGGCAATCAGACAGGCCTATCCCGAAGCGCGCATTTGCCTGCTGACGACGCCGCCCTTCGAAAATCTGGCGCAAAGGTCCGGCTGGTTCGACACGGTCCTGCTCGACAGCCGGCCGCGCCTGACGGATATCGCCGCCGTTCTTGATCTGCGGCATCGCCTGATGCGGGAACGGTTCGATCTCGTTGTCGACTTGCAGACGTCCGGCAGAAGCAGCGCCTATCGCAAACTGATCTGGCCGCAGACACCGCTTTGGTCGGGCATCGCCAAAGAGGCATCGCATCGCCACGAAAATCCCCGCCGAGACACGATGCACACGATTGACCGGCAGGCCGAGCAGTTGGCGATGATCGGTATCGAACCGCCGAAACGGGTGTCGATGGACTGGCTGACCGGCGGGCCGCCCGTTGTGGAAGGGCTTTCAGACCGCTTCGCCCTGCTTTTGCCGGGCGGCGCGCCGCATCGTCCGGAAAAGCGCTGGCCGGCGACCCGGTACGCGGGTCTGGCGCAAAGTCTTTCCAAGACGGGGGTGCAGCCGGTCGTGCTGGGAACGGCAACGGAGGCAGAGGAAGCGGAGATCATCCAGGCTTCCTGTCCGCAGGCGTTGAACCTGATCGGCCGGACGAGCCTGCCGGACATCGCCGCGCTGGCGGGGCAGGCCGATCTGGCGGTCGGTAACGATACGGGGCCGATGCATCTGGCGTCTGTCTGCGGCTGCCCCAGCGTGGTGATTTTCTCCCATGCCTCCGATCCGGCACTGTGCGGACAGCGCGGACCGCATGTCGCTATTCTCCGGAACGAAGAGATAGCGGCGATTTCCGTGCAACAGGTCGTTGAAGCGGCGGAAGGCTTAGGCTAAACATCCGCCTCGCACTCAATTCGTATGTAATCAAGGATCGAAAGAATGGTCGCCATATCACTGCCCGACGGAACCACCCGCACCTATGACGGCGCGGTGACGGGCACGACCATCGCGTCTGATATCGGTCCGGGTCTCGCCAAGGCCGCGATGGTCGTCAAGGTCAACGGTGAATTGTGGGACATGGCGCGGCCGATCGAGGCCGACGCCGATGTCGAAATCGTCACGGCGAAATCCGAAGAAGCGCTGGAAATCATCCGGCATGACGCCGCGCATGTCCTGGCGCAGGCGGTGCAGGAGCTGTTTCCCGGCACGCAGATCACCTTCGGTCCGTCGACCGAAGACGGTTTCTATTACGACTTCTATCGTGAAGAGCCGTTTTCAACGGACGACTTCGAGAAGATCGAAGCCCGGATGCGCGACATCGTCGACCGCGACGATCCGATTACCCGCGAAGTCTGGGAGCGGGCGGATGCGGTGGAATATTTCGGCGAGATCGGCGAAACCTTCAAGGCGGAGTGGGTTGATGAATTGCCGGCGGACGGCGACATCACGATCTACCGCCAGGGCGAAAACTGGCTCGATCTTTGCCGCGGACCGCATCTGGAATCGACCGGCAAGCTGCCGAAGGCGTTCAAGCTGATGAAGCTGGCCGGCGCCTACTGGCGCGGTGACCCGAAGAACCCGCAGCTTCAGCGTATGTACGGCACGGCCTGGCGGAACGAGAAAGAGCTCAAAGCCTATCTGGTCCGGCTGGAAGAGGCGGAAAAGCGCGACCACCGCCGGGTCGGTCGCGAACTCGATCTGTTCCATATGCAGGAAGAGGCGATGGGGTCGGTTTTCTGGCACCCGAAAGGCTGGACGGTCTACCGGCTGGCCGAACGTTATATGCGCCAGCGTCTGGAGCAGGCCGATTATGTCGAGGTGAAGACCCCGCAGCTTGTCGACCGCGTGCTTTGGGAACGGTCGGGTCACTGGGAAAAATTCCGCGAGCACATGTTCGTGGCGGAAGTGGATGAGACGGTAATCGATCAGCCGGGCGATGACGCTCAACATGCCTATAACCGCCGCATGCTGGCGTTGAAGCCGATGAACTGTCCGGGCCATGTCCAGATTTTCCGGCAGGGCATCAAAAGCTATCGGGATCTGCCCCTGCGGATGGCCGAATTCGGTTCCTGCCATCGCTACGAGCCGTCGGGCGCTTTGCATGGCCTGATGCGGGTGCGCGCCTTCACGCAGGACGACGCGCATATCTTCTGTACCGAAGACCAGATCGAATCGGAAACCAAGGAATTCATCGACCTGCTGATGTCGATCTACAAGGATTTCGGGTTCGAAGACGTCGTCGTGAAGTTTTCCGACCGGCCCGATGTCCGCGCCGGCGAGGACCATGTCTGGGACAAGGCCGAAAAGGCGCTGATGGATGCGACCAGGGCGGCCGGAACGGAAATGACGCTGAATCCGGGCGAAGGCGCGTTCTACGGACCGAAGCTTGAATTCGTGCTGCGGGACGCCATCGGCCGCGACTGGCAGTGCGGCACCCTGCAGGTGGATTTCGTGCTGCCGGAACGGCTGGATGCGACCTATATCGGTGAGGACGGGGCGCGGCACCGACCCGTCATGCTGCACCGGGCGATCCTCGGATCGTTCGAACGGTTTATCGGCATTCTGATCGAACAGTATGCCGGCCGGTTTCCGCTGTGGCTGGCCCCGGTGCAGGCCGTTGTCGCCACGATCACGTCCGATGCCGACGACTATGCCGAACAGGTTGCCGCGGCGGCGCGCGCGGCGGGTTTGCGGGTTGAAGTCGATACCCGGAATGAAAAGATTAACTACAAGGTCCGCGAACACAGTCATATGAAAGTGCCGGTGATGCTGGTTGTCGGCAAGCGCGAGGCGGATGAAGGCACGGTGGCGTTGCGGCGTCTGGGCGGCAAGGATCAGGAGATTCTTGCACTCGACGATGCGGTTGCGGCATTATCTGCGGAATCCGTGTTGCCGGGCAGCGGACCGGCTGTTTGACGAAGGTCTGCTGGACGCGGACCCCTTAGTGCGACTAGGGTTAGCCGGCATTTTGAACGGACAAGAACACGACAGTTTTGAATAACAGGGCGATCGCCCTTAGGAGGACACAATAAGAAGACCCCAATTTGCTCCGCCGCCTGCAAAGGACGGCCCGCGCGTTAACGAGGAGATCGACGTCAAGGAAGTCCGTCTCATCGATCATACCGGCGACAATGTCGGTGTCGTAAGCATACAAGACGCGCTTGACCGCGCGGTTGCGGCTGAACTCGACCTGGTCGAGATTTCGCCCAATGCCTCGCCGCCGGTCTGCAAGATTCTCGATTACGGCAAATACAAGTATGAAGCGCAGAAGCGTAAGAACGAAGCGCGGAAAAAACAGAAGATCATCGAGGTCAAGGAAATCAAGTTCCGACCGAATATCGAACAGCATGACTACGACGTGAAAATGCGGTCGGTGAACAAGTTCATCGACGAAGGCGACAAGGTCAAAGTCACGCTGCGGTTCCGGGGGCGTGAAATGGCCCACCAGGAGCTGGGTCTTGATGTTCTGCTGCGGGTAAAAGGCGACATGGATGAAAAGGCAAAGGTTGAACAAATGCCGTCCATGGAAGGCCGTCAGATGACAATGGTTCTGGCGCCCCGCTAGGCGTTTTCCCACCGATTTGACGAAAAGCCGGTGTCGATTCCACTCGACGCCGGCTTTGTCATTGGGCATAACGAATCCTGGTCGAAGTTGGGGAAGACCGGAAAATGATGTTGTTCAGGGCCGGCTTGTCGGTTTTTGCGGGATTTTGCCTGTTTGTGGCATGGATGGATAATCCGGCCACAGCGGACGATGCGGGTGTCGGCGGCGTTTATATGGGCCTGCGCGCCGTCGGTTCGGTTGCCGAGATGCAGGAAACCGCCTTTACCGGTTTCGCGAACAGCATCATCAACAACGATGAAGACCTGACGGCCGCCGCCGCGGCCTATATCGGCTACCGTTTCGATGACATTCCCCTGCGGCTGGACGTTGAAGGCGGCCATCGCTTCCGCTTCGACTATGACGCCCGGAATGTCGCCGGCGCGACGGTGACCGGCTACGAGAACAATGTCGATACAACCTATGCGCTGATGAATGTCGGATGGGAAATCCGGCATTTCGGCGAATTCGTGCCGTATCTCGGCGCATCGGTGGGCTGGACGCGCAACAATTCCGAAGTCGAACGCAATGTTCTGGCCGCCGGCATTACACGCACCGAAAACGCCGTCGATAATCTCGCTCTCGGGGCGATGGTGGGAATCGACTGGCGTTTCGCCGAAAGCTGGGGCACCGGCATCGGGTACCGCTACATCAATCTGGGCGAGGTCGATACCGGGTCGCTGGCGGCAGGCGAAAGTTTTTCGACCGACGATTATGTCGCCCACGATGTTATGCTGTCGCTGGAATTCCGGTATTGATGCGGACGGTCGCAGCCGGATCGAATCGATAGGTTTTTCCCATGGCGATGACAGGGCCGATTTTCCGGTACAGGGAACTGAAAAACAGCGGCGCTCTCCACGAGGACCCGATTCAGGAACTGGCCGCCGAGAAGCTGCAAAGCCTGCACCACGCGCTCAATGGATACAAACACCAGACCGGCGCGGTCGGCTGGAAGGAACGGCTGGGTCTTTCCCGCCGGCGGGATGACCCGCCGCAGGGTCTGTACATGTATGGCGGCGTCGGGCGCGGCAAGTCGATGCTGATGGACCTGCTGTTCGAAACCAGTCCGATCGAGGCGAAACGCCGCGTCCACTTCCATGAATTCATGATCGAAACCCATGGCAAGATTCACAAATGGCGGCAGGCGCAGAAGGATCGGGCGACCAAGGAAACCGATCCGCTGCCGAAAATCGCCGCGGAAGTGGCCGATGAAGCGACCGTTCTCTGTTTCGACGAATTCCATGTCACGGATATCGCCGACGCCATGATTCTGGGGCGGCTGTTCGAGGCGCTGTTCGAAAACGGCGTCGTTGTCGTTGCGACATCCAACTGGGCGCCGGAAGACCTGTACAAGGACGGGCTGCAGCGCGACCGCTTTCTGCCATTCATCGATCTGTTGAAGCAGCGTCTGGATGTTCTTCATCTGGATTCCGAAACCGACTACCGGATGATCCGCCTGAAAGGGTTCCAGGCCTATCATTCGCCGCTGGGCCAAGCGGCGTCGCGGGAGCTCGAACAGGCGTTCCAGGGGCTGACAGAGGGCGCGCGGGTGGAACCCGCCGTCGTTGAGGTAAAGGGCCGGAAACTGACCATTCCCGAAGCCGCGCGCGGCGTCGCCAAGTGCACGTTCGCCGATCTGTGCGAAAAGCCGCTGGGGGCGGAAGATTATCTCTCCATCGCGGCGCGCTATCACACGATGGTGCTGGACGGCGTGCCGAAGCTGAGCGCGGACAAACGCAACGAGGCGAAACGCTTCATGACGCTGATCGACGCGCTGTACGAAGCCAGGGTCAATCTCATCATGGCCGCCGACGCCGCGCCGGACGAATTGTACAGGGAAGGTAAGCACGCCTTCGAATTCGAACGGTCGGTCTCGCGGCTGATGGAAATGCAGTCCACCGAATACCGCGAGGAACCGCACCGCGGCGCGGCGGCGGAGTTCAAGAAATAAGCCGCACCGCGGTTCAAATTTATTTTACGTCAGCCTGCGGTGTGTTAAGGAAGCGACCCTTACAAGGGCCCCTGTGGCGGAATTGGTAGACGCGACAGATTCAAAATCTGTTATCCTTACGGGTGTGCGAGTTCGAGTCTCGCTGGGGGCACCATCTTGTTTTTCATGGCGCAAGCACCCTCTAAAAACTTGAAAATACTGGACTTTTCGGAGTTCAAACAGGCCGTTTCTCGGTCATAGGTCAGTGGCTTTCCGAAGGCCAGTCTGACCACCAGTTTGCGCATGTCGGCAGTCCCATTTTCCCAGAGTTTATAAGGGTTTGCGAGGAATTGCATAGAGAGTTCAAACATCTCTGAGAAGGGCCGCAGCGGAACGGCCTTCTTCGAAGCTTTTTCCAAGGCGATTAGCTTTTCCTGTTCCAACGCTTCGATGCGATCCTCAAAGGCTTTCAGTGCGCGAGTATTCGAGACTTCCAGCATGCGGTCCACGACCTTCCCGATCTCGGCGTCGAGGCGCTTCGCCTTGGCCCTATAGTGTCGCGTCGTTTCCTGGGCGCGCTGAAGCTCCATGTCCCAACGCTGGCTGAACATGGCCTTTATGAGCTTCACGTAGCCAACCGAAGGATTCATGGACTGCATCAGGTCTTCGAATTGCTCGTTCAGCTTTGCCGCCGGGATCGGTTTTCCCTTCTTCTCGCATCCTTGATGGTGACAGAAATAGTAGGCGTAGTGCTTGTACTTCCCCTTGGACCAGCCGCCGGTCAGGGAATAGCCGCAGGAGGCGCATGCAACCGCGCCACGTAGGGGGAAATCAGCACTCAATTCCTTTCGGGCTGGCATGACCGGACGGCCTTCCAGACGCTCCTGGATACGGCGGAAGGTTTCCTTGGACACAATCTCCTCATGTCTCGCCTCGCGCATGGAAACGCCCCAATTCGGCGCGGCGATGTATCCGGCATAGAGTATTTGCGTGAGCATGCGTTTCACGGTCATTCGGCGAATGCGCCCGTTCGGTAAGTTCTTCGGAAATTCCGGCTGCGCTTCGAGGAAGCGAACGACTTCGGCCTGGCTCTGGAACCGGCCCGAGGCGAATCCCTCAAGCGCTTCCTTGACGATGGACGCAAGTGGTTCGTCATGAACCAACACCTTGCCGCCGCCCTGGGCCTTCACGTATTTGAAGCCAACAGGCGGGACAGCCCGGACGCAATAGCCTTGCTCGATCCGCGCTTTGGCTTTCTGCCTGTTTTGGCGCGCCATTTGTTCGCGTTCTAGCGTACCCGCTGCAACAGAAATGGTTTCAGTAAACTTGCCTTCCGGCGTGTCTTGAAACGTAAAATTCAGACACTCTAGGATAGCGCCGCGATCATTCATGATGCGGCGAAGCTTCAAATAGAATTCCGTTTCTCGGGAGTAACGCTTTAAGTCGTCGAAAATTACGATGAATGTCTCGCTGGGTCGGGCATCCAAATAGCCCAACAACGCGACCATACCCTTTCGAAGAATAAAATCACCGCCCCCCGATACATCATCAGGAAACACTTGAACGACTTCATAACCTTTCGCTTCTGCGTACTGGCGACAGCGATATTCTTGGCTGTCCAGGCCGGAGCCGTCCTTGGTCTGCTTCTTGCCGGACACACGGCAATAGATCAGGGCTTTTCGTCCATAGGAATTTTCCGCGCGAATAGCTGTCATGTTTGGACTCCTTCTCCGCTCCGGTCTTCTTCAGGTTCGGTTGCGGCGGAAAACTTTTCAATGAATATACTATCCAAACAGTGTAGCGCATCCGCGTCGGCATTGGCGGAATCAGTCTTGGATTCCGCGCTTTTTCCACAATTTTCTGTGCCTTCCTGCGCCTGTTGCAGCGGGTGCACACCCCAGCCAAGTGAGACGAACTCGCAGATTAAATTCCACAGATGTTGAAGGAACTCCCGCTTTTGCTCTTCCGTCAGATTGGTGTCTTCCAGGAAACGTTCATAGAATTCGTAATCGACGGTGACGACGGGCTTATCGCCCCGCGTTTCAGTCCGCAGGCCTAGCCCTCGCCCACTCTCCTCTTGTGATGTTTTGTCATATGGCTTCACAACCTCTCCTTTCAGTCCTTACGTTCGGTCCATTGTTCTTCCCCCTTTGCTGCATGAGAACAAATAGGGAACATGAATAGCTGGATATTCCATTTTTTGCAAGACTTTTGTATTTAAATTTACCTACCGGGTGCGGTCGCGGTTATCCCTGCGCGGAGCGCTTTCGCGCTGTTGCTTGAAGTCCTGACGGGCCGCTTCCCGGTCCTGACGATGCAGGTCGCGCGACTGCCCATAGGCCTCGCGTGCCAGTTCGGAGACCTTCAGCAAATCGGTTCCGGCAAAGCTCTGCGTGTCACGATTGTTTCCGTCCTTATCCGTGAAAGTCCGGCTGAATGTCGTGCTGTAGAACGGCCCGTTCTCGGCTTCATTCTTCCAGATACTGGCTTTCACCGTACCGTCGCGAAGGGTCTGGACCGGCGGGTTGTTTCTTGAATTGTCACTCATCTCATATGCTCCTTCTGTTTTAGTGTTGGATGGTTAGTGGGCTCGTGGTTTGGGCCGCGCGCGGCCCTGGATTGCGGATCGCGCAGGGACTTGAACGCGGCCTTCCGCTCCTCCCTGGATTGATGATGCCGCGCGTCTACGCGCTCGCGGTCCCATTCGGCGTCGAAGGCCGTGCGGTCCGAGCCGAGCGCCAAGGCGGGCGATGGACGCAAGACCGGTTGCGGCTTTTGGCGTTTGACCATGAAGGATTCCCGACGCGTGGTGCGTTCTTGGGCTTCGGTGCGACGCTCGGCTTCCGTTTTACCGGCATCCGCCAATTGTCGAGCATTGAATTCGCAGCGTTGCGTTTCGAAATTGTGCGTCAACGGCGCGACCTTTCCCCGCAATGCATCCGTACCCGGAAGATCGGCGCGCGAATGGGCAAATGAAGGCGATGGATTGCCGTTGGAACGTCCCATGCTCTTATCCTTTCACCACGGACCAGAAACCGTCCTTGTATTGCGGGTAGTGCGCGAATTCCTTCGGCACCGGCTCACGCACGACGTTACGCCAGGCATGACCGAACCGAGTCTTAACCCGCACTTTGTCCAAAGGTGGGTGAAACGGATTCGGGTGGAACCGACCCGCCATGAAGCGCTGCTCGAAATACGGCTTGCGGTCGCCGTAGATCGGATGATCGAGGCCGTCCGCGAAGATGAACTGTTTATCACTCGGCATGTTCAGGATTTCATCGGGCGAGCGAAGGCTGCGGCGCATCTTGGCGGGTTGCCGAGCCTGGCGCATGTGATGGGCGTATTCGGCCCCGACTTGAACCGGGTCCGCATTATTCAGTAACGCCCGCATGGCGTTTTCCTGAGCATGACGGGCGTCAGCCTGTTTGAATTCGTCGAAAAACTCCAAAGTCTGATCGCCGAGCATGTCCGAGACGATGCGCGCGGACGGCAAATCCCGAACCGCAAAATAGCTTTGCAGTGCGGCGGAAGACGGGATGATTGTCTCGGCGTCCGGTCCGGTCTGCCGCATCTGCGCGGCGCTCTGATACACGGCCCAGGGCCGAATTCCGATCCCAGCGCCATAGGAGAACAATTTCGTCACAAGCGGGAACGCGCCGAGCTGGGCGCACTCATCCATAAGCCAGGTCTGCTGCGGCGCGGAAGGCGCACGGCTCTTATAGACCATGCCCGCTACGAATATGGACTTGACCACCGGAGCCCACGGCCCGACGAATTCCGGCGGAATCATCAGGTAGAGTTGATAGGCCTGATCGCTTTCGCAGAGCTGCGCCATCGAAAAATCGAACGGAGGCGAAACCGCTTTCATCAGCAGCGGGTCGCTCAGGCAGGCGAAGGCGTTCGTGATTTCACCGATGACACCATTGAAGCCATCACCATTGCTGGTCCGTGCAGTGGCGATTTCCGCTTCGACGCTTCGCGCAATCGGGAAGCGCGATTCCGACATGTTGAAGGCGAAATCTAGCCAGGCATCCCCACCCTGCGCAAGCAAGGTCACCGCCTTATAAAGGTCGGGAAGTGTCAGGACGCCGTTCGTTTCAGTCAGCGGCAGGATGATGGCTTCAATATATCTTTGGCCCGTCTGTTCGAAATACCGCCCGTTCTTCGCGCCCGACGCCGGCAGGATGTTCGCGCAGTACATTTTTGTATCGGAAACCAATGTGGGGCTGTCGATGCGGATATAATCGACCGGGTTCAACGAATGCTGAGCCAGGCTATGCTGGGCCAGCGGATTGACGTAGAGACAGAATTTTCCATCTGGCGTTTGGTCTTGGGAGATGGCACCGCCTTCGCCCTTCATATCCAAGACGACGAGAGACCTGTCGTAGATGCCCGAGCAGATATTATAGGCGAGAATATCGCGCATCTTGCCGCTGCGCGCGCCCGCGACTAGCAGCAAGCCACCCATGCCGGAGTACCAAATCGGGCGGGAGCCGCAGAACCCGACCAGCAGCGAATTGCGCTGTTGGTCGAACATGCCCGCGCGGGCGATTTCGGCTTGGTTCGCGAACCGCGCCGATCCGAAGCGGTGGTCCTGGGTATCCATCGGTTCCGCCACGCCGACTACATCGCCAGCCGGAACGTGTGTGCGGCGATGGATGCGACCGCCGAGGTGATCGCCAGATACAGCACGCTTTGCATAAGCGTGAAAAAGGTCACGAAGATACCGCCCTTGATCAGGTAGTAGACCAGCGCGGCGCTTTCGGGGTAGAGCTTTGTCACCAGCGTGACCAGATACGGATCCATCAAATCCAGTAGCCACGGCAGGCCGAGCAATGTGGCGATTCCAGCACCCGTGAACGCGCATATTTTCTTCGCGTCCCAAAACGATGAAGTTGGTGTTAGTGTGGTCATGCCTAGACTCCCATGTGTCTATTGTGTCAACAGTTTGAGGGGCTATTCGTTTGAAAGAAGAAAGGCTCCAATCATCAGCAGAACACCAAGCCCGAACGAAGAGATCGCAAGGAATGTGTCGCCTGCTTCCACTTGGCGAATGCCAAACCCAGTGCAGACTCCGCAAAGACCAGCTAAGCCAAACTTGGAGACAGCGCAAAATTGCTTTGAGCGAATAAACAACAACATATCGTGGTATCCTTTCATTGCGGTGGCGTTGTGAAATAGCTGCTAGTTCTCAACCCCTTCCCGTCGACTAATTGCTATCTCGCTACGTCGACGAGGTTTTTATCCATGCTGGGGTGGCGACGGTAGCCTCGGTCGAGTATTCGAGACGATTAGCATTTTTATGAATGCCTCTCGCTGAGAGTTAGTCAGAGCGTTTTGATGGTCGGCAAGGTGCCGCATAATTTCGCGGACTTGGGCCGTCTTCCGGCGTTCCTTGCTGTAGGCGATGAAGACCTGGCACAGACTGTAGATGATCACGTATGCGGCGAAGCAAATTCCGACCATGGAGATGAGGTGAAGGGCGACCGGACGCGTTTGGTCGGCGATCTCTCTCAGCTTTCTCTCGGATGACTCTGCCTCGATTTTCGCTACATCAAGCTCATACTGATACAGTATACCGTTGAGGTAGATTTCGTGCTGTTGGCGGGAATGAAGCACCTCTCGCTCATGTGCTTGGCGCTGCTTCTCTATGTACAGCTGCCCGACGATTTCCTGCTGCTGTTGAACAATTTCCGCCTTGCGATCCTGCGGTGTCTTTCGGCACCCGGATAGTAACAACGCAGCGAAAACAGCGGATATAACGAAAATGAAGCGTGCGGATTTCATAATCGAAAGCCTCCATCAGGGGTTTTGATGAAGGTTATAATGAGCTCATTAACGGTTTATGTCAATAATGAGCTCACTAACTGGTTTGTCAGTCCAAGTCCTTATGAAGAAACTCCTGAATGTCAGGAACGGTTTCAAGCAGTTCAGCTAAGTACACATTGGCTGACACGCCCTTCTTGTCGGCGGCAGCGTTCAAGGCATGTGACAAGTCCGGAGTAAACCGAAACGTTGTTGATATCTTGTTTTTACCCTTTGGCGCTCGTTTCCGCTGAAGTCCGGTCTTTCGAAGTTTTGTAGGCTGTGACGAAGAGGTATCAGGCTGACCTTCAGCCGATTTCTGGGTAGCAGATTGTTCCGGGCCATCCGTATCCGAGTCTTCGTCAGAAATGTATACTTTACTCTTTATAAAATTAAAAAGTGTATCAAACTCCTCTGACTCTCGCAAATCTGGTTCTAATTCATAGGCTCTAGTTATAAGTTCTGAGGCATGTTCCGAATTCTGCGGCACACCCAGCCCAACCGAGAACATGGAGCTAAGTAGGAGCATCGACGGGGCGTCATTGTGGTCTGCTGCTTTCTGAAACCAAGACGCCGCGGTTGAAGGCTGTTCTTCCAAACCTTTTCCAAGGAGATAGACTACGCCCAGATTTCTCTCGCCTAGAAAACATCCGTTCTTAGCTGACTTGTTGTACCATTTAACTGCGGTCAGATCGTCTTTAGGGATACCGTTATCAGATGAATATATATTGCCCAGGAATGCTTGAGTCATTGCAAGTTGTTCTTTGGACACCCTGTTCTTTGGCAGCCTTCTCCAATTCCTATTGACTAATTTCTCAAATAGTCCTGCAGCTTTCTTTAGATCGCGTAATCCACCTTCCCCAGTGTAGTACATGTATCCTAGGTTCAGTTGCGCCATCGCATCACCTTGATCCGCGGCTTTTTGGAACCAATTTCTTGCTGCCACAAGGTTCTTTGAGACGCCTTGACCAGTGCGAAAAAGATGGCCGACAAACCACTGTGCACTAGGGTCTGTTATCTTAGATTCATCAATTTCTTCATCAGTTAGTATTCTAATAAGTTTAGCTTTGCTCTCCTCTGAGAAATCATGAATTTCATTGCTAGGATCGAAAACTAAAGACGATCCCGGAAAATAGAGAACGTTCTCTATTGGCGTTCGCTGCCCAGCCCCACCATTTGTTTTGATGTTTTGTGGTCGTTGAGCCATCTATCAATCCTTAGAAATCAAATTAGGTTCTGTAGTTTCACTGGCGCAATGGTCCTTCGCAACCGTGAAGAACGACTTCAATTCATCGACCTCCTCTGACTGGATGAAAAGATAATCGAGCGTTTGCATTTCGGAGGTGTGTCCGTAAGCCCTACTAAATATAGCTTTGCGTCTGTCGAATGTCTGATGCTGACGATGGCCCCACGACTTGCGCAGCACATTAGAACTGTAATTCTCCTGCATTCCAGCGTTCCACACGACAGTGAACGTCACAAAAACCTGGAACAAGATCACTATATCCCCAGATCAAATATCCGCAGGACATTGTATATACAGAACGGAATCGCCTTTTTTGATACCCTTATCCGTATGAAAGTCGATGTTACGCCGGAGCTTGTCGAAAAAATCCAAACCGAGATTGCGGATACCGGCACTCCGCTCGCGACACTGCTTCGGGGACGCAAGGACAAACCGCCGGGCTATACGTCACAAAAGATGTACAATGCCTTTGCGGGGCACACCCAGACAATCAACAAGGACTTCGTCGATTACACGCTAAAAGTCTGCGCCGAGGCTCCAAAGCGCATCGACGCGGCTGATTTTATAAAACGGGTGCTGGATGAGCAGAAACGCACGAGCGTCAGTTATGGCCGCGTCTTGAAGGCGAACCCGATCAAGGGCCTATCGCTGCCCATTTTCAACGGCATCATGCACAACGGCACACAATCCATCGAGGAACCGTTGGCCGAGGCCTTCTTGCGCATCTACGGAACCTATCCTGACGCCCGCAATCCATCGGAAAAGGTGAAAGAAAAGCAACGCTATATCAGCCATCGGATCACCCCCACGAAGGCCGTATCGCTTACCCTGCCGGAAGAAGCGGTTGAAATAAGTATCAAACGTGCTGAAGAGGACGGATTTGTGGACCGGGCCGAATATCTGAGATTTCTGGTTCGGATGGACCATCTCAAACCGAAGGCACGGAAAAACATACAAAACCTAGCGAAGGACTATTCCCGTGCAGGGAAAAACAAAGGGGGGAACTATGCCTTTTCCCAAATCATGTGGGATTGGATTACTGAGAGATCAGCAAAATTATCAATAGAACCAGCGGCTTACCTTTTTGCGCTTATCATGTTCGATAGCGATAAATGCCAATAAATACAATTTTAAGCGCATTTTATGGAATTTTCATAATATTATAACTATATTACCCCATACTAGTATTGCGTAACGAAATTGTGTGGGGCAATGGGAAAACATTCAGACGACAGCTTCAATATCGACCAGAACCGCGTTCACGACCTGCAAAGGGAAGAGGACGAGGTTGCAGCAAACTACGCGCGGCGCGGTGAGGCTGAATATGCCGGTAAACGCACAAATGCAGCCGGAGCGGCAATGGACGCTAGAAAGTCTGAAAACAGCGAACAAAAAAAATCAGAAAGAAACATGCGTGAAGCAATCTTCATGCAGGACATGATCGCGCAATGGGAGGCTGAGCTTGATGAAATTCGCAAAGGTATGGAAGCTATTGGTAAATTGCGTGAACTCGAACAAACCGGAAAATTCGACAAAGACAATTCCGATCACATCGCCTACTTGCTCTCCGCCGGGATTGATCCTGACGAATATATAAACGGTAACAGGCAACAATTGTTGGATGACGCTGAACGTGGATTCAAGGATCGCGCAGAACAGGTACATCGAGAAGCGTCACAAGCCGAACAAACTGCGAATTTGACAGGAGATGCGAAACGCGCAGTCCAGGGGATAACTCAACAAAGCAATCATATACTGATTAGAAAAGAAGGGGTTGATAACGAGCTAGCGGCGGCTGCAAACGAACATATCGACAATATTCGAGATACAGTCGCTGAGGGAGCAGCGGCCTCTGAGGCGGAAATCGACCTAGGTGCGGGCCTTATGATGCTGCCAACAGCAAGCTCTCACGCGCGAAGTTTAGAGGGGGATGGTTCGTACAAGAAAATACTAGCTGGGACGAACGAACTGCCTGACATGAAGTCTGATTTCAAAGCAGCCTGCTCGTCCTGCGGACTGCCAGATGCCCAAGTTACAACCGCACTAAATAGCGATATGAAGCTTGGCTTAACCTGATGGTTGTTGGTTAGGACCTGATGCAAAACGGTGCGGGTAGGCTTCTCTATATTGCCGTACGACTGTTGGGAAAGCCTCTTGGGCGGAGAAAAAAGTATGTGTTCCGTATAACTGATCACCGATTATAAAGTCGAAGGTAGGCCCAATTCTATTGGGATTAGCTGTGAAAACCCTACAAGATACACCTGCCCCCTCAAAACTCGCTTTCCAGTAGTTGGCGAGTTGGTTGTTGGTATACTCGGAGGACCTCCCCTCAACATAAATAGCTAGATCTTCTGTTGTCTCAGCGTGTGAACTGGCTTGGTGGTACATGTCAGTAACAGCGGCAGCCTCTCCCGGAACGGCAGCCAAGGCCGAAGCGCCAGCAAGAGCAAGCGCGCCTTTCAAGAATCCTCTGCGATCTGGGTTGAAGGACATCGTCCTATTTCCTCTGCAATTACTTTATTTGTATTTCAAAAACTTCCGGGTTTCCGCGCGTTTTACTTCATCTAAAGGGACCCGTTTTGTGAATATTTACGTAACGCTTTTCGAATATTTCAAAAAACTTGCTTTTCGTTGAAATATAAGGCATGATGCAGCCCGATATGGGACATTCGGCGCATGAATAGCGCCGCCACAAAAAGGGTCCTTTTTGTGTATCCTGCGGTCCGGCCCACTCATGGGCCTGGCTGGATGGGGTACACCAGAAGGAACCATGAAAATCGGATATGTCCGGGTATCGGATCAAAATCAGGATGAAGCGCTACAGATCGACGCCCTGAAAAAAGTTGGGTGCGACGCGATCTATGGCGATCATGGCGTGACCGGCGCATCTGTTAAGCGCCTCGGCCTCGACCAGGTCCTCGAAGCGCTGGAAAGTGGTGACGCGCTGGTCGTCTGGAAACTCGACCGTCTCGGCAGATCGACCGTTCATCTGCTGACGCTGCTCGACGAGTTGCACCGGCGCGGCGTCGATTTTGTCTCCCTTACTCAGGGTATCGACACCACCACTCCGGTTGGCCGCATGCTCTATGGGCAATTGGCCGTCTTCGCGGAGTTCGAGCGCGCGCAAATTTCCGAGCGCACCAAGGCCGGTATGGAAGCCGCCCGCCGACGCGGAAGGCGTATCGGACGACCGCCTGCTTTATCGGAAGCCGAGGTTCGAGATGCATACCACTGTATCAATGAACGGGGTCTATCAGTTCGTGATTCCGCCAAACGACTTGGCGTCTGTGGCCAGACCCTGAAACGCGCCTTCGTGAAACTCCGTTTGGCTGGCTGATAACGTCATTCCGGTACACTGACGTGACCCGCAAGAGGTGCGGCGTAATACGCCGCCTCTTGTTCTCGGCCCGCTAGCGCGGTCCTCGGCAAGGGGGTTGCTCTTCGCTCACCTTCGGTTCGCTAGCCGCACCCCCGTTGCATCCCCCAGGCTTGTTTGGCGCAGATCAGGCATCGAGCCTAAATGCGCCAGCACAACGTTTGGCCGTTGCATCGCCATTCAAGGGAGCGTTCCTGCTCCCCTGTAAGCCCATGACAATTTCATTGAGGCTGGGGAGTTTCGCTTCTCCCCAGGCCCATCGACCGTAACGGTTTCGCGCCCCTGAGGCCAACGACCAACCCTGCACTGATTATGTACAGCTTGTCTGTGGACACTATCGAGACTATTGCGTTTTGCAGGTGAAGTGTCCTGAACGCCCTGCTAGGTTGTTCAAAAATATAGAGGATCCCGAGCGTTGAGTAGTGAATTCGCCAGCCAAGGAAGTCTATTTACATCCGATTTCCTGACCGAGTCCATTCAGAGTGTTTCGGAATGGGGTGCGCTACGGGTGCCTGATCTTGAAAAATTTGAATCACGCATTCGGAAGGTTTTCGACAGCTTCCCAATTTCTCAGACACCTAATGAGAGCCAAACAGAAGATGACCTCATCTGGCCGATTCTCGAAGCACTAGGTTGGACGGAATCCTTACGCCAGCAAAACCTATCGCCACGCGGTCGAGTCGATGTACCCGATGGCTTGCTTTTCGAAAGCACGAACACAAAATCCAAGGCAAACAACTTCTCTGAAGAGTGGAAGCGCTACGAGTTTGGCCGCGCCGTGGTTGAATCCAAGAGATGGGCACGTCCGCTCGATCGGCGCTCTGGCCGACGCGGGGAGGAAACGGCCCCTTCTACACAGATGCTTCGCTACCTACGCCGGATCGACGACATAACCAATGGCTCGCTGCGCTGGGGAATCCTAACTAACGGCTCAAAGTGGCGATTGTACTTCTCGGGTGCGCGATCAGTCTCCGAACAGTTCTTTGAGCTCGATATTGCAGCGATTCTTGACTTGCCAGGACACAATGACGGTCTCTTTGCTCTTGATGAAGATGATCGACGCCATTGGTTGAAAGTCTTTTTCTTAATTTTCAACCGCGAAGCGTTTGTGCCTACGGGAGCTGACCCACGCAGCTTTCACGAGAAAGCCCTTGAAGAAGGCAAGTACTACGAGGAGCGTGTTGCAGAAGACCTCTCGAACAAAGTTTTCGGGGAGGTGTTCCCCAATCTAGTGCGTGCGATCGTCAAGGCTGCACCCGAAGCCGGTCTCCAGGAAGTGCGCGAGGCCTCGCTAATACTGCTATATCGGCTATTGTTCATTCTCTACGCTGAAGATCGCGATCTCTTGCCGGTAAAAGACACGCGTTATGACGATTATGGTCTACGCGACAAGGTTCGCCTCGATATCAAAGTACGTAAAGACAGCAATGATGTCTTCTCCGAAACGGCCGCACGCTATTGGGGCGCGATGGCCGATCTGTTCATTGCGATAGACCAAGGTGATACTTCAATCGGCTTGCCACCCTACAACGGGGGCCTTTTTGACCAGGAACGCCACGAAATCTTGACCAATATCCGCATCCCCGATGCGGTCATGGCGCAGGTAATCGACGCGCTATCCTTTGAGAACACGCCAGACGGTCGGAAATACATTAACTACCGTAATCTTTCGGTGCAGCAGCTTGGCTCGATATATGAGCGACTTCTCGAATACGAAGTGACACGCAAAGGCGATAAGATCACCGTTCAGCCGAATATTTTCGCTCGCAAGGGGTCGGGCAGCTACTATACACCCGACGACCTTGTGCAAATCATACTGACCGAAACCCTTGAGCCGCTTGTCGAAGAACGCAAGCGCACCTTCCGAAGCAAGATAAAAGAGCTTGAGCAAGGCGACCTCCCAGATCATCGCAAAATTGGCCAACTCAAGCGCCTTGATCCAGCAATCGCCCTTCTTGACCTGAAAATCTGCGACCCTGCTATGGGCTCCGGGCACTTCCTTGTAAGCTTGGTCGATTTCATGGCCGACCAAGTGATCACCGCCATGGCCGAGGCTGAACTCGACGCGCCCGAGCAATGGGGAGACTACATTTCCCCCCTTGGTGAGAGGATCGACACAATCCGCAACACGATCCTGGCCAACGCCGATGAACGCAACTGGACCATTGACGAGGAGCAGCTCGACGACCGCCACATTATCCGCCGCATGGTGCTGAAGCGCTGCATCTATGGCGTGGACAAGAACCCGATGGCTGTGGAACTCGCCAAGGTGGCGCTGTGGCTACATACTTTTACGGTGGGTGCGCCGCTCTCCTTTCTCGACCACCATCTTCGTTGTGGCGATAGTCTATTCGGTTCATGGGTGAAGAAGGGCATCGACAAGGCCGCTACCTATGGCACGCCGCTTTTGCTCAAAGGCCCGATCGACGCGGCGCTCGAAAGCGCTTCGAAGATGCAGTTGATAGAAAACCTCACTGATGCGGAAATCGCCGAGGCACATCGTTCTGCAGATGTCTTCAAGCAAATCGAACGGGAAACCGCTCCGCTCGATGCACTGCTAAAGCTGATTCACGCGATCGATTGGCTCGATATCAAAGACAAGGAAAAGAAGACCGCGCTACAAGCCTTCTTCGATGGCGAGTTTGGTGATCCGCTAGACATCGTCTTGGGCAGAAGAACGCTCACAAGGCCCAAGGCAAAGGCAGCTGGCGAAACCCTAAAGAACAGTTTGAGCGCTGCTGAAAAGTTTGATCTGTTCTCCGGCATTTTTGCGCAAGCGCAAATGCTCATCGCAGAGGAAAACTTCCTCAACTGGCAAGTGACCTTCCCTGGCATCTGGTCGGATTGGAAAGAAGACGAGCTCACCGGCGGATTTCATGCCGTGATCGGCAACCCGCCATGGGACCGTATGAAGCTTCAACAGGTCGAGTGGTTTGCTGAGCGACGCCCAGAAATCGCAATTGCGGCACGTGCGGCTGACAGAACGAAGATGATTGCCGCCCTGGAAAAAGCGGGCGACCCGTTGGCACAGGACTATGCTAAGGCGTCCGAGCGGGCCGAAGCCGGAACGCGCATGGCGCGCAAGGGTGGTGATTATCCATTACTCTCGGGCGGCGACGTGAACCTCTATTCGCTCTTCGTCGAGCGGGCGATGACCGTGGTGAGAAAGGACGGCTTGATTGGTTTGCTTGTCCCGTCCGGTATCGCCTCGGACAAAACCGCCGCGAAGTTTTTCAAGGGTGTGGCGACGGAAGGGCGGCTGAAGGCACTCTATGACTTTGAGAATGGAAGGCAGGGCAGAACAGGCGGGCCGTTTTTCCCGGATGTTCATCGCAGCTTCAAATTCTGTGCCTTGGTCGCGTCTCCTTCACCGACAGATCATGCGGCTCAGTGTGCCTTCTTCCTGCACGATGTGTCCGACCTTTCGGAAGAAGGGATAAAGTTTGCGCTGAGCGCCGAGGATTTTGCGCGGGTGAACCCGAACACCGGCACCGCGCCGATATTCCGCTCCAAGCGCGACGCTGATCTCACAACCGTTATCTATGGTAATGCCGTACCGTTGGTTGATAGGTCTACTGGCACGGAGGTGAAGGCATGGCCGGTGAAGTACGCGACCATGTTCCACATGACGAACGACTCCGGCTTATTCTGCACCCGCAAGGAGCTCGACGAACAAGAGGCGGCTTATCCTCTAGGTGGCAACACGTTCGGCAGTGCATCGGGAAACTGGCTGCCTCTCTATGTCGGGCGGATGATCCATCAATTCGATCACCGCGCGGCATCGGTTGAGGTCAACGAGGCTAACTTGCACAACGCGGCGCTGAGCGGCGCGGTATCGGAAGAGCAGAAGGCCGACCCGAACTTCGTACCGACCCCTCAATATTGGGTGCCGGAGAGTGAGGTTGATCTTCCTTCGAGTATCAAGTGGACGATCGCGTTTCGCGACATCGCCAGGGCGACCGATGCACGGACAATGATCGCAGCGGTTGTTCCCAAAGCAGGTTTTGGCAACAAGGCACCGCTCTTGCTGCCAGAGGATGTTGACGCCTATCGGATGTGTGCGGATTTGATCGTGGCAAACCTGAATTCTCTAGCGCTTGATTTTGTCGCCAGATCAAAGGTGCACAGCACAAGCGTCAATTGGTTCATCGCTGAGCAGTTCCCGGTGATCTCACCGGGCAAATTCAAGAACGTGCGCTTTGGAGCGATAAGCGCGGCAGAAGTCGTGCGCGAGGCTGTTCTTGAGCTCACCTACACCGCCCACGACATGGCACCGTTTGCGAGGGATATGGGCTATGTGGATGAGGCCGGAAGCGTGAAGCCTCCCTTCATCTGGGACGAAGAGCGTCGCCTCCTACTTCGTGCTAAACTCGATGCGGTGTTCTTTCACCTCTACGGTATCACCGATCGCGATGATATCCGTTACATCTACTCGACTTTTCCGATCGTGGAGCGGGAAGAGAAAGCTGCTTATGGAGACAAGTACCGTTCCTGCGAGCTATGCCTCGCTTACACGAACGCGCTCGCCGCCGGGAACCCTGACGCGGAGATTAAGCTATGAAGCCAATTTCCAAGATGGATTGGGACATCATCGAAGCTCGTGTCGCTAAGGCATGCGACCGGCACCAGTTTAGTACGAAGACGGTGGGCTTCTTGGCAATCGTCATTGACCAAATATTCCCCGGTAATGAAGACCAACTGCAAGAAATTATCACAGATGGGCCTGACGATAAGGGCGTAGATGCCATACACATCGTCGAAGGCGAAAGCAGCGCCGAGGTTTTTCTTTTTCAGTCCAAATATAGAGAAAGCCAAAGCACTTGTGACAAGACCATTAATGACGCCGAAGTGCTGAAAATTTCTCTGTTTCTGAATGAGCTTTTCGATAAGGCAGATAGTCTCGCAGATAGTGGAAACTTTCGACTCCAAGAAGCTGTTCGCCGGATTTGGGACCTACACGACAAGGGGAAAATTTGCCGGTACAAGGTCATTTTTTGCTCCAATGGCGCTGGGTTTTCGACTTCCGCGCAGGGTATCATCGACAGCGTCAAGGCGGCTCATGCGTCCGCTTCGTTTGAATTCTATAGCGGGCATGACGTTGTACAGGCTATGGGAATCGAGGGCCGGAATGCGGAAGATGGTCAGCTCCAAGTGATCGGTAAAGAAATCCTCGAACGGTCGGACGGTGATGTGAGAGGAGCTATCGCATCCGTCGATGCGCAGTCCTTTGTGGACTTAATCACCGCGGAGGACCGGTCCACGATCAAGCGCCACTTGTTCGATGACAATTTGCGGGTCTTCCTCGGGGCGAAGGGTGGCTACAATCAAGCCATTATTTCGACCGCCACATCCGGCGACAGCTATCTTTTTTGGTATCTTAACAACGGGGTGACGATCACCTGCAAAAGCTTTTCATACAATAAGGGTCACACCAACCCAAAGCTGGTTTTCAAAGATTTTCAGATCGTCAACGGGGCGCAAACCTCTCATTCTCTCGTGGAGGCAGCCAGGACGAACCCAGAAGCTCTCGCCGATGTTGTAGTAATGGTTCGTATGTACGCGACAGATCGAGCGGATATAGCAGAAAGGGTGGCGGTTGCGACCAACAGCCAAGCCAGAATTCAGAGCCGCGACTTAATGTCGAACCATGAAACACTGAAGAAATTGGAACTCGCTTTCAAAGAACGTGGCTATTTCTTTGAACGCAAGAAAAACATGCACTCTGACAAGCCAGATGAGAAGAGGATCGACGCTCTGAAACTTGGTCAGATCATCTTGTCCTACGAGCTTCGGGAACCTGACAAAGCAAAGACGGAATCCGATTCAATATTTGATTCTCGGTTTCATCAGGTTTTTGATAATCGACAGAGCATTGATGAACTAATCAGGCTGTATCAGCTCTATACGATCATCGAAGAAATGCGTGACGGTTATCAAGCGGAGTATGCGTCATCACCTGAAAGCGGCCATGAGCATCAATACCTTGTCTACGGCCATTGGTTCGTGCTCTTCGCATGCAAGTTGCTGCATGTGAAGTCTCGAGAGGCGCAACTACCGACTGGCGCTGATGCGCGGTCTCTTGTCGAAGAAGCGATTCGAAAAGTTGCAGCCGCGTGCAGTCAGAACAAAGCTGTGGCCCACTACCAGATGTTCCGCAGCCCACGTACTAAAGAACGTATCTTTGGGG
The DNA here is from genome assembly GCA_040222995.1 of Alphaproteobacteria bacterium. Lineage (GTDB taxonomy): Bacteria > Pseudomonadota > Alphaproteobacteria > UBA8366 > Aestuariispiraceae > JAVKBW01. The sequence goes on along the minus strand of JAVKBW010000042.1, from coordinate 92,278 downwards.
AAATCAGCGCCAAGCAAACTGACTTTTTTGAACTTTTGGCCGCCTCCTAAATTCACAAACGTGTTTCACTGCATGTCCCCTAGGCCAAGGACATTGAAAACTGTCGGTACATTGTGTGCACCCGTGTCGAGTCGGGCTCTCGTGAACCGAGCCGCAAAGACGTCTCGGGCATTCGGCATCGCTCCTTCGCGCGATCAAACTAAAGGGCTCTGCCCCTTGCGCGCGTAAGGCATCCAAACGCATCCCCGCAACCAAGGCCCCTCGTTCGGACCCTCCTTGCGCTTGCTACCCCCGCTCTCGGCGAGGGCCAAGAGTTACATCTGCAATCCCTTCGGCTATTAACTTTCGATATCCGCCTTCAAGGAACTTAAGTGTATTAATTCATTTAATTTTTTGATAGCCCTTTGACATGGGAGTCATTTGTGAAAGATCGATTTCGGCTTCCGTTGGAGGATTATGAACGATAAGAAAATCTCAGCATCATCGGTTCTGTATATCAAACTCGGTCCTACTGGGAGTTTCGAGCAAGTCGCGTTGCGCGACAGCCGACTTTATCTTGGCTATCATGAAGCCCCCCACGAGGAATGCGTTGCAGCCGATTGGGAGGCGATATCCCGCCTTTTCAAGAATGAAGGACACCAATCCTTCGTCGCTAGTAACCATGCAAGGCAAGTAAGAGCCTTTTATGAAGAACCGAGCACCTGCCTCTGGGTTACTTTTATCGACGGTTGCCTGTGGTGGACGTTCGCACTCCCAGAAGTGATCATGTGCCTTGAGAACGACTGGCACGAATTGCCTGGCGGAGCTGCAGGACCGTCACGCTTCCGGTCCTGTCTAAATCAGTGGCGTAATACTAACATCGATGGTCAACCGCTCCTTATGCGGAAGCTCCCCGGTTACGTCACCAAAGTCGTATCAGGCTTTCGGGGTACAATTTGCCAAATCGCGGATGCAGATGCCGTAGTGCGCATAATCAACGGCGAAATTGATCCACGCGTAGAAGAAGCAATGGCAGTACGTGAAGCGCTGATAGAAAGTCTGGAGAGAGTTATTGATCGGCTCTACTGGAAAGACTTCGAGACACTGATTGATTTGATTTTTCAACGTTCTGGATGGCCGCGAGTATCCCGCGTTGGCGGCAGTCAAAAGCTGATCGAGTTCGAATTGGAAAACCCGGTAACAGGCGAGCGATCATTCGCGCAAGTAAAAGCACAAGCCACTCAAAAAACCCTCAATGACTATGTTGAACGCTTTGAGCGGGATGCCGGTTATAAGCAAATGTTCTTTGTTTGCCATACCTCTAAGGGGAAATTGGAGACTGAAACTCCCGATGTGTTCGTCTGGACCGGATCAAGAGTCGCAGAGATGGTTGTAAAAACCGGTCTAACCGACTGGGTATTGGAAAAGGTTCAATAGCCTGAGTGAGCGTAACCAGTACCAATTCATAGCGATCTCAGCCGCGATGTTTTTCATCAATGCCCCCCGTTGCATTCCTCACGGCTAGTTGGGGCCAAGACCCCATTGAAATGACCCGTCATTTCATCCCGACCAACACTGGGACTGTTGGATCGCTGTCGATCCATGAATCCACTAAGCTAAGACGACTCAACCGTTCCATAGAGTCGCGACTTCGCGTGCCGCCAACTTGCGCGTCGACAAATCGTGCAATTAGGAAATGGCGGCGGTTTGTAAAAATGGAACTTTCCGCAACAGGAACTGCCACCCCGGAAAACTCAATCTACTGTTTAGAAAAAAAGAATCGCGCTACCATAAATACTCAATGCCCAAACAATCTCGAGCAGCTATCGTCATGGCCGATTTATTCTCACGACAGATAACATTTCAAACCCCGCAAGCAGTCAATATCGAGGGACGGCTAGAATCTGCATACCTAAAGAAATTTGCGAAAAAGGCAGCGAGCGAAGTTGTCACTCTTGAAACGTTCTCCAAGGGTCGGCTTGCAGGTGTTCTTGGTTTTTCTGAATCCGGGAAGCGGTACGCTTTCATTGATCGAAAAACCTCCACCGCATTGGACGTTGACGAAACGTATCTAGTGGCCGATGCGTCGAGCACTGAGGCTTGTGAAAACTCCCTTTCGACAGAAAGCCCTTTGCGGCTCTTTCCGAAGACGATCTTGCCGAGAACCGTTGAACTGCGAGAACTGAATAGAATAGCCGATACGGCCCGCTCTTCCTGGAGCGGGCAGTTTAAATTGATCGCCGAAACCCAAAATGACGACGGCTCATTCAATGCCGGGTTACGTACACCGCAAGTAGGAGCGATCCATGCGGTCCTCGCGCATTGGAGTGTTTCATCCAATCCCGCGACAGTCGTCATGCCGACCGGGACGGGAAAGACAGAGACCATGCTGGCACTATCGACGGCCGTTCCAATGGAGCGGTTGCTAGTAGTCGTACCAAACGACCAGCTGCGCTCACAAATTTCAGAAAAGTTCCTGAAGTTTGGAGAGCTACCAAAATCCGGCTGTCTCCCGATGAATGTCGATCCGCCGACAGTCGCAATGCTCACGAAAATACCAAAATCCGTAGACGAGGTGGATCGCATCTTCCTGGCCGCAAACGTTGTTGTTGCCACGATGAGTATCGCCGGGCGAGCATCCTCTGCGGTGCAGGAGCGAATGGCTGAATTGTCATCGCACCTCTTTGTTGACGAAGCGCATCACATTGGCGCGAAGACTTGGCGACGATTCCGCTCATATTTTCAAAAGAAGAATGTCATTCAGTTCACAGCTACGCCGTTTCGCAGAGATAGACTCAGGGTCGATGGAAAGCACATCTACGTCTACCCACTGTGGAAAGCACAACAGGAGAAGTTCTTTAAGCCAATAAACTACATTCCAGTAAGTGGTGCCGATGACGACGAAACTGACAGAAAAATTATTGAAGAAGTTGGCAAGGCCCTATCCGCGGACATAGCAAACGGATTCGATCACCTCGTAATGGCAAGATGTGATCGAAAAGAAAGAGCGGACCACCTGAATGGCCTTTATTCGATTCGATATCCAGAGCATAAGCCCCTGCTTTTGCACAGCGACTTTAGCCCACTTGAAAAGGCGAAAGCTATAGAAAGGCTCCGGAACGGAGACTCTCGCATCGTCGTGTGCGTTGACATGTTGGGCGAGGGCTTTGATCTGCCTGAGCTTAAGATCGCAGCGCTTCATGATAAGCACAAATCCGAAGCTGTAACTCTGCAGTTCATCGGTCGAATTACGAGATCCAGAATTGATCTAGGCGATGCAACTGTCATTGCAAATGTAGCGCTGGGTGATGTGGATGAACCACTCAAGTCGCTCTATGCGGAAGATGCTGATTGGAATGAACTCATCAATAGAATTGGCCAGTCCAGAACCGAACGCGAAGTTCGAAGGGAAGAGGTCTTCGAAGGCTTTTCTGATGTACCCGAACGTTTTCCTTTGGAAACCCTAACACCGCGCATGAGCACCGTCGCGTACAGAACCGATGGGGCCGTGTGGCAACCAGACATGATCGTGGAGACGTTTCCCGCCGGATCGATAGTAGAAGGCCCCCACATCAACGAGCACGAGCGACTAGCAATTTTTGTAAAGCGAGACACTGAGCAACCGAAGTGGACCTCTTCAAGAGCGGTGCATAATACAGATTACAATTTATACCTAGTGCACTGGGATGAAGAGCAAGAGTTGTTATTCATCAATTCTTCGAAGTTAAAAGACATGCACGAGCCATTGGCGAAGAAGATCCTAGGTAAAGATGTGCAGCGGATTACCGGAGAAGAGGTCTATCGATGCCTTCATGGCATAAGAAGGCTCTGTCTAAACACGCTTGGGCTGAGTGAGACGCAGAGAAGACCAGTGGTCTACTCACAGTTTATGGGCACAGACATCACGCCTCAGATTGACGAACTTCCCGGCAATCGAAATCGCTCAAAAACGAACCTGTTTGGGCGAGGTTACACCGACGATGGAAAAATCACCTTGGGATGTTCACGAAAAGGAAAATTCTGGTCCTATGACGCCACGAACAATTTTGGTGAGTGGATAGACTGGTGTCGAGGTCTAGGCGTCAAACTACTCGACGAGACAATTGCTACGGATTCTTTCTTGAAAAATCTTGTAAAGCCAGAGCGGCAAGAAACGATGCCATTAAAGACCCCAATTGCAATCGTCTGGCCTGAACGCATCCTTGATAAGGATGAAAGCAGGATTGAGTTGATTTTTGACCGGGTTCCGCACCCAATTTTCAACTGTGATATATCTGTCATCGAATTTGGATCAGACGGCCCAGTGCGTTTTGGGATTTCTTGTGGAGAACACACTATTCAATTCGAAATGAAGATCAGTGATCAGCTTGCGAATTACCGGCAGCTCGGCGGCGAGGAATTGACTGTTTCTTTTACACGGAGGCGATTGACGATTGCCGAATGGTTTCGAGAGGACCCACCTCAAATCTACTATGCAGATGGGGACATGCTCGTTGATACGGAGTTGTTTGTACTTCCAGAGCATAGTGATCGGGCACCGTTTGATCTTGAAAAGCTCATTCCCCGTGATTGGTCAGGCGTTGATATCAAGGTTGAATCGCAGGGACTAGAGAAACGTCAGAACTCCATTCAAAGATCTATGATCAATGAGCTTGTTTCATCCGGCCAATACGATGTTGTTTTTGATGACGATGCCTCAGGAGAAGCCGCCGACATTGTCTGCATCAAAGAAGAAAATAACGGCCTATATGTTCACTTGTACCACTGCAAATTCTCGAGCGAAGCATATACGGGTGCGCGTGTTGGAGATCTCTACGAACTGTGTGGCCAATCACAAAAGTCTTTGAGATGGCGCGAGACCCCCAAAGTCTTCCTTCAGCATCTCAGAAAACGAGAAGGTGACCGAAAGAAGAAGACAGGAGTCTCGCGTTTTGAACTTGGCGATCCATCGCTGGTCAATGGCTGGTTAGGGAGATGGACAGAACTAAGTTTTCGGTTTGAGATTACGGCAGTTCAACCGGGGTACTCAAAGAGCGCAGCAAAGACGGAACACTTGGAGCTACTCGCGGCAACATCAAGCCTATTAATGGAAACTTGGACAATTCCGTTCTCGTTAATCTGTTCAGATTGAACCGACGCAAACTCGGTATGAATTTACAAAGACGGCAATCACCTGACAGTCGCCACTGTTAACGACCGGCGTCCCTGCTTCTGACCTATAGCGAGTAAATCACGGTCTGATAAGGCGCACCCTCCGGGCCGGACTCTCGTAAACTGAGCCAGCAAGCTGTCTCGGCCATCCGGCTTCGATCCCTTGCGCATATTCGGACAGCCCCGACGGGCTGAGGCTACTTCCTTTTTCATCGGGGGCCTGCGGCCCCGTCCTCCGTCAAGACCAAGCCCTTCGCTATGGCTTCGGGCGAAAGCCATGGGCCGTGGCTCGTCCTCCTACGCTTCGCTTCGGCGGAACTGCGCCCGCACCCCCTCCATGGCTTTCGGTCTGGACGGCCGTCCCCCTGCTCATTGGCGCGGGCCTAGTCCGGTTGCATGCGCAACCGAGAACCCAGGAAAGGGGAAAGCCAATGAAAACCGACATTTACGAAAGGGTAACCAACAAGATCATTGCCGATCTGGAGCAAGGCGAGCTGACATGGTTGAAGCCATGGAGTGCGGGCAACATGGACGGCAGGATTATCAAGCCCCTGCGTCATAACGGGATTGCCTATAGCGGCATCAATATCTTGATGCTGTGGGGCGCGGCCATGGAGGAAGGGTTTCTTTCGCCGTATTGGATGACCTTTAAACAAGCCAAAGAACTTGGCGCGCATGTCCGCAAGGGCGAGCGCGGGAATCAGGTTGTCTATGCCAACACCATCACCAAGACCGAAGAACAGGACGACGGCAGCGAGGAGGAACGGACAATCCCTTACATGAAGGGCTACACGGTGTTCAATGTCGAGCAGATCGACGGTTTGCCCGAGCATTACACTGTGAAGCCCGACCCGGTCATCGACCCCGCCCGGCGGATCGAGCATGCAGAGGAATTCTTTGCAGCCACCGGCGCGGAAATTCGCCATGGCGGGAACAGCGCTCATTACAGTGGCGGAACCGACCATGTGCAAATGCCGTTATTCGAAACCTTCCGCAGCCCTGAAGCCTACTATGCAACCTTGGCGCATGAGCTGACCCACTGGACCAAACACCCCAAGCGCCTTGACCGTGAATTCGGGCGCAAACGCTGGGGCGATGAAGGCTATGCCCGTGAAGAGCTGGTTGCCGAACTCGGCGCAGCGTTCCTTTGTGCCGATCTTGCGTTAGCGCCCGAGCCGCGCGCCGACCATGCCGCCTATATTCAGAGCTGGCTCAAAGTCTTGAAGAACGACAAGCGCGCGATCTTCAGCGCCGCCGCCCATGCACAACGCGCCGCCGATTACCTCAACGGCCTTCAGAAAACCGAAGAGCAGCAAGCGGCATAAACCGCTAACCAGGTACAATCTCGGGCCGGATCGCTTGTACGATCCGGCTCGGCTTTCTTTTGTTATTCGAGAGTGGCGGGCGCTCAGGCCTCTGCCAGGAGGGTCGTCATGTCCCGCAATCCGATAACCTCGATGTCTTCGGCCTTGGGATACCGCTCTTCCCCGGAATAGACGATGAAAGCGCGGTCCGGTTCCAAGTCCTGGCGCGCGTGGTGAAACCCTTTTCCGAGTTTCGGCGCAAGGCCGCGTTTGATTTCGATGGCCCAACGCCGACCGTTCGGCAGAGCCAGGACAAGGTCGATTTCGGCGCCGGCCGCCGTGCGATAGAAAAAAGCCTCGCTGCGCTCCGGCGCGGCGGCCAAAAGGTTTTCGATGACATAGCCCTCCCAGCTTCCCCCGGCGACAGGGTGGCCGAGAACCGCTTCCCTGTCGTCGAGACCGAGCAGCGTATGTACGATGCCGCTATCGCGGACAAAAACCTTCGGCGATTTGACGAGCCGCTTGCCGACATTGGCATGCAAGGGCGGCAGTCGCCGCACCAGCAACAAATCGACCAGCAGGTCGAGATAGCGAGCGACCGTGGTACCGCCGACGCCCAATCCACGCGCGAGCGCCGCCGCGTTGAGCATCGTTCCTTGCTCATGGGCCAGCATGGTCCAGAATCGCCGCAGCGTTTCAGCCGGAATGCGCGGCCCCAGTTGCGGAACGTCGCGCTCCAGATAGGTGCGGATGAAATTTTCGCGCCACAGCGCGCTTGCCTTGTCGCTGCCCGCCAGAAAGCTGTCCGGGAACCCGCCTCTGATCCACAACCGCTCGTCGGAATCGGGTTCGGTTTCGCGCACGTTGAGCGGGCCCAGTTCGACATAGGCGATGCGCCCCGCAAGACTCTCTCCCGATTGCTTGAGCAGATCGATGGAGGCCGATCCCAGCAGCAGAAACCGCCCCGCCTTCAGGCCGCGCCGCCTGCCCTGATCGATCAACCCGCGCAGGGTTTGAAACAGTTCGGGCATGCGCTGAACCTCGTCGAGGATCACCAGCTTGTCTTCATGGCTCGAGAGATAAAGTGTCGGATCGCTCAGCTTTTCCCGGTCCGCCGGGGATTCGAGGTCGAGATAGACGCTCGGGCGGTCACCGCCGATCTGTTCGGCAAGCGTCGTCTTTCCGGCTTGGCGCGGGCCAAGCAGCGCCACGGCGGGGAACTGGTCCAGCCGGTCGAGAATATGGTGTGTTTTTGAGCGTGATATCATCCTTGTAATCCTACCATATTATGACATAATTGCAAGGATAGTTTGCAAATAATGATGTTATCCTTGTAAATTCTCCATCTTGCACCAGGATTCCTAGGGTATAGAAACGACATTACCGCTCCCGGTCCGGGGTATTCTCACGCCGGGCTCAAAAGTTTTATCCCGAAGCTGATCCAATCGCGCCGACAGATCGTTAGTGTTCCGGCCTCGTCAAACGCATTGGAACGCCAGTTCTACACCTACCGGTCTCTTGTCGGCGATCTTTGACGTTCTTGCGATTGGGCGCGCCTTTCACGAAACGCCTGCCGCCTTTCATCCTTAGCCGCAGTATCAAACGCGCGGGCAAGAGGGCTCACATCTTGCCGCTCACGCTGCGGGGCTGAGTCCGTTGATTCCGGTACTCGCTCACTTCCGCGCGGCCTACAAGATTTCCGGGATTTCATCTCCTCTGTCGGTCCTGTCGCGGGATGGGCTCTCGCTCGCCATTCCGTCAGCATGTTCCGATAGTTTTCTTCGTCCCGCCGGATATCTTGCCGGTCGCGTTTCAATTGCGCGCGCTCTTTCTTGGTTTCTTTCACCAGATCGCGGCGAGCGGAGAGTTGATCAAATACGAGTGCGTCCTTTTCGGACTGGTCGCGTAGCGCCGCCTGTTTCGCCTCTCTGAGGTTCTCTTCCATGATGCGACGATGTTCGCCGCGCATTCGGTCCCAAAGGCCCTTTAAGCCGCGACGAAAACGGTCCTGCCGCTCCTGATTTTCTATGTTCTGTCGGTTTTGTTGGCGCGCCGCGAACTGCGCGCGCTCACTCCGCTGAACCTCGACCAGCACCTGGCGCTTTTCCTGAAAGGCTTCTCGCTCGCGTTTAGCCCTTTCATTCAAATCCCGCTGGAAGCCCTGCATCTTCGCCAGCATTCCGGTTGCCAATTGGGTTTTGGCCTCATCGACGCTTGCAAGATCGGAGCCATCCCCGATCCGTTGGCGAACATCCTTGGTTTTCACATCGGCCCAGCGCGGCAGGGAATAAGGCTCACCCGTGTAGTCGATAGCCACGAAACCCCGGCGGTCGCCCTTTGCTAGCTGGAAACCCCGTTCTTCCAACGCGTGTGTGAGCGCCGCTTTGGAGTCCGACATCGCCCAGGCGTCTTGAATGGCGGTTTTGATATCCCGTGTGTCCCGTCCGACGCGCTTGGCTTGCTGCCATTCTTCAAGCGTGAAGTTCTTCGGGTCGCATTGGCTGCGGTCCATGAGCCCACGTGGCATGGTCCAGCCATGCTCGCGGTAGAGTTCGCGGGACACATCCAGCAGTTTCAGCCCGCTATGGGACATCTGAATAGCCTTCATGCGCTCGCCGTCGATACGGCTCCACACCGCATGGGCGTGCCTGCGCCCTTCCTTTTCGTGGAAGACGATGGCGCGGGGTTGACCGGACAGGCCGAGTTTCTTTTCAACGCGCTCAATGGCGCATTCAAAATCCTTGGTCGGTACGTTTTCTTTCGGAGGTGGGTTCAGACTGAGAGAGAAAAGGAACTGCTTGGCCTTTGTACCCCGGCTGATCGCGTAGGATTCCATGAGGGCGCCCGCCAACGTGTTGGAGGCAAAGCCGCGCAGCTCATGCACCTCGACATGATCGTTTTCCTCCTTCAGGAGGTGCCGTGCCAAATCTTTGGCCCCGCCGCGCTGATTGCCGACCAGGATCACGGTTCAATCCTCTGGCTTGAGGCCCAGCGCCCTTATCAGGTCGAGACGCATGGCGTGCACATCGGCGCAGGCTGACTTGATCCCTTCGGCGACATCATCGGTGACAGGGAGGGAGCCTGACTCAGCAGCTACCGCCAGGAGGCAAAGGCTTGAAGCGAGTTCGGACTTGCCAAGCGCCGCAAGGATTTTGGCGAGAAGCACATAGTCCATTTTCGGCGCATGCTTAGGGCCGCCGCGCGGCTCTTGCGCATCGCCCAACAGCTTTTCGCGGCTATAGGCCCCAAGCGGCTTGCGGCCCGCCATACGCTCCAATCGAGTCCGCTCGCTATCGCTCAAGCGGATGCAGAAGGGCTTGCGGGCTTCGCTCTTAGGCTTGGGTTTCGCTGCCGATGCCTGAAAGTCCGGACCAATCTTCTTTAAGGTGGAAAGGCTCATGGCTGCGGCCCCTCCAAGTCAGGCGATTTTGCCGCGCCAGAGTTATCCTCAAGAGCGTCGAAATCGATATCAAAATGCTTAAGCTGTTCTTCCCACTCTGCTAAAGTCTCGAACAACGAGTTCAAACTTTGCCCCTCCGGGGGCACCATCATCCGGAAATACTGCGTGTTTCGATCACGTGCCCTAACGGCGCGGGGGCCGGGCCGGATTGATGTGCTCCGGTTGCATCGTCGTTATTTTTGTCAAATGGTACTGTAAATACTGACAGAGGAAGCAGTGCGATGAACGCCCCGGCGGATAACGGCCCGACCGACCCGAAGCCGAAAAACCGTGATATCTATTCGGCGACCATGAAGCTTTTCGGGTCGCAGCCCGAACCTGCTTTCGATCACCCCGACCGCATGAAAACGGTCTGGGGGCGCGAATGGGGCTGCGACAACGATGTCGGACAGATCCGCACCGTGATGGTGCATCGACCGGGGCCGGAATTCGGCGTCATCGATCCATCGAAGTATATCGAGGAAACCGGCGGCTTCGGCGATGTCGAAACCGGCTGGTACTGGCAGTCGGAAGAAATACCGCCGCTTGAAGAAATGCAGACGCAGCACGACGGCATGGTGCAGGTGCTGAAGGACGAGGGGATCGAGGTTGTCTATCTTGAAGGCGTCGAGGGCAACCGGTTCAAGTCCTGCTATACGCGTGATTCCTCTTTTGCGGTAAAAGGCGGGGCGATCGTCAACCGGCTTGCACCGCGGCTGCGGCATGGCGAGGAACGGGATGTCAGCCGCACGCTCGCCAAACTCGGCATGCCGATCCTCGCCACGATCACCGGCACCGGCATGTTGGAAGGCGGCAGTTTCGCCTGGCTGAATTCGAAAACTGCCGTGGTCGGGCGCGGTATCCGCGTCAATGACGAGGCCATCGAACAATTGTCGGACGCTCTGCGCCGTCAGGGCGTGGACCTGCTTGTCGTCGATTTGCCCGGTTACAGCATTCATATCGACGGGCACTTCGTGATGGTCGATGTCGACCTTGCGCTGGTCGATCCGCGCGGCCTTTCCTACACGTTCCTTCAGAAGCTGAAGGATCTTGGCATCCGAACCGTGGAAATCACGCCGGAAGACAATTCCTGGATCATCAACGGGCTTGCGCTGCGGCCGGGAAAATACCTGATGCCGTACGGCATTTCCAACCGAACCCGCGATGAACTGATGCATCAGGGGCTGGAACTGATCGAGATTCCGTATGACAAGATGCAGCTTAACGGCGGCGGCATTCACTGTTCGACCTGCCCGCTGATCCGCGACCGGGTTTAACGATGGTCGTTGGCGGCCCTATTCCGGCGGTATCAGAACAAGCTTGCCGGTGAACTTCTTTTCCAGAAAGTCTTTCTGTGCGTCGCCGATCCTGTCCAATGGATAGGTTTTGGCGACAACAGGCCGGATTTCGTTTCGTTCGATATAGGAGACGAGATTGTCAAAAACGACGCTTTCCTGAAACGTGCAGCCGAAGAAGGTAAGATCCTTCAGATAAAGCGTTCGGACATCCAGCTCAACTATCGGGCCGGCAATTGCACCCGCCGTGACGTAACGCCCGCCACGTTTCAGAACCTCCAGCAGCGATGGCCAGCTTGCCCCGGCAACAAGATCGACGACAACATCGATGGACTGCGCACCCACGGCAGCGACAAGGTCCGCATTTCTGTTCACCACTTCGTCTGCCCCTAGGGCGAGCAGATCGTCTGTTTTCGATGCGCCGGCGACCGCGATTACCGTCGCCCCGCGCCGTTTCGCCAGTTGTACCGCGGCGGAACCGACGCCGCCGGATGCGCCGGTAACCAGAACCCGTTCTGCGCCGATGGAAGCCCGATGCATCATGCCCTCCGCGGTGGAACAGGCGCAGGGGATGGAGGCCAGTTCGGCATCCGTCCAGTCGCAATAGACACGGTAGGTCTCACGTGACGGCGCCTTGCAGTACTGGGCGAAAGCGCCGTCGCATTCCGACCCGAATGTCCAGCACTCGAACGGTCGGTAGTCGGTGTATCCCTGCATGAGACTGCGAACCAGCACCCGTTCGCCGATGCGGTCTTCCGGCACACCGTCACCGACACTGACGATTCTGCCGCAGCAATCCGCTCCCTGGATACGCGGAAAGGTCAGCGGAACCCCGGACCACGATGCATCGGCGTTATCGACGCCGTCGAAACCGCCGGCCCCGCCGGTATTGGTGGCGCCCTTGATCGATTTTGAATACCAGCCGATCCGGGTGTTGATGTCGGTATTGTTGACGCCGGCCGCGGCGACCCTGATCAGCACTTCGCCGGGCCCGGCAACAGGAACGGGAACATCGTCGCGATAGCTGAGTTTGTCGATGCCGCCATGGCCGGTCAGAAGGACGGCGGCCATTTGCCTTGATATCGGTTTTCCCATTGTTTTGCCTTCCCGGTTGATTTCGATCCGATGCGTTTGCGTGGGGGGACTGATAGTTTGACGGTTGCAGTGTAGTATCTATTGCTAGGATGTCGGGGCGAATGAAGAAAACCTACTGTGGCAGTCGATTGTATGGATGAAAACCCGGACCTTAAGAGCCTGATCTCGCCGGATATGCTGATGCAGTTGCTGGCGGCTGTCGGCGTCGGGGTCTATGTGACCGACAGCGACAGTACGGTTGTCTACGCCAACGACACACTCGCGAAACTGATGGGGTACGCGTCCGCAGAAGATATGGTGGCGCTCAAACCCGCGGCGAAGACCCACTATGTAAATGACGACGAACATAGCCGAATCCGAGACCGAAACGATGCAGGGGCAACGGTTGCCGGACAGGTCTGGCAGGCCCGGCGCTGCGACAGCTCGACGTTCTGGGCAAGCGAACACGCCAACCCGATAAAAGGCGACGACGGCGCCGTCATCGGTTATTTCGGCACGATCACCGATGTCAGCGATCTTATCGAAACCCAAGAAAAACTGGCTGAAGCAGAAGCCAGTTACCGGCGCATTTTCGAACGGGCGACGGAAGGCATCTACAGATCGTCGCTGGACGGCCGTCAGTTAATGTCCAACCCGGCCTTGTATCGGCTGAACGGTTATGAATCCGAAGAGGAACACCTGAATGCGGTCAAGGATATTGCGACGGAATGGTACGTCGATCCCGACCGCCGGACCGAGTTCCAGAGGTTGCTTGAACGCGACGGCGCCGTCGAGGACTTCGAGAGCGAGATTTACTGTCATGGATCCCGCAAGCGGATATGGATATCGGAAAACGCCTATCTGGTGCGCGATGATGCTGGCAATCCATTGTTTTACGAAGGAACGGTCCGGGATATTTCGGCGCGGAAGGCCGCCGACAGCAGCATCAAGGCGGCGTTGACCCGGGCAGAAGCCGCCAACCGGGCAAAAACCGATTTCCTGGCGCATATGAGCCATGAACTGAGAACGCCGTTGAATGCAATCATCGGATTTTCGGATTTACTGAGTCAGTCGATGGTGTCCCTGCCGCCTGAAAAGGTTCGGGAATACGCGAGTGATATTCATAAAAGCGGCGATTATCTGCTGGATCTGATCAACGACATTCTCGACCTGTCGCGGATCGAAAGCGGCGGTCTCAATCTGGAGAAAGCGGCGGTCGATCTGCGGCAATGTCTGGCCACCACGATCGAAACGGTTCGCCAGATGGTTGAAGAAAGAAACCTTTCTATTGATTGCGACTGCGCTTCCATCGGACCGATAGAAGGAGACAAACGCGCGGTTCTCCAGTGTCTGCTGAATTTACTGTCCAACGCTGTAAAATTCGCTCCGCCGGGCTCGACGATATCGATCGGTTTCGACCGGCCGCGGCAGCAAAGGGTGCGGATCGGCGTACGGAATGGCGGTGCGGGATTTCCGCAACCGATTCTGGACAATCTGGGCGAACCGTTCGTTGCCGCAAAGTCGTTCGTTCCGTTCGGAAAACAGGAGGGTACGGGCCTCGGCCTGGCGATCACCCATTCTCTGATGCAACGCATGGGCGGTGCGCTGGCGGCGAAGAACCTGCCGGAAGGCGGTGCGGTGGCCTATCTCACGTTTCGGGAGTTTCCTGAATTCTGAATTCCCGGCAACCGGCTTTTTGGCTAAAAAACCGCAGAAATGTCATAGACTTTCCCGATCTGCCGGAATAGGGGTACAGTCGCTTGCGACGTACAATTCAGTAAACTGTTGGACATGCTGATCGAATTTCGACTGGCGGAGATGGCCTTTGACAATTCATCTTTATAAAAACGACCTGCCGGACGATCTGGTGCTGGACGGCGATATTGCTGTCGATACGGAAACCCAGGGGCTGAACCTGCACCGCGACAGGCTCTGCCTTATTCAGATTTCAACCGGTGACGGTGTCTGCCACATGGTGCATTTTCCCGACGCTGTCTACGACGCGCCGAACCTGAAACGTCTTCTGGCGGACCCGCAACGCCGCAAGATTCTGCACTTTGCCCGTTTCGATGTCGCGGTGGTTCAGCGCCATCTGGGCGTGACGATGACGCCGATATTCTGCACGAAAATAGCCTCCAAGCTGGTGCGCACCTATACCGACCGACATGGCCTTTCGAATCTGTGCAAGGAGATTCTGGATATTGACATGTCCAAACAGCAGCAGTCGTCCGACTGGGCCAGTCCGGATCTCAGCGAAGCGCAACTGACATACGCGGCCAGCGATGTTCTGTACCTGCACCGGCTGCGCGATGCCCTTAGCACCATGCTGCTGCGAGAGAACAGGCAGGATCTGGCAGAGGCCTGTTTCGAATTCCTGCCGGTGCGAACCAGACTCGATCTCGCCGGGTGGGAAGACACCGACATCTTCGCCCATTCCTGACGCCGCGACAGCGCGGTCGAATTAGGGCTGAATCGCCCGGCGATTCAGCATAAGCTGTTCCGGAAAGCAGAGACGGAGGACTTTTGTGGAAACGGCGAAACAGCCTCTCGCCAACGCGTTGCATGCGGGCGATGCCCCTCAGTCAGACGATATCGACGCGGCGCGGCGGGTTCTGCACCTGCAAAGCGATGCGCTGAAAGCATTGGCGGACGGTCTGGACGGCAGGTTCACGGCTGCTGTCGAGGTTCTGATAGGGATCAAGGGACGTGTAACGGTTACCGGCATGGGCAAAAGCGGCCATATCGGCCGGAAAATCGCCGCGACCCTGTCATCCACCGGCACCCCGGCGCAATTCGTTCATCCGGGCGAGGCCAGCCACGGCGACATGGGCATGATTACGCAGGACGATGCGATTATCGCGCTGTCGAATTCCGGCGAGACAAAGGAACTCAGCGATATCGTCAGTTATTCCCGGCGGTTCTCGATTCCACTGATTGCGATCACCGGCGGACGGAACAGCGCATTGGTGAAAAATGCGGATGTCGCCCTTATTCTGCCCGATATGCCGGAAGCAGGCACTCTGGCGCTAGCGCCGACCACGACGACAACTATGGCGCTGGCGCTGGGTGACGCCCTGGCGGTGGCGTTGCTGGAACGAAACAAGGCCTTCACGGCGGAAGCCTTCCGGTTGTTCCATCCGGGCGGCAAGTTGGGTCAGCAACTGATGCAGGTCAGCGATCTGATGCATACGGGCGGCGAAATGCCGCTTGTTTCCCATGAAACAATGATGCGCGAAGCCTTGATAAATATGGCGGGCAAGCCATTTGGGACAATTGGCGTGGTTGACGGCAATAACCGGTTGATGGGCATCATCACGGACGGCGATCTGAGGCGGCATCTGCTTGAAGATGTGCTCAACGAGCCTGTAACGTCGGTGATGACCCGAAACCCGATTGTCGCGCCGCCTGACCTGTTGGCGATGGAGCTTCTGGCCATCTTCAACAAGAACAAGATCAATGCCGCCTTTATCGTCAAAGACGGCCAACCGATCGGTATTGTACATGTTCATGATCTGCTACGGGCCGGTATTGCCTGACAGCCGGTTGTTCTGGCGCTGAGCGATGGCGACGGCAAATCCGACATCCGCACCGGCGAAACCGTCGCGTATTCCGCTTGGGGCGCGAAGCGGAGGCTTCAGCCCGACCTATGGAAGAATCGTCAATTTCCTGAAAATTCTTCTGCCGACCCTTGCGGTGGTGTTGATCAGTCTTGTCGTCGCATGGCCGTTGCTGGACGAACAGGTCAAACTGCTCAACCAGGCGCTTGTGGATGCCGTGAAACCGACACCGGATTCCATGCAGATCACGAATGCCCGTTATGCCGGACGAGACGAAAAAAACCAGCCCTTCACCGTAACGGCGGAAACCATCCGGCAGCCCAATATCGACGAGCCTTTTATCGGTCTTACCCTGCCGAAAGCCGATATCATGATGGCGGACGAAACCTGGGCTGCGCTGACGGCTGCTGACGGTACCTATGACCGGGATTTGCAGATTTTAACGCTGCAGGGCGATGTCAGCTTCTTTCATGATCTCGGGTACGAGTTTAAAACGCAAAGCGCCCGGGTCGATCTTCAGGCCGGCGGCGCGGCCGGCGACGAACCGATCTTCGGCCAGGGGCCGTTTGGGCTTGTAGAAGCACAGGGATTCCGCATTTATGAACGCGGCGCCCGGGTTCGACTGCTCGGCAAATCGAAACTCGTGATTTACCAGGATGTGGAGGATCAGCAATGACAAGCCGCCGGTTGCCTTTGACGGTTGTTTGTCTTGCCGCTCTGTTCCTTCTGACGGTCAATCAGGCCGGCGCGCAATCGATCGCCACGGGATCCAGCGATGACGGTCCGATTGAAATCGAAGCCGATGACGGAATCGAATGGCTGCGCGATTCCAAGCGCTATATCGCCCGCGGCAACGCGACGGCGAGTCAGGGCGGGTTGACGGTTCGCTCCGATACGCTGACCGCATTCTATCGTGGCGGCGAAAACGGCGAGCGGCAGCAGATTTTCCGGATGGACGCCGACCGCAATGTCGTCATCACGGCGGAAGACGCGGAAGCCACCGGCGACAAGGCGGTGTATCACGTCGATAAGCAGGTTGCGGTTCTGGTCGGCGAAAACCTGCAGCTTGTCACCAGAGATGCGAGCATCACGGCTGAGGAATCGCTGGAATTCTGGCAGGCGCGAAGCCTCGCCGTGGCGAGAGGCGAGGCGACGATCATTCAGAACGGCAACCGTCTGGTCGCCGGGGTTCTGACGGCCTATATCCAGAACGGCGCGGACGGAAAGCGCGCCGTGCAGCGGATCGACGCCCTGGATGGCGTGCATATTTCGACGGAAACGGAAATCGTTCGGGGCCGTGAAGGCGTCTACGACGTGCCTAAGGAAATTGCGACCGTTTGCGGCGATGTAAAAATTACCCGCGGCGAAAATCAGTTGAATGGAAACTGTGCCGTAGTCGATATGAAAACAGGCCGTTCAAAGATTACGGGCGGTGGTAGTAAAGTAAAAGGGCTGATACTGAGCACGGAATAGCGCTTTATTATTTGATAGGATTCAGCAGCGGTATCCGAATACATGAATTCCAGATGAAACGTCTTGCGCAGTAGCTGTACTGCAATTTTCATTCCTTTTTCGTGATGCTTCTGTATTATTGCAGAAGGAAAGTGCGAAACCGGCAGCGGAGCCAGGGTGAAAGCCTGACCGTTTGCGCAGGGACCCAAGATATGACGGACGATCGGGACGACGATAAAAAAGCCAGTGACCGCCGGGAACCGCGGTTGCCGTCGGCATCCGACCGTGAGGACTGTCGGCCGCTCAAGCGTTCGGATTCTTCCACGCCGCCATTGCGGCCCTCCGCAGCGATGCGCACCTATATGCGGCCGGCAAAACTTCAGGCGCGAATCAATTCTGAATCCGGCGAATCTGCCGAACCGCCCGATGCGAAACAACGATCGGAAAGCGCGGAACGGGAGACATCGCCGAAATCGCCGGCGCCCGAGGAAGCACGCGGGCCTGCCGCACAGGCGCCCCGCCAGATGAGAGACCCGAAACCGGCCAATGACAGCCATGCCGGCCAGGTCTCGCCGCCACCGCCGCCGCTACCACCCTCCGCAGGTGAAGCCGAAGAGCCGCGCCACGTGCAGGCGCCGGTTCGAAAAGCCCCGGCTGCCGAAAAGCCCGCGCCGGTGAGCGGTCAGCAGGAAAATCGAAAAACGGAAGCGCAAAAGCCCGAACCGGAAGAGGCCGTTGCGCCGCCGGCGCCGGAACCGCCGGGTACAGAATATGCGGTGACCGTCGATCAGCCGAAACCGAAAAAACCGGGCCTTGCTGCGCGCCTGTTCGGCCGACGCTGGAAAATCAAGGCGGAACGCAAAGAGACGGAAATCGGGAAAGACGAGAGCGGGCAGCCGCCAGTCGAATCAGGCGGTCGGGACCAGCCCGCTCAACCGCCGTTGCCGGAAGCCGACGCCAATGTCGAAAGGCTGCCGCCCCGGCCTGTCAAAGTGAAGCCTCAACCACGGCTCGTTCTGGAAAATGTCGGGCTCGAAATCCGGTCGCTCGGCAAGCATTTCAAGAAACGTCCGGTGCTGCGGGATGTCTCGCTGCGGGTGCAACGGGGCGAGGCGGTCGGTCTGCTGGGGCCGAACGGCGCGGGGAAGACGACGTGCTTTTATATCGTCACCGGTCTGATCCCGGCGGATTACGGTGAAATTTTCCTCGACGGTCAGGACATCACCAGTCTGCCGATGTACCGCCGCGCCCGTATGGGCATCGGCTATCTGCCGCAGGAAGCCTCGATTTTCCGGGGGCTGACGGTGGAACAGAATATCCGCGCCGTGCTGGAGCTGGTTGAGAAAGACCTGGAACGCCGGGAAACCGCCCTGGAATCCCTGCTGGCCGAATTTTCCATCAGTCATCTGCGGCGAACGCCGGCGATCGCGCTTTCGGGCGGTGAACGCCGGCGTCTGGAAATTGCCCGCGCACTGGCCAGCCAGCCGAATTTTATCCTGCTTGACGAACCGCTGGCGGGCATCGACCCGATTGCGGTGCGCGATATTCGCGATCTCGTCAGCCACCTGAAGGATCGCGGAATCGGTGTGCTGATTACCGACCACAATGTACGCGAAACCCTGGAAATCGTCGACCGGGCGTACATTCTGCACGACGGCAATGTTCTGATGGAAGGTCCGCCGGCAGATATCGTCGCCAATCAGGAAGTCCGGCGGGTTTACCTGGGCGATCGATTCACGCTGTGAGACCGGGAATGCGATGGCGCTGACACCGCGACTGGACCTTCGCCAATCACAATCGCTGGTGATGACGCCGCAGTTGCAGCAGGCGATCAAGCTACTGCAATACAACAATGTCGAACTGGCGGAATTCGTCGAAACCGAACTTGAACGCAATCCGATGCTGGAGCGTGACGAGGGGCAGGCCGATCCTGCCCGCGGCGAAACGGCGGACCAATCGACCGCCTTCGACTCAAGTGAACGACCGGATGAATTCAGTGGCGATTCGGCGGAACTGCTGAAGCCGGACGGCATGGCGGACGGCGAGAACGCGCCTCTGGATGCCGATTACGGCAACCAGTACGAAAGCGATATCGTCGGCGAACGGCCCGGCGGCGATGCGGGCGACGCACTGGGCGGCGCGCACTGGTCGGGCGTCAGGGGCGGGGGTTCCGGGTTCGACGATATCGACTCCAACCTTGAAGCGACGCTTTCGGAACATGTCAGCCTGCGCGACCATCTGATGGAACAGATGCAGATGGATATTTCCGATCCGGCGGAACGGCTGATCGCGGTCCACCTGATCGATCAGCTTGACGAATCGGGATGGCTGTCTGGCGATTTTGCGACCATTGCCGATATGCTGGGCTGCGGCACAGACGACGTCGAACGTGTGTTGAAGAAACTGCAGGGAATGGACCCGGTCGGCGTTTTCGCCCGCGATCTGAAAGAATGTCTGGCGCTGCAGCTTGCCGATCTGAACCGCCTTGATCCGGCGATGCAGACGATGCTGGACAATCTGGAAATGCTGGCGGCGCACGACGCCAAGGGTCTTCTGAAGAAATGCGGCGTGGACGAGGAAGACCTGCGGGATATGGTCGCCGAAATCAGGTCGCTGAACCCGAAACCGGCTATGGCGTTCAATACGGAGACCATCGAACCGGTCGTTCCCGATATCCTGATGCGCCGCGCCCAGGACGGCGGCTGGACGATTGAACTGAATTCCGAGACTTTGCCGCGGGTGCTGGTGAATGAAAGCTATTTCGCCCGAATCTCCAAGGATGTCCGGAAAAAACCGGATAATGAATACCTGACCGATCAGTTTCAGTCGGCAAACTGGCTGGTCAAATCGTTGCATCAACGCGCGACGACAATCATCAAGGTCGCAGGAGAAATCGTCAGGCAACAGAATGCGTTCTTCGATCGCGGCGTTGCGCATTTACGACCGCTGGTGCTGCGCGATATCGCGGAAGCCATCGAGATGCATGAAAGCACGGTCAGCCGGGTAACAACCAACAAATACATCCATACGCCTCGAGGCCTCTTCGAGCTCAAGTTTTTCTTTACCTCGGCCATCAGCGGGATGGGCGGCGATTCCTCGCATTCGGCTGAATCGGTTCGCCACCGGATCCGGGCGCTGATCGATGCCGAGCCGCCGAAGGCCATTCTGTCGGACGATCAGATCGTCGATATGCTGAAATCGGAAGGAATCGATATCGCACGGCGCACGGTTGCAAAATATCGCGAGGCAATGAAAATTCCGTCTTCGGTCCAGCGGCGACGGCAAAAACAGCATGCAATTTAAGGATAAAGTTTCGCCGCCAGACACGCCTTGACTTCAACCATGGCGATGGATAGCTTCCGCCACCGCTTGCGAGGGCCGGAAACTCCACCCCGTCGGCAAGTTGAACTGGGGGGACGAGACGCCGTTTTGACGAAAATAAACGGTTCTGCTCGAATAAGGTTTTTGGCGAACAGTCGGGACAATATAGTCATCGTCCCTTGCATTTCCTGTTCATGGCGGCATTCTTGAGGTTTACGAGGGCAATAAAATAAATGCAGCTATCGATTACCGGTAAAGGTATGGATATTGGCTCGGCGTTGCAGGAGTATGTCGAAGACACACTTCCTCCGGCTGTTACCAAGTACTTCGATAATACGACGGATGCGCAGGTGACCTTCCACAAGGAAGCTCATGAATTCCGCGCCGACATCAAGGTGCACGTCTCGCGGCCGGTTTTCGTTCAGGGGTCGGGCAAGGGCGGCGATGCGCATTCGGCATTCGACGAAGCGCTGCAGCATGTCGCCAAGCGGCTGCGCCGTAACAAGCGTAAACTTCGCGATCAAAAACACCGGGGCGATGAAGATTCGCTGCCGGCGTTGCAGTATGTTATCGCGGCTGAACCGGATCGCGCGGACGACGATGAAACCGAGACCGAGAATACGGATCCGGTCATCGTTGCTGAAATGCCCGGAAGCATCGACACGCTTTCGGTCAGTGAGGCCGTTATGCGGATGGACCTGTCCGGGCAGAACGCCCTGATGTTTCGAAGCTCGAAACATGGCGGACTGAACATGGTGTATCAGCGCGACGATGGAAACATCGGTTGGGTTGACCCGAATACGACGTCAGAATCGTAGGTATGGCTTTGCCGGCGTCCAGAGAGCGTCGGCAGAAAGCCCGGTAAGACAATTATAAACTGTTTTAAATTGCTTCTTTGAGGTTGCTACCATGGAGATTGCAGATCTTTTATCGCCGGACGCGATTGTCCCGGCCCTCAGCGTGTCGTCCAAAAAGCAGACGCTGACGGAACTGGCCCGGCGCGCCGCGGAACATCTGGGCCTCGACCAGCGCGAAGTGTTCGAAACGCTTCTGGAGCGAGAACGGCTAGGCACGACCGGCGTCGGCAACGGTATCGCGATCCCGCATGGTAAGCTGAACAGCGTTTCCCGTCCTGTCGGACTGTTTGCCAGACTGGAAAAACCCGTCGATTTCGATTCCGTGGACGATATGCCCGTCGATCTGATTTTTCTGTTGCTGGCGCCTGAAACCGCCGGTGCGGACCACCTCAAGGCGCTGGCGCGGGTATCGCGCGTGCTGCGTGATCAGGCCATCTGCAAGAAACTGCGCGGATCGACCGAAAAGGATGCGATTTACGCCCTGCTTATCGACAACGCGCACAGCCACGCCGCCTGACGGTCCCCGCCGCCAATTCTGAAAATGCCTAGAGCGGTTCACGCTCAATCGTCCGGCGTCGTGATCGGGATCGTTTCGACGATGTCTTCCGGTGTCGGGTGATCGATATCGATATGCAGCAGGCCGTTGGAAAGCGTTGCCGACTGGATGCGCATGCTTTCGGCAAGCAGAAAACTGCGTTGAAACTGGCGCGCGGCGATGCCCCGGTGCAGAAACTGCTTGTTATCGTTGTCGTCTGACTGACGCCCCTTGATCGTGAGCTGCGCCCCTTTGCGCTCGATGACGAGGTCGCTGTCGCGAAACCCGGCGACGGCGAGCGTAATGCGCGTCGAGCTATCGTCCATCTGTTCGATGTTGTAGGGCGGATATCCTTCCGCCGTCATTTTCGACACCCGCTCCAGAGTTTCCTCAAGGTCGTCAAAACCGAGCATCAGCGGGCTGTTGAAATAGCGCATGCGTGGCATGATTGTCTTCACCGGGCCTGTTACGGGAAACAGTGTAGTTTGATGAACGGCCCGAGAAAAGAACCTCAAGCGCCGGGCTTGAAAGTCAGCTCTAGCCGGTTCTGCCCGTTGGCCCGTTCGTATTTGTCGAGGCTGCAATAGTGAAGAATTAACGGCCATCCGAGGCGTCCGACCGGCCGGTTCTCCAGCGTGTCTTCCCGGCTGTCGTGCGGCAGATCCGTTGCGGGGTTGAAAGCAACGCCGTGATCGCGAAATCCTATTTTAACGCCATCGCCCGTTACGGCCAGATTCAGGGCAATCTCGGAATTCGCGGCAGCGTTTCCATGCATGACCGTGTTTGCCAGCAGTTCCTCCAGGATCAGCCGCAACGCCATCTTTGCGGACATCGGTAACGTTTCTTCCGTGTCGAGCCATATGGCGAAAGGTCCCAGAACATCGTCAAATATCGTTTCGGACAGCGGTGCGGCGATACTCAGCGCGTAGTTTTGCCGGTCCCGTTCCGTCCCGTTTTCTGTGTCGGTCATTTTCTCTCGCCTAGCGCGGTCATGATGACGTAGTCTTCGAAAAGGGCACGGGAACAGGAGGTTCAGAGATGCGGCGTTTTTTTTGGGTCAAAACGGGCTTGCTGGCCGGACCGGCACTGTGTCTGCTTCTGACTGTTGCACAGGCGGACGAGATCGGACGCATCAAGGGTGCCGTCGGCGATGCCAGTATTGAACGGGCGGGAGAAACGATCAAACCGAAGCCCGGCGAGATTCTTGAGCAATCGGATGTGCTGCAGACCGGCCCGACCGGTCGTGTCGCGGCGACTTTCATCGACAACAGCCGTTTTTCGGCCGGACCGAACAGCAGGATCGAATTGTCGACATTCGCATATGACCCGACAACCCAGCAGGGCGAGTTCGTCGCCTCCGTCGAAAAGGGCTCTCTGGCGATCGTTTCCGGCAAGATCGCGAAATCCACGCCGGATGCCATGAAGGTAAAACTTCCGTCCGCCATCCTTGGCGTTCGCGGCACCCGTTTCGTGGTGGAGGTTTCCCGGTGATCCGTGCCCTTGCTGTTGCCCTCGTGCTTGCTGTTTCGCTGTCTGCCTGCGCCAGCGACAAAATCGTTCTGTTGCCGGATGCTGAAGGGCATACCGGTGCCGTCGCGGTGCTTTCCGATGACGGACAGGAGCGGGCGGTGATTACCGATGCCTACCAGACGGCGTCGGTCAGTTCGTCTTCCGTATCCTCCAGTACACAGGATGCCGCGGCTGTTTCGGCGGAATACGGCGAACTGCTCGACGGATTGCCGCCGGAACCGCAATCCTTCCTTCTGTACTTCATTCGCGGCACGTCCGATCTGATCGAATCGTCGGAATCGGTATTGCCGTCGATTTTCGCCGAAATCGACCGGCGGCCGGGCGCCCAGGTTCAGGTAACGGGTCATACCGATACGGTCGGCACTCAGGCGGATAACGACGCCCTGTCGAAGAACCGCGCCAGGGTCATTCGTGACTGGCTGATCGGGAAGGGAATGGATGCCGAGTTGATCAGCGCCGTCGGCCGCGGCGAACGCGAGCTTCTGATCGAGACGGCCGACGAAATATCGGAACCGGCAAACAGACGCGTGCAGATTATCGTTCGATAGACACGGCGCTGGCGGCTGATGTTTCAATCCTGAGCCTTCCCGATATATCGCACGGCCATGACGGTAACGTCATCGACCGGGTCGCCGCCGTCCTCGAAAGCGCGGACTGTGTCGACGACGTTGCGGACGACACCGTTTGCACCGCCTGACGACGCCCGGGCGAAGGCTTCGTTAAGCCGGTTCCGGCCGAACAGTTCATCCTGCCGGTTGCGGGCTTCCGTCACGCCATCCGTTACGATTATCAGCGTGTCGCCCGGCTCCAGAGTCATGGTTTCCTGAAAATACAGAAAGTCCTCCATGACACAAAGCGGCAGCCCGCCATCGGACTGAATATCCACGATGTCGCCGTTCGCCTTCAGTATCTGGGGGTCTTCGTGGCCCGCGTTGCAGTAGTCGATGACGCCGGTATCGCAATGCAGGATGCCGGCGAAAGCGGTCACGAACAACGCAGCCGGGTTTTCGCGCGACAGTTCGGTGTTTGCCTCGCTGATCAAAGCCGCCACGTCGCCGTTCAGGCGCAACGCGGCGCTTTTACACATCGCCTTCGACAATGCCATGAACAAAGCGGCAGGCACGCCCTTGCCGGTAACGTCGCCGACAACGAAATAAACGCGGTTGTCGTCCAGGGCGAAGGCGTCGAACAGATCGCCGCCCACTTCTTTCGCCGAGATCAGAATTGCGCCGACATCGACGGCGGACGGCAAGGCGCGCAGGCTGTTGGTATCGGGCAGAATGCCGAGTTGAATTTCCCGTGCGGCTTTAAGTTCACCGGCAATCCGGGCCGCCTGCAGGCGTTCGTTTTCCAGTTCCGTCTGCAAGGCTTTGCGCCGTTGCACATTCTGGGTCAGCAAGGACGACAGCATCGTCGCGTAGACCAGAACCACACCGCCCGAAGGCAGGATCGGGTCGAACAGAAGCCCCGAATAAACAAACCCGCCATAACCGAGCGCGCCGTTGATCACCACAAAACCCAGCGCCACACCGAACCCGACAAATTGCGGCAGCAGAGGCATGGCCGCAATCAACAGCCAGGCGCCGGTCGCCAGCATCGCCAGTTCGGCATATATCATCCAGTCCGGCCGATGGATTCGTACGCCCGACAGCAACTGTTCAATCGCCTGGGCCTGGATTTCAACCGCCGTCATACGCTGTCCAAGCGGCGTTGCCGACCTGTCGGCAACACCGACCGCGGTCGCGCCGATCAGCACCACCTGATTTTCGAACCGGTCGGGGGGGATGGCGCCGGCCAGAACATCGCGGGCGGAAACGAAACGGTTTGCATCCGACGGCGTGAAATACAGATCGAGTGAGCCGTCTTTGTTGGTCGGCAGAAGGTCGCCGTCGAGCCCCAGCCGGATCGAGGATATGCCGCTTTCGGTGCCGTTCAGTTCAAGTTCATCGGCATTTATCACAAGCCGCAACACCTCGATGGACAGGGACGGGGCCGGGGTTCCGCTGATGTTGAACATCAACGGTATGCGACGGACGATACCATCGCGTTCCGGCGCTGCGTTCAGATAACCGCGGCCCTGTGCAACCGATTCCAGAAGTTCGAGGTTGGTAATACGGCCGCTATAGGCGGGCAGATAGCCTGTCAGCGCCGGGTCCGTGGCGGTGACGGCGGTTTCCGGAATTGTGTCCGCGTCGTCGGATACATCGCCGTTTACGGCGGCCCGGCCCAGCGCGACGGGGACGCTGCCCAACGCTTCGGCAAGTATCGAATCCGTCGATTCAAGCGTCGCCAGTTCGTTGGCGAGCGATTCAGGCAGGCCGGGATAGTTGGAAAGCGCCCTCGACGGTGAAAGCCGGTCTTCCTCCGGCATGATCATCGTCAGCCCGATGGACAGCGCGCCGCTGAAGAATGTGTTCAGAACAAGGTCGGCCAACTGCGTGCGGGGCCACGGCCATTGGCCGTATTCCTCCAGGCTGGCATCGTCGATCGCCACGATGACGACGGGATAGGTTTCCTGCTGGCGCGGATGCAGACGCTGATAGGTATCGAATACGGTGGAACGCAGCGGCGTGAAGACGCGATCGGGCAACAGGGCCGAAATTACAATGACGGCCGCCAGAACCGCAGTCGCGACCAGTCTGCCGTTATCCCTGAAGATCAGGCCCGCGAACAAGCCGCGCGGCCGTGCAGGTTTTTTGTCCGACAGCTTTGCGGGGCGTTGCATCCAAACGCTCTAGACCGCTAGTTCCAGGCCGTCGTAGGAACAGGTGATTTCAAGCGGTGTGCAGCCGCCGCGCATGATCTCCTCATAGCGCAGGGTTTCGCCATGCACCTTGAAGATCATGTTATCGTCGTAAACCGGTTCGTGATGGAACATGGCAAGATGCTTTACGCCGGCCTGATGGCACAGATCGACGGCCACGATATTGCTTGAATGCCCCCAGTCTTCCTTGATCGAAATTGCATCGGCCAGAGAATACATTGTGTCCATGATCAGCAGGTCGGCGTCCTTGAAGAACGCGGTGACGGAATCGATTTCTTCCGGATCTTCCAGCTTGTGTTCCGCATCCGTCGAATAGACCAGGATCCGCCCGTCTTTCTCGAACCTGTATCCGAACGAATCGCCATGATGATGCTGTTTCTTTGCCGTTACCTTCATGCCGGCGATGTCATACGGCGTGTCCAGGTCCAGTTGCACGAATTCCCGCTTGGCTCCCATGAAGTCCAGCGGAACGGGAAAACACGGATTGTCCTGCTGGCGACGCAGAATGCCCTCGATATCGGGATGGCCGCCATAGAACCTGATCGTGTTGTTCGGGTTGAAGGCCGGCACGAAAAACGGAAACCCCATGATATGATCCCAGTGCGGGTGAGACAGAAAGACGTGGTAAGTGCCTTCTCTGCCGTCTTCGGCAATACGGCGCAGGGAATCGAGGCCGAACTCTCGCAACCCGGACCCCATGTCGCACACGATGAATTCGTTTCCGCCGGCTTCGATTTCCACACAGGAGGACGCGCCGCCGTATGTTCCCCGTTGCGGAAATTCAAGCTCGTCGCGAACAAAACCCTGGACAGCCGCATCGTCTGCGAATGTCCGTCCGCCCGCGGCTTTGAGCGCGGCGACAATCTTGTCTTCCACGGAAGCGGCTTTCATTGCCGTCGGAAGCGAACCCCGCGTTCCCCAGAATCGTACCTGCATCGTCATGGCCTCGTCGCTGCAATGGCTTCATCAAGCCCGTCATGGATCGTGAAAAGTTTGTCGAACCGGCTGATTTGAAAGATTTCGGACAGGGTATCGCCCAAGCGGCAAACTGAAATGGGCGTTGCCCCCTGCTTCGCGGCCTTGGCCGCAAGCATCAGGACCCGCAAACCGACAGAGCTCATATAGTCGACGCCATCCATGTCGATCACGACGCCCGACGTGTTGCCGGCTTCTTCTATCGCCGGAAGCAGTGAAACTTCAAAAGCGGCTGCCGTGTTGTGATCAATCGCCCCTTTCGGCGTGATGACGATCGTATCCGCATTGACCGTCTTTTCGACGTCCATTGCCGCACTCCCTTTCGGTTTGTTCCTGTCGCCGTTTCCGTCAGTGGCAGCACAGTACCAATGTAAGGACTGGAGCGGAAGCCGTGGCGGAAGCGATATGGCTTAAACAGCGGCTATTCGCCTCTAAATCTCCGCGACAAGGTTAACGGCTGTTGATCGTTTTCGTTTTTCAGGCTTCGAAGCGGCCGGACAGGCCGACTATTCGTGCTTAGGTTGGCAGGTGAAGAATTCGAGACTGATCGACGTTCCGCCGGGCGAAGGGGCCATGATCATCGCGTGTTCGCCATCGACATGCATCGTGGCCGTTCGGTCGCCACCCAGAATAAGGATTGTTTGAGACGAGTTCCGGTCGAGGTATCGCGCTGCAATCGGCAGATAGCTACGTCCGAACGATGTTTCCCGCTGCGCGTTCTTTTCCGTGAAATCCAGCGTCAGCTTGTCCGGGTGGCTGACGGATTTTGCGCGACAGCCCTGTGCCTCGCTGGATGCGCAAAGCGCTGAATAATCGCCTTGATCGCATTCCCAGACATTGGCCTCTTTCCACATCGCTTGTGAGCCGCTGCCGGTCGAGGCAGCCAGAACCTCGCCAACGGCAAAAATTGCCGCAATCACAAGAAGTACAATGACAAGTTTAGGAATCTTCACGCGTCTTCGCCTTTAGACCGGTAAATCCAGTATATGCATTCGTAAACCGGAAACCGGCCTGTCTCAAGAGAGCTTTAACCGGTAAGTATGGTCGCCGGAAGAGTTCTACAGAGGATCTGGTGCTGTCATGGTGACGATTTATGTCGATGCGGATGCCTGCCCGGTCAAGGCAGAGATCGAACGGGTTGCGGATCGTCATGGCCTAAAGACGGTTCTGGTCAGTGACGGCGGCATTCGGCCAAACCCGCATCCGCTGATCGAGGTCGTAACGGTACCGCATGGCGCGGATGCCGCGGATGACTGGATTGCCGACGCCATCGAGGCTGACGATATCTGCGTTACCAACGACATTCCGCTGGCGGCGCGGGTGCTGAAGAAAGAGGCCTACGCGATCAGGCCGAACGGCGAACCGTTTTCCCAGGCCGGCATCGGCATGACGCTGGCGACACGCGACCTGATGCACGGCCTTCGCGAAACCGGCGCGATCACGGGCGGTCCGAAACCTTTCTCGAAAGCGGATCGGTCGGCGTTTCTCAACCGGCTCGAAACCATGGTTCAGGCGGCCGGAAAGTCATCTGCCGCGCGGTCGCGCTGAGTTGATCCGACATTAAAATTTCACAAATTTCATATTTCAATAATTCAATAAATATTGAACTATGAATGCATGACAGAGGATGACGTTGTGATCAGCCTGGCGGCGCTGGCGAACGCCCACCGGCTTTCTGTGTTCCGGATGCTTGTCGCGGCCGGTGACGGTGGATTATTGGCCGGCGATATCGCGGCGCAGTGCGGTTTGGCGCCGTCCAATCTGTCGTTCCATCTGGCGCATCTGGTTCGCGCGAACCTTGTCGCGTCACAACGCGAAGGACGCAATATCCGTTATTTTCTGAACATGGCGGCAACGCGGGACACGCTGGATTTTCTGATCGGCGATTGTTGCGGCGGTCATCCGGAGCTGTGTATGCCGGTCTCGAAAGGCAAGCCGTCTCAGGCTCCGGTGCGTCGGGTAAAAGGAGGTTAGCATGACAGTTCGTGTTGCCATTAACGGTATGGGACGGATGGGGCGACTTGTGCTGCGCGCCGGTTTCGACAATCCGGCTTTCCGGTTTGTCGCCGCCAACGAGCTGCATGGCGATGCTGAAACGATAGCGCATCTGATTGAATTCGACAGCGTTCACGGCCGTTGGACCGGGCCGGTGTCGCACCGGGCCGGGGCGCTGGTTCTGGATGGTGAAGATGTGCCGTTCGGCAGGGCGGCTTCGCCGAAAGATATTCCGTGGACAGGCGACGACGTCGATATCGTTCTCGAATGCACCGGCGCGTTCAAAACGGCGGAAAAACTGCAGCCCTATTTCGACAGGGGAATCCGCAAGGTTATCGTATCCGCGCCGGTGAAAGACGCTGCGGCGCTCAATGTCGTCATGGGCGTGAACGATCATTTATACGATCCGGCCAGTCGCAATATCGTCACGGCGGCGTCCTGCACCACCAACTGCCTTGCCCCGGTCGTGAAGGTTATCCACGAAAGCCTGGGCATCGTGCACGGCACGATGACGACAGTTCACGATGTCACCAACACCCAGGTGATCATCGATGCCCCGAAGAAAGACCTGCGCCGGTCGCGGTCCGCCCTCAACTCACTGATTCCGACGACAACGGGGTCGGCGACCGCGATCACGATGATCTATCCGGAACTCAAGGGGCGGCTGAACGGCCATGCGATCCGCGTGCCGTTGCTGAACGCCTCGCTGACGGATTGTGTGTTCGAGGTTGCGAAGGATACCGATATCGACACCGTGAACGGGCTGTTCGAAGCCGCCGCGGCCGGGCCGTTGAAAGGTATTCTGGGCTATGAAACCCGGCCTCTCGTCTCGGTTGATTTCCTGAATGATGATCGATCAGCCATTATCGACGCCCCGTCGACCATGGTGGTCGACAGGCGGATGGTGAAGGTTTTCGCCTGGTACGACAATGAATGGGGTTACGTGAAGCGTATGACGGACCTGACCGCCGTGGTCGCCGCCGGTCTTTCCTGACCATCGGCGGAGAAGGATAAACCTGATGGCGTCGATGCGTGACTACGGAACGGTAACCGCTGCCTACTGGGCGTTTACGCTGACTGATGGTGCCTTGCGCATGCTGGTGCTGCTGCATTTTCACCGGCTTGGTTACTCACCGCTCGATATCGCCGTTCTTTTCCTGCTGTACGAGGCGATGGGTATCATAACGAACTTCATCGGCGGCTGGATCGGATCGCGGTTCGGGCTGCGCCTGACGCTGTTTGCCGGTCTGGCCGTACAGATCGCTGCGCTGACGATGCTGTCCTTCGTCGATCCGGCCTGGATCGCGGCGGTTTCCGTCGCCTATGTGATGATGTCGCAGGCGCTGTCCGGCATCGCCAAGGATCTGACGAAAATGAGCTCGAAATCCGCCGTGAAGCTGGTGGTCGCCGCCGGCGATCAGGGCGGTCTGTTCAAGTGGGTGGCGATACTGACCGGATCGAAAAACGCGCTGAAAGGCATCGGATTTCTGCTCGGCGGGGTATTGCTGCAAACCTTCGGGTTTCAGATTTCCCTGTGGGCGATGGCCGGCATGTTGGCTCTGGTTCTTTTCGGGACGACGCTATTGGTTCAGGCCGATCTTGGGCGCGCAAAAACCAGAATCAGGTCCCGCGACCTGTTTTCGAAAACACGAGATATCAATTTTCTGTCGGCGGCCCGTATCTTCCTGTTCGCTTCGCGCGATGTCTGGTTTGTCGTCGGCGTACCGATCTTCCTCTACGAACAGGCCGGCTGGCGGTTCGATCAGGTCGGCGCTTTCATGGCGGTCTGGGTTGTCGGCTACGGCATTGTTCAGGCGCTTGTACCCGGCCTGCTGGGGCGCGGTTCCTCTGGCTCGGCCGCCGGGCTGGCCAAGGTCTGGGGCGCGATTCTGCTGGCCTTGCCGGCTCTGCTGGCGATTGCGCTGACGCCGGGCGGGCCGGTTGCGGTTTCCGGCGAATACGGGACCGTGGTGCTTGTCGCCGGGCTGCTTGTTTTCGGTATTGTCTTTGCGATCAACTCGTCGCTGCATTCCTACCTTATCGTCGCCTATTCCGACGCCGACAAGGTTGCGATGAATGTCGGGTTCTATTACATGGCCAATGCGGTCGGTCGGTTCGGCGGAACATTGCTCTCTGGCGTACTGTATCAGTTGTACGGATTGACCGGTACCTTGTGGATGTCGGCGGTCCTGATCGGGATTGCTGTGCTTTTTACCTTGCCGCTGGCCCGGCCGACAGGTGAGCCATCGGTAAAACAGGAAACAGGTAATAATGAATGACGGATGCTGACTCAGCACGGGCCGGAACGGCCGCCCCCGGAATCGGATTCTTCGAGAAATGGCTTTCTGTATGGGTCGCGCTGTGCATCGCCGCCGGAATCGGGCTCGGCAGTATCGTGCCGGGTCTGTTTCAGGTTCTGGCCGGTTGGGAATACGCCAATGTAAATCTGGTCGTCGCGGTGTTGATCTGGGGCATGGTGTATCCGATGATGGTGAATGTCGATTTCGCCAGCCTGCGCCATATCGGCGACCGGCCAAAGGGTCTCATAATTACCATTATCGTTAATTGGCTGGTGAAGCCGTTCAGCATGGTGGCGCTCGGCATCCTGTTTTTCGAGACCGTGTTTGTCGATTTCATTGAACCGGCGGATGCACAGCAATACATCGCCGGCCTGATTTTACTTGGCGCGGCGCCCTGCACGGCGATGGTGTTCGTCTGGTCCCATCTGACCCGGGGCGACGCCACCTATACCCTGGTGCAGGTATCGCTGAACGACGTCATCATGATCTTCGCCTTCGCCCCGCTGGTCGCTGTGCTGCTGGGCGTGACCGATATCGCCGTGCCTTGGGAAACCCTGCTGCTGTCGGTCGGCCTGTACGTCGTCATTCCGCTGGCGGCGGGTATCGTTACACGCAGAATTCTGGTCGGGCACGCTGCCGGCGGCGATGCTTCCGCGCAGGCTGTCGAGCGGTTCACGGGCCGGATAAAGCCGCTTTCCGTCATGGCTTTGCTGGCAACAGTGGTTCTGCTGTTCGGGTTTCAGGGGCAGGTCATTCTCGACCGCCCGGTGCTGATCGCCCTGATCGCCGTGCCGCTGCTGGTGCAGTCCTACGGCATTTTCGCCATCGCCTATGGCGCGGCCTGGCTGTGGCGGGTGCCGTTCAATGTCGCTGCGCCCTGTGCGCTGATCGGCACGTCGAACTTTTTCGAGCTGGCGGTCGCGGTGGCGATCAGCCTGTTCGGTCTGAATTCCGGCGCGGCGCTGACCACGGTTGTCGGCGTGCTGGTCGAAGTGCCGGTGATGCTGTCGCTCGTCGCCTTCGCCAACCGGACCCGCAACCGTTTTCCGGCGGCGTGATCGCTAAAAAGCACCGGTCTTCCGGAAAACAAAACCCCCCGGTTTCCCGAGGGGTTTTGATGGTGGAGCCGAAGAGAATCGAACTCTCGACCTCTTGAATGCCATGTTTAGGTGGCTCGCCTGCTGCCGTGTCTATCAAAGCCGCAGAAACTGGTGGTTTTGCTGAATATCCTTTTAAATTCTGTGACTTGTGCAATAAATAAGCGGCGTTCCTGATAGACTTCATGTATAAAGAATGACAGAAACGCGCAATGAAATTGCGGACACAGTGCGGATACGACGCTAATGGCTATGAAAATCACTGACTCGTTTGTGAAGTCTCTCGACCCGCCGGCGAGCGGTTCCCGGATCATTTATGACAGCGATATTCGCGGGTTTGGCGTGCGCGTCACGGCCCGGTCAGTGAAAGCATTTGTATATAACTACCGCATCAAAGGGCGAGAGCGACGGTATACGATTGGCCAGTATCCGGGTTGGAGTGTCGAGGCAGCGCGCCGTGAAGCCAAGAACCTGATGCAGCGCGTCTATCATAATGAAGATCCGATGGGTGACCGGCATGCCGATCGCGGTGCGCCTACCGTCGATGATATGGCGAAACGCTACCTGCAAGAGTATGCAACGCGAAAGCGCACCGGCAATGATGACGCCTGCGCCTGGGAAATGTACATAAAGCCGGCGATCGGCCGCATGAAAGTTTCAGAAGTTCGGTATGTCGATATCGAGAATTTGCATCGCGGCATGGCGTCTATACCGTACCGCGCTAACCGTGTGCTGGCGTTGACATCGACCATGTTCAATCTGGCGATGAAATGGGAAATGCGGCCTGACAATCCGTGTCGCGGGGTAGAGCGGTATCATGAGGAGCGCCGCGAACGATACCTGTCGCAGAAAGAGATGGCGCGGCTGTTTGATGCATTGACGCGTGTGCCAGCTGATATGGCCGCTGCGCCGAGCGCTAAAGGACGCGTCTATTCCGATTCGCAGGTTCGATGGGCGGAAACGGCGGCGAACGCTATCAGGCTGTTGATTTTGACCGGGGCACGGCGCAACGAAGTTTTGCGGGCTACCTGGGACCAATTCGATCTGCAGACCGGTATCTGGACGAAACCATCGTCGCATACCAAACAGAAGAAAATTCACCGTGTGCCGTTGAGCGCGCCGGCCCGGCAGTTGCTGAGTGAGATGCAGGATAGGACACCGAGCAAATGGGTGTGTCCCGGCCGGCAACCTGACGAGCCGTTGACCGATATCAAAAAGTTCTGGGCGAAGGTCAAAGCGGAAGCCGATATAAAAGACGTTCGCATTCATGACCTGCGGCACACGTACGCGTCGATCCTGGCCAGCCGGGGCGCATCACTGACCATGGTCGGGGCGCTGCTGGGCCACACGCAACCTTCGACGACGGCGCGTTATGCTCACTTGTTCGACGAACCGTTGCGAGAGGCAACGGAGGCGGTCGGATCGTATGTCAGCGACGCGACAACGACATTCCGGAATGCCGAAGGGGTGTCAAATGGCGAATAAGACTAAGACGCGTGGTACTGGTATCACGCAGCGTCATCTCCGAAATTACAGCGCCAAAGATATTCGGCAATGGGCGGAGAATTGGAACGAGTTGTATGACAAAGGCGGCGGTAACTATGGAGCCGAAGTATACAATGTTGTTTCTTGGGCCGAGTCGTTGGGTGTCGACCGATATGGAATGGGCCAGTATGAAGATGATAGTCCCGAAGATTTTGCACAACGGATTTTGAATCTGCACTTCTTCACAAAGAAAATGATTGAGGAGGGCGATGCCGATGACGCGGCGCGCTTCGGCGTTCTTATGGGCCGGCTCATTACGCAATTCCAATTGAAAATTTCCTGGGAACAATATGCGCTAACAGGCCAGCGGCAAACCAGCCATCTTAAAGAGCGGACGGCGGAATACAATCGGGAGCGGTCGAAAACCGCAAGCAGGGTATGGGCGCCGTTTTTGGCGGAAGCTGCGCGGCTGATCAAGGCAGGTGATCGTCGATCGAACGAGCAGCTCGGCCTCTATGTCATGGCGCAAGTCGACCTTAATTATAAGGCAGACACGGCATCAAAAAAGATAGCCCGACTAAGAAAAGACATCGAAAGCGGCAAAATCTAACGGATCACCGTTTAGCGATCCGATTTATAAGAATTTAGGATGACTTCGAACTTACGGAGTCACCTGATGTCTAGCGATATTCTTGAAGATTTCATCTCCATCGATGACCTGGCCAAAGAGCTGGGAATGCATCTGCGAACGGTCGAACGCAAGGTTCGGTTGGGGCATCTGCCCGCGCCGGTCAGGCTCGGGAACACCCGGTATTTCAGCCGGCAAGCCGTCCGCGAAAAACTGCTTGAGATAGCGAGCGAGTCCCGGGCGCTGGTTCGGTAATGGCTGGCGGCTTTGATGGTGAGAGTCGACCGCATGGCAAGCGGAGCGGCAGCGAACCGGTAAAGCCGGCGGACGTTGCGCGGGCGATGGTCGCGACAGACAATTTCCGGGCGACCGCAACCGGCACAATCTATTTCTATAACCCGGATCGGCACCAATGGCGGCGGATTCATGAAACCGAACTGAACAAGTTGATTCATGATAACG
Organism: Alphaproteobacteria bacterium; assembly: GCA_040222995.1. GTDB lineage: Bacteria > Pseudomonadota > Alphaproteobacteria > UBA8366 > Aestuariispiraceae > JAVKBW01. The sequence goes on along the minus strand of JAVKBW010000042.1, from coordinate 57,078 downwards.
CCGGACGGGTGGCGGAAGCGAAAAGTTTCCGTGCTGAAGTACGGGAAAATCTCGCGATGTTCTCGCTCGATGCGGATCTGAAATTCGGCCGGGTCGCGGGAACGGAGATTCCGCTAAAGACGGGCGTGCTCGACCTGGCCAGCGGCCGGCATCGATCGCACAACCGCGACGACATGCTGGAACGTGTACTGCCGCACGACTACGACCCGGACGCTGTGGCGGAGACCTGGGATCGCGCGTTGGTAATGTGGTTCGGCCAGCCGGACGGCACGCTGGACAGCCGGGCGGTGGCGCTGCAGGAATTCGCCGGCTACGTGCTGCTGCCGCATGCGCGGTTCAAGAAGGCGCTCATGATGTACGGGCCGGGCGACACCGGCAAATCGGAAGTGATCTGGATGCTGCAGCAGCTGGTCGGGCGCGATGCCTGCTGCGCGCTGTCGGTCGATGCGATGGACGACCCGGTGAAGCTGACCGTGCTGCGCGGCAAGCTTTTGAACGTGATGTCCGAACTGTCGGGCCAGTCGCTGGTCCGCGACAGCGGGTTCAAGACTCTGGTATCGACCGAGGAACAGGTGATGTTGAATCCGAAATACGAGCCTGTTGAGATGTACCTGCCGATTGCCAAGCACGTTATCGGCACCAATGAATTCCCGAAGATGAAAGGCCGGACGGCGGAAGTGTTCAACCGGCTGCTGATTGTGCCGATGACGCAGGTTGTGGCGAAGCGCGATCAGGATCCGGATTTTCGCGACAAGCTGCAGGCCGAACTGCCGGGACTGTTCGCCTGGGCTGTCGAGGGCGCGAAGCGCCTGATCCGCCAGCGCGGGCAATTTACCGAACCTGAAGGCCGGGCCGGCGTGCTGGATCAGTGGCAACAGGAATCCAATCCGGTGGTCGATTGGCTGGCCAATCACCTGCGGCCGCGCGAGGGCAACAACCTGCCGCTGTCTCATTTGGCCAAGCTGGCGACGATTGATCTCCGGCGCGGTGTGACATCGACGGAGATCGGCAAGGCGGCGCGCGAGCGCGGGCTGCCGGTGGCCAGCGTGCGGCCACGATCAACCGACGGGAAGGTGACCAGAACAGCCCAATGTGTCAGCGGATTCGAGGTGTTCAGCCTGGCTGATTTCACTGACAGCGAGGATGAAGACGATGATATGGGCTGAATGTCAGCGGAATCACCTGTTTCTGTCAGTCTTTTCAAAGACAGGAATGGCAGAAAACTGCGCTTGTCAGCGGTGTCAGCGTGTCAGTCCTACATTGTTTTGCAAACTACTAAGAAAGAAGAAAGAGAAAACAATAGGGCCGCTGACGGCTGACATACTGACAAAGACAGGCGGGGTAGGGGGTCTCAATCTCTGGAACGCGCACCGTCTAGACCGTACCCATAGAAAAACTTTTATTTGCGCGAAATTGAGGGAGGGGGGGTCAAATCCCTGCATCTCGTTGGCGTCTAGACCATTTCCCAGGACAAAATTTGGGCGCGCGAGTTTTGGGAAACTTTTTTTCAACAATGGAGGAATCATCATGCGTGAAGCGCAACAAAATCAGACAGATCAAACGCTGGCGCTGTTTCGAACGGCGGCGGACAAGCTGGCGCGCGGCGGGGTCGGGGGAAACAGCTTGGCATCGGCTGCGCTGGCGCTGGCGGTCGAAATTACAGGCTATGAAAACGGGCCGGCTGCTGCAGCTGATTGGCTGCGCAAGGCTGCCGATGAAATTGATCCGGCCAACGTCCAAGGCCAGGCATGACCGACAAAGAAAAAAACATTGAGGACGCCAAGCGGATTGCGGCAAAGCTTCGGCCGATCTGCGCCCGGTTTCACCGTCGAGGATCCGCTGACACATCCATCGCAACCGGCTTGTTGATGCTGGCCATCGAGCATGGGTTGCGGCACGGCGACGGCCGGGCAGTCGCGAAATGGCTGCGCGGAATGGCAGATAAGCTGGACATGTGATTCGCTCTGGACATTCCGACGAACAGGCGTAACGTGATGTCGTGGAATTCTGCGCAATGCAGACCTTCACCCTTCAACGCCGTAGCGCAATGCCGGCCGCCGAAGCGACAACGATGCAACCTGCATCAATGACGTTTTTGTGCAATCGAGGGGTGAATTGTGTCCACAAACAATCTCAGACTATCACCGGCCCTGTCACTGAAACGCGCCACCGTCGAAAAGACTGGCGAGTTTTCCGGTTACGGATCTGTGTTCGATGTCGTCGACTCCTACGGCGAAAAGGTTGCGCCTGGCGCATTCAGCGAAACGCTGAGGGAGCGCGGATCAAAGGGCATCAAAATGCTGTGGCAACACAGCGCCGCCGAACCGATCGGCACCTGGACGGAACTTCGCGAAGACGAATATGGCCTGTTTGTGAAAGGCCAGATCGAACTGGAAACAAGGCGCGGCCGCGATGCGCACGCCTTGCTGAAATCCGGCGCACTCGATGGCCTGTCCATCGGCTTCGTTCCGAAGAAATCGCTGGTCGATGAAGAATCCGGCCTGGTGACGCTATCGGAAATTGACTTGTGGGAAATCTCGCTGGTGACCTTTGCCGCCAATTCGGCCGCAATGGTCCAGGCTGTGAAATCCATCGAAACCAAAACCGACCTGGAAAAGCTGCTGCGGGGTTCCGGCCTGAGTCGCAGTGCGGCGAAAGCCGTTTGCCACGGGGGATATCCAGCGCTGCGCAATGCAGATGGTGCGGATCCTGAAAAAACCGATCAGCTGGTAGCGGAAATCCGTCGCCGGCAGGATGAACTGAAATCAATTATCAGAAAGAGTAATTAATCATGGAACCTGAAAAAGTGATTGAGGCGCTGGACGGTTATCACCGCGATACCCTGGCTGCCATCAAAGCGATCGACGATCGCACGGAGAATGTGAAAAACCGCCTGGACCAGATCGAGTTGAATGGCAACCGTCATGCGCTCGGTGATCCAATGTGTCAGGTTTCCGGCGAAAAGCTGGAACACAAGAACGCGTTCTTGAAATGGATTCGCAAACCGAACGACCGGACACTTATCGCCGACCTGGATGCAAAGGCGGTCGACCTGCAGAGCGATGCAGCTGGCGGCTATGCCGTGCCCGAATCCATCCACATGGAAATTTCCAAACGGCTGCGCGAACTGAATCCCATCCGCTCGCTGGCGCGTGTTATCAGTGCATCGACAAGCGATTTCAAGATTCTGGTCGACATCAACGGCACGTCATCCGGCTGGGTCGGTGAAACCGATTCCCGATCTGAAACGGACACACCGCAGCTGGAGGAAGTCGCGCCAACCCAAGGTATTGTCTATGCCTATCCGAAGGTGACGGAAGAAGCGCTGCAGGACATATTGTTTAACGTCGAAGATTGGTTAATCGATAGCGTATCGGAAGAACTGGCAATCGCCGAATCCCAGGCGTTCATCACCGGTAATGGCACCAAGAAGCCGACCGGTTTCCTGAACGGGTCGAAGGTTGCGACCGGCGATAACGACAGCCCGGCCCGCGCGTTCGGTGCCATCCAGTATATCCCGACCGGGAAATCGGACGGGTTTGCGAATGATCGGTTGGATTCACCGCCCGGCAACCCGGTCGATGCGCTGCTTGATTGCGTCTACTCGATGAAGCCGAAATACAGGCAGGGGCCGGGTGTATCCTGGCTGATGAACAGCGCAACCGCCGGCGTTATCCGCAAATTCAAGGATGGTGACGGCCGGTATATCTGGACCGAATCCATGCGTGAAGGTGAGCCGGCCCGGCTGCTGGGCTATCCCGTCCAGGAAGCGGAAGACATGCCGGACATCGGCGCGAATGCCTTCCCGGTCGCCTTCGCCAACTGGCGGCGTGCCTACACGATTGTCGATCGCAGCGCGCTGTCGATCACCATCGATAACAACATCACGACGCCTGGCTATGTGAAATTCTATGTCCGCCAGCGTGTCGGCGGAAAGCTGATCGATGACAAGGCAATCAAGCTGATCAAGGTTGCTACGTCCTGATTTTCCGGCTTCACCGCTCGGAAGGCGGCCACTGGACAGGTGCCGCCTATAAATAACGGTCCAGCGCCGGCGGCGGGAGTCTCCATTCCCGCGCGGCCGGCACCTTTTCGAAAGGAATGTTGAATGACAACAGTAGCAACCCTGAACGCCGATCTGCGGGCCGAAACATCGGCCTTCGAGGTCGATTTGCGCCGCGCGCGGTCGCAGCTGAGCAGCGCCGAAGCGAAAATGAACCGCAGTCTTGGAAAGCTGGACGGCGGGTTTCTGAAACTGTCGCGATCGTTAAAAACCTTTGCTGGTGGTTTGCCGCCGCTCCGTATCGGCCTTGCCGCCGTGGCCGGCGCCGGGGCGATCGGCCTGCTGCTGACCAATTCGCTGAAGGCGGCGGATGCCATTGGCAAGGTTGCCGACAAGACCGGCTTCGCTACCGACGCGCTGCAGGAGCTGCGCTTCGCGGCCGATCAGTCCGGCGTTTCGCAAAACACGCTCGACCTTTCGCTGCAACGGTTTTCTCGCCGGCTTGGCGAGGCGGCGAAGGGCCAGGGCGAGTTGCTGAAAACAACGCAACAGTACGGTGTCGCAGTGCGCAACACCGACGGCACGATGCGGTCTAATATCGACGTGTTCGAGGATTTCGCCAACGTCATCGCCTCTGCGGAATCCGAGCAGGAACAGCTGCGGATTGCCTTCAAGCTGTTCGACAGCGAAGGCGCTGCCCTGGTCAACCTGATGCGCGATGGCGCGACGGGCGTACAGGCCTATCGCGATGAAGCGCGGCGCTTCGGCCTTGTTTTGGAGGAAGACCTGATCCGCAACGCGGAAAAGGTGAACGACCAGTTTAACCTGCTGACTTCTTCGCTGACGACCCGTTTCCGCGCCGCCGTGCTGCAGCTGACGCCGGCGATCTCGGCGCTGATGCAGGCCTTCCTTGACCGTCTGCCGCCGTTGGTCCGGGGGTTGGAAGAGGTCGCGTACAATCTTGGCCTGATTTCCGACGTTTCGGCCCGCACGGAAATTTCCATCCTGACGACGCAGATGCAGGAAGCGCGGGAAGAACTTAACGGGCTGAATGACGAACTTCGTTTTCTGCAATCGCCGTTGGGAAGCGGCGTGCCGGAAGTCATCACGCGCACAAAAAAGGATATTTACGAGGCCGAACAGGCGCTCGGCGCGCTGCAGGCGCGGCTGGACAAGCTGAACAATGATGTCCGTCTGGACAGCGAAAGCAGTGCGCTGCGGGTAACCATACCGGGCGGCCAGACGGACGGCGGATTTGCACCCGGCACGGGGCCGCGCCCTGGCGACCGCAACGACGCTTTACAGAAACTGGAAGAGGACCAGCTTAGGCTGATACAACGGATCGATGAGGAACACCGTCGCACGTTTGAGAGCGAGTTTCAGCGGATCACCCGGCTTGAACAGGAAGCCATTGCCTCGCTGAACCAGCGGCTGCTGTCGGAAGAGGAATATGCCGAAGCAGTCGGGAAAATCCGAGAGACGGCGACGGAACAGCGCAGCCGTGAAAACGAACGGGTGTCGGAAGAGGCGCGCCGGGCGCTGGAAGAGGAAATGCGGGCGACGCAAGAATTGTCGCGGTCGATTGATAGCACGCTGCTGCGCTCGGTCGGCGACCTGGCGAGCGGCTACGGCGATCTGCGCAGCGTCGCGGTGTCGGCCCTGCAGGACATCCTGCAATCGGTGCTGCGGTTGAACGCCGCGCAGGCGGCGGGCGGATCCGGCGGCGGGGGTGGAATTCTGTCCGGCCTGTTCAAGCTGGGATCGTCGTTCTTCGGCGGCTCGTCGCTGGCCGGGGTCGGCCCGACGCCGGGCACGCTGATCACGCCGTTCGCGGCGGGCGGCGATTACCCGGCCGGCAAGGCGCGGCTGGTCGGCGAGCAAGGCCCGGAAATCGACATCCCGAAAACCGCCGGCACGATCATCCCGGCCTCGGTGACGAAGGCGATCGCCGGCGTCGGCGGCAAGTCCGGCGGCGACGTCTACCAGATCGACGCGCGCGGCGCGGACCGGCAGGGCCTGGCCCGGCTGGAAGCGATGATCCGCGAGCTGAACGGCTCGATCGAGAAACGCAGCGTCGCCGCGGTCACTGATAGCCGTCGCCGCAACCCGGCGCTGTTTGTGTGAGGCGGCGGCGATGACGTTCCTGGCGCAATATATCGTATCACCGGAACAGGCCGCAGCGCGCCTGGCGGAAACCGGCGCCTACACGGTCGATGATGATGGCCGGATTTTCCGGGTAATAAACCGCGAGGCGGCGGGCGATCCGCTGACGGATCTGCAAATCCGCCATGAATTTTACTGCACCTGCGGCGCGATCGCCTGCGAAGACGCCTGGTTCAACCGTGCCAAAACACTCCTGGCCCTGATACTTGTCTGATATCTGTATCGATGCGATCTCGACGCGAAAAAGCCCCGCCAGAGCGGGGCTTTTTGCTACGTGGGGCGAGGGCGCGGAATCAGGCGGCGTGTTTCTCCGCAAGGCATTTGATGAAGGATGCATCATCGCCGCAGCTGACGGCGTGGCTGACCTGAATTCGCAGTGTATCGCGATCAGCGTCGCGGCCGGCGGCTTCGGTGTTGATCATGTCGCGGACAAGGGCGAGATCGTCTGCCAGACCGACCACAAATTCGTTGATCGGGTTTCCGAGACCTTCGTTCTCGTCGATGTTGCCGGCGTTGAGCGCGGTTTGTTCGATTGTGTGTGTCGATTCGTACAGCGCCGCCAGCTGGCGGGTGGTCAGCGCGGTCATATCCGGCAGATCGACCTGAACGGCATGTTGTGACTTCATTGTTGCCTCCTATGGTGATAATCACACCAAAAGACTGCGGCACGATACTGCTTGAAGTCAACCCATGAATGGTGAAAACTTCACCTTATGACACGCGATCAATGCAGGATGGCCCGCGCGGCCCTGAAAATGAGTACCCAGGCGCTGGCCAAGGCGGCCGGCGTTGGCGTGAATACCGTCAACCGGTATGAGCAGGGCGCTGACGTGCGGCTGTCATCGATTGAAAAGATGGAATCGGCGCTGATCGACGCCGGAGTCGACTTCATTCCGGCGAACGGCGGCGGGGCCGGGGTGCGGTTGCGGAAGTGATCTGCGATCCGACGATATGCCGCGATAGCGGACACAGTGCGGATACGGCCCAAATTACTCTCTAATATTCTTGTGCCTGAAATGAACGAAACCCCTAGGTTTTCCTAGGGGTTTCGGTGGTGGAGCCGAAGAGAATCGAACTCTCGACCTCTTGAATGCCATTCAAGCGCTCTCCCAACTGAGCTACGGCCCCGTGTGCCCGTTGCGGCGGAGAAACTCCGTGCCGGACGGGCGAGGGTTATACGCGTAGGCGGCGATCAGGCAAGAAAATTTTAACCCCGACGCCCAACCGTATCGGGTTCTAGTCGTCGTCGGTCGGTTTAACGACCGGCGGCACGTCGTCGTCTTCGTCCAGGTCGCTGGTGTCTTCCAGCATCGTATCGTCGTCGTCATCGACATCGTCGTCATCATCGTCATCGCTGACATCGTCGGCGGCTGCTTCTTTGGCCTTTTTCTTGGCGTCGTCATTGGCCGGGGTGCCGCGTCCGCGCTTCAGTTTGGTCGCCGCTTCCGGATCGAACGTTTCCGAACAGGCCGGACAGACGATCGGGTCGCTGAGCAGATCATAGAACTTCGCGCCGCAGCTGAGGCAGATGCGCTTGATGCCGAGTTCCGGTTTGGCCACGGGCCATCTCCTTAGGATATGGAACATATACGTTAGAGTGGCGCGAAATGCCAAATTCAACCGCGTCTGTCAAAGCATATTACCGGGTATGGCCGTTTATGCCGCGAAATCGGCGTTTTCACGGGCGTGACGCGGTGGATCGGCCATGATAGACACGCGCGATCGCAATCCGGCTGAAAGGTTTTCCAGGTGTCGAACCCGTCAAAACGCCCGATAGCCTCCCGGGGCGGAAAACCGCTTTCGGGGCTGGCGAACGTACCGGGCGACAAATCCATTTCACACAGGGCCCTGATGTTCGGCGCGCTGACGGCGGGCCGCACGGAGATTTCCGGCCTGCTGACCGGCGAGGACGTGCTGGCGACGGCGGCGGCCTTCCGGGCGATGGGTGCGACCATCGAAACCGGGGATGACGGTGTCTGGCGGGTCGATGGCGTCGGCATCGGTGGCTTGACGGAACCGGCCGACCTTCTGGACATGGGCAACAGCGGCACCGCGGCCCGCCTGTTGCTGGGCGTTCTTGCCGGGCACGGAATGACGGCTTTTATGACCGGCGACGCGTCGCTGCGAAGCCGACCGATGAAACGGGTCATCACGCCGCTTGAACAGATGGGCGCGATCTTTACCTGCCGCTCAGGCGGCCGGCTGCCACTGGCGATAACCGGACGGGTCGAGCCGATGCCGATCCGTTACGATCTGCCGGTCGCTTCCGCCCAGGTGAAGTCGGCGGTTCTGCTGGCCGGGCTGGCGGCGCGCGGTGCGACCACGGTGATCGAACACGCGCCGACACGGGACCATACGGAAAACATGCTGCGCCATTTCGGGGCGGTTGTAGAGGTTGAGGAAGCGCAAGACGGCGGCCGCATCGTCACCGTCCAGGGGCAGCCGGAACTGACGGCTGCGCCGATTTCCGTGCCGTCGGATCCCAGCTCCGCCGCCTTCCCGATGGTGGCGGCGGCGCTGGTTGACGGGTCCGACGTTTCGCTGCCGGGTATTTGTCTCAACCCGACCCGCACCGGTCTTATGACGTGCCTGCAGGAAATGGGCGCCGATCTGGCAATCGGCAACGAACGTGTCGAAGGCGGCGAACCGGTCGGCGATATTGTTATCCGCGCCGGCAGCCTGAAAGGCGTTGAGGTTCCGCCGGACCGTGCCCCCAGCATGATCGACGAGTACCCGATCCTGGCGGTTGCAGCGGCCCAGGCGGAAGGCGAAACCCTGATGACCGGCATCGGCGAATTGCGGGTCAAGGAATCGGACCGTCTCGCCGCCGTCGTCGCCGGGCTGCGCGCGAACGGCGTGACGGTCGCGGATGGAGAGGACTGGATGAAAATCACCGGCACCGGCGGGGCGATCCCCGGCGGCGGTGTGGTTGAAACCCATTTCGACCACCGCATCGCCATGAGTTTTCTCATCATGGGGCTCGCCGCGCGGAAACCCGTCACGGTGGATGACGGCAGCGCCATCGCCACCAGTTTTCCCGATTTTCTCAATATCATGACCGGCCTGGGCGCCGATATGGGGGATGCATGACTGTCATTGCCGTCGACGGACCCGCCGCCAGCGGCAAGGGCACGGTTTCGCGTATGCTCGCCAACGAGTTGGGCTTCGCCTATCTCGATACCGGCAAGCTGTACCGCGCGGTCGGTCTGGCTGTTGTGACAGCCGGCGGCGACCCGTCGGACCCGGCGGATGCCGAACCCGCGGCAAGATCGCTCGACCCGGCTGGCCTGGACGATCCCGAGCTGAAAAGCGATGCGGCGGCGTCGGCGGCGTCGAAAGTGGCGGCGATTGACGGGGTCCGGGCGGCCCTGCTGCAGTTTCAGCGGGATTTCGCGGCCCGACCGCCGAACAGCGAGCCGGGGGCTGTTCTGGATGGCCGCGACATCGGCACGGTCGTGTGTCCGGATGCCGATGTGAAGATATTTGTAACCGCTTCGGTAGAGATTCGCGCCGAAAGACGGCACAAAGAGTTGCTTGAGCGGGGCGATACCAGTATATACGCGCGCGTCTTGCAGGATTTGCAGGAACGGGACGCCCGCGATTCAGCGCGCTCAGTCGCGCCGATGAAGCCGGCGGACGATGCATTCGAGCTCGATACGACCTCGCTCAGCATCGACCAGGCTTTTGAAGCCGCCCTGACCCTGACAAAAGCGACCCTGGCCAAGCGGTAATCCGCGGCCTTCCGGTTATCCAGCGCAAGCGCCGCAGGACGGCGAAGCCTCACGCCGTTTTGCGCCCGTTCCGGGATCATTGAAACAAACGGGGCAAGACCGCCGGAGACAACCGGACGGCATGAATACGATGAAAAGACTGAAAGGATTTTGAGACACATGGGTTCTGAACCTGCAATGAGCGAAAATTTCGCCGATCTTTTGGAAGAAAGCCTCGGCGGCCGCGACAGCCTAGAAGGCACCGTGGTTACCGGTACCGTCGTTTCCGTAGATAACGACATGGCGATGATCGATGTCGGCCTGAAGGCCGAAGGTCGCGTCGCTCTCAAGGAATTCGGTTCGCCCGGCCAGCCGGCCGAAATCAAGGCGGGCGATACGGTTGAAGTCTTCGTCGAACGGATGGAAGACAAGAATGGCGAAGCCATGCTGTCGCGCGAACGCGCGAAGCGGGAAGAAGCCTGGACCAAGCTGGAACAGGATTTCAACAAGGAAGCCCGCGTCACCGGTTCGATCTTCGGCCGGGTCAAGGGCGGCTTCACGGTGGATCTGGGCGGCGCGGTCGCGTTCCTGCCCGGCAGCCAGGTCGATATTCGTCCGGTTCGCGACATCACCCCGCTGATGAACACGCCGCAGCCTTTCCAGATCCTGAAAATGGATCGGGCGCGCGGCAATATCGTGGTTTCCCGCCGGGCTGTTCTGGAAGAAACCCGCGCCGAACAGCGGTCGGAACTGATCGAGAACCTCAAGGAAGGCATGGTGCTGGACGGTGTGGTCAAGAACATCACCGATTACGGCGCGTTCGTCGATCTCGGCGGCGTCGATGGTCTGCTGCACGTCACCGACATTTCCTGGAAGCGCATCAATCATCCGTCGGAAGTGCTGCAGTTCGGTCAGAACGTGAAGGTTCAGGTTATCCGCTTCAACTCGGAAACCCAGCGTATTTCGCTTGGCATGAAGCAGCTTGAAGCCGATCCGTGGGATGCGGTCGAAAGCAAGTATCCGCTGGGCGCCAAGTTCTCCGGGACGGTTACGAACATCACCGACTACGGCGCGTTCGTCGAACTTGAACCGGGCATCGAAGGCCTCGTCCACGTTTCGGAAATGAGCTGGACCAAGAAGAACGTGCATCCGGGCAAGATCATTTCGACTAGCCAGGATGTCGATGTCATGGTGCTGGACGTGGATTCGCAGAAGCGGCGGATCTCGCTGGGCATCAAGCAGTGCGCCGACAACCCGTGGGAAGCGTTCGCTGCCGAACACCCGGCCGGCACCGAAATCGAAGGCGAAGTGAAGAACGTGACCGAATTTGGCATGTTCGTCGGTCTGCCGGGCGAAATCGACGGCATGGTTCACATGTCCGATATCTCCTGGGACAAGTCTTCGGAAGAAGCGCTGCAGGACTTCGAAAAGGGCCAGATGGTCAAGGCCAAGGTCCTCGATATCGATGTCGAGAAGGAACGTATCTCGCTTGGCGTCAAGCAACTGTCGGAAGACCCGTTCCAGGGCGCGACCGACGGCGTCAAGAAGGGCGACGTTGTTACCTGCGAAGTGTCGAAAATCACCGATGGCGGTATCGAAGTCACCGTCAACGGCGCGCCGGGCTTTATCCGCAAGGCCGACCTGTCGCGGGACCGTTCGGAACAGCGTCCGGACCGCTTCGCCGCCGGCGAGAAGGTCGATGCCAAGGTTACAGCCGTCGACCGGTCGAGCCGCAAGCTGACGCTCTCGATCAAGGCCTACGAACAGGCTGAAGAGAAAGAGGCGATGGCCAATTTCGGATCTTCCGATTCCGGCGCGTCGCTGGGCGATATTCTCGGCGCTGCCCTGCAGAAGCGCGAGAACGAAGAAAAAGAATAAACCGTCACGGCCCAGGCCGGTTGACGGCAAGAAACACAGACGCCCGGTGGTTCATTCCACCGGGCGTTTTCTTGTGCGGGACAGAATAACCAAACGCTTGCTCGGCAACGAGTCCGGCCTGCGTCGTTTTGTCGTGTTTGAGACTCCGGCCGAAGAGCCGGGCCCGACTGGCCGTGCCGGTCTGGCCGCCAGGAAGCCGAATCCTGAAATTTGCAGGTGATTCCGGCATGCTGGCGCTTGACGCTCGCGTCAATCTGGGCAACCTTTTCAACGGTCTAACCTGTTGGCACGCGCTGACGGGCGAAGAATTTCGGTCGATGGACGACCTTTGAGGGGGAATCAGATGACACGCTCGGAGCTGATCGCGCGGATCGCCCAGCAGAAACAGGAAGAGGGTCTCGACCTGAAGCAACGCGATATCGAACGTATTGTCGCGACGATTTTCGATGAGATTTCGGCGGCGCTGGCGCGGGGAGACCGGGTGGAGCTGCGCGGCTTTGGCGCCTTTTCCGTGAAACATCGCGACGCCCGTGTCGGCCGCAATCCGCGCACCGGCGCTTCCGTTGAAGTCGGGTCGAAGGCGATACCGTTTTTCAAGACCGGCAAACAACTGCGAGACCGTCTCAACGCGGGCGGTTGACAAGAACGCCGGCGAATTGCATGTCGAACCGTAGGTTTCGCCGGACGGGGCTTCCGTCCTATCGTTGACGTCGAGGTCGCCTCAGATGAACTGGATTTCCTGGATACTGGTCGGTGTGGTCGGGACGATTGTCGCGATCTTCGCCGTGAACAATCGCGAAGTCATCGAGCTGACCCTGTGGCCGTCACCGTTTGTCGTCACCCTGCCTGCCTATCTTCTGATCCTGGGCCCATTCGTGACGGGTGTGCTGCTCGGCTGGGTCTGGTCCTGGCTGGTTGCGGGTAAAACGCGGGCGCGGGCGCGGCGGGCGGAGTATTCCGCCAAGGTGAAGCAGCGCGATCTCGACGTTCTTTATCAGAAGCTGAAAGTCGCCGAATCGGCAAAGCAGGAAGCTGAAGAGCAGGCCGAAGCCATTCAGATTGAAAATGACAATGCGGCCAGGGCGCTGACCGGGCCGGAACAGGAAAAGAAAGCCAGCAATGCCTGACACATATGATGCGATCATTATCGGCGCCGGGGTCATCGGCGCTGCCATCGGCTTCGAACTCGCCAAGAAAGGCAAGAAAACAATTAACATCGATATGGGGCCGGAAGCGGGCTACGGCTCTACCGCCGCAAGCTGCGCCATTATCCGGGTGCACTATTCGACCTATGACGGCTGCGCCATCGCCTGGGAAGGTTATCACTACTGGAAAAAGTGGGAAGAGTATCTGGGCGTGGCGGATGAATCCGGTCTGGCGAAGTTCATCGAATGCGGCGCGATGGTCTACAAGACCGACGTGAACGGCTATCTCGACAAGGTGATGACGAATGCGGCGGCCCTGAACATTCCGTTCGACGAGTTGGACGCCGCCGGGATCGAGGCCAAACTGCCGATCGCGCAGACCGCCAGCGTCGGCCCGCCGAAGGCGATGGACGACCCGGATTTCGACAGGAAGGGCGACCCGGTGCGCGGCGCGGTGTATTTTCCGACCGCCGGTTACATCACCGACCCGAAACTGTCTGCCCATAACCTGCAGCGCGCTGCCGAGGCGAAGGGCGCGACCTTCCGGTTTCGCAGCAAGATCGTCGAGATTCTGGTGGAAGACGGCAAGACCGCCGGGGTTAAACTGGAAGACGGATCGGAAATCCGCGCGCCGGTGGTGGTCAATGTCGCCGGCCCGCATTCCTTCAAGGTCAACCAGATGGCGAAACTGCCGGACGGTTCCACGGTTGAAGACCACTGCAACATCAAGACCAAGGCGCTGAAGGTGGAAGTGGCGCATGTGCCGCCGCCGCCGGGCTTCAATTACGAAAAAGACGCCTTCGTTACATCCGACAGCGATATCGGCTGCTACACGCGGCCGGAACACGGCAACTTCATCCTGATCGGGTCGGAAGATCCGGAATGCGATCCGCGAATTTTCGTCGATCCGGACAACTGGGACGATAGTTTTTCCGACCAGTGGAAGGCGCAGGTGTATCGCCTGGGTCTGCGCTACCCGGACCTGCCGGTGACGCCGCCCGTGAAAGGCGTCGTGTCGCTGTATGACGCCGCCGACGACTGGATTCCGATCTACGACAAGTCCGACCTGCCGGGCTTCTACATGGCCATCGGCACCAGCGGCAACCAGTACAAGAACGCCCCGGTCGCCGGCGCGCTGATGGCGGAACTGATCGAAAAGGTGCAGGCCGGGCACGACCACGACAAGAACCCGGTACAGTTCGACCTGAAACATATCGGCAAGTCGATCTCGCTGGGCTTCTATTCCCGTAACCGCGAGATCAACACCGAAAGCTCGATGAGTGTGATCGGATAATCGCCTGGAAGAGGAAAGACGTTGACGGCCCTATCTCCGCAAACCCCCTCCCAGCGCATTCTGGTGGCGCTCGATACGCCGGATGTCGCGAAGGCGCGGGATCTGTCGCTGTCGCTGGCCGGGCATGTCGGCGGGGTGAAGCTGGGCCTGGAATTCTTCAACGCCAACGGACCCGACGGCGTGCGCAAGGTGGTGCGGGGCGATCTGGATGAAACGCCGCGTGGCGAACCTGTCGCCCAGCAGCCGTTCTTCCTCGACCTCAAGTATCACGATATTCCGAACACGGTGGCGGGCGCGGTGCGATCCGCCATGCCTTTGGGCCCGATGATTATGAACGTTCATGCCGCCGGCGGGACAGCGATGATGAAAGCGGCGCTGGATGCCGCGCATTTCGCAGCGGAACCGCTTGGCGTTGTGCGGCCGCTGATGATTGCGGTTACGGTTTTGACCAGTATGGACGACGCCGACCTTGATTCTGTCGGGCAGCGCGGGCCTTCGAGCGATCAGGTCGTGCGGCTTGCGGAACTGACGCAGAAGGCCGGGCTGGACGGTGTTGTCTGTTCGGCGATGGAAATCACCCGCATCCGTGAGGCCTGCGGGCCGGATTTTCGGCTGATCGTCCCCGGTATCCGCCCGGCAGGATCGGCTGTCGGCGATCAGAAACGGGTGATGACGCCGCTTGACGCCGTGAAGGCCGGGGCGGACTGGCTGGTCATCGGCCGGCCGATCACCGGCGCTGACGACCCGGTCGCAGCCGCCGGCGCGATTGCACGCGAACTCGACGCGGAGGCGGCATAGGATGGATGATATCGGCAGCAAGGAAGCCGACGCATTTCGCAAAATTCATGTCGAGATGCACAGCCATCTGCCGAGCGACCCGGCGCTTCGGGTCAAATCCCTGGAAAGCCTGTTGGTCGACAAAGGGTTGCTGGACCCCACCGCTATCGACGCCTTCATTGATCTGTTTCAGAACAGGATCGGTCCGCAGATCGGCGCGTCGGTCGTCGCACAGGCCTGGACCGACCCGGATTTCAAATTGGCGCTGCTGACGGACGCCACGAAAGCGCTGGATGAAGGCGGTTTCACCGGCTTCGAAGGATCGCATTATACGGTCGTCGAAAACACTGACAGCGTGCACAACATGGTCGTCTGCACCCTGTGTTCCTGCTACCCCTATCCGCTGCTGGGCCTGCCGCCGGCCTGGTACAAGTCAGCGCCCTACCGGGCACGGGCGGTGCGGGACCCGCGCAGTGTGTTGCATGAATTCGGCGTCACCCTGCCAGCGGAAACGGAAATCAGGGTCTGGGATTCCACCGCCGAAATCCGCTATCTCGTTCTGCCACAGCGGCCGGCCGGCTCGGACGGTCTGTCGCCGGAGGCGCTTGCGGCCCTGGTGACACGCGACAGCATGGTCGGCACAGGCCTCGCCAGACAACCGGCCGGATAGGAAACGGGGATGGACGGCATTCATGACATGGGCGGCAAGCACGGGTTCGGCCCGATAGAATTCTCCGATGCGGAAGCGCTTGGCATTTACGATCCGTTCCCGACGTCGGAAGGTGCGCGGGCCTGGGCGGCCGCCATGGGTACGGTCAACCCGGACAGCAGTCGTGTCGGCGGGTTTTTCCGGTTCGTGCGCGAATGCGTGCCGCCTGTCGACTATCTGGAACGCCCCTATGCGGAACAATGGCTGACCGTGACGGTGGCAATGCTGGCATTTGGCGATGTCGTGTCGATGGCGGAGATCACGACCGGCAGGGCGGCGTCGAAATGGAAGGGCCATCCGCCACTACCCGGCAGCGCCGCCGAGGCCACCGTCAGACATCGCGACATCTACGATCGGCAGATCGACGCAGCGCCACTGTATTCGGTCGGTGACGCCGTCACCGCAAATCCGATGGGGTCGACCGGTCACACAAGGCTGCCGGCCTATGTGCAGGGACGACCGGGGACGATCCACGCGCATCATGGTGCGCATATCCTGCCAGATACCGGCGTACACGGGCTGGGCGAGAAGCCGACGCATCTCTACACGGTCGAATTTCGCGCTGCCGATCTGTGGCCGGAACGGGCGGAGTCCAATGACAAGGTCCTTCTCGATTTGTGGGAAAGCTACCTGACGCATGGCTGATAGCATCGAAGATCCGTCCCTGAGGCCGATCCCGCGCGACCCGGAAGGCCCGCTGTTCAACGAACCGTGGGAAGCCCAGGCGCTGGCCATCGCCTACCGGCTGATCGAGGAAGGCCGGGTCACCAGACAGGAATGGGCGGAAGCGCTGGGCGCGGCGATCACGAAAGCGCAGGCGGAAGGAGACCCGGATGAAGGTGGCACCTACTATCGTCATGTGCTTGCCGCCATCGAGGCGTTGACGGTGGAAAAGGGGCTGACCGACCCGTCGGAGATTTCAACCCGCAAACAGGACTGGAAGGACGCCTATCTTTCCACGCCGCACGGCCAGCCCGTCGAACTGAAGAAATAGCGCCTACCGCACCATCCGGTACTTCACGATCCGGTCGTTGCCGGAATCCGAAATCCACACGATATCGCCGCGCGTTTCCACCCCTTCCGGCGTGCGAAACCGGTTCGGGCCGATGCCGGGCTTGCCGTCGCCCATGACATGCAGAACCGCGCCGTCCGGGTCGATGATCAGCACCCGGTGACTGTTCTTGTCGGCGGCGATTACCGTGCCGTCGGGCAGAACGTCCTGATACCGAACGCCATTGAAATTATACGGCGCGCCCGACCATTCGCGGATCACCTCAAGGTCCGGCGTCAGCAGCAGCATCCGGTCGTTGCCGGCATCGGCCAGCCAGATCGATCCGTCCGGCGCCAGTTCCAGATCGTGCGGCGACTGCAGACCGGTCAGTTCATGCACCACGCGACCCTTGTCATAGGCGACGACATTGCCGGACCACGCACCGGCGACATAGACAAGCCCGTTGGGATGCACCAGCACGCCTTCCGGCCCACGCATAGCGCCATGCAGTTCGTCGATCTGCAGCGCTGCGACACCGGCGGTCTTGTAGATCGTGACCCGATTGTTGTGGGTATCGGCGACATAGGCATTTCCCTCGGCATCGAAATCGACGTCATGCGTACCGCGCTGATGATCGTCGCCGAAATCGGCAAGGAAGTCGAGGGTTTCGGGGTCGAGAATGGCGACCCGGTTGTTATCGACATCGGCGACGTAAAGGTATTTTCCGTCCGGAGACAGTTTGAGATCGTGCGGGTTGCCGAGCCTGGTGGTGCTCGCGCCAAGGAACTCCATGCGAATGTCCTGCGCCTGCGCTGACAGGGACAGGCACAGAAAAGCCGTCAGTATCGCCAGGGGTCGAATCATCACACGCCTCCTGTTGTTTTGTTCTAGAACCCGTTGCCGCTCTCTGTCAGTGGCCGGAACCGGTCTTTCGCCGTGATCCGCACAACCGGCAGGTTGGGCAGGCGCCCATCGTAGACGGTGTCTTTCAGCCAGTCCTGTTCCGCCTCAAGCTCTTCCGTCACGGTCCACCAGACGCGGCCGGCATTGTCCCACCGGTAGCCCCTGGCCTTCAGAACGTCCTTGGTTTCAAACGGGGAATTGACCGCACGGATCAACGCCCGCGTCTTTCGCGCCGATTCCAGAAGAACGCTCAGTGCCGGCTGGCCATCAGGCAATGCCGCCGCCATGAGGGCGATTCCGGCCAGACAGTCTATCTTCGCGCGGTGCCCTTCATAGAACAGACCCTGTTTCATCAACAGATATTCCAGACTGTTCGACCCGAAGCCGCGTTCTTTCCAGGCGACGTCCTCGATGGAACAGGCCCAGTTGAGGTTACGGAACACCGGCCATGTCTTTTCCGCCATCGGCCGGTCGAAGGACGCGCTGTGCGCGATCACCAGATCGACACCGTCGAGAAAGGCTTCGACATCGGCTTCGGCGATGGTCTTACCGGCCACCATGTCGTCGGTGATGTTGTTGACCCGCGATGCTTCCGGCGGGATCGGTTTTCCGGGATCGCGCAATTCGTCGAAGGCGTCGGCCTCGTGCACCGCCGTGATGACGCCGGTTTCGGCATCGTAATCGAAGGCCATCATCGACAGCTCGATAACCTCATCGCGGGTGACATCGGTGCCGGTGGTTTCGGTGTCCAGAAACACCGCCCGGCGGGGGATGCCGGCCGAAGTTCCCGTCTGGACAAGGGCGGCGTCGAGCCGTCGCAGCACGCGATAGGTATCGCTGCCCGAAAGCAGTTCTGCTGCTTCATCATCGGTCATGGCCGTCTCCCGGGGTCGTTCCGGTCAGGTAACCACTAATCCTGCCGGAAGTCATCCCGCCGTCAAGCCGGCGTGTCTTCCTTGCCGGCCAGCCCGAAGGCCATCAGCAGAAAGGTGTATTCCTCCGCGACTTCCCGCAGCGCTTCGAACCGGCCGGATTTGCCGGCATGACCGGCCCCCATATTGGTTTTCAGCATCAGCACGTTTCCGTCGGTTTTCAGGGCCCGCAGCTTCGCCGCCCATTTCGCCGGCTCCCAGTAGGTGACGCGCGGATCCGACAGACCTGCGGTAATCAGGATCGGCGGATAGGCTTTCGCGGTTGTCTGGTCATACGGGGAATAGGACTGGATATACCGGTAGTCTTCCTCCGATGCGATGGGGTTTCCCCATTCCGGCCATTCGATCGGGGTCAGGGGCAGGGTGTCGTCCAGCATCGTATTCAGCACATCGACGAATGGTACATGCGCTACCGTTGCCCGCCACAGGTCCGGCGCATCGTTCAGCGCCGCGCCCATCAGGGTGCCGCCGGCGCTGCCGCCGGAAATGGAAATGTGCCCTTCTTTTCCATACCCTTCATCAATCAGATGGCGGGCGCAATCCACAAAGTCGTTAAAGGTGTTGGTGCGCTGACGTAGTTTTCCGGCCTCGTACCAGCCGTATCCCATTTCGTCACCGCCCCGGATATGAGCGATGGCGAAGGCGAAGCCGCGATCAAGCAGGCTCAACCGCGCGGTTGAGAACCCCGGCGTCATCCCCATCCCGTAGGCACCGTATCCGTACAGATGCAACGGGTCGCCTTTTTTGTAATCCTTGTGATAAACGATTGATATCGGGACTTTTTCTCCATCCCGTGCCGTGGCGACAAGCCGCTGGGTGCGGTAGTTTTCCTTGTCGTAGCCGGATGGAATTTCCTGCACTTTTCGTGTCGTCAGCGTGCCCGAGGACGTGTCGTAATCATATACCGTGCCGGGGGTGATCATCGATGTGTAGCCGATGCGCAGGGTCGGCGAATAGAATTCCGGATTTGATCCCAAACCTGCGGAATAAACCGTTTCCGGAAACTCGACGATAGATTCCTCGCCGGTATAGGCGCGAAGTTTTATCCGGTCGATGCCTTCCAGGCGTTCTTCCAGCACCAGAAAATCCTGAAACGCCTCGACGCCGCGCAGATACAGCCGATCGTCGCCGGGTATGATCTCCGCCCATTCGGACCGCGCGGGGTTGGCCAGGGTCGTCATCACCAGCCTGAAATTCTTGTGTTTGTCATTGGTGCGGATGAACAGCCGGTCACCGGCATGGGCGACATCGTATTCATGGCCGGCCTCGCGTTCGGCCACCAGAATCTGATCGCCGAACGGGTCGGACGCATCGATCAACCGGATTTCGCTGGTCACATGGTCGCCGGCGCCGATGGTCAGGAACACACGGCTTTGCGTCTTGCCGATGCCGACGAAGAAGGACGGGTCCTTTTCCTCGTACAGTAGAACATCCTTGTCGCTGCCCTGTCCCAGCTTGTGCGCCCAGACACGGTAGGGGCGGTGCTGTTCGCTCAGCTCGGTGTAGAGAAAGACCGGCGCGGCTTCGGACCAGACGATCGAACCGCCGGTATTGGAAATTTCGTCGGCCAGCGTTTCGCCGGTTTCCAGATCCTTCACGCGGATCGTATAGCGTTCGGACCCGTCGGTATCGCTGGCCCAGGCGAGCAGGCGGCCGGACGGGCTTACCTCCACGGCGCGGACAGAGAAGTAATCCAGGCCGTCAGCCAGTGCCGGTTCGTCCAGAAAGACCGCCCCCTCTTCGCTGTCACCGGCGGAAACCTGTTTACGCAGCCATTGCCGGTATTGCGCACCCTTTTCGAACCGCCACCAGTACAGGTAATCGCCGTCCTTCACGGGCACGGAACTGTCGTCTTCCTTGATGCGGCCTTTCAACTCCTCGAAAAGGCTTTCGGTCAGCTTTTTCCGGGGTTCCATCACGGCTTCGAAATACCGGTTCTCCGCCTTCAGATAATCAAGCACATCCGTGTCGGTGACGTCGGGATAGCCCGGGTCCTTCAGCCAGTGATACGGATCTTCCCGCGTGATCCCGTGATGCGTTTCCGAAAACGGGCGCTGTTCGGCGACGGGCGGGTCGAGATCGGCGGGGGCTGGAATGACGGTTGAAGGAGAGTCTGACATGCGGTTTCCTTGGTGAGGGCGGTACTGGCGGGCTTTTCTGTTCACCCACAGTCAGTTAAGCATGGGCCGCCGTCGGTCAAGGCGGGAACTGCAAGGAAGTGCTCTAAAATGCCGGTCGAGGTGAAAATCTGCGGGTTGAATACACCGGCTTCCGTGGAAGCGAGCGTGGCCGCGGGTGCGGATATGGTCGGGTTCAATTTCTTCGCCAAAAGCCCCCGATTCGTCAGCATCAACGAGGCGGCTTCACTGGCATCATCGGTGCCGGACTCTGTTCTGAGTGTCGGCGTTCTGGTCAATCCGGATAACGAGCTGCTCTCGCGAATTCTGTCGGATGTGCCGCTTGACCTTGTGCAGCTTCACGGTGACGAACCACCGGATCGCGTGGCCGAGATTCGCGCCCGGTTCGGCAAGCCGGTGATGAAGGTCGTCAAGGTTGCCGAAGCGGACGATCTGGCCCAGGTGAAACCCTATACCGAGATCATCGAGCGGCTGATGTTCGACACCAAGCCGCCGAAGGACGCGACCCTGCCGGGCGGCAATGCGAAGGCCTTCGACTGGACCATCCTGAAGGGGTTTCGCTTCGATAAACCGTGGTTGCTGGCCGGTGGGCTGACGGTCGACAATGTCGCTACCGCCATTCGGCTGACGGGCGCGCCGGGTGTCGATACGGCGTCCGGCGTCGAAGACAGGCCGGGTGTGAAAAACAGTCAGAAGATCAGGCAGTTCATCGCCGCCGCCGGGAAGCGGTGATATCGCGTCGATGGGGTTTGCGAATTCCCCGCTGCTGCGCTATCCCGAGCGATATAGTGTTCGGGGGAATGCCGCCGAACCGGGAGAAAAGTCATGAGCGAGCTGAATTCCAAAATCAATTCCTTCCGCGCCGGGCCGGACGAAGACGGCCATTTCGGCCTTTACGGCGGCCGGTATGTCGCGGAAACCCTGATGCCGCTGATTCTGTCCGTTGAGGAAGCCTACGAGGCGGCCAAGGCCGACAAGGGGTTCTATGACGAGATGGAATATTACCGCAAGCATTATGCGGGACGCCCCAGCCCACTGTATTACGCGCAGCGCCTGACTGAACATTGCGGCGGCGCTAAAATCTACTTCAAGCGCGACGAGCTGAACCATACCGGTTCGCACAAGATCAACAACGTGCTGGGCCAGGTGCTGCTGGCGCGGCGCATGGGCAAGACGCGGATCATCGCGGAAACCGGCGCGGGCCAGCATGGCGTGGCGACGGCCACCGCCTGCGCTTTGTTCAACCTGCCCTGCAAGGTTTACATGGGCGCGAAGGATATCGTGCGGCAGGCCCCGAATGTCTTTCGCATGAAATTGCTGGGGGCCGAGGTGGAAGCCGTGGAATCCGGCGCGAAAACCCTGAAAGACGCGTTGAACGAGGCGCTTCGGGACTGGGTCGCGAATGTCGACGATACATTCTATGTCATCGGCACGGCGGCGGGCCCGCACCCCTATCCGGCCATGGTGCGCGACTTCCAGTCGGTGATCGGCGAGGAAGTGCGCGAACAGATGATGGAGGCCGAAGGCCGGCTGCCGGATACGCTGGTTGCCTGTATCGGCGGCGGGTCCAACGCGATCGGTCTGTTTTATCCGTTTTTGGACGACAAGGACGTCAACATCGTCGGTGTCGAGGCCGGCGGCAAGGGTCTGGATACCGGTGAACACGCCGCCAGCCTCAATGGCGGCCGGCCGGGTGTGTTGCATGGCAACCGGATGTATCTGCTGCAGGACGACGACGGCCAGGTCATCGAGCCGTATTCGATTTCCGCCGGTCTGGATTATCCCGGTATCGGGCCGGAACATAGCTGGCTCAAGGATTCCGGTCGTGTTGAGTATGTCCCGGCGACGGATGACGAGGCGCTCGAGGCATTCCAGCTCTGCGCCAAGCTCGAAGGCATTATTCCGGCGCTTGAACCGGCGCATGCTCTGGCGCATGTGCTGAAACTCGCGCCGACCCTGCCGTCGGACCATCTGCTGTGCATGAATCTGTGCGGTCGGGGCGACAAGGATGTTCATACCGTCGCCGAAATTCTCGGCGTTACGCTGTAAGGAAAGGGTAGCTCGTGTCCCGTAAAGCCAACCCAGCGCCGGATTCAGGCCGGCTGAACAAACGGTTCGCCGCCCTGAAAGCGGAAGGACGGGGCGGGTTCGTCACCTTCATCACGGCGGGCGACCCTGATTACGAAACCTCGCTGGCGATCATCAAGGGCCTGCCGAAAGCCGGCGCAGATGTGATCGAACTCGGTATGCCCTTCACCGATCCGATGGCCGATGGCCCGGCCATTCAGGCCGCCGGTTTGCGGGCGCTTTCAAACGGCCAGACAATGAAGAAAACCCTTTCCATGGCGAAAGCCCTTCGCGAGACCGATGCCGACGTGCCGATCGTGCTGATGGGGTATTACAACCCTATCTACAGTTACGGCGTCGACAGGTTTCTGACCGATGCGAAGGCGAGCGGGGTCGATGGCCTGATTGTGGTCGATCTGCCGCCGGAAGAGGACGAGGAATTGTGCATTCCCGCGCTGGAAGCCGGCGTTAATTTCATCCGTCTCGCCACACCGACGACCGACGATGCCCGCCTTCCCGCGGTCCTCAACAACACGTCGGGGTTTGTCTACTACGTTTCGATTGCCGGCATTACCGGCACGAAAACAGCCGTCTCCACCGCCGTCAGCACGGAAGTGCTGCGGATCAAGCGGCAGACCGATCTGCCGATCGCTGTCGGATTCGGCATCAGAACGCCGGAAGCGGTGCGCGAAATCACGCAAACGGCGGATGCCGCCGTGGTCGGCACGGCCATTGTCGAAAGAATTCATCGTGGCATGCAGGACGGGCTTTCGGGCGACACGCTGGTTGAATCCGTGTTAACCTATGTGTCCGAATTGGCGGGCGGGGTCCGTGATTAACCCGCCATTGCAACAGGAAATGAAGGGGTAATCGCGTGAGCTGGCTGGAACGATACGTTCGTCCGAAAATCAAGGCGCTGGTCGGAAAGAACGACGTGCCGGACAACCTCTGGCACAAGTGCGACAATTGCGGCCAGATGATCTTCCACCGGGATCTCGACCAGAACCTGTTCGTTTGCCAGCACTGCACGCATCACATGCGTCTGCCGGTCAAGAAACGGCTGACGATGCTGTTCGACGAGGGCGAATACCATCGGATCGAGCTGCCGAAATCGCCCGTTGACCCGCTGAAATTCCGCGACATCAAACGCTATTCCGACCGTCTGAAGGATGCGCAGTCCAAAACGACGGAAAAGGACGCCATCGTCGTCGCCCATGGCAAGATGGGCGGAAACAACGTTGTCGTGGCGGCGTTCAATTTCGACTTCATGGGCGGGTCCATGGGCGTTGCCGTCGGCGAAGGCATTGTCGCCGCGGCCAGGCTTGCCGTCGTACAGCACGCGCCGCTGATCATCATTCCGGCCACGGGCGGCGCGCGGATGCAGGAAGGCATTTTGTCGCTGATGCAGCTTCCGCGCACCATTGTCGCCGTTGATGAGGTGAAGGAAGCCGGGCTTCCTTACATCGTGCTGCTGACGCATCCGACGACCGGCGGCGTATCGGCCAGCTTCGCCATGCTGGGCGATATTCATATCGCCGAACCGGGTACTGTTGTCGGGTTCGCCGGACGGCGGGTTATCGAGCAGACCGTGAAGGAAACCCTGCCGGAAGGGTTCCAGACGGCGGAATACCTGCTGGACCATGGCATGGTCGACATCGTCGCGCCGCGTGCGGTGTTGCGCGAAACGCTCATCCGGGTGATCGGCTTGCTGGTCACGCCCGTTCCGGAACCGGATCTGTCGAAAATTGCCGAGGAGATTGAAGCGGAACACCCGGAAGACATTGTTATTCCGGAAGCCGCGAAAAAAGATAAACCGGCATCCGGGGCGTCCCGCGCCGGTTAGAGCGATTGTTTATCGCCCGTTTTTCCAGATCAGCCGGGCTCGCTTTCGTCGGAATCGATTGCGAAATCCGGAAAATCATTCTTGAGTTCGGCCTGCAGCCATTCGCGGAACGCCTTGACCTTCGGGCGATCGAACAGGGCGTGCGGACAGCAGAAGTAATACGCGAAATTGAGCGGCAGTGTCAGATCGAAGGGTTTGACCAGCCTGCCTTCCGTCAACGCGCTTGCCGCCAGGGTGGATCGCGCCATCGCGACGCCCTGCCCATCGATCGCGGCCTGTATCACCAGCGCGGACATGTCGAAATACGGGCCGGCCTGCGGGTCGATGCCGGACACGCCGGCCTCTTTCAGCCAGACTTCCCATCCGATGGTTAGATCGTCATGCAAAAGGGTATGATGCCGCAGATCGTCCAGCGTTTTCAGCGGATACGGTCCATCTGTCACCAGGGCCGGGCTGCAGACCGGAAACACCGATTCCCGCATAACCTTGATGCTGGTGATGCCCGGATAATTGCCGGTGCCGAAGCGGATCGCCAGATCGACGTCGTCGACATTGAAATCCACCATTTTCTCAATCGCGGTCAACCGGACGTCGATTTCCGGATGCGCCTTGCGAAACCGGGACAGTCTCGGCACCAGCCAGCCGGAAGCGAAACTCGGTAACGTCGTGACGTTCAGCGGGCCTGTCGCTTCCACCTTGCGCAGCCGCTCCACCCCGCCGGCGATGGACTGTAACCCGTCCCTGACGAACGGCAGAAAGGTCTGCCCCTCCGGTGTCAGCATGATGGCGCGGTTGAGCCGCCGGAACAGAATAACCCCAAGAGCTTCCTCGAGTGTCTTGATCTGATGCGAGACGGCTGCCTGCGTGACGAACAGTTCATCGGCGGCCTTGGTGAAGGAAAGATGCCGCGCGGCGGCTTCGAACGCGCGCAATGTGTTCAGGGGCGGCAGCCGGACAGCCATGTTGTGGTCACCATATTCAGATAAAATATTCTAATCCGATATATCAAAACATATCGTTTGTTGCAATGTCTGTTCGTCCTTACTTTTACAGTCAAGACAGCAGCAATTATGCGTTTCTTGTTCAATAGGAGATGAAAATGTCCATCGATATCGCCCGTACAATCTCAACGACTTCACCTTCGGTCACTTTGGCTGAGCGTATGGCCGGTTCGACCTTCCTCACATGGATGCGCCGGGCTCGTCAGCGGCGCGATCTGCAAAGCCTTACGGACCGTGAACTTTCCGATATGGGATTGACGGACCATCAGGTTGCACAGGAAGCGGCCAAACCGTTCTGGCGGGCGTGATTCGGCGGCTAGATGTAACGCACCAGCAGCTTGTTAAACCCGCCAAGCGACCGGAACACCGCATCGATTTGCGGTTTGAAGGCAAACCAGTCCGGACGCCCCGGCAGATCCTTCCGGATTTCGTCGAGCGTCCGGACGCCATCGCAGCGAACGAGAATCTCTCCCGCCAGGGGCGGCAACGGCAGCGACAGTTTCAACCCGTCCATTTCAATCGGTAACGGTCCACGGGTGCCCAGCCCGCGTGCGGAAGCCGGAAACGGGCCATCCCTCGGGACGGGAATGGCGGACGGCGTCAGGTCTTTCGCAACCGTTTCCCCGCGGGCTTCCGGAACGCAATAAACGATATGCTTTGCCATGTTGCCGGCAAGCCGTTCCGCGAGTACGGCCCGGTTTTTCCGGTCCAGTTCCGCGGCGCGTCCGGCAAGCGTTTTGTCTCCCAGATATACCGACGGGTCGTACCGGGCAGGTTCGATAAAGGACGCCACCGACAATCCCGCCGCTTCGATTTCATCCCACAGCGTGTCCACCGTATAGGCACGGTCGGTGGAATGAAGCAGCAGATCGTAGAGGCCGGCATCGGAGTCCCGGTGGTCGCCCAGTTGCCTGTTCTTCAGAAACCAGTTCGTCGGCGGCAATCCGTCGATCAGGGTCCTGGCAAGCGCGACTTTTTTGTCCGGCGGGTCGCTGTCGGCGGTAAGCTGGCGAAGGGCGTCCTGCAGCGGATAGACGCCGGTTCGGCCATAGGCGCCGTACACCATCAATCCCATGCCGCCGCCCGGCCCGAGGGCATCGGCGAGCGCCCTGAACCCGCATTGCGGTTCGTCCAGGTGGTGCAGCACGCCGCAACAGTCGATGTAGTCGAACCGACCCAGCGACGGCGCGTCGAGCAAGGAACCGGTTCTGAAATCGACGGATGTCAGGCCCCTTTGTTTCGCACGGGCTTCGGCGGTCGCCCGGCTGGCCGTCGATAGATCCAGATAGACGATTTCCGCCGGTACGCCCGCATCGGCGAGATGCTGGGCCAGCATGATCAACCCGTCGCCGGTGCCGCCGCCGGCGACAAGGGCGCGGAACGGCTGGCTGAAATCGCGCCTGCCGGCGAAGATGTAATGATTGATTTCCGCCAGATGGCTGGGCGACCCGGTTATCAGCCGCGCGTTTTCGTCGGACGGGTTTCGCGCCGGGTAGGGATACGCCTCGTACTGGGCGCGGACGGTATCGTCTGCCATGGTCTGTCAGAATGCCGGAAACGGGTCGGCGGCTTCGATGCATCCGACGTCAAGACCGCGGCGGTTTTTCAGGTCGACGGTCATGATGTCTGCCAGTTCCTTGCGGTCGGCGTCGCTGATGACGCCGATCTTGTCGAGAACCGCTGTCATCATCATTTCGGCGCCGCGTGTCGATCCGTCATCGCATTTCAGACAAACGCCCAGGCCGTAATCGGGCAGGGCGGCGCAATAGACTCCCTCCGCTCCGGTCTTCACGAAGGCCCTTTCGCCCAGAACCTTCATGACCCTGGTGCAGTACCGGTCGGTTCCGGCAATCATGAACGGGTTGGCCGCGACAGCCTTGCGAAGCCGTAGCAACGCCCTGGCCCGGTCCTCCGGCAGATTGGCCGCGGTCGATCCCGGATCGGCGATCCGGGCGAAGGCGAAAGCGATATTTTCCAGCGGGATCGCCCAGGTCGGCACGGAACATCCGTCGGGGGCCATGGCGGCGGCGGACAGGTCGCAGCCGGTCATGGCCTCGAAAACGCCGAGAATGCGCTGCTGTACCGGGTGCGTCGGTTTTGAATATCCCTTCGTCGGCGCGCCGAGTTGCTGGGCAAGCGCCAGCATGCCGGCATGCTTGCCCGAGCAGTTGTTGTGAAGGGCGGTCGGCTCCTCCCCCGCCGCGGCAAGCGCCCGCGCCGAGGCTTCGTGAGTCGGCCAGTGCGGGCCGCATTCAAGATCGTCGACCGTGAGACCGATTCTATCCAGCATCCGTTGTGTCGTTTCCGTATGCCTGATCTCGCCGCCATGCGAGGAACAGGCAAGCGCGAGTTCCTCATCGGTGAATCCGGCCTTGTCGGCGGCGCCGGTCTCTATCACCGGCAAGGCCTGGAGTATCTTGATGGCGGACCGGGGATAAACCGGTGACGTGATATCGCCGGCTCGCATTTTCACCGTGCCAGAGACATCGACAACGGCGATGCGGCCGCGATGCATGCTTTCAACAATTGCGCCGCGCATTACATTGACAACGACCGGGTTGGCTGGGGTATCCATGTCCAGTTCTACTTTGTATCTGGTCCTGACGGCGCAGCTTGCTCCCCGCATGGAAGCGTTGCAAGGTCCGACCCACCACTGTCGTTCTTGTTTGGAATATAAAAATGCGTGGTTACTTCGGAATTGGCGTTGAAGGCATCAGCAAGCCGCGCAATGTCGGCGCGCTGACCCGCACTGCGCATGCCTTCGGGGCCAGCTTTTTCTTTGCCGTCAGCCCGGTTGTCGACTTCAAGGCGCTGAAGGAATCCGACACTTCCGCCGCTTATCTGCACTTGCCGACCTACGTGTTCAACGGCGTCGATTCGATTCAGCTTCCGCGCGACTGCCGCATGGTCGGGGTTGAGCTGACAGACGATGCCATCGATCTGCCGTCGTTCAGGCATCCCGACCGAGCGGTGTACGTATTGGGTCCGGAGCGCGGGTCGCTGTCGCCGGAAATGACGGCGCTCTGTGAATTCGTCGTCAAGATTCCAACCGCGTTCTGCGTCAATGTCGGGCTGGCCGGGGCGGTGGTGATGTATGACCGGGTGATCAGCCGGGGCCGGTTCCCCGATCGGCCGGTGCGGGCCGGTGGGCCACTGGAAGAATTGCCGGAACCGGTTTTCGGCGGGCCGATTCTGCGCAAGAAACGGGCGGCGAAAGAGCAGGAAATATCATGATCCCGATTGAAACCTTTCTGGCGTTTCTCGCCGCTTCCGTTGTGTTCGCCTATATGCCGGGCCCGGCGATGTTGTATGTGGCGGCGCAGACCGTCGCGCGCAGCCGGGCGGCCGGTCTGATGGCGGTTCTGGGTGTGCATCTCGGCGGCTACGTTCATGTCATCGCCGCGGCAGCCGGCCTGTCGGCATTGTTCGTAGCGGTTCCGGTTCTTTACACGATCGTGAAAACCGTCGGCGCGCTGTATCTTATCTGGCTGGGTATCCAGATGATCCGCCGGTCTGGCGGGGCGGGGGGCGATCTGCCGGTGAAACCGCTCGCCGGGCCGCGCCGGGCGTTTTTCGACAGCATCGCCGTTGAAGTCCTGAACCCGAAAACGGCGATGTTTTTCATCGCCTTTCTGCCGCAGTTCACCGACCCGGCGTCGGCGACCGCCATCTGGCTGCAGCTTCTGGTGCTGGGCACTATCGTGAATGCGATGTTCTCGTCCGCCGATCTGGTGTGCGTGCTGCTGGCCGGGGCTGTTGTCGCGCGGTTGAAGAAATCGGGCCGGGCGCAGAAATGGGCGCACCGTGCCGGCGGCGGCATCCTGATCGGCCTCGGCGCGCATCTGGCGTTGCAAAGAAGCTAGAAGAGATCCCTGAAGCCGGTTCTAGTTGCCGAAGGCCTTCGAGAAACTCTCCAGCGCGGCGATGGTCGCGCGGTCGTCGCGCGGGCCTGTCCGGCGCTCCACCGGCGCGGGGTCGTCCTGCCGTTTCAGCGAGGCGGGAATGCCGCCGGGCTTTTTCTCGCGCACGGCGTAGACGGGAATTTCCAGCGTCTTGCCGTAGCCCGACACGTCGCCAACCCAGTCATCGTAACCGCGATTTTTCAGCAAGTTCTTCATGACAAGAAGTATTACCGCCAAACGGCGATTGACCGCAACCGCGTTGATGGCCAACGACACGGTAACGCTGCCTGTCCTGATTGTCGGTAAATTCGGAGAATGGCGCGCCCGGGAAGATTCGAACTCCCGACCCCTTGATTCGTAGTCAAGTACTCTATCCAACTGAGCTACGGGCGCTTGCGGCGGAACCGCGATGAAGGGCTGTTCAAACGCCAGCCTTCAAGCGCGCGGTGGTACAGGAACGCGACGGGCTTGGCAAGGGGCGAAACGCCGGGCGGGCGGGTTCGCCGCTATTGGCCGGAATAGACAGGCAACCGGTCGATGCGGTTTTTTATCTGGATCATCATCGACTTGTAGGTGGCGCTGTCGACCGTACCGAACCGCTGTTTGAATTCGTCCTCCGACATGAACGAGGGCAGATCTGAAATCGTCGGGAAAAAGCTCTCTTCTCCGCGAATTCGCAACAGGGTGTTTTCAGCCGTAATCGGGTCCGTGTTCAGGAAAAATTCCGCGAAACGAATGCCCGACAGGTCGGCTGCGATGTCGTCGAAGCTGAAGCCGCTGCCGCCCTCGCCGGCATCCAGCAACTCCTTGTACTCGCCGATCGCGAAGGCGGTGCCGGTGTTGCTTGCCGCCTGTAGCCCGGCGGAAATCGAGAAGTGCTGGCGCAAGTCGCCCCGATCGGCGAGCCTTGTGCCGAAGCAACCGGTCTTGAAGCTAAGCATGTCCGGTTGCAGGACATCGCCGACGAGATTCTGGAACTTCGGGTGGCCGCAATAGATCGCCATCGCCATCAGCGCCGCCTCGACTTCCTTTTCGAAACCGTGCTCGCTGCCTGCGCGGTCGATCGCCAGCCGGATTGCGTAGACAGGATACTCCGTCATCGACCCGGAAGACGGCAGCAGCTTCGATTTTGCAGCATCGTGCAGGGCCAGCCAGTAACTTCGCACATGGTCCGCAGTGGCAAGGCCCGAAGCGCTGCGCACGGTGCCCTTGGCGCTCGACGCCAGCGCCTTGCGCTGTTCGCGATCCATGACGACGGTTGCACGAACGGTCTTGCCGTCGATCCTTACATCGCGCACCGCCGTCAAGGCGATGGTGCCGAGATCGTCGCCCAGCACGACATTCAATACTGTACGAACGATAGGCACGATGATGTGGGGCGGCAGGTCGAACCGGCCAAACCGGAACCAGGAAATGAAAATGCCTTCTCTCGATTCGCCGATATCGGCGGAAATGTTCAGCCAGAGATCTGCCGGAAGGCCGATTGATGCAGACAGGTTGACCGTATTGGCGTAAATCTCGGCGTTGCCGCGGGCTTTCGGCACAGCGCGGGCGGCAAACCGCATCGCGCTGAGAATATCGCTTTCGCTGACCTGGAATTCCCGATCGCCGCCTTCTGCTTCGGTCAGCGCGCGAAACTCGCGGAACAGCGCGCGGGCACGCTGCGCGTCTTCTGGCGAAACGGCGACGTCGAGCGGTACCTCCGTCCGGGTTTCCAGCGCGGCGGCCACAAAAAGAATGGGGCCGGCAACGAAAATCAGAACCATAACAAGTATAAGTTTCTTCATGGACGGCAGTTGAAGCGGATTTCCCGATCATTGTCATCAAAAAACCCACCGGACCGGCAGCATAACAGTCGGTCGCCGTCCGGGGGGCTCAGGACACGCGTTTCCCGCTGACGCGGCATTTTCCGGTCCGGGTTAGACTTTTTTGCAACAGCCGGGATGGAAGTCAGCCTTTGATGGCATGACAAGCATTACTGCTATTTGACTGTCAAAATTAAGTAATTTCTTGGCTTTTGCTTGTATAATGCAGTAAAACCGGAAAAGAAGTGTTTGAAATACAGTCGTTCGGCGGCAGTATCTGGCCGTGGTTTTGCGATATCGTTGGGGCGTGACCCGACGCGGAACAGCGGTTAAGGTGCGGTATCTGATACGGATGTGCGCCTTACGGTCGGAAGAATGGGTTGGGTTGCGATCCATATGTGGTCAAAGTCAGGAATGAACGGGGCGGTAAGTTCGGTATGATTGGATTCTACAAAAACATTCGAAACGGACATAATTCAGCCCAACAGAGCGGCGGCCCGAAAATCGTTGCCGCGCCGCTAGCCCTGATGATGGCGGGCATGCTGCTTGCGGGTTGCGATGCGGTCTGGCCATCGACAAGCGCGCCCGATCCGGTTGCGCCGCAAACCGCGTCCCAGTCGTCCGGCTCCGAACAGTATTCGACCGCATCCAGCCAGTCCGAACCGGGCGCCGTTTCGACAACGTCGTCTTCGTCGGCGGCCTCATCGCCGTCGGTGCAGGCATCGGCCACGGCGCAACTGAGCCAGGCCGAAACCGGTATCGGCCAGACTTTCGTCGGCAAGAAAGTCGACGCCATGGGCCAGGACCTCAACAAGCTGCTCGACAATATTTCCGTTCTGAAGGATCGCGCCACCAGCTTGCGCAATGTGGCGCAAGTCAGCGCCGATAACTACCATGCCCTGCTTGCATCGATCACCGCCCGCCTGCAGCAAGGCACGACGCCGGGCAACCCGGTTCTGGTGGCGCAATGGAACGACGCCCAGTCCGAACTTGAAAAGATCGCCAACAACGTTCCGCAAATGACCGTTCTGTCGAACGATGCGGCCGATGAAGCGGCCTTCGGCCAGTATCTGCTGAATGCGGTTCAGGCGACCTACGGGCTGTCCGGCGCTGTCGAAAGCGACCATGTGCGCCTGCGCCGCCTGGAAGACGACGTGCATCAGGCCGTCGTTCTGGTCGACCGGATGCTGAACGACCTCAGCCAGGACATCAACCGGCAGAACACCTATGTCAGCAACGAACGTCAGAACCTGACGACGCTGTCGCTGGCGGTCAAGAATGGCGAGTTGTACGGCACAAGCCTCGCAACGCGCGCCTTCACGCAAACCGAAAACACCGCCCGCGCCGCAGCCCGGGCAAGCCAGCCGCAGCCTTCGGACAGGCCGCTGGTCATCATCCGTTTCGACCGTCCGAACGTGCCGTATCAGCAGGCCTTGTATAACGCTGTCAGTCAGGCGCTGTCCCGCAAGCCGACCGCCACCTTCGATCTGGTCGCGGTCAGCCCCGATGTCGGGACCGCGGCACAGATTGCTCTGAACAGCGCGGCGTCCAAACGCAATGCGGAAGATGTCCTGCGGACCCTGACGGATATGGGCGTGCCGGCCAGCCGGGTGCAGTTGCTTGCGGCGACCGATTCTTCGGCGCAGACAAACGAAGTGCATCTGTTCGTTCGGTAACACAGTAGCTGCCGTTTCCGCCTGCCGGCTGATCCAGCCTCAGACCTGTTCCGTACCTATGGGTAGCGCCGTTCGCATCTGGCGCGCCCAGGCAGAGGAGAAGGGTGACATGAGACTATCGCGTCGGGTTTTTCTCGTTCTTGCGGTCGTTGCCGTCGGGTATCTCGGACATCAGGATATCAAACAGTCCGCCGCTGCGGACACACCGGTTGACCGGGCGGCCATCGTTACGGTTATCCGGTCGCAACTGGATGCATTCAAGCGTGACGATGCAAGGGATGCGTTTTCCTATGCATCGCCGTTTATTCAGCAGAAGTTCCAGTCGGCGGCGATGTTCATGGATATGGTGAAACGCGGGTATATGCCGCTTTATCGCCCCAACGGAACGGAATTTCTCGAACTGACGATTGAAAACGGCATACCGGTGCAGCGGGTGCGGGTCTATGCGCCGGACGGAACGCCGATATCCGCCTACTATTTCATGCAGCGGCAGGAAGACGGATCCTGGCGGATCAACGGGGTGGAGCTGCGGCTTGATGCCGATCCGGCTGTCTAGGCCTCGCTTTCCGTCAGGACGCAGTTGATTTGCCGATGCCTTGACGCTACTCACAATGATCAACAGACATCATAGAGCAGGTCGAACAAGATGGTCGCGTCCGCCCGTGAATTCCCGGTGTCCTGGGAAGAACTTCATCGTACCGCCCGGGCGCTGGCCTGGCGTCTCAACGACATGGGGCCGTTTTCAGGCGTTGTTGCGATAACACGGGGCGGGCTTGTCCCGGCGGCGATCATCGCCAGAGAACTGGATATCCGCCTTGTCGATACCGTTTGCATCGCCTCCTACGACCACAAGGACCAGGGGGATATAAAAATCCTGAAAGGCGTGGAAGGCGATGGCGAGGGGCTGCTGATCATCGACGATCTGGTCGATACCGGCAAAACCGCCAGGGTCGTCCGCGAAATGCTGCCCAAGGCGCATTTCGCTACCGTCTATGCGAAGCCTCTGGCGCGGCCGCTGGTCGATACGTTCATTACGGAAGTATCGCAGGATACCTGGATCCTGTTTCCCTGGGATATCGAACCGGCTTTCGCGCAACCGATCAAAGACAGACGCTAGTCTCTACGGCGTTCCCTGTATCCGGGGTAGGACCCCATTGATTCGGCCTCGAAGACGCCGCGCGCGACGGCACGGGCAAGACAATCCGCCGATAACGAGCCAAGCCGGGCGAGCGCGGCCGCATCGACAGGCGGCCGTTTTCCGGTCGCCAGCGAAAACACCGTATCGCCGTCGAAAGGGGTATGGACCGGGTGCAGGGCGCGGGCCAAGCCGTCATGCGCCATCATCGCAAACCGGTGTGCCTGGGCCTTGGTCAGCGTCGCGTCGGTCGCGATGACCGCCAGCGTCGTGTTGCCGCCGACGGCGGCATTCAGTTTGCTGTTGTAGAAACCGGCAGGCGGCTTCCGCGCCGGTGGTCCCGACCCGCCGAATTCGTTGTCGATTTCATAAGGCCAGGCCCAGAAAGTCTCACTGTCCGGCATTACGGCCGATCCGACCGCGTTGACGGCAACGAGCGCGCCGCAGGTAATGCCCGTTTCTTCATCGACAATGGATGCGCTGCCCAGCCCGCCCTTCAATCCGGCGGTGACCGCGCCAAAGCCGGCGCCGGCATTTCCGAGAGCAAAGTCCTCGCCGGCGGCGTCGAAAGCGGCGATCCCGAGGGTCCGGTAGGGCGGTGTCTCGCCCCAGGTCTTGTCGCCGCCATTGGCAAGATCGAACAGAATTGCCGCCGGGACAATCGGCACAACCGTGCCGGCAATCGCGAAACCGGTCCCTGCCGCTGCCAGGCGGGATTGCACGCCGCCGGCCGCATCGAGCCCGAAGGCTGACCCGCCGCTTAGCACGATGGCATGGGCGGCATCGACCAGGTTGACCGGGTTCAGGGCATCGGTTTCCCGGGTGCCCGGAGCGCCGCCGCGCACATCGACGGCGGCCGTTGCCCCGTCCTCGGGACACAAAACCACCGTCACGCCGGTACGATGCCGGGGGTCGTCGGCGTTACCGACTGTCAGTCCGTCGACATCGGTGATCAGATTGCGCGGGCCGGGTCTCAGGAGTCTTCCGCCATGGCAGCCAGCCTGTCGAGGTCCGGGATATGGATAACCCCGCCTTCGCGAAGCTGGATAACGCTTGATGTCTTAAGCTGGGTAAAGTTCCGGCTAACCGTTTCCATGGTCAACCCCAGATAGTCCGCTATGTCGGCCCGGCTCATCGGAACCCTGATCGCATGCGGATCCGTGCCTTTCAGTTCGGCCCGTCTCGACAGGGCGAGAATGAAGGAACACAGCCTTTCCCGAGCCGTCTTCCTGCCCAGCAACAGCATTTGCTCCTGTGCCTCGGCAAGTTCGTGAGAGGCCAGGGTCAGCAACCGTCGCTCGAGTTTCGGGATTCTGTCCAGCAGTCCGATGAAATCCTTCCGGGTGAAACGGCAAAGCCTGCTGGGCAGCAGGGCTTCCGCGGAACAGGGGAATGTTTCGCCGGCCGCGATACCCATGAAGTCGCCCGGGAACAGAAATCCGGTGATCTGGCGACGCCCGTCAGGCAGCAGCTTGTATAGAAGAACCGCCCCTTCCGTAATGTTATAGAAATGGCCGGCAGAATCGCCTTCGGCCATGATTGGCGCATGAGCGTCATAGGTTACGGATGTCTGGATCGCAGCCAGTTCGGCCAGTTCGGATTCGTTTAGCACGCTGCAGATTGAGTGGTGGCGAACGCCGCATTCAGCACAGGGTGTTTTACAGCGGCTGGTGCACGGTACGGTCAACCGCGCGGTGCCGAACTGATCAGGAATAGAGAGCTGGTTCATGCCGCGCCCGTTCGCAAAACAACGCAAATTTCGGTTTGTTTGCAGACCCTAACAAGAAACCGCAGCGATGGCGAGAGTACGCAATCGGGCCGGATTATTCGATCGGCAGCGTCAGTCTGAACGTCGTTCCGTGCCCGTCGGTTTTCACCAGGTAGAGGTCGCCGCCGTGCTGACGCGCCAGTTCGCGGGAAATCGCAAGGCCAAGCCCGGTCCCGCCGGCCCGGGCCGACCCCTTGAAGGGTTTAAACAGGTTTTCCTGCGCTTTCGGCGCCATGCCGGGACCGTTGTCATCGATATCCAGCATGTAGTGCGAGTTGCCCGAGTGACCTGTCAGTGAAACACGGTCTGCACCAGCCTGAATTGCGTTCACCAGCAGATTGTTGAGAATTCGGAAAATCTGGTCGCGGTCGACGCGCACCGTCTGCGGCGACTCGAACCGGGTCGATATGTCGATATCCACCGCCGGTCCGGCTATTGCGTCCATAACGATGTCGCCCAGATCGACATAGATCCGTTTGATCGGTTGCTGGTCCGGACCGGCGAAATCCAGCGTCTCCTTGCAGAGTTCGACGGCGCGCTCGATGGAGGAAACGAGGGTAGGCGTTACACGGCGCACATCAGGATCTTCGGACCGCTCAAGCCGATCTGACATCAAAAGGGCGCTGGAGAGGATTCCCTTAAGATCGTGATTTATCTTTGCGACGGCGGTTCCCAGGGCGGCAAGCCGGTCTTTCTGCCGCAATGCCTGCCGCAGCGCCTGCTGCATATCGGCCAGTTCCCGTTCGGCGACCCCGACTTCGTCACGACGGCCGGACGGCGCGATAACACGATTGATGTCTTCGGGATCGACACTGAAATTCACCATATTCTTGGTGATGCGGCGCATCGGCCGGACAAACAGCCAGCGCAACACCAGATAGACAAGCAGGGCGGTGAACAGGGAAATCGCGATGGACAGCAGAAATATCCTGCCCGCGAACGATATCAGCGCCGTGCGCAGGGGGCGTTCGTCCAGAATGACCTGCATGACGGCTTCAGGTTCCTGCGGGCTTTGACCGGAAACGAGCAGGATGCGGTTGCCTGTCGAAAAGAATGTGTCGAACGCCGCCATGATTTGCGATTGCGGCATGCTGTCGTCAAGCGACACGAACTCATCAACGACCGGGGGTGAATCCGCCATGATGACCAGTTTCGCGCCGTCCCTGCGGATGGATATTGCGTGCGCCCCGACATGCCGCAACAGGGTTTCGCCGAGTTCCTTGGACACCATCTGGTCCGGTGCGGCATCGAGGGTAAGGATGGCCAGATGGCCCGCCCGCAGTTTTTCTTCGAGATAGGATGTCCGGAATCGCGCAACCGACGGCACAAAGATAAAAACTTCGGCCAACATGACGAAAAGCACGGTCAAAACCAAAAGACGCGCGGACAGGCTTTGCATGTGGCACGCTCAATCAAAACACCAGAAGCCGACTACACCCCGCACTATATCCGACACGGCTTTCTGAACAATGCCAGAGCGTTCCGCGGCAGAGGCCGTCCCGTCGGTATTACGGTTTGCGCCGGATCTTCTTGTATACAACCGGCGCCAGGGCAAGCAGGGCCAGGCCTGCGAATCCGGCAATCATTTGCGGCGTCAGGACATCGGAAGGCGACAGGTCGCCCCCCTGATCCAGAATGCTGCCGAGCCCCGCACCGAACACGGCAAAGACGGCCGTGCCGGGAATGATGCCGATCAGCGTGCCCAGGAAGTAGGTGCGCAACGAAACGCCGAGGAAGGCCGGAACGATGTTGACGATGAAAAACGGAAACAGCGGAATCAGCCGCAACACCAGCAGATAGTTAAACGCATTTTCTGCGAAACCGTCCTGCAGGCGGATAAGCCAGGGGCCCGCTTTCGCCCTGAAATAATCACCGAAGGCTGTCCGGGCGGCCAGAAACAGGACGCAGGCGCCGATTGTCGCGGCAACGACCACGCTTGCCGTGCCGATAACCGCCCCGAACAGGAAACCGCCGGCCACAGTCAGCAACAGGCCGCCCGGCAGGGAGAAGGCGATCGCGATGATATAGACAAGCATGTAGACCGCGATAGCCAGGAGCCTGTTATCCGCGACAAAATTGATCAGGAATTCCCGGTTTTCCCGCAGCACATTGATGCTGACATAGTCCTGCAAGCCCAGAGCAAAGAATAAACCCAGCCCGACCACGAGAATGGTGAGCGGCAGAAACTGCGCAAATCTGTTGCTTTTCGCGGATTGATTGACGGTTTCGATCATCGTGCCGTCATATAGGCACCGGCGAACAGGTAATTCCAGTAAAGCCTCGGTGAAGGCTTGTGAAGTGCGTGAAACCGGCATTATTTGTCTGCCTGACGGAACAGGCGATAAAAAGGCGGTTCGCGGCGCGTTGACTTGACCGGCTGACGCCAGTATACACCGCGCGATTCAACACGATACCTAAACTCAGGAGAACGACGGTGAAGCGGACATTTCAGCCAAGTCGTCTCGTCCGGAAGCGCCGTCATGGCTTCAGGGCGCGGATGGCAACCAAAGCCGGACGTCAAGTATTGGCGGCACGCCGCGCGAAAGGCCGCAAGCGTCTTTCGGCCTGATACGCATGCCCGACGCCAAGGCAGGACACGCCGTTGTCCAACGGCTGAAGCGAAGGGCGGATTTCCTCGCAGTATCCCGGGCCCGGCGCAGTGCTGGTATGCCGGGCGTTGTGCTTCAAGTTGCACCCAATCGAAACGCGTCTGAAACGCTACGAGTCGGGTTTACGGCCAGCAAGAAAGTGGGCGGTGCGGTTCAGCGCAATCGCGCAAAACGGAAACTGAGAGAATTGGCAGCGACCGTCCTGCCGATGCATGGCGAAACCGGTATGGATTACGTGCTGATTGCACGAAACACCACGCCGGATTATCCGTTTCTTGATCTTAAAAGAGATTTCGAACGGGCCATGAAGCGGCTTAAGGTCTGGCGGTCGGATCGCGACAAGGGGTAGTGATGGGCGACGACAAGAGAAATATGATCCTGGCGATCGTGCTGTCCCTGGTGGTCCTGTTCGGTTGGCAGTTTCTGTCAGACAAGTTCTTCCCGCCTGCCCCGGTACCGGTCCAGCAACAATCAAGCAGCGAAAACACGGCCGAAGAACCGGTCGTCGGCGCAACAATCGATTCGACTCTGCCCGAAACGGCGGGCGACGCGGTGCAGTCGATCCGGTCCCGCAGCGAGGTTCTGACCGATACACAGCGGGTGACGATTTCAACGCCGCGCCTGCAAGGATCGATTTCCCTGAAAGGAGCGCGGATCGACGATCTGACGTTACTGGACTACACCGAAACGGTCGATCCGGAGTCGCCGAAGATCGTGCTGTTGGAGCCGTCGGGCAGCGCCCGGCCCTATCTGGCCCAGTTCGGCTGGATCGGCGAAGGGGCGACGGCCCCGGGTGTCGATGCGGTCTGGACGGCGGACAAGACCGAACTGACGCCGGCTTCTCCGGTTACCCTGTCCTGGGAAAGCCCGGAAGGCGTCATTTTCGAACAGGAAATCTCGCTGGATGAGGATTACCTGTTTTCCGTCGAGCAACGTGTTCGGAACAACTCCGGCCAGCCGCTGACGGTGGTTCCCTATGGCCGGGTTTTCCGGACCGGCAAACCGGATATCCTTGGTTTCTATATTCTGCACGAAGGTCTGATCGGTGTTTTCAACGAAACTCTGTCAGAAGTCGATTACGACGATCTTCTGGAAGACGGGAAGGTTGAACAGTCCACAACCGGCGGCTGGCTGGGCATTACCGACAAGTACTGGCTGGTGGCGCTGGTGCCGGATCAGACGAAACCGGTTCAGGCGACGTTCAACACGCCAAAATCGGCGAATGCCGTACCGCGGTTTCAGGCGGATTTCGTTTCGGATTCGGTGACCATTCCCGCCGGTGGCAGTCATGTCATGGCAAGCAAGCTGTTTGCCGGCGCGAAAAAGACAACTTTGCTCGACCGGTATGCGAAAGAATACGGCATCACGAATTTCGATCTGGCGATCGATTTCGGCTGGTTCTACTTCCTGACCAAGCCGATTTTCTACGCCATTCACTGGTTGAATGAAATTCTCGGCAATTTCGGTCTGGCTATTCTGGCGCTGACGGTCGGCATCAAGGCCCTGTTCTTCCCGCTGGCCAACAAATCCTACAAATCCATGAGCAAGATGAAACTCCTTCAGCCGAAAATGGTCGAGCTGAAAGAGCGCTATGGCGACGACCGCCAGAAACTGCAAATGGAGATGATGAGTCTGTACAAGAACGAGAAGGTGAACCCGCTGTCCGGGTGCTGGCCGATCATGATTCAGATTCCGGTCTTCTTCTCGCTCTACAAGGTGCTGTTTGTCACGATTGAA
The DNA here is from genome assembly GCA_040222995.1 of Alphaproteobacteria bacterium. Lineage (GTDB taxonomy): Bacteria > Pseudomonadota > Alphaproteobacteria > UBA8366 > Aestuariispiraceae > JAVKBW01. The sequence continues at coordinate 16,892 of JAVKBW010000042.1, read as the reverse complement.
ATGCGGCATGCGCCGGGTCTGTTATGGATCAACGATCTGTCGGCGCCCGATCCGTTCGGCATCCTGACCCTGTTCGGCCTTGTCGAGTGGCAAATTCCGGCGTTGCTTGCCGTGGTCAATATCGGCGCATGGCCGTTGATCATGGGCTTCACGATGTGGTTCCAGCAGAAACTGAATCCCGCCCCGGCCGATCCGATTCAGGCGAAGGTTTTCGCCATCATGCCGATCTTCTTTACCTTCATTCTGGCATCGTTCCCGGCCGGTCTGGTCATTTACTGGGCCTGGAACAACTCGCTGTCGATCCTGCAGCAGTATGTGATCATGAAGCGCATGGGCGTGGCGATTGGCGGCGGCAAGGCTGAGGACAAGGACAAGCCCAAAGAAATAGCCAACGCCAAAGATAACTGATCGATGGACTGTTCCGACGCGGCAATCGAAGCGGGACGCAGTCTGTTTGCCGGCGATTGTCAGTTCATGCTCAGCGTTGTGCGGACGGCGGATCTGCCGGAATCCGACGTGCCGGAAGTCGCTTTCGCGGGGCGGTCCAATGTCGGCAAGTCCAGCCTGTTGAATGCCCTTACAGGCCGGCGCGCCCTGGCGCGCACCAGCAACACGCCGGGCCGCACCCAGGCCCTCAATTTTTTCGATATGGGCGGCGCCCTGCGCCTGGTCGACATGCCGGGATACGGCTATGCGAAGGCGCCGAAGCAACTGGTCGAAGACTGGCACGGTCTGATTGATGACTATCTGCGGGGCCGGGTTAACCTTCGCCAATGCTGCCTTCTGATTGATGCCCGGCACGGCACGAAACCGATAGACCGCGCGATCATGGACCGGCTGGACGCGGCGGCGGTTGCCTATCGCATTATTCTGACCAAAATTGACAAAGTGTCGAAAAGCGGGCTTGAAACGGCGCGGAAGGATGTGGCGGCGGCGATCAAGAGCCGGGCGGCGGCGGCGCCGGAAACCGTGGAAACCAGTTCCCAGACTGGGGAAGGGATCGATATCCTGCGGGCTCATCTGGCAATAGTTTCCGGGGTGTCGGACGATACGGTATAAGCTGGTCCGGAACCGGTTTTGGGAGAAAGTCATGGACGGGGACGACAAGAAAAACACCGATCACAAGTCGAAACGGCGGCTGGAATGGCTCGCGAAGGCCGGCATTCTCACCGAAGCCCTGCCCTACATGCGCCGCTATGCCGGTCAGACCATTGTCATCAAATATGGCGGTCACGCCATGGGCGATGGCGATCTTGCGACGTCGTTCGCACGCGATGTCGTGCTTCTGAAACAATGCGGCCTGAACCCGATTGTCGTTCATGGCGGCGGTCCGCAGATCGGCGCGATGCTGGAGCGGATGAAAATCCAGTCCGAATTCGTCGACGGCTTGCGGGTTACCGATGCCGCAACGGTCGAAATTGTCGAAATGGTTCTCTGCGGCCAGATCAACAAGGCAATCTCGGCGGCGATGGCGGAAGCCGGCGGTCGCGGCGTGGGGATTTCCGGCAAGGATGGCGGCCTGATCCGCGCCCGGAAACTGACCCGGACGAAACGCGATCCGGATTCGAATATCGAGAAGATGCTGGATCTCGGATTCGTCGGCGAGCCGGAAACAGTCGACCCGACCATCCTGAACGTTCTGACGGAGACCGACCTGATTCCCATTATCGCGCCGATCGGTCTTGGCCCGGACGGCGAAACCTACAACATCAATGCCGATACGGCGGCGGGCGCGATCGCCGCGGCGGTCGGCGCACGGCGTCTGCTGCTGCTGACCGATGTTCCCGGCGTGCTGAACAAGGACGGCGCGGTGATTCAGGAAATCAATACCGGTGAGGCGCAATCGCTGATCGACGACGGTACATTGTCCGGCGGAATGATCCCGAAAATCGAAACCTGTCTGACGGCTGTCGCGGGCGGTGTCGATGCCGCCGTCATTATCGACGGACGGGTCGCCCATGCCATTCTGCTGGAAATCTTCACGGCCCACGGATCCGGCACCATGATCACGGGGGCCTGACACATGGCATCGCGGCAAAAGTCTGACCTGCTGACGGCGGAAACCTGGATTTTCGATCTGGACAACACCCTGTATCCGGCAAGCTGTAACCTGTTCGCCCAGGTTGACCGGAAAATGGGCGATTTCATATCCGATCTGCTGGATATTCCCTATGACGACGCCCGTGGTCTGCAGAAGCAGTATTTTCGCGAACACGGAACGACCCTGCGGGGACTGATGCAGGTTCACGGCATCAACCCGGTCGATTTTCTCGATTTCGTGCACGATATCGACTATTCGCCGGTTCCCCGGGACAGGAAACTGGCGGCGGCACTGGACAAGCTGCCGGGCCGCAAGCTGATCTTCACCAATGGCACCGTCGCTCATGCCGATTCCGTGCTGGAACAGCTTGGCGCAGCGCATCATTTCGATGTGATCTATGACATTATCGCGTCGGATTACATTCCGAAGCCCAATCCGGCCCCTTATGAAAAGCTGATCGCCGAACACGATATCGATCCGACATCTTCCGTAATGGTCGAGGATATGGCCAAGAACCTGCTGCATCCGGCGGCTTTGGGCATGCATACCGTCTGGGTGCGCACCGATGCAGACTGGGCGCAGAACGATTCCGACAATGCAGATCATATTCATCACGAAACCGATGACCTGTCGGCCTGGCTGGACGATCTGGTCGCGACTTGACGCGGGTTTCGGCAAAAGTCAAAGTCCGCCGCCTGATTTTGAACTGCCTTTGATGGAAAGAGACCGATCATGACCTCAGACCTCCGCCAGACAATTGAAGCGGCTTTTGACGATCTTGATTCCGTCAGCCTGACGACGAAAGGCCCGGTGCGGGACGCCGTCGACGAAACCCTGCTGATGCTGGACAGCGGCAAGGCGCGGGTTGCGGAAAAAGGCGCTGATGGTGAATGGGTCGTCAATCAATGGCTGAAGAAAGCCGTCCTTCTGTCGTTCCGCCTGAATGACATGGCGCTGATCGCGGGCGGTCCGGGCGAGGGAACCTTCTGGTGGGACAAGGTGCCGAGCAAGTTCGAAGGCTGGGGCGAGGCCGAGTTCCGCACCGCCGACTTCCGCGCCGTGCCGCATTGCATCGTTCGCCGCTCGGCCTATATCGCGCCGAAGGTCATCCTGATGCCGTCTTTCGTCAATCTTGGCGCCTATGTCGATTCCGGCACAATGGTGGATACCTGGGCGACGGTCGGGTCCTGCGCACAGGTCGGCAAGAACGTGCACCTTTCCGGCGGTGTCGGCATCGGCGGCGTGCTGGAACCGTTGCAGGCCGGCCCCGTCATCATCGAGGACAACTGCTTTATCGGGTCGCGTTGCCAGATCGTCGAGGGCGTTAAGGTCGGCGAAGGATCGGTGATTGCGATGGGCGTATCGATCGGCGCGAGCACCAAGATCATCGACCGGACGACAGGCGATGTCATGATGGGCGAAGTGCCGCCGTATTCGGTCGTGGTTTCCGGCAATCTGCCCGGCAAGCCGCTGCCGGACGGCTCGCCCGGCCCGAGCTCCTATTGCGCGGTTATTGTCAAAAGGGTCGACGAAAAGACCCGGTCGAAGACTTCCATCAACGATCTGCTGCGCGAGAAGTCGTGACGGTGCTGAATCCGGTAACCCTGGCACAGGATCTGATCCGCTGCCCCAGCGTGACGCCGGCCGATGGCGGCTCGCTGAATACGCTGCAGGCGGCGCTGGAAGGGTTGGGCTTCAGGTGTCATCGGCTGCCCTTTTCGACGCCGGACAGCGACGAAGTCGATAATCTCTATGCCCGGCTGGGCGATGCGGCCCCCAATTTCATGTTTGCCGGCCACACCGATGTCGTACCGGTTGGCGCGGCGGCGGCGTGGACGCAGGATCCGTTCGGCGGAGCCATTGTCGATGGCACCCTGTTCGGGCGCGGCGCGTCGGACATGAAAGGATCGATCGCCAGTTTTGTGGCCGCTGTTTCGCGGTATCTGGACAGCAACGGCAACCCGCCCGGTTCCATCAGCCTGCTGATTACGGGTGACGAGGAAGGACCGGCGATCAACGGTACGAAGCGCATGCTGGAGGCCCTGGCGGAACAGGGTGAGACCTTCGATGCCTGCATCACCGGCGAACCGACCAACCCCGACAGACTCGGCGAAATGATCAAGATCGGCCGTCGCGGTAGCCTCAACGGCTGGCTGACGGCGCATGGCAAGCAGGGGCATACCGGGTATCCGCATCTGGCGGACAATGCGGCGCATCGTCTGGTGAAACTGCTGGATGCGCTGATCGGCATGCCGCTGGATGACGGCAGCGATCATTTTCAGGCGTCGACCCTGTCGGTCTCGACAATCGATGTCGGCAACACGGCGACGAATGTCATTCCCGCCTCCGCCTCCGCCGTGTTCAATATACGCTTCAACGATCTTCACAGCGGGGCATCGCTTGAGGAGAGGCTGCGGGCGCTGCTGACGGAAACTGCCAGAGGCGAGGAATTCTATACTCTCGACATCACGGTTTCCGGCGAAAGTTTCCTGACGCCGCCGGGTCCGCTGTCCGAAACATTGTCCGCGGCGTGCGAAGACGTGCTGGGACACAGACCGGAACTGTCGACGACCGGCGGCACCTCCGACAGCCGGTTCATCAAGGATTATTGCCCGGTGGTCGATTTCGGCCTTGTCGGCAAGACCATGCACCAGGTCGACGAACGGGTCGCGGTCAGTGATATCGAGGTTCTGGCCGATATCTACCTTTCAACGCTGAACCGGTATTTCGCGCGCGGGCCGTTATGACACCCCTTTCGATGGCGGAAGCGAAATCCGCTATATACGGCGCGTTCCGCCTGTTTCTGCGTGACAGGGCAGGCTTGAACTACTTTCAGGCGGACGGCCCGGCGCTTTTGAAAAGTTTCTGGGCAGCTATCATTGTCCTTCCCGGCTGGTTCCTGCTGGACTACGTCACCCAGTCCGGCGTCTGGTTGAATGTTCCCCTGTTCCCCGCTCTGGTGATGGAACTGGCGGGTTACAGCATGATGTGGACCGTGTGGCCGTTGTTCATGCTGATGGTCGTAAAATTCCTGGACCTTGATGAACGTTACAACCTGTACATCGTCGCACAGAACTGGATGGCGGTGCCGTCGGTGCTGTTGTATCTGGTGGTGATCGGCGGTGCGACGGCCCTGCAACTATCGGCCGGGGCGGTTTACTTCTTCGGCTTCGTTTCACAGATATGGGTTTTGTTTTACCACTTTTTTGTGGTTCGCGTGACAATGCAGGTATCCGTGCCGATGGCTATCGGATTTGTGCTGGCGAATTTCTTTCTGAACATCATGCTGCTCGACATCAGGATGCTGATTCTGATGGGTGGCTAGGGTCCAAAGTCTGCCCGCAACGCCGAGATATGGGCCGGCCCAAGGCCGCAACAGCCGCCGAGCAGGCGAAGGCCGTGCGTATCGACCCAGACGCGGGCAGCGGCAACCAGATCTTCAGGCGTTATAACGTCTACAAACTGCCAGTTCGGCATTTTGAAGAACCCGCTTTCGGGGTAGACGCCGACAGGCCCGCTCCAGCCGGATTTTCGAACGATAGCCATGGCATCCGCCACATCCGGCACCGGCGTGTGCATGACATTGACCAGCGTGACGTTGGGGTATTGCCGGGCATGGACGACGATGCTGTCGGCATAGGATTCGAAATCGATATCCGGATGATCGAAGGATGTCAGCCGCGCCCCGGTTGACCGTCGGCGGCAGGACAGGCCCAGCCAGACCGGCAGGCCGGTTTCGGCGGCGGCGTCTATCGCGACGGGCGAAAGGACCGTGTCCTGCGCCATCTCGATGGTGATCAGGTCTGCGCCGGCTTCCGCCAGAAGGGAGGCCTGCTCGCGCAGCGCCCGTCCGGCCGTCTCCGGGCTGCTCCACTCGCCGTCGTTCTGGTTGTAGGACCATTCGCACAGAGACCCGGCTATCGCGACCGGGCCGCTGGCGGCGTCCTCAATCGCCTGCCGCGCCAGACTGACGGCGTTGGTGTTGATGGCGCGGACATGGTCTGCCTTGCCGGCTGGCCCCAGCACGTGACGTCCGGACGCGAAGGTATTGGTGATGATGACTTCCGCGCCGGCCCTGATGAAGTCTGTGTGAATTTTCCGCACGGTGTCGGGATAGTCGAGAACGGCCAGGCCGCTCCAGCAGGCGCCGTTCATCGGGATTTCGGCTTTTTCCAGTTCGGTACCCATGCCGCCGTCGATGATCAGCGGCGGGCCTTCGCCGGCTAGCCGTCTGTCGATCCATTCAGTCGGTTCCGCCATGGTCCTATTTTTCGTCATCGGGTTTGGTCTGCGGCGCAAGACCGGCCTGTTTCAGTTTTCTGATATAGGCCAGCCCCGGCTGAATCTCGCTGAAAACGAAGTCCAGCCTCTGTTGCGGCCCACCCATGTCTTCCTTCGGGAAGCGTTCACGCCATAAATCCATCTTCAGTGTCAGACCGCACAATATACCCCCGACCGTCATGTGATGGTCGGCGATGAAATGCCGGACCTCGTGGAACTTGTCGGCGGAAATGTCTTCCCAGAGATTATTGGTCTTGGCGTTGAAGTGGTCGAAGCGTTCGGTGATCCCACCGGATATTTCCGACAGGTCGCGCGTTATGTTCGACAGAATTCGATCCTGCGCCCGGTCGTTCCGCACCATGTAGAAACCGCGCAATTCTTCGATCCAATCGATGAACCGTTCGACACGGGGGGCGACGTCGTCGAGGATGCTCTGGAAATAGGCCAGCGACAGAAAGATATCGCCATAGTTTTCAACGAAACTCGGAACCGCCGAAAGCGGTACCTGCAGGCTCTCCGCCATGGTGTTCAGATTGCGCAGCGCTTCATCCTTGTTCGGATTCCGCAGCATGGCGGTCAAATCGGAGACGTTTTCGTAGTTGTCCTGACCGGTACCGTAAACCTTGTCGATCAGGGGTTTGGTAAAGGCCTTCATGCGCTCGGTAAGCTCGGCGCGTTTGGTATCCGACAGGCGCAGATATTTGGGTTCGTCCACATCCATCCCGATCGAACGCAACGCCATCCGTACCGAGTAGACATCGAAAGACGGTATTTCGATCAACTGCTCGATTTTAAGCGTGTCTTCCTTGAAGTCGCCGGCATCGCTGTTGCCGAAAAATGCGCCGAGCTCCGGGATACGCACCTGACCGCTGCCGGCGCCGGAATCACGAAAGAGCTCGACCATGGTTTCCATTCGGCTGCTCTTGACCAGCCGGGCGCGCTGTAAACCGGGGGTCAGCAGTGGAATCGTTTTCAGCGGCAGAATATGAAGGCTGTCGATTTCAAAACTCGTCGGTTCCGCCATCCCGTCGATAGCGTCCTCCTGGGGGGCATCCTGGCCCTCTGCGGTATGTTCGTCCGACGTCATTTGTTGCCGCCCCTGATGATGCCAATTGCATGGCAGGCACAGCGGAAGGTACCGGACTGGCTCGTATTTGAAAGCCCAAAAACCGAAAACCGAACAACCGGTTCACTATCGGGTATAGGTCACGCCGGTGAGATAAAGACCGGTCGGCGGGGCGGTCGGTCCGGCGGCCGGCCGGCTCCGCGCGGCAAGCGCCTGTTCGACATCCCGTGCCGTCCATTTACCGCGGCCGACATATTCCAGCGTGCCGACCAGAATACGCACCTGATTGTGCAGAAAAGAGCGCGCCGCAGTCGTGATTTCAATTTCCTCGCCGACCCGTCTGACATCCAGCCTGTCGAGTGTTTTCAGCGGGCTGTCGGCCTGGCATTCGGCTGCCCGGAAACTGGAAAAGTCGTGCTTGCCGATCAGGCATTGCGCGGTCGTGTGCATGGCGTCTGCATCCAGCGGGCGTATCACATGCCAGACGCGCCCGGCCTCGATTGCCGGCGGCGACCGGCGGTTCAGGATGCGATACAGATAGGAACGCCCGGTTGCCGAGAACCGGGCATGAAAATCCGGCGCGGCCTGTTCCGCGGCCAGTACGCTGATCGGGTTTTGCTTCAGGTGAAAGTTCAGCCCGTCGCGAATCTGGTCCGCCCGCAGTTCTTTATCGGTGTCGAAATGCGCGACCTGCCCCAGGGCGTGCACGCCCGCATCCGTTCGCCCGGCGCCGGAAACGGCCGTTACCGCGCCGCACAGTTTTTCGGCTGCGTCTTCCAGACATTGCTGGACGCTGGGCCCGTTGTCCTGCCGTTGCCAACCGACAAACGGGCCCCCGTCGTATTCAATGGTGATTTTCCACCGCGTCATCCGCGGCGAACCGCATCAGTTTTCATGACTGTCGCCTTCACCCGGCATGTCGTGGCCGGCGCCCGCCGCCACGCCCATAATCTCAACCGGCACCGTGCCGGAGCTGCCGTCCGAGAAGGTCAAGGTTATATCGAAAAGCTCGCCTACGAACAAAGGCGTGGGAAGCCCCATCAGCATGATATGCAAACCGCCCGGTTTCAGTTCGACTGTTTCCTTGCCGGCAACCGGAATCCCGCCCTCGACCGGACGCATCTGCATGACGCCGTTGTCGCTCATGATATGGGTATGCAGTTCCGCCTTTTTGGCGACATCGGTGCTGGCGCCGGTCAGCGTTATTTCGGATGCTCCAGAATTCTCCAGTTTCAGGTAGACAGCGCCGGTTTTGGCCTGGGAGGTTGCGCTGGCGCGGGCCCAGGGATGGTGGATGATCATCGAGCCGATGTTTTCCTGGTGAGCGGTTGCGATGGAAACCGAAACTGTCGCGATAATGGCGGATGCTATAAACGCCAGCTTAATCGTATTCATTGCAGTCATTCCTTTTGACGTTCGTTTGGACGATGTTGGAAACGTCAAAAGTTGGGCGGACCACGAATCCAGGGGCGCTGTTGCGCGATCTCGGATCGCGCCGTGTGGTTGGCCGGCATCGGATAGTGAAAAAGCCGGAAGGCGGGTTCCGTAAGATTCAGCGAATCCCTTTCCGGCATGCTGAGCGGAATGTGTTTCGCTGCGATGCAGAACGGGCAATCGAAAGACTGGCTGGTATCCGCCGGGTCGTCGAAACCCAGAATGATGCGGTTGCCGCCATTCGACAGACACAGACCGAACCGGTAGGAATCCGGCCCCGCATTTACACTGGCGAGCGCCAGACTGACCGGCAGGATCAGTTGCAGAAGAAGGGCGAACAGGCCGAGCCCGACGCCGAGAGGGCGGATCGGTCTAGCTTCCGATTTTCGAACTGTCATAGGGCGCCGTCTGGTAAACGTCGTTAATCCAGTTTCCGAACAGAAGATGCGCATGCGCCCGCCAGCGGTTGATCGGTCGCCTGGACGGATCGTCGTTCGGGAAATAGTTTTTCGGCAACTGGATGGGTTTTGCCTCTCTTACGTCGCGGTCGTACTCTTCCGCCAGGGTTACATCGTCGTATTCGACATGGTTGAAAATACCGATCTGGCGGTACTTCGTGTCCTGGACAAGGCACAGGCCGCTTTCCGGCGATGACGCCAGAACGGTCAATGTCGGGTCGTCCGGCAGATCCTCGATGCGCGTTTCGGTGTGCCGGGAAACCGGGATCGGAAAACTGTCGTTGAAACCGCGCAGCAGGCTTGTTCCGGTCTGCATGACGTCATGGTCGAAAACACCGAACATCTTTTCCGGCAACAGCCGCTTCGGCACCTTCCGGAAATGATACAAAGATGCCTGCGCGCCCCAGCATATGTTCAACGTGCTGTGGACGTTGGTCTGGGTCCAGTCGTAGATTTTCGTCAGTTCTTTCCAGTAGGTAACGTCTTCGAATTCCATGGTTTCGATCGGCGCGCCGGTAACGATCAGGGCGTCCAGCTTTTCATCCTTGATCTGATCCCAGGTCGAATAGAACGACGCCATATGGTGTTTCGAAACATGGGTCGGAATATAGGAATCGGTTGTCAGCAGCGTCAGTTCGACCTGCAAAGGCGTCGAGCCAACCAGCCGTGCGATCTGGCATTCAGTGCGCTCCTTGTTCGGCATCAGATTAAGCAGCGCAATCTTCAGCGGCCGGATATCCTGCCGGATCGCATCTGTTTCGCCCATAATCTGCACGCCTTCCTGTTCCAGGAAGTTGCGTGCGGGTAAACCGTCGGGAATCGTAATCGGCACGGGGGTTAACCTTTTCTACTCAATAACGGACGCTGTTTTAGTCTGTTGCACCCGGTTCGGGAAGCCCCCAACCTGTCGCAGCAAATTGAGCATGTTTGCGTTTTCCACCGTCAATTCAACCTTTTGCTTGTTCCCGGGCGGAACAGGTTTGTTCAATTCTCTTTGATAAATAGGCTGGGTTTGGGTAGGTGTGGCGTGGTTTTCGACGGTAACCGGTCTTTGATAAATGACAGATAACGACACCGCCCCGCCATCGCTGGACGATCTGCGGCGGCAGATCGATGCGATTGACGACGAGATACACGCCCTGATCCGGAAACGGACGGCGGTTGTTCAGCATGTCGCATCGGCCAAGAAGGCCGGCCAGACCCTGCCGGTGCGTCCTGCACGGGAGGCAGCGATGCTGCGCCGGCTCAAGGCGTCGCATGACGGGTCGTTCCCTTTCGCGGCTCTGGCCCGAATGTGGCACGAAATGATCGCCGCCTCGACACGGATTCAGGCCTACTACACGATCGCGGTGCACGCTAACGGCGAACAGCATGTTCTGTGGGACCTGGCGCGCGACCAGTTCGGCTCGCAGACCCCGATCCGTGCGGTGGACGGGCCGGTGGAAACCCTTGCCGCCCTGTTGAACGGCGATGCCGATATCGCGGTTCTGCCATTGCCGGATGCGGATGGTGGATGGTGGAAAACCCTGGCTGACTATCTGCGCGACCATCCGGACGAAACCCCGCCGCCGCAGATTATAGAACGCCTGCCTTTTGCGGGTGTCGGCTGCCTGCGTGGCGATTTTACGGAAGCTCTGGTGGTCGCCCGGGTCGTCCCCGAGCCGACCGGAAGTGACCGGACAATTGCCGCAACCGGCCGCGGACTGGAATTTCTTGACGGGTTTCAGGAAACGGTTTCAAACGGCGTCCGGCTGGGCGCCTATGCGACACCGGTCACGGTGCCTGAAGGAGAGATGTCATGACCCCGCCGAGGCTGAAACCGGTGCCGCGCCCCGGCGTGATGGACGCGCCGATATACGTTCCGGGCACGCATCTCGACGAAACGGGCGGGGATGTCGCTATCCTGTCGGCAAATGAAAACCCGGCCGGGGCCAGTCCGGCGGCGGGCGAAGCCGTGTCGCAGGCGGCGCGTGGACTGCACCGTTATCCCGACGGCGGGTCGGTCGCCCTGCGTCAGGCGCTGGGAGAACTGCACGGGCTGGAGCCGGAACGGATCATCTGCGGCGCGGGGTCCGACGAGCTGATTACCTTTCTGATCCGCGCCTATGCCGGGCCGGGCGACGAGGTTCTGTATTCCGAGCATGGTTTCGCCATGTACCGGATCACGGCGCTGACGGTCGGCGCAACGCCGGTCGCGGCGCCGGAAACTGACTTGCGCACGGATGTTGAAGCTGTTCTGTCGATGGTCAGCCCGGCGACGAAGCTGGTCTTCATCGCCAATCCCAATAACCCGACCGGTTCGTACCTTTCGCGCGATGAGGTTGCGGAACTCGCGAAAAGGCTGCCGGGCAATGTGATTCTGGCGCTGGATGCGGCGTATGCCGAATATGTCAGCCGCAACGATTACGGCGCGGGTGAGGACCTTGTCGACCAATACCCGAACGTCGTTATGTTGCGGACGTTTTCCAAGATCTATGGTTTGGCGGCTTTGCGTCTTGGCTGGGCCTACGGTCAGGAAGACGTGATCGGCGCAATGAACCGGCTGCGCAGCCCGTTCAATGTCAATACCGCGGCGCAGACCGCCGGTCTGGCGGCGGTAAGGGACCAGGCCTTTGTCGAGCGGAGCCGGGCGGACAACGAACGCTGGCTTGGCTGGCTGTCGGGTCAACTTACGGAACTCGGGCTGCATGTGCCGCCTTCCGTCGGCAACTTCGTGCTGGCCGGTTTTGCCAACGAGGAAACCGCGAACCGGGCGGCGGCGTATCTGGAACACCGGGGCGTCGTGCCGCGCAAGGTTGGCAGTTACCGTTTGCCGACCTATCTTCGCATCACCGTCGGGCTTGAACGCGAATGCCATATGCTGGTCGACGCCCTGCGCGATTTCATGGCGTCGGAGGCGTCCGCATGACCGATACGAAACCGATTTTCAATCGTGTCGGCCTGATCGGCCTCGGCCTGATCGGATCATCGCTCGCCTGGGCGATGAAACGGGGCGGTCTGGCCGGCCATATCGCGGGCCATGCCCGTAGCGGAAAAACGCGGGACCGGGCGATGGAACTCGGCTTTCTGGATTCTGTCCACGAAACCGGCGCCGACTGCGCGAATGACTGCGACCTTGTCATTCTGTGCACGCCGCTTGGCGTTTACCGTAAAATCGGCGAGGAAATCGCACCGGTGCTGAAAGCGGGCGCGATCGTAAGCGATGCCGGTTCGACGAAAGTTGCCGTGATCGAAGCACTGACGCCGGTTCTGCCAGATACCGTGCATCTGGTGCCGGGACATCCGGTTGCCGGAACGGAAAATTCAGGACCGGATGCCGGCTTTGAAAATCTGTTCGACGATCGCTACGCCATTCTCACACCGGGCGAAAACGTCCCGGGCGAAATTGTCGACCTCATGCGAACGTTCTGGGAAGCGTGCGGCAGCATGGTGGAAATCATGGAAGCCGAGCATCATGACCGGGTGCTGGCGATCACATCGCATCTGCCGCACCTGATCGCCTACACGATCGTTGGCACCGCCAGCGATCTCGAAAACCAGTTGACCCGGGAAAACGTCGATGAAACGGATATGGTCAGGACAAGCGACGTGATCCGATTTTCCGCCAGCGGGTTCCGGGATTTCACGAGAATTGCCGCCAGCGACCCGATCATGTGGCGCGATATCTTTCTGAACAACCGGGAAGCGGTTCTGGAAATGCTGGGCCGGTTCAGCGAAGACCTCGTTGCCCTGCAGCGGGCGATCCGCTGGTCGGACGGCGAGAAACTGGAAGACTGGTTTACCCGCACACGGGAAATCCGCCGCGGCATCGTCGAACAGAAACAGGCGGGAACCTTTATCGCCGTCGAACCGGACGACGACTGAAGACACGCCTTACTGCCATTCCACAACCGGCGGCTCTTCCAGCAGCGGCATCTCCTCGACAGGCGGGGGAACCGGCGCAAGGGCCGGCGCTGGCGGTTCGTCCGAAGCGACGGTATTCCCGTCGGGCGGCAGAATCGGCCGTACATAGGCGACCGCGACCGGACCCAGATAGACCTGTCCGTCCTGAATCGTCATCGGCAGTTTCATAACCGGTTTCCCGGATGCGGACGTCGATGAAAGCAAGGCGAGCCCCAGTTTCACGAGCCGGACATTCCGCTTCTGGATCACGCCGGCCTGGGCCAGCAGATCGAGCGTCGGGCTCAACCCGCCGAAAGCGGATTCAAAGGCGGCGAGCGGGCGAAACGACTCGTCCAGCGCCACGGTGCCTTTCGCGTCGACGGTCAGTTCACCCCATTCGCCACGAAGCCAGGGAATTTCAACGACACCGCCACTGTCTCGCCAGTCCCCGAGAACCGTTCTCAGATCGCCGCGTTTCAGCGGGCCGAGCGCGTTAAACCGGACGGAGATGCGGTCGAGATCGGGCCCCAGCGGTCCTGCATAAGCCTGCGGCAATGTCAGCTCGTCCGCGATCAGGGTAACATGGCCTGCCCGGTCGGTGTGCAGAACTGGCGGTTTCCGGGGCAGGTCCAGTTCGACAACCAGCCGTCTTGCCAGAACCGTCGCCGCCAGGTCCGGCGCGGAACCCTTCAGGTCGTCAAGCTGCACGGAACCCGAAACCAGTCGGCCGGAGGTGGAAAAATCGGCAGTGATAACATTGCCACTGGTTGTGACGGACATATCGACCGGACGCCCGTTGATCGGCACGGTCACCGCCTGTTCGCCCTGTATCGTCATTTCGTAGCGTAAAGGTTGCCAGAGCCGGGTTTGCAGCCGTACGCCTTCAGCCTGCCATGACCAGACCTTGCCGGGGTCTTCGACAGACGGGTACGGCAGCGAAGCCTGCACCGCCAGCGGGTATCCTCCGACTGCGAGCTCGCCGTGCGTGACCCTGTATCCCTTGGCGCGCCAGTCGTCGATCCAGCTTTCGACGGAAACCTGCATTTCATCCGCCGCCGACCACCAGAAGACGGCGTGCGCAATGACGATTGCGCCGAACAGGCCGAGGGAAAGGGACAGGAACCGTCGCATGATCCATTCTGCTTACACGAAGCCGCAGGATACGAAAACGCACTTTTCGCGCCGTCTACGGGGGCCGGGGTACAGCGCGCCTCGTGCAGCGGCAATGTGCGTGTTGTTGTCGCCGGAATAGTTCGTACACTGTGACGATGAACGACCCGTCTTCAGAACATCGTCCGAAAACGGATGGCTGGATCTATCGGCAGGGGGATGAAGAAGCGCATCCTGCCTTGTCGGATCAGGCGCTGGCGGATGCCAAACAATCGTTTCTGGACGGTCTGAACGAGGAAGAGGACGTCTGGTTCTTCGGGTATGGATCGCTGATGTGGAACCCCGGTTTTCCGTCTCTGGCGGATGGGGTGGCGGTTGCACAGGGATGGCAGCGGCGTTTCTGTGTCTATTCTCACCGATATCGCGGCACACCGAACCGGCCCGGCCTTGTTCTCGGCCTCGATGAAGGCAGCATATGTACAGGCCGGGCTTATCGCGTCTGTTCGGGCCGGGTTCGCGACGTGGCGGACTATCTTTGGGACCGGGAAATGGTTACCGGTATCTATCGGCCGACCCTGATCGATGCGATTGTGGATGGCCATGGGCGGCAGGCGTGCTGGGCGTTTGTCGTCAGGCGCGATCATTTGCAGTATGCCGGCGCACTCAGCGAAGACGACTGCGCGACCCTGATCGAAAAGGCCATCGGTAACCGGGGCAGCAACCGGGATTATCTGAAAAACACACTCGAACACCTGACCGATATCGGTGTCGACGACCCGCATCTGCGGGCAATTGCCACCCGGATCGGCCTGTCCGTTTAAACTAGCCGCAGCGGGACCAGCCGCAACTTGCGCAGGTGTCGCAGCCTTCCTGCTTCATCAGGCCGGCCGCGCCGCAGCGCGGGCATTGGCGTCCTGCACCGGCGACCGCACGACGCTTCATCGGCGCTGCTTCGGTTCCCTCGTCGGATGAGACGCCCAGCCCATCGACCCGGTCCATGAAACCGGTTTCGATCATGTGATTCTCGATCACTTCGCCGATGGCGGCCAGCAGGCTCGGTACATAGTGACCGCGCATCCAGTATCCGCCGCGCGGATCGAACACGGCCTTCAGTTCCTCGACCACGAAGACGACGTCGCCGCCCCGGCGGAACACGGCGCTGATCATCCGGGTCAATGCGACCGTCCAGGCATAGTGCTCCATGTTCTTCGAGTTGATGAACACCTCGAACGGCCGCCGCCGCCCGTCCTGGGTGATGTCGTTGACGGTGATGTAGATGGCGTGGTCGCTTTCCGGCCAGTTGATCTTGTAGGTCGATCCGGTCAGCGCCGGGGGGCGGTCAAGCGGCTGGGTCATGTAGATGACGGCGTTCTCGTCCGCCTGCCTGTCGGCAGGGGCTGCGATTGTCGCCGGTACAACCGCAGGCTGCTTTTTCGGGTCGGGTTCCGACAGGCTCAACACTGCGCCGCGAATATCCGACGGCCGGTAGGTCGTGCAGCCCTTGCAACCCTGGTCGTAGGCGTCGAAATAGATCGACTGGAAGGCGTCGAACCCGATTGATTCCGGCAGGTTGATCGTTTTCGAGATCGAGCTGTCGATGTATTTCTGCACCAGCGCCTGAACGGCCAGATGCTCCCTCGGCGACAGCGACTGCGCGTCCACGAAAGCATCCGTCAGCGGGGTCGCGTCGCCTTTCAGCAGGCGATAAAGCCGATGCGCGTTGTTTTCCACGGTTTCGGTGGTTGTTTCGCCATTCGGCAGCAGAACCCGACGGTCGTGGCTGAAGGCGAAAACCGGTTCGATTCCGCTGGACACATTGTTGGCCAGCAGGGAAATGGTGCCGGTCGGCGCGATCGAGGTCAAAAGGGCGTTGCGAATGCCGTGCTGACGGATCAGCGCCTGCACCGCCGGGTCGAGCTCGCGAATGGTCTCGCCAGCCAGATAGGCGCCCGCGTCGAACAGCGGAAACGGCCCCTTCTCGGCGGCGAGATCGATAGAGGCGCGGTAGGCGGCATCGCGCAAGCAATCGAACCATCCGGCGGCCAGTTCAAGGCTTTCAGGCGATCCATAGCGCACGCCGCACTGAATGAAGGCATCCGCAAGGCCGGTCACGCCGAGGCCGATCCGTCGTTTCGCCAGGGCTTCCTGTCTTTGCTCTTCGAGCGGAAAGCGCGACACGTCGATCACGTTGTCCATCAGGCGGACCGCCGTTGCGACGGTTTCACGCAGGGCGGTCATGTCGATTGCGGCGGATGGCGTGAAGGAGGCCTCGACAAACGCGGACAGGTTTATCGACCCCAGCAGGCAGGCGCCATAAGGCGGCAGCGGCTGTTCGCCGCAGGGGTTGGTTGCGGCGATTGTTTCGCAATAGTGCAGGTTGTTGCGCTGGTTGATGCGGTCGATGAAGATCACGCCCGGTTCGGCATAGGCGAAGGTCGCGCGCATGATCTTGTTCCACAAATCGCGCGCCGACACCGAATCGAAGATCGTGCCGTTGAAGGTGAGATCCCACGGGCCGTCGTTCTTGACGGCGTCCATGAAGGCATCGGTGACCAATACCGACAGATTGAACATGCGCAGGCGGCCGGGTTCGCGCTTGGCTTCGATGAAGGCTTCGATG
>JAVKBW010000040.1:0-241 GCA_040222995.1 Alphaproteobacteria bacterium | reverse complement strand
ATATTGTGAAAGTATCCATGGTCTTTTTTCTATAGCGGTAGTAAGGTTAAGACAGTGTTTACCAACCTCTATAGTCAAGTTAAAATCTTCCTGCAATCCCTCCCAGCAAATGTGAGCCGAGTTAATTAATTCCTCCATTAGATAATATCAAACGTTCTCTGTAAAATAGCCCACGCCCAAATAACTGGGTAGAGAATTATGAATGGCTGATAAGAAGCATCAATTAAAGAAATAATTAATT
>JAVKBW010000031.1:0-721 GCA_040222995.1 Alphaproteobacteria bacterium | reverse complement strand
CTAAGCACACATCTGGGAGAGGTGGCAGGCGGGGGCGGCTCTCGCGTCTAGCTTGCCGATATCAATTAAATAGCACTCCACACACTGAACACGGCAACCTATCCGTCCGCTATCGCCGGAGCCGCCTCCACGCCTGCTGGTGAATTATTCTAGTTGAGTTAAATTAATCACCCCCACTATCATCAAAATCGTTAGGAAAACCCAAATTGTTAGGTAAGTCATCAAGAGATTTACCCAAAGCACGGCACAAAGCTTTAGTCTGAGAAATCGTTAACTCAGGTTGAGACTGACCAGTCTCCCATTTACTAACAGATCGCTGACTCAAAGTCTTAGTACCAGTTTTATCTGGAATTAACTTTGCTAACTGTGCCTGAGTCAAACCCGCCTTCTCACGCAAACGTTGCAAAACAGACACAGGTTTTGAAGCCAAACTCTTATTTCTAGCCATTTTACCATAAATAGAACCATAGTTCTTGACAAACACTCTGCCTAGAACTATAGTTCTTAAAAGAGACAACAAAAGAAAACAGCCTCAACACCGACCAAAGTGAAAACGGCTGCCATTTCTAAGAACGTCTATTAGTGTCCCACAGTTCAACACACAAGCAGAAGCACCGTAAGTCGTAGCATCGCAGAGTGTCTGCCTAAAGGATTTGTGGTAACACGTCTACATCAGAGGTGATACAAGAGGTGATGCCTATACAACACACGCCCTAAGCCA
>JAVKBW010000030.1:0-688 GCA_040222995.1 Alphaproteobacteria bacterium | reverse complement strand
AGGCGGGGGCGGCTCTCGCGTCTAGCTTGCCGATACCTAATTAAATAAACACTCCACGCACTGAACACGGCAACCTAGCCGTCCGCTATCGCCGGAGCCGCCTCCACGCCTGCTGGTATTATTTGTTTTTCATGACATTTACTGTCTCAAAAAAATGCCCCAAAATCATCTGGCAATTCATGCACAGACTTATTTAAAGCAAGACACAATGCTTTAATCTGAGGAATAGTAAGCTCTGGCTCATACTCACCACGCTCCCAACCAGATATAACTTGAGGACTAATAGTTTTCATCCTAGTTTTATCCGGAATTAGCTTTGCAAGTCCAGCCTGGGTCAACCCAGCTTCTTCTCTCAAACGCCGGAAAACTGGCACATTTCGCAAATCGGTTTTTCGTTTCTTCATAACTACCATACCATAATCTCAAGCATACTTGACTTAAAAAGCTAACTCAAGTATGCTTGAGTTGAAAGACAAGAAGACGCCGAGGCAGCCAAACCACCGGAAAATGAGAAAGCTAGCCCCTAACAGCGTCAAAAATGTCTTTATAGTGTCCCACAGTTCAACACACAAGCAGAAGCACCGTAAGTCGTAGCATCGCAGAGTGTCTGCCTAAAGGATTTGTGGTAACACGTCTACATCAGAGGTGATACAAGAGGTGATGCCTATACAACACACGCCCTAAGCCA
>JAVKBW010000029.1:0-803 GCA_040222995.1 Alphaproteobacteria bacterium | reverse complement strand
CTGAGGGTCAGCTCACGGGTGTGCTTGTCTTTGCCTGTTTGGGAAGGAATTGTGCCTGTGGGGGTTTTGAAGCCTATGTAGTCGGGAAACTCGTCCTGGTCTGCTACGGATACTTGTACCTGATCAGTGCGGCCACTCTCCACAGACTTCCAGGCCACCCAGTGGTTTTCTCCGTTGAGCTGGGTCTGGTTATATCCGCCCAGGGTTGGCTGGGTTTTCTCATCAAAACCATAGGTCTGGTTTTCACTGGGTGAGAAGGTGACGACATAATCCAGCTCTACCTCGCTGCCCACTGCTCCCGGGGTGTTGGGGTCTGTACCACCATTCCCTGCTCCGGGAGTCACATTCCCCTCTGCATCCACCACCCACGTATCGCCACTGGCATCTTCTATGGTGAGGGTCTCGCCCTCTGCGGGGAGTTCCACCGTGCCTATGTCGATCGGGTTGCCATCCACATCGGTCACCACCAGCTCACCGGCTATGACTTCCACACTCCCTATGTCGCCTTCTACCGCCAGCAGGCTGTCGTCGGGTGTATCGGTGGTAGTGGTGTCTTCAGCTGCGTCTTCTTCGGACAGGTCGCCTTTCAGGTCATCGGTGTTGCCCACAATAAACCTCCCCTCAGTATCATAGACGGTCACCACAGAGCCAGCGATGGCATAGTAGTCTTCATTGATGATCACATTGCGGATCTTCACCCGCATGCCAGCGCCATTGAAGATGGGCATGGGGGCATGGCCCATCCCACTGTAGGAGCCATCGGCATTGAGGGTCACGGAGTGTACCACCACATCCAGCCCACC
>JAVKBW010000026.1:0-547 GCA_040222995.1 Alphaproteobacteria bacterium | reverse complement strand
CAAAGCCATTGCTGCCATTTAGGTCGGCTAAATTTAGACTACTATTCTGTGTGGCAATAATCCCTTCGGGTTGGATGAGTAGGTTCTGTGTCTGTTGCGCCCAATCATCATCCAGGCTGTTCGTGGCTAAGACATGATCATACGCCCTTCTCACCTCAGCCGCCAACGCCAAGCCCGTGTCAATTTCACCCGTTTTCACCTCTAATTCCCAGTCGCCACCTAATTCCTGTGCCCCAGTTAAATGAGCCGAAGCCGCTATCTTTGCCTGAGTTAACTGACTCAATTCCTCTACAAAAGAGAGCCCCTGGGATAAGTGCGCCACATGGCAGCCATAAATCAGGATTTGGGCATCCGGTGTGAGGGATTGTGACCAGGTTTTTAACTGGTGAGCATAATCGTCAAGTGTGGAGTGTTTAAGCTGAGTATTCCCCAGAGATAGACAACCGGGGGAACCATGGGCGACAATATCAAGGGTTTTAATCGTTTTGTGATGCTGGAGCGCTGTGGTGATTTGCTCAACACCATCCTGGTGGCGGTTGAGAATAAT
>JAVKBW010000006.1:0-3039 GCA_040222995.1 Alphaproteobacteria bacterium | reverse complement strand
CTATGATGATAAGCGGCGGGGCGTAGCCCCGTCCGTCTTCATCATCCTGTTGGATGGCGCACGCATAGTCGCAAGCGTGAGCGGTCGGGGCAAGGCGTCAGGCGACGCCGAGCTCCTGCCCGCGTAGGCCGGGCACAAGTTATCGCCATTAGGCACGAAGTGTCCGGCCGCCGCGCGTGCTGGCTGTGCCGGCGCTCCTGGCTTGAGCAGCGTTCGCTGCCCTCCCGGGCGCCCGCGCGTCCTCGGCGAGTCGATCGAGACGATGAGTTCGCACCAGCACGGCCCCAACCAGCAGCCCTTCTGCGCAAAGTTGATGGGGTGGTTCGAGGGTACGCACCCTGCGGCGCGTCCATCCAACACCCGATGATAAGCGGCGGGGCGAAGCCCCGTCCGTCTTCATCATCCTGTTGGGCAGCCGCCGGAGTCTACTCCGGTTGCATTGTCGCTGTCGTGGATAAGGGCTGAAAGCAAGTTTACGAGGTCTTTAGGTCCGATCCCAGAGTGCTGATGCACGGCTAACGGGTGCTCGTCGGCTTGAAGCTCAACGCGTGGGCGGAGTCCAGCGGATCGCTGGTGCGCTCGTGTCTTGAGAAAAATGGTGTCGGGGTAGCCCGGAAGTGCCGTCGATAGCCAGCCGACGTAGGGGCCGGCTTCCGTACGGCTCGGGTCGTGCCACCGAGCGTGTACGTCTTCGAAGCTGGCCCTGCTGAGGGATACCCAGACCTGAAGGCTGACCGTTGTCGTCGACTCTTATCGGAATCTCAAGAACGGCGGCCACGAAGTATGATGTCTCGCCGTCCGCGTGAATGATGCACTGTTCTGCCGATAGTGCGGACTCCGCGCGCTCAGCTAAACTCAGCAGCCACCACTGCGCGGGTTCGCTGGTTCCGAACGAGGATGCGTCCAAGTCCATACTGTGGACCTCGGTGCACGTTTTCGCAGACAAACTCCATGGATCAAGTCTGCCCAACACCCGATGATAAGCGGCGGGGCGAAGCCCCGTCCGTCTTCATCATCCTGTTGGGCTGCCGCCCCTGGGCACTTCCGGGAGAGACATTGCGAGCGCAGTTTTGGTTTGGTCAAGCCAGGCGATGCACTGCTCGGGGTTCACGTCGATGCCGCGAGCGGCGAGACTCACGAAGGGAGAAGGGATCCAGGCGACGAGGTAGGTACTCAGAGACGGGTCTCTTCCTTCGTCTTCGAAGAAGCCAATCCAGGTGTCCCACGGCGGTTGATTGTCATCATCGAAGAACCCGTTAGTCTCCTGCTCGGCGGCGCCGTCGAAGAGGTTCTGCTCGGGGAAGTAGACGAGGAGGCGGCCGTTGGGCGGCGGAGACGACTCGCTCCTCTTCTGGAGCAGACTGCTGCGGGTGGATAGGAGCCGACGGACCACCGTCCAGGGATCCAACGCCAGGTTGCGCGGCGCGAGGTCAGCTGAGCGCAGACACTTTCGTACTTCCGACAGATCCACGCGTGGAGCACACCAGGCGTTCGCGTCGTTGATGGCTTCTGTGAGGAGCCAGAGATCATGCGCGCAGTCGGGTAGACTCTGCTTCAGCCTTCGCCCACTCACCGAGCACTCCGTTCAGTCAGCCCAACACCCGATGATAAGCTGCGGGGCGAAGCCCCGTCAGTCTTCATCATCATGTTGGGTGGCCCGCATCAGCAGTGCGGACCGAAGAGCATTAGGCTCAGCGTGCGCTGACCTGCGTCTATGGCCGACCGCTCGTCAAAGCTCTTGCCCTGATCCACCGGTACCCTTCGCCAGTCTGTATAAGAGATAGCATCTATGTACACTTCCCAGCAGCCGGCGGCCCCCTGAAGCAGGACGACCGAGCATTCGGAGGCCGGATCGCCGAGGCGCCAGGCTGGTGAATCCGTCGCTCCGGCTTCCATCGAGCGATGCCGAGAGGCGGCTTCTTTCATCTTCGCAATGTCGACCAACGGTACCGGGTCGTCGATCCTCTGCGAGCGGAGCTCTAGCGTCTGCTCCTCCATGAGGCGGGCAGACTCGTCGCAGAGCGAACGCTCCGCATCCGAGAGCGTCGCCCCACTGCCGACGTAGCTGAGGACGAGCGGTCTGATCCGTGGCGTAACGCGCCTGAGTGCTGCGAGGCTCATGCAGAGACTCGCCGCAAGCCGGGAATCTGACTTTCCCTCCTCGAGTTGAGCCAGAAGAAACTCAGGACATATGACGCTCGGTCTCGGCCGCGCGGAGAACTGACGTTCGCTCGCCTGCAGAATGCTCCAGCGAACCTGTCGACGAAGATCGCTGTGAGAGCGCAGCAACCGCTCCACGTCATCGCACTGTGACGTCATCCTCTGTCCTGGTCCACCCAACGCTCACACTAAGCTGCGGGGCGAAGCCCCGTCAGTCTTGAGTGTGTTGTTGGGTGGCTCGGCGATGGATGATAGCAGTTCGGGTCGGTCGAGGTCCGCAACGAAAATCTCGTTCCTGGAGCTCGCCGTGTTTGACCTCAGGTCCTCCGGCCTCGTCCTGTTGGGAATGCGCGCCGTCGGCGTTCGCTCGTGGCTTCGCGTTGGCAGTTGGCGCTGTGCCCCGCGCGCGCGTCTCCGCGGTTCGAACAAATTCATGGGAGCCGGACCGTGCGGGTGCACGGTGCTCGCCGAGGATGGCTCAACGGCGAGGTCGGTCCGTGCGGCTTCTCCTCGGGGTTCGGCCTGCGGGACTGAGGCATTCGCTCGACGGGGTCCGACACCAGGAGCGAGCTGAACTCTGGGACGGTCCGAGCAGCCAAGCAGACTCGACCTCGCGCAACATGGAAAACGGGGCCACTCCTTCCGGCGGCTCGAGGTTGTCCACCCAACACTATGATGATAAGCGGCGGGGCGTAGCCCCGTCCGTCTTCATCATCCTGTTGGATGGCGCACGCATAGTCGCAAGCGTGAGCGGTCGGGGCAAGGCGCCAGGCGACGCCGAGCTCCTGCCCGCGTAGGCCGGGCACAAGTTATCGCCATTAGGCACGAAGTGTCCGGCCGCCGCGCGCGCTGGCTGTGCCGGCGCTCCGGGCTCGAGCA
>JAVKBW010000102.1:0-580 GCA_040222995.1 Alphaproteobacteria bacterium | reverse complement strand
ACCCAACAAGCGGACTTCATCAGGGCCAGCGGTCGATAGACACCGCGCAAACAGGCCGGACACATGACCGCATCCTACTTAGATCAGATCAAATAAACTTTGTTCTTGCACAAAAGGGGTCGTCCACACATGACAATGCCGGCGCGCGCAGGCGAGGAATTCAAAAGCTTCTACCGTCAGATGGTCCGGGCCTGGCCGCTGGTGGCGCTCGCCGTCCTTATCATCCTGGCGACATGGCTGATCGCCAGATTGGTGGCGCTGGCGGTTCGGCTATTATTGGCAGACCGGATCGAGTCCCCGTTACTGCTGTCAGTGGTGGCGCGGGCGTTTGCGATTCCAGTCTTTCTACTGGGCATCTATTTCGTGCTGCAATTTTCCGGACTGACGCGACTGGCCATCACCGTGCTTGGGGGCACCGGGCTGATCGGCATCATCATCGGCGGGCCTGTCAGAAAGTTTGTGTCAGGGACCGTTTCATTGTTGAACGACGAACCTTTCGCCGAAGATAACAGCGAACTGCGTTTTTGCCTCGGTCCATTCTCGCGGCGGTCTTTTCCATTCCCCGGCTGCTTTGTTGAGA
>JAVKBW010000099.1:0-13490 GCA_040222995.1 Alphaproteobacteria bacterium | reverse complement strand
GACGATGCCGGGGTCGGAGTGAACGCAAGGAGCGCCGAGATGAATCGCACCCTCAGCTTCAGCCCCACCGAACGGCGGATGATCGAACTCGCCAAGACGTTCCCGACGTTCGTGCGTCGCCCCGAGGCCATCGAGCCCTGGCGGCCACGCGACCTCGATTCTTGGGCTGCCGCTGCGAGCCACGGCGAGAAGCTCGCGGCGCAGTTCCTCCTCGCCGTCTGGGACCCGAGTCACGAATGGGCCTGCGGCCGGTTCGACGTGATGGAGGCGCTGTCGATCTGGGACGTGCCGCACCGGGAGGCGTTTCTCGCGTGGGCGTCGGCGCCGTGGTGGCCATAGGGGTGCACCGAGAATTCGATCCGACTTCGTTCCGTGGGGCGTGTGATGGCGTCGCCGAGCGCGCCCGAGCGCCGATGGCGAGTTCTCCCGTCTCGAGCCGGAGCGCGGGGCTGCTCGCTTGAGCGTTCAGCGGTGGAGTAGGGCAAGGGTACGAAAACCCCTGCTTCCATACAGTAGGGCCGCGCCCGAGCGCCTATACACGCTACCGCGGGCGATCTCGAGTCCGTCATCTTTCGAATGTCGGTCCGTCGTCGACTGAATATCGGTTTGTTCGGGCGTGTACAGGATCGGCCTGACGCATCGTTTGTCGGATCGGGTCGTCCTGGACTCTGCACCGAACGTGAAGATCCTGAGCAAGGGTGTCCACAAGACTCTCGTTCAGCTGCTAAACCAAAGGAACGACGACGTCACCTTAGCGGGCGCACAGCATCGTCGGTTTGTTGCAGAGGCGTTCATCCAGCAAGTCGTTCGCGAGGTTCTTCTGCGGTATAATGAGCGCCGCGCCGAGGATGCAGGAGACCACAGGCGCCTCGCCTCCCGCGGGGACGCTCGGGGAACGTGCAGCAATGAACGCCACCGAACGCTCCGAAGGGACCACCGAGTCTGAGCGGCGCCTAGCGCGCCTCTGTGAAGGGACGTTCATGGATCTGTGGTCATACCCGAACGTCTTTCGCGACGACCGGGGCCTCGGAAAAGAGGTGTGCGACCTGCTGGTTGTGTTCGATCACCATGTGATCATCTTTTCTGACAAACACGTTGAATATGGCTCCGACCCCACCGTCGCATGGAAGCGTTGGTACAAGAAGGCGATCGCTCGGTCCGCTGCACAACTTGAGGGTGGGCGAAGATGGATCGCTACCCATCCGGATCGCCTTTTCCTCGATCGCGCCTGTACGCAGCGCTTTCCTCTCGCAATCCCCTCGCCTGATGAGGCCTCGTACCACCTCGTCGTGGTTGCCTCTGGTGCTCGTGCGAGCTGCCGGCGGCACTTCGGCAGAGGCTCCGGGAGCCTGATGCTCGACTACGAGCACAACCCCTCGGACGTTCTGTTCCGCGTTGGAAACCCATCTCGCAATTCGTTCGTTCACGTCTTTGACGAGGGCTCTCTTCCCATCCTGCTGGGCGAGCTCGACACGGTCGCCGACTTCGTCGAGTACATTCAAACGAAGGAGGACCTTGTACGAAATGGTCGTTTGATCTCCGCGCCAGGAGAGGAAGACTTTCTTGCCTATTATCTCGCCTCAAACCACCTCAGCGAATCCTGTGCCTTCCGACTTCCGATGTTCTCGGAGGAGAGCGAACACGTCGTTCGGGTTGGTGCGGGAGCGTGGGAGCGCCTGCAGTCGCTTCCCGAATACTCCGCCAAGCAGCGAGTCGATCGGTCGTCAGAGATCTGGGATGACCTGATCGGGCAGTTCACCAAGAACATGCTGGCTGGCACTTCAATCGTTCGAAATGGTGAACTCGACCTTCGGATGCACGAACGCGGCGTTCGCGAGATGGCACGCGAGCCCCGACTTCAGCGCCGCCTTCTCGGCCAAGCTATCATTGACGCCGCCCATCACCCTGACGCCGCGACCGGCCTCTACCGAACTATGCTCGGGCCGTCGCCAGCACACACAGCCTACGTCTTCTGGCAGGTCCCGTACGAGGCCGAGATATACGGGAACGACGGGTATGAGGGCTATCGAAACGAGCGATTGATGCGCTTGCTCATGTACATCATGGCGCTGAGGGCTAAGCTCGGGAAAGGCGATCGCTTCGTCGGCCTCGCCATGGAACCGCTGTTGAAACCTGAGCCCGGACGGTCAGAAGACCTCGCGTTCTACGACACGAGCAACTGGTCCAATGACGACCAGCGAGTAGGTGAGGAGGCGGAACGAATCCTCGCGACGCAGCGCCGTGGCCCCCTCGACCTTGAGGGAACGTGGGTCTCTTCATTCAAGTTTCCAGGATCAGGCATGTAACTCGACGCACGGTGCAGCTGGTGCCCACCTGAAGTGCCCAAGGCCTCCATGAGTCTAGTCGAGTTCAAAGCCAAAAACGGCGCCGTCCTTGGGGCGTGGCGCCTTGAGAAGAAGCTCGGCGCTGGTGGCCAGGGGTCCGTGTGGCGAGTTCGCTCTTCAGCGGCCACACATCAGATCCCCCGAGCGCTCAAGCTCTGTACTGCCTCCGATGACCAGCAACGAATGCGTTTCGAGCGGGAGGTTGCGCTTCTTCGGTCCTGCGAGAGCCAGTTCGTCCCCACCGTGCATGATGCCGACACATCGTGGGAGCCTTCGGAAGGAGGTACTGCCCTAGCTTGGTACGTGGCCGACCTCGGAGTCCCTCTCCCAGCGTTACCCAACGTGAATCGCTCGCCTCTCTTTGCAATCCAGATCTTCCGCCAAGCCTGTGAGTGCATCGCATTCCTTCATGAACACTCGGAACAGGTACTCCACCGCGACATAAAGCCAGACAACTTCCTCTGGATGGAAGAGGAACCATCGCGACTGGTTGTAACGGACTTCGGGATCGCAAAGTCGGCGGGGCAGGTCGGCGTTACAAAGATGAACGAGGCCGTCGGAACCCCAGACTGGAGAGCTCCCGAGGTTAGGCGCGGATCCGCCGCGTCGCCCCAGAGTGAAGTCTACGGTCTCGGCTGGATGCTTCTTTGGCTCCTGACAGGCAGAGGCCCTGAGGGGAACCGCATCTCGCTCGCAGGAACCGCCCCCCTCTCTCGTGCCGCGGCGGGAGCCCTTGAGATGGTCATCGACCGGGCCGCAGCATACGAGCCAACCGAGCGATTTGCGAGCGTCCGTGAACTTATCGCCACATTGCCACCACTCCACATCGACGTCGCTCATCCAAACTCAGCCCCGCTCGGCGCTACTCGCTCGGGTTCTACCACCGTCGAGAAAGAAGTCCTCGGATTCGAGTACGCATCCTCACAGCACCTGGAAGCATTCGACTGCTTCTATTCAATGCCACAGTCACGAGTCGAAGCTAAGACTCTACTTCCCTTGACGAAGAAGCTCGGCATCGACGACCAGTCGACCCTGGACGCTCTTGAGATACTCGATGGCGAAGGGCTCCTCAAAGTCTCGACCGTCGCAGGACCTTCACGGTTCGCTTTCGTTAGCCGTACACTCTACGGGTACGAGATGTTTCTTCGGTGGCGACAGCCAGACTATCCGAAGCATCGCGACGCGGTCGCGCACTTGTTGATGGACGACGAACGCCTCGACGTTCCTAAGGTAGGCGAAGCGCTCGGAATCAGTGACGACATCGCCCTTCATATTCTTCGTTGGTACGACGAGATGGACTTCGTTCGGCTAAGCAAAGAGCGAGGGCCTCACAAGCAGGTCGTCCGTGTACATCCGAAGCTTAGGGCGTCTATAGCCAGCGGCGAGTTCGGCCCGAGACCAGCCGCGACGAAGGTTGCACTGGACCGATCGACGCCCATGGCGATCGTCGAATGGGCGAAGCAGTGTGACGAAGGAGACTGGCGACGGCTGGCGGCGGCGCAAGCTCCGTTCGTTTCAGCGCGACTTGAAGAATGGCGGCGCGACGTGGGCGATGCGATTGCGGTTACGACCGCTTCTGCGGAGGTTCTCTTATCGGCTGTCTCAGATGCACTGGATCGGCTGTCGCCGGCCGCCGCACTCGCCTGCGTAGGTATTGAGAGAGGCAACCTGCCGTTTCGCGACGCGACCCCACTCCTCGACAACTTGATCACGCTACCAATGAGTGGAACGCCAGGGTCCCTTTCGATCAGCGGTCCGTGGGTAGCTGCGTGGGCGGTGAACTACCTCCTCGGAGCCGTCAGTCTGTTCCACGGTCGGTTTGATTCGGCGACGGAGCTCGCGACGCTGATTGTCGTTGATCCCAATCCCAGGGTCGATGCCAGCTTCACTCTAACGAACTATGCTGAACTGGTATCACTTCCGGCTACGCTCCGTCATTGGCAACGGTCGTCCTGGGACTTCCTCTGCCAACTACCGGTCGATCGGTCGTGGCTCGCTGGAATCGTGCCCCCTGAGAGCTTCGAATCGGCCCTTGTTGCGTACAACCTAACACTGGCAGCGGTGGAACTCGCCGAACGCGTTCGAGATCGTGGCCTGGACCACACAATCCAGCGCCAGCCGGTTGTACTGCCGCTCTGCGGCTACTCAGACCACAACAACCTGAAGATCGGATTGCGCCTGCTGTTTCGCAACGACGACGCTATCGAACGATTCTGCGCGGGGCTCAAGGTCGACCCTGGAGCCTTTAGAACCGCTTGGAATGCGGCACGATTCGGAGGTTTTACATCAGCGGCCGGCCAGCAACTGGGCCTGTCCCGCTTCAAGGCGTCCACAGCCAGGCACCTCGAACTTCCATAACTTATGCCGACTCTTGGGACCGGAACTCGGCCGCTGGTATCGATAAGAACCCATTATCGATAGCAATCTGCCCGTGAAGCAGAGAGATTAGTACTACTGCGTCACGTTTGAGCGTAGGCGGACTCGGCCCGTTTCGGCATCCGTCGTCGGCAGGACGGACAGTGCGGTAACCAGTGTAGAATTCGCAGCAGTATCTCGCGCCGAATGATGGCCATCGACTCGGCGAAATGGCGTTGCGGCCGGACGAACGAACGTCGGACGGGTCTCGGCGAGACTGAGAGCCCCAGGGGGAAAAAGCCGAGCTTGCTCGGCGACTGCGAACGCGTAGCCCACCATTGCGGCGGATACGTGATGGTGCCATCCGACGAAGGAGCGTCCTTGATATTGATCGAGCCCAAACTCCTGTTTCATGTCCTGGTAGACGCGCTCGATTCGCCAGCGCTGATGGAGAAGACGGACAAGCTCACGCCGAGGGGTGGTCTTCGGCATGGAACACAGCAAGTACTTGCAGGGCTCGTCGTCGTGCGCCCTTTCGATCACGAGCCAGACCGATTCCGCACTCGGGTCAGCTTTGAGGTCGGCTTGCGGAACAACGCGAACGAATGCGAAGTGCGACGAGAGGTCGCCGTCGGAACCGTCTGTCCACTTGACGCGACGAAACTGCACCTTCTTCGCGATCGCGGAGGCTGTTGTTACAGGACCTCGTAGAGTTCCCTTGCTGTCGATTCGGCGGACCTTGATGTCGCGGCGAACGCCAACGCCATAGTGAATTTGGTGCGCGCGAACAGCTGCCCGAAACCCACAGGAACGACCGTAGAACGAATCGGCAAGAGCGATCTTCGGACGTGGGAGATTGTCCGCGACAGCCCGGTCGATCATCTCGAGCGCGAGCTCCTCCTTGGTCTTGAAGCGTCGATCGGTTGGTATTTTCGCTTCGAGGCGACGCGCTTCATCCTCGATCCACGTCTCCGGGAGGTACAGCTCGAAATCCAGCGGGAGCTGCCAATCGCGGGTTGCGGCGGCGAGCGTCACGCCGAGCTGGCAGTTGTCGACCTTGCCCGACGTTCCCGTGTACTGCCGTTGGACGCCCACGGAGTGGTTGCCCTTCTTCAGCCAGCCCGTGTCGTCGATGATCCAGCTCTCGACCTTCCCGGTGCTTGCAATCGAGTCGAGAGCATACTTCGCCGCGTGACGCCGCACGTTGCGATCGGACCAACGTGACTGTCCGATGACATGCAGAAGTCGTTGATGCTCAGCATCCGCCCGGTTCGGATCAGGAACCGAGAGTGCAGCAAGGCCCTCGGCGGTCTTGCGCTCTACCATGCTGAAGAGGCCGACGACGTACGTGGCGAACGCCGCTTTGCGCTTTGGGTACTTCAGGATCTCGCCGATGTCCCCCAGGTAGGCCTCGAGTCGCTTCGTTACGTCGCCATCAAGATCCATCCCGCGCGCTTAGATCATGATCGAGATCGCGAAGCTACGGGCGAACGGCCGCGTCGAGGCCGTGTGCCGCTAACCGATCGAAAAGATCCAACTTCTCGCCGCAAGAAACTTGCCACCCGCCCCGCAGAAGCGTGACGCAGTAGTGTTAGTTTAGACAGGGTCGCCTCTGGAGTTCGGCCGTCGCGAATATCGCATCGCGGCACAAGTTCGTCGAGAATGCCATCCTGCTGACGCCTTCCGCGTCTCTATAGGTCGTCCGCCTTGCTCTGCTTTCTCGCGTCGGAAAGCTGCGGATAAAGGTAGCTGCTGCGGTAGTCGAGTTGATGCATCATTCGAAGTTCGACTGCCCACAGCGTGTGCACAATCTCGGTCTCACGCGTCGCCCGCGTCGTCCGCAGCGTCCGACTACCGTGGCGCACAGTCCTGCCGAGGCCGCCAACCTCTTCCATCGGGTCCGCGAGCGGATCGTCGCTGTGGTCCGAGTCATGGGCGGCCTCTAGATCGGGGTACCTCCGTTTCAGGAGCCGCTCAAGTTCGTCGAACGCTCGGACGTCGAGCTCTGGTTGCATCGACGAAGTGCTGAGCTGCACCACGACCTGTGCGAGCTTGTCGTTCACGAAGTGGTACTCGATCGTCGCGTCACGCCCCGCGATCTTTCGACGCTCCGTGATCGTTACTCCCGGACGGGTCTTCAGCTTCTTGGCCACTCGTCGCCGTCGTTCCCCCCAGCGCACAGACTGAAAGCCTTCCCGCGAAACGTACTTGCGATAGGCGCGCGCGAACTCCTGGAAGAGCTCGAAGTACGGCGTGCCACGTTTCTCTGCGCTGCCAATCTCCTTAGCGAGCGAGGCAAACACCAAGGCGAACTCGCAGACCGTGCGAGGGTCCGGCTCGGAGCCCTCCACGGACAGCACCGTCAGCCGCGCACGGCAGCTCTCGCTTTCGGATCGCGCGAAAGGGCCTTTTGCTAGGTGCGCGACCTTGGCGCCCGTGGCTGCCAACACACGCTCTCTGTGAGCGGCATCGCGGCAGACAGCCGCGTCCCCGCCTTGAAGACACGTGACGACGTCATCACGTCGAACGAAGTCGAGACAATCAACCGCCGCCGTCTTTTTCAGGTCCGGAAACTTCTCGACGCATCGATCTCGGACCGCCTCCATCTGACCGATGATCTGCCCAGCGGTCTGGGCGTGGCCGTGGTGGGGAAGGAGCACGCTCGGGAGGGCGAGGAAAATAGACGCGAGTGGTTTCATCGATGCTGGGCTCGGTCATGCCGGCCTGAACTCGACCCAAAGGGGTTGGTGCCCCCGTGTTAGCGAGCCCGTCCTACTCTACGGCGCAGAGGCCACGCTCGCGACCTGGTCGTACGGACAGTGGTTGGATTCGTTGTGTACGAAAAGACTAATTTTCGTCAATCATGGTAGAAGGGCACCCTAGGATGCCTCACAAACCCGGTACCTCGGCTGCCGCGCCCAATGCCCCAAAACGCAAGGCGCGCCGCAAAGCCGCCCCCAAGCGCGCTCGGCTCACCGCCACGTACGCCTACGCCGAGGGCCAGCACCCCGTCGACGTGTACCTGTCGGGCCTCGGTGAGGCCTCCGCGCGCGTCATGGGCTCCGCGCTCGACTCGATCGCCGACATCCTCAGCGCCGGCAAGCTCGACGCCCGCGCGATCGCCTGGCACGAGCTGCGCGCCGAGCACGTCAGCGCGCTCCGCGGGCGCCTGCAGCAGCTCTACGCGCCCGCCACCGCGAACCGCTACCTCACGGCCATACGCGCCGTCCTGAAGGCCTGCTGGCGCCTCGAGCTCGTCGACCAGGAGACCATCGCTCGCGCCCTCGACGTCCCCACTATCAAAGGCGAACGCAAGCCCCGCGGCCGCGCCGTCCTCGCCGACGAGCTCCGCGCCGTCTTCGAAGGCTGCGCCGTCGACGACAACCGCGCCGCCGGCGCCCGCGACGCCGCCATCCTCGCGCTCCTGTACGGCCTCGGGCTGCGGCGCGCGGAGATCACGCTCCTCGACCTCGAGGACTACGACGAGGCCGCCCCTTCGATCCGAGTCCACGGCAAAGGCAACAAGGAGCGCGTGGTCTTCTTGCCCGAAGGCGCCGTTCGGGCCCTCGGCCGCTGGCTCGAGCACCGCACCTTCGATGCGGGGCCTCTGTTCGGGCACGTCGCCAAGACCGGTGCGGTTCGCCTGAAGCGCATCAGCGCGCAGCTCGTCTACCGCGTGGTCCTCAAGCGTCAGGCGGCGGCGGACTTGGACGGGTTCACGCCGCACGATCTGAGGCGGACGTTCATCTCGGACCTGCTCGACGGCGGCGTGGATCTGTCGACGGTCTCACGCCAGGTCGGCCACGCCAACGTGCAGACCACGGCGCGCTACGATCGCCGAACGGACCGGGCGCTGCAGGATGCCGCGGCGAAGGTGGAGGTTCCATTCAATTGAGAACGACGAGCGCGCTTCGCCGCCCTCTTTGGATGGAGGTAGCTGGGTTTCTCTTGCGGGGCTCCCCTACTTCGGTTCACAGTCCGAATTGAACGAGTGGCCTGCTGAACCAGATCAGGACACAACGTCAACCGGCAAGCCTCAAGGAGAGCACCTTTGTACGACGAGTGTATTGAGTTCATCGAAGACGAGGAGAACGACTTCGTTTCGGTCTGTCTCTATGTTGAGGATGGCGCCCTCGCGGCGCTGGGAGAGCGCATCAACGCAGCGTTCGAGGACGCCTACATGAATGGATACAACTGGGATATCCTTATTTCAGCGTACGTCCGAACTCGGAATCCAGCTCTAGCCAACAAGGTGGAGCGTGACCCGGAGGCTGGGCTGGCCTCCTTCAGCCTCGCGTACTCACGTGAGAACATCCAGGTGATGCGATCCTATAAGGTGCTCGTCCACGAACTCCTCAAGGACGAGGGTGCACTCTTTCAGTTCATACGGGACACGGAACCATCGATCGACTGGGATTGATATCAGGACCAATGCGGCGGCCATCAATCGTAGGTCGGATCCGAAAGAATACCAGCTTTGCTCGGCAGATGGCGGGCGCAAGGAATGAAATCATACAGGCGTTCCCCGGACCTGAACGCATTCGGCATTTCGTCGGCACTGGGACGGAGGTCGCCATGATACGCAGCATGCTTGAGTGAGGCGATCTCTCGAAGGAAGGCGACATCTTTGTCTCTGACGCGCACATTCTCCTCCACGCAAAGATACTCGAGCTTCTTCATGCTAGCAGCAAAGCCGAGACTCTCGATCTCTCCTGAGCCAGTCAACTCCAACTGCCTCATCTCAGTTGCGCGCCGCAACCCACTGAGATCCCGAAGACTCAAGCAGCTATGGATGCCAAGTTGAACGAGTGACGATGGTACGTCATCACCGATCGCATTCAGCTTGCGACATGCCTGAAGGTAGAGTCCGCGCAGGTCCTGGCACTCTCCGATGCCCGACAGATCTTCAATGCTCTGAGCTCGCCTAAGACTAAGATGCTTGAGCGAGGGGAACATCGAGAGCAAACCCAGATCGCGGCTCGTCAGATTGTTGTAGCTCAAGTCAAGCAGGGATTCACATGGGCTTCCATCGACAACCAATCGCCCTCCAGCCTTCATCTCCAATACCCGTAGGTTGGGCAACCGATCCAGACTCAATGCGCGAGGAGGCTTGCAGTCGAGCGTTAGCCACTGCAAACCCTCGATCGTCACCAGTCGCTTCCAGTTGATCTTTGGCGTCTTTACCGTGATCCACTTCAACGAGTGGCTCTGATCATCTAGGAAGTCCAGATCCGGCCACTCACCTGTTGAAATATCAATATACTCGAACTGCCGCTTCTTGAAGACCTTTCTCGCGAAACCAACTTCGCCATCAAACAGACGGACGCCCAGACCATCTTCCATTTCTCTGCTCAAATATTCCTTGCCCAATTGCTCCCTCCGACCCTTCGATGAAGTTCCCATCGACGACGCTAATCATACTCCTACTTGCAGAAGTCCAAACCAGGAATAAGTCGTCGTAGCCTCTTGCTGTTTGCGCTCCCCGGGGTCTCGCTGATTGGGAGACTTTTGTTATCGAGGCTGATTTGCTTCCCGATCGTCTCGATAAGGAATGTCTCGATAATCCGCTTCTGGTCTCTCAGGGTAAGCCCCTTGATTTGCTGGATGTTCGATCCGAATGCTAACTTCACAGCATAGTTGATCTTGCCAACCAGATCTTTTGCCGCGAGCCCCAATTGCTTCTCATACTTCCTTCGATGCTCAGGGAGCCGTCGACCAAATTTGTTAGTCTGCCCGGCGTAGGAGGTGCCCGGCGCATGATCGAGAGCGAGAAAGTAAAATCCATCTGCGATCATGCTCAACGCGGCCTCTTCGGC
The DNA here is from genome assembly GCA_040222995.1 of Alphaproteobacteria bacterium. Lineage (GTDB taxonomy): Bacteria > Pseudomonadota > Alphaproteobacteria > UBA8366 > Aestuariispiraceae > JAVKBW01. The sequence continues at coordinate 2,974 of JAVKBW010000099.1, read as the reverse complement.
ATAGTTTTTCGCTTCTTCAACCAGAATGCACAGCACCTTCTTCTTCGTTCGCTTCAGCGTGATTCGTAGAGTCTGAGTCGTTCCGTTCTTCAGGTTATTCTGAACAAGATTACCAAGCTGGATCTCATTGAGCGTGGCGTAGCCCGTCGGATCAGTAAACCGAATCGGGTTGTTCGACGACGAGGTGTAACGGTGAAGCGACTCAGGCCTAGCTGATGCGCCTAGCCATGGGTCAGGCGAGATGAAGCGGCCAGTGTCCGCAAGTAGCCATCGGGCACGGTTCTGACCCAGGATTCGACGGGGTCCATGTCGCTCGCCCGCGAACAGGTAGGGGATTCCGTCTGTGGGCCCGCTTCGAACGTCGCCGAAAGGTCCGTACTGGTACTCCTCCACGAGATTGCCGCTCTGGTCGACGACGGCACGGACCGAGCCTACGAGGTCTGGGATCACGTATCGCGCTCCAGATGGGGTGACGTAACTCAGGAGCATGTCACCCGCTCGGACATACCGGGCGCTCACGTTCGATGTAGAGTTGTCTAGGTCGGCCAAAATGTGGCTCAAACGACCTCGGGGGTCGACAAGGTAGCTCGAATCAGTGGCGCCACCGATCGACGAGGTGCTGACGCCTCTCACAAGCAGACCGTCCACATCATAGGTGTTTGATAGAGAGCCTCCGCTGCCGTAGGCGGCGCTCGTTAGTTCATTTCTTGAGTTCCACCCCAAGACCAAAGGCGAAGGACCCGACCTCGACGTCATACGTCCATCTTCGTCGAAGATGTAGGACGCAACACCATCGTCGGATAGCCGATCTCTTTCGTCATAGGTGTATGTCTGAGTCGTGGAGCCTTCGGCCGCGGGTGTGAAGTAGCGTTCTGACCTGTTTCCGACGGAGTCATAATCGTATCCCTCCGCGTAGCGCAGCAGTCCGACACTCGAAGTCACCGTCGTCTGCGTAAGGCGGTTCGCGCTGTCGTACGTATATGCGTATAGGTCCCCATCGGAATCCGCCATGGTCTCGACGTTGCCGTCTGGGTATCGTGTGTAAGTGTAACTCGCGAGCACGACGGACTGCCCGTTTGCCGTCACGATGCTCGCCAGGCGATCGACGGCGTCGTATGTGTACGTCGATGTCATTCCGTTCGGGTATGCAATCGAAGAAACCTGGCCGGTCGCGTCGTAGCTCAGCGCAAAGGTCAGGCCGTCGGTCGCGACGCTCGTCAGCTCGTTGCGAGCGTTGTAGCCGTACTCCTCGGTCCAGCTCGTCATGCCTGCCGTCGACTGCATCGCAACGAGATTCCCCGCCAGATCGTATGTGTAGCCGATGCTCGAGCCATCTGGGTAGACGATCGACGTCATCCGGTCCAGCGCGTCATAGCCGTAGTCGGTAAGGCCGCGCGCATCGATGGCCTGATCGCGTCGGCCCGTCGGCGTGTAGCCAAACGACACCGTCGCCATGTCCGTCGCCGTCCGCGAGGCCAGGCGGTCGTTCGCATCGTAGTCGTGGGTCGTCGTTGTCAGGCCCGAGTAGCTCGTCCGCGTCGATAGGTTTCCGCGCAGGTCGTACGTGCGCGTCTCGGACAGGCTGTCCGGAAGCGTGCGTGCGGTCTCGCGTGAGCGCGTGTCGAAAGTGAACGACGTCGTGTGGTTATTCGGGTCCGTTTGGCTGATGCGGTTCCTGAGCTCATCGTACGCGAACGTCCACGTGTCCCCGCGCCCGTCCGTCACGGCCGTTAGAAGTCCTGCACCGTCGTACGCGTACGTCATGGTGTCGTCCTCTGCGTCGTACCTCGTGACGACGTTCCCAGAGGCGTCGTACACCATACGTTCCTCGCTGCCGTCGTTGTAGACGACGCGCGTCCGACGACCGCGCAAGTCATAGTGGTATGTCGTCACCTGCCCCTTCGCGTTCGTGTCGCTTGCAACGTTCCCGGCCGCATCATAGGTTCGGGTCCTCTCGTTCGAGAGAGCATCGCGGATGAGCGATAGCCGCCCTACGCCATCGTACTCGTACTCAGTACGGTTGTCATTCGGGTCGACCAACGCCGTCATCTGTCCGGCGGCGTCATACTCTTGGTCCGTCGTCGCGCCGTCGGGTTCGACCTCCGCGATCAGCTGCCCCAGCGCATCGTAGATCATCGTCCGCGTTCGACCGCCGCGGTCCGTCCGCGTGAGCATCCGGCCCTCGGCGTCGTAGGTCATCGTTTCGAAGGTCGCGTCGGGGTAGTCGGTGCGCACGAGCTCGCCGCGGGCGTTGTAGACCATGCCCGTGACGCGGCCGAGCTCGTCGGTTCGCTGCGTCACGCTCCCCGCTTCGTCGTAGGCCATCGAGGTCGTCGCACCGTCCGGGAACGTCGTCTGAACGACACGCCCCAGGGCGTCCGGCACGTAGGTCGTGACCAACGTCTCGACCTGACCACCGACAGAGCGCGTCGTCGTCTCCGTGAGCATCACGCCGTTGGCGTCGTACGTCCGCAGCGTTGGGACGTCGCGTTCGTCGACCTCGCGTGAGATCTGCCCGAAGCCGCTGTACTGGTAGCGACGTCGGAACCCGCGTGGATCGATCATGAGGATCACCTGCCCGAAGTTGTCGTACCGCATCTCGGTCTCGTTGCCCTCGGGGTCCGTGATGAACCGTAGGTTGCCGTTGCCGTCGTACCCGTAGGTCGTCACGGCACCGCGCGGATCCGTGACCGTCGCGACGTCCCCCAGCGCGGTGTACGTCGTGGTCGACGTCTCGCCGAGGGCGTTCGACTCAGTGAGCACGTTTCCGTAGGCGTCGTAGGTGTACGTCGTCGTACGGCCGAGCTCGTCGGTCATCGTGGTGATGTTGTCGTCGAGGTCGAACGTGCGCGTGATGAACGTGCTGTCCGGATAGGTCTCCTGCACCACGTTGCCGCGCACGTCGTAGTCGAAGTACGTCGTGTCGCCGAGACGGTTCGTGACCGTCTCTCGGCGCGTCGCGAGGTCGTGCACC
>JAVKBW010000085.1:0-2662 GCA_040222995.1 Alphaproteobacteria bacterium | reverse complement strand
AAAAGGAGAGGTGCAAGCCTTGAATTGAAGCCCCGGTAAACGGCGGCCGTAACTATAACGGTCCTAAGGTAGCGAAATTCCTTGTCGGGTAAGTTCCGACCTGCACGAATGGCGTAACGACTTCCCCGCTGTCTCCAACATAGACTCAGTGAAATTGAATTCCCCGTGAAGATGCGGGGTTCCTGCGGTTAGACGGAAAGACCCCGTGCACCTTTACTATAGCTTCACACTGGTATTCGTGACGACATGTGTAGGATAGGTGGTAGGCTTTGAAACCCGGGCGCCAGCCTGGGTGGAGCCACCCTTGAAATACCACCCTTGTTGTCATGGATATCTAACCGCGGCCCGTCATCCGGGTCCGGGACAGTGTGTGGTGGGTAGTTTGACTGGGGCGGTCGCCTCCTAAAGAGTAACGGAGGCGCGCGATGGTGGGCTCAGAGCGGTCGGAAATCGCTCGTTGAGTGCAATGGCATAAGCCTGCCTGACTGCGAGACTGACAAGTCGAGCAGAGACGAAAGTCGGTCATAGTGATCCGGTGGTCCCGTGTGGAAGGGCCATCGCTCAACGGATAAAAGGTACGCCGGGGATAACAGGCTGATGACCCCCAAGAGTCCATATCGACGGGGTTGTTTGGCACCTCGATGTCGACTCATCGCATCCTGGGGCTGGAGCAGGTCCCAAGGGTATGGCTGTTCGCCATTTAAAGCGGTACGTGAGTTGGGTTCAGAACGTCGTGAGACAGTTCGGTCCCTATCTGCCGTGGGTGTAGGACTATTGATGGGATCTGTCCCTAGTACGAGAGGACCGGGATGGACACACCGCTGGTGGACCTGTTGTCCTGCCAAGGGCATTGCAGGGTAGCTATGTGTGGAATGGATAACCGCTGAAGGCATCTAAGCGGGAAACCGGCCCAGAAACGAGTAGTCCCCGAGAGCCGTGGAAGACGACCACGTTGATAGGCTGGGTGTGGAAGCATGGCGACATGTGAAGCTTACCAGTACTAATAGCTCGATAGGCTTGATTCGTTCTCATTGCTCGTGTCCATGGCGTGTGCCATGGCAAAACCAGCTTCTCACCGACATGCATTTGGCCGACCTGGTGGTTATTGCGGGGTGGCTGCACCCGGTCCCATTCCGAACCCGGCCGTGAAACGCCCCAGCGCCGATGGTACTTCGTCTCAAGACGCGGGAGAGTAGGTCGCTGCCAGGTCTGCCAAGCGCATGTCGGTTCTCGTCTTCGATGTTCTCATCGCCTTCGTTGCCTTCTCCGCACGGAGGCGCTTGCCTTTCCGGCCCCCTCGTTGTGTCGGAAGGCGGCTCTGCAGGGCCGGTTGGCCCTTTCAGTTGACGCGGGGTGGAGCAGCCCGGTAGCTCGTCAGGCTCATAACCTGAAGGTCGCAGGTTCAAATCCTGCCCCCGCAACCAACAAATTCAACGCCTTAGAGAGAAATCTCTAAGGCGTTTTTTCGTGCGGGTAAGCTGGAGGTAAGCGGGAAATCCGACTTGGTGGAAAAATGATATGCAATTTAAAGAGTTTGAGTTAGCGACTTAGTCGATGTTCTCGTCGAGAAAACGGCGGATCTTCTTAAGTGTTTTTGAGGTCGGGGAGTCGTAGGCCTACGGGATATGGTATGCTGACCAGTAGACCGTCCAATCGCTCAGCCCAACCATGACGGTTAAGAAATGAATATCGCCCGGGCGCGGGGCGTCGATGTGTTTTTGTGGTGAACGCTGAACAGCGCAAGGCGACGTCCATGTGGAAGGTGTCGTCGATTCTTCCCAGAGACTGGAACCGGATGTCGGATCAATGGGTGGACGATGGAGAAGTAGTCTGTAGTCGATCCCGGATTTGGGAACCGTATCCAACGAGATCATAGCGCATCCAAATGACAATTTTTTACTTTAGGTACCCATGATCGGGATGGCCGGGCTTTGTGAGCGCTTAGAGGAACTCTGATGCCGGGAGCGTCGCCGATGTCTTCGGGTGGCCTTCGCCACTAGCCGCGGAGAAAGTGAGACAATTGTTGCCGGGGTCAGTTGTGAAGAACTCCAGCACCCGGAGATAGTGCGCTCAGTCGTCACCCAGATGGTAGACGTAGAGGAACTCGATGCTCCCCGTCTCGCACAGCTTGCTGAAGGCAGGCGCTGGAGGCCTTGTACATATGGTCATCGCTGAAACCGGCGTTGACCGGCAGGCCGTAGAGGTGGTCGTCAACGTCGAACTCCCAATGGTGCACGTCGTGTCACAGGAACGCCACCTGGATGGCGAAGTGCAGGCCCTTTAAGGTCATCGACAACGGCATCTCAATCTCGCGCCAGGGCGCGGATTTGAGGTCGAGTAGGGTGACGCGCAGCCGGACAGCGTCGGGCTCAGTGGAGATGCTCATCGGTAAGGCTCTTCGCACCAGTTCCAGGGCAGTAGCTCGTAGATTTGATGGAGTTGACTTGGTGGTTGGCACGACCACGTGATCGAATGATACAGCTTACGGCAATCCCTGGGTCGGTGGAGTCATCATCTCACGCTGGTAATAGCGTACCCCTTGCCCGATTGCACAAAGTCAAAGTCGACGGTTTTACCAACACTGAGTTTTTCCAGCAGGGCCTTATCCATGACCATGAAGCCCATCGTCATGGACGGCCAATTCAAGGTGCCGACAGGCTCG
>JAVKBW010000083.1:0-219 GCA_040222995.1 Alphaproteobacteria bacterium | reverse complement strand
GAACCGCTCGATCAGATCGAACCGTGCAGCCCAGTTCGTCGCCCGGTGCAGCAGGTCGTGGATCGCATCATGCTCTCCTGCGAACCGGTCGACGGACCTGAGGTCAACGACTCTCCCGGCCAGTTCGGCCGCCGCGCCGCCGAAAAGCCGCGCCGCGCCAAGTGGCGTCAGATCCACTTGAAGCAGCTCGGCCCCGGCGGCGCAGGAGACCGAGACGGG
>JAVKBW010000074.1:0-250 GCA_040222995.1 Alphaproteobacteria bacterium | reverse complement strand
AATTGGCGAGTCTTTTGCATCGTCTTTGATTTGGATGTGCAAGTAGAAGTGACCATCACGGTGTTTGCATAGTTGAGCAGAAGTCGGGTTTCTCTGTTTGAGTTTTCCTCTTTGGTAGTTGCCGACTTTTAATTCAACTCGCTCTCTACCGTGAGTAGTTGCAAGGCTTACCGTCCAATCCTGTTCGCGAAACCGAAACAAGTCTTTGTCACAGTCCATGCTGCTTGGGGCAAATCTTTTAACAGGTTTG
>JAVKBW010000067.1:0-248 GCA_040222995.1 Alphaproteobacteria bacterium | reverse complement strand
ATAGTTCGGCTTAGCTTGCACGATAACCCCGTGCCTCCAGGCTGGTTTATAGACAGCCCCACAAGTGCAATATTATTGGCTCCATTAAAGTCGGCATCTCCATGCCAACCACAATGCCCACACCTGAAAGTCTTGCCACTTGGCGTAAGACTTTCGCTCTACATTGCTAGTGTAGTATAAAACTGGGATAGAGTTGTATAACTTATCGGTTATGTATGCGTGCGTCTCGCAACTTTTTTAGTTTTGGA
>JAVKBW010000066.1:0-212 GCA_040222995.1 Alphaproteobacteria bacterium | reverse complement strand
CGTGAGTATCGCCAATCGATTTATCGATGATTATCACGTAAAGTGATGCTAGTGCATGAGGCGCGAGAAACCTCTTAAAAACGCTCTTAAAAACGCATGGACTTAAACGAGTGCCGATACCAGAAAAGTGCTGCAATGCATTAGTCATAAGACAAAAACAATGTACGGTCGGGCAGACCGAAACATAGAGATTAATCTCTAAACGCTTAGGG
>JAVKBW010000056.1:0-22176 GCA_040222995.1 Alphaproteobacteria bacterium | reverse complement strand
CGCGGCCGGCACGGTCGGCACCGCCCGCGACCTCACCACCCTCGAGCAGCTGCAGTCAGAGCTGGCCCGCCACGTCGACGCCCATGCCGAGGTCCTGGAGACCCTGCACACCGCGGTCGCGGTGTTCGGCCCCGACAAGCGGCTGATCTTCGCCAACACCGCCTTCGGCCGGCTGTGGGGTGTCGACGCCGACCTGCTGGAGCGCGACCCGACACTCACCGAGGTGCTGGAGCGGGCCCGCGAGAACCGCCGCCTGCCCGAGCAGTCCGACTTCCGGGCCTGGCGCGACGACTTCAACCGGCTGTTCGCCACCCTGATCGGCAGTCACGAGGAACTGCTGTTCCTGCCGGACGACACCACCGTGCGCATGGCGGTGAACACCCACCCGTTCGGCGGCCTGCTGATGGTGTTCGAGGACGTGACCGACCGGCTCACCCTGGAACGCTCCTACAACACCCTGACCGCGGTCCAGCAGGAGACCCTGGACAACCTCTACGAGGGCATCGCCGCATTCGGGGCCGACGGCCGGCTCAAGCTGATCAACCCGACCTTCCGCAACCAGTGGGGCCTGCCCGACGGCTTCGGCGACGACGAGCCGCATGCCGGGCTGGTGCTGGAGGCGATGCGGGACCGGTTCGCCGAGGAGGACCGCTGGGACAGCGTGAAGGCGGAATGGATCTCGCGGCTGGCCGAGCGCGACCCGCGTTCCGGCCGGTTGGAGCTGTCGGACGGCCGGATCCTCGACTACGGCCTGGTGCCGCTGCCGGACGGCGCCATCCTGCTGAACTTCCGCGACGTCACCGACACCCTGGCGGTGCAGCGCGCCCTGCAGGAGCGCACCGAGGCCCTGGAGATGGCCGACCGCCTGAAGAGCGAGTTCCTCGCCAACGTCTCCTACGAGCTGCGCACGCCGCTGAACGCGATCCTCGGGTTCTCCGAAATGATGCAGCAGCGCATGTTCGGTCCGCTCGGCTCGGAGCGCTATGACGAATACATCGCCGACATCCATGACAGCGGGGCGTTCCTGCTCAACGTGATCGACGACATTCTGGAAATGTCGAAGATCGAGGCGGGCCGCGTGGTCCTCGAACGCGAATGCATCGATCTCGCGCCGCTGATCGGCGAGGTGGTGCACATGGTTTCGCTGCAGGCAGGCGCCAAGGCGATCGCGATCGAGGAAGACATCGCGCCGCAGATGCACATCCACGCCGACCGCCGCGCGATGAAGCAGATCCTGATCAATCTGGTGACGAATGCGGTCAAGTTCACCGATCGCGACGGCCATATCCGCATCCGCGCCAAGCTCGACGGCGAGACGGCGCGGGTCATGATCGCCGATGATGGCTGCGGCATTCCGCACGAGGCGCTCAAGCGGCTGGGCCGGCCGTTCGAACAGGTCGCCAACCAGTTCTCCAAGACCCATGGCGGGTCCGGTCTCGGCCTTGCGATCTCGCGCTCGCTCGCCGAACTGCACGGCGGGACGGTGTCGATCCGCTCCAAGCCCGGCGAGGGAACCGTCGTGGTCGTTCGCATTCCGGTCGAGTGCGGATGCGGGCCGGACGCGGACGTCACCGAGGACGCCGCGTCCGAAATCGTCTGAGGCCGATCAGTTCCGGTCGCCGGACCCGCCGCGCTGGCCGCCGTGGCGTGCGAAGCGCCGGGGCAGTTCATCTTCGGTGACGGCACCGGAATCGTCACGGTCCATCAGCGCGAACATCTTCTCCTGGCGGTTGACCAGTTCGTCGGCCGAGACCTGCTCGTCGCCGTCGATGTCGAAACGCTCGATCATGCGTTCGGCGATGCGCTCGGCGCGCCGGCCCTCGAGCGCGACGGCGATTTCCTCGGCGGTGACCACGCCGTTGTCGTCGGCATCGGCCTCGTTGAAGCGCTCCAGCATCGGCGCGCTGAATTCGGCGAACGTGACCGAACCGCTGGAATCGGCGTCGAGGCGTTCGAAGCGCTCGGCACCGCGCGGGCCGCGCTCGTCGGCCATGGCATAGCCGGCGCCCGTCACGGTGACGATCGCGGCAAGAAGGGCGATGGTGGTCCTGTGGAAGGTCGTCTTGCGGAAGGTGGTCATGGTCTGCTCCTTTGCATCGTTCGTCATCCCCGATGCAAAGCCTTCGGCACGCTTCCCGTCACGCCTCCGGCACCGGTTCACCGATGACCTGGTGGAAGATCGCTTCCACCCGCTCCCGGTGACTTTCAAGACGCGCCTCCACATGGCCGATGTCCGGCTCATGCAATCTGGAGCACAACGCATCGACCAGTCCGCGGGGCGCATTGTCCGGCTCGAAAGCCTCCGATGTGCAAAGCCGCAGCATGTGGCCGACCGTTGCGTAATCATGCGCGGCGGACTGAAGATCCTCTCGTTCCCGCCGGCCGATCACCGCATCGTCAAGCACCGTGAAGATACCGGCCGCGCTGGAGCCGATCAAATTAAGCTTTGGTAAGGCCACGAGCCGCCAGTACTGGGCGAGGAAGTCGAGATCCATGACGCCGCCGGCGATGCGCTTGAGGTCCCACGGACCGCGCGGGGCCTTGTCGCGCAGCAGGCGCGCGCGCATGGAAAGCACGTCGGCACGCACCTTGTCGGCGTCGCTCGGCAGGGCGAGCACGGCGCGCAGTTCCTCCTCGGCGCGGGCGCCGATCCCGGCGTCACCGGCGACGATGCGGGCGCGGGTCAGCGCCATGTGCTCCCAGGTCCACGCACTGTCGCGCTGGTAGTGCGAAAACGCCCGCAACGAGGTGGCGAGCGGGCCCTTGTTGCCGGACGGGCGAAGCCGGAAGTCGACCTCGTAGAGAACGCCCTCGCTGGTCGGCGCCGACAGGGCCGCGATCAGCCTCTGGGTAAGGCGCGCGTAATATTGCGAGGGCGCGAGCGGCTTGTCGCCGTCGCTCTCCTCGGCGCCCTCGGGGTGGTCGTAGATCAGGATCAGGTCGACATCGCTGCCGGCGGTCATCTCGCGCGAGCCGAGCCGGCCGAGCGCGATCAGGCAGCACTCGCCGCCCGGCACCTGCCCGTGCCGGCGTGCGACCTCCTCGCGTGCCGCGTCGAGCGCCTCGGCAATGACCAGATCGGCGATCGCGGTCAGCGCCTCGCCCATCTGCTCGGCGGTCGCCGCACCGGTCAGGAAGCGCACGCCGACCAGAAAGCGCTGCTCGGCGGCGAAGATGCGCAACCGGTCGAGCCGGTCCTCGTAAAGGCGGGCGTCGCCGAGAAAGGCGGTCAGGCTGTCGGCCATCTCGTCCTTGTCGGGCAGGCCGTCATAGAAGGCCGGATCGAGCATGCCGTCGAAGACCAGCGGGCGCTTGGTGATGATCTCCGAAAGGCGCGGCGCGGCCGACAGGATGGTCATCAGCAGCGACAGAAGATGCCGGTTGGAATCGAGCATCGAGAAGAGCTGGATGCCGGCCGGCAGGCCCTTGAGGAAGGCATCGAACCGCAACAGCGCCGCGTCGGGCTGGCCGGTGCCGGCGAACGCCTCGAGCAGCGCCGGGGTGATGTTGGTCAGCCGTTCGCGCGCGCGCTGGGACTGCACCGCGCCATAGCGGCCGAAATGCCAGGTGCGGATGACGCCCCACATGTCGGCGGGGCGCTCGAAGCCCAGTTGCGACAGCGTCGTCAGCGTGTCCGGGTCGGGATCGTCGCCGGTGAACGACAGATTGCCGGCGGTGGCGGCCAGCGTCTCGCCTTCCTGGAACAGGGCGCCGAAATGGCGTTCGACCGTGACCAGTCGCGCCCGCAATCGCTGCCGGAACGCGTCGCGGTCCGGATAGCCCATCAGCGCGGCGACCGAGGCCATCGCCTCGTCCGTTTCGGGCAGCGTATGGGTCTGCTCGTCGCCGATCATCTGGACGACATGCTCGACGCGGCGCAGGAAGCGGTAGGCGTCCGCCATCTCGTCGCGGACAGTCTCTGCGATCCAGCCGTCCTCGGCGAACCGGTTCAGCATCTCCAGCGTCCGGCGGTCGCGCAGGTGCGGCGCGCGTCCGCCAGCGATGAGCTGCTGGGTCTGCACGAAGAACTCGATCTCGCGGATGCCGCCGCGACCGAGCTTGACGTTGTGGCCCTCGATGGCGATCCGGCCATGGCCCTTGTGGGCATGGATCTGCCGCTTGATCGACTGGACGTCGGCGATCGCGGCGTAATCGAGATATTTGCGCCAGATGAACGGCGTGAGCTGGCGCAGGAAGTCGTCGCCAGCCTTCCGGTCCCCGGCGACGGGCCGCGCCTTGATCAGCGCTGCGCGCTCCCAGTTCTGGCCGCGCGCCTCGTAATAGGTCAGCGCGGCGTCGACCGAGATGGCAAGCGGCATGGCACCCGGATCGGGCCTGAGGCGCAGATCGGTGCGGAAGACGTAACCGTCGCCCGTGCGCTCACCCATGATACGGATCAGCCGGCGCAGCGCCTTCGACAGCAGGTCACCCGCCTCGTAGGGCTCGTCCCAGGTCAGCCCGGGGGCGTCGTGCTCGAAGAAAACGATCAGATCGATGTCGGAAGAATAGTTCAGTTCGCACGCGCCCAGCTTGCCCATGCCCAGCACGATCAGTCCCGAGCCCGTCGCCGGATCGTCGGGATTTGCGAGCTTCAGCTTGCCCCTGTCGTGCAGGTCGCGCAGCAGCCAGTTGACGACCGCCGCCAGCGCCGCCTCGGCGAGGCGCGACAGGAACATCGTGGTCTGCTCGACCGTGTGTGCGCCGGACAGGTCGCCCAGCGCGATGAACAGGTGCGCCCGGCCCTTGAGTTCGCGCAATTGCCGCGACAGGGACTGTTCGGAGACATCGGCCGGAAAGGCCGTGCGCGCCAGATCGACGATGGCGCCAATCGCCTCGTCGATGAAGGCGGCGACCGGCGTATCGGGCAGCTTCTCCAGGTGCGTGACATGGCGCTGCATGGCGCCGGCGAGGAACGGCGCGTTGCCGGCAACGCCGACGAGAAATTCCGCCCAGGGGTCGGCCTTGCCGCCGAGCGCCGCCGACAACCATTCGAGCCCGGCCTTGTCGGCCGCCTCGGCCAGCGCGCGACGACAGGTGTCGGCCGCGTCCGCGTCGGTGATGGCGATCGGGCGCGGCGTTGATGTTGTCGTCTGGCCGTCGACGGTTTGGGACACGCTCTGCCTCCGCTTCATGTCGGTGACACCTAGCGCCCGTCGCCGACGGAAGGAAGTGGGCTATGGTGCGGCGGTCGGAAACGACAGGACCGCGCACAGGCCCGGTTCGTTGTCCTGAAGCCTGAGTTCGCCGCCATGCTGGCGCATGATCGCGTCGACCAGCGACAGGCCGAGGCCGGAGCCGGGCGCGCTGCGGCTCTCCTCGAGGCGCTCGAAGCGGCGGACGGCACGCTCGCGATCAGCTTCGGGAATGCCGTCGCCGGTGTCGCAGACGAGCAGTTCGACGCGCGACGCCGCCTTGTCGGCGCGGCCCTTCAGGGTGACGGTCGCGCCCTCGCCCTTGAGGCCGTACTTGATGGCGTTGTCGATCAGATTGGTGACCGCCTGGCCGATCAGTTCGCGGCTTCCCTCGGCGACGAGCGGGCCGGTCACCTCGTTTTTCAGATGCCCGCCGGCGTCCTCGACCAGCGGCTCGTAGAGATCGGCCAGTTCGGTGGCGACAGTGGCCAGGTCGACCGGCTCGGGCGTGAAGCGCGTGTAACCTGCCTCGACGCGCGAGATCTGCAGCATGGCGTTGAAGATGGAGATGAGCTGGTCAGCTTCGGAAATCATGTCCTCGAGCGCGTCGCGATAGCCGGTCTCGCCCTCGTCCTTGCGCAGCGCCTCCTCGGCGCGGTTGCGCAGGCGGGTCAGCGGCGTCTTCAGATCATGGGCGATCGAATCGGAGACCTCGCGCAGCCCGTCATTGAGGGTCTCGATGCGCGCCAGCATGGTGTTCAGGCTGGCCGAGAGCCGGTCGAACTCGTCGCCCGCGCTGGAGACCGGAAGCCTTCGGCCAAGATCGCCGGCGACGATGCCGGCGCTGGCCGCCGAGACCGCGTCGATGCGCTTGAGGGCGCGGCGGCCGATGAACAGCCAGATCAGCAGCCCGCCGAGCGCCATCAAGCCCAGGGCGAGCGCCAGCGCCCGGCGCACCACGACGCGAAACCGCTCCGGTTCGCCCAGATCGCGTCCGACGAGCACGCGCATCCCGTTCTCGAACTGGAAGATGTTGGCCACCGCCTGGGGCAGGTCGCCGTTCTCGCCGCGTTCGCGGAACTTCTCGTAGCTGAACGGACGCCGGGTCCAGCCGGTGTGATCGAGGACGCCCGGTTCGAGCGCGCGCACATTGCCGGCGAGGATGCGCCCGGTCGGGTCGGCGACCAGATAGACGAAGGCGCCCGGAGCCCGTGCCCGCCGGTCGATGGCGACGACGAGACCGCGCATGCCGCCGCGCTGATAAATGCGGTCGAGCGAACGCAACTCCTGCTCGATCGCCATGCGGGTCTCGTTGAGGAAGAAGCCGGCCGCCAGCGAGGTCATGTAGATGACCAGCAGCACCGCACAGACGCTGAACAGCAGCAGATAGAGCGCCGAAAGGCGCACCGCGGTGGTCTTGAAGATGGCGCCCAGACGGCGGCGGGGAGCGGGAGCGCTCATCATTCGCGCATGACATAGCCAGCGCCGCGGATGGTGTGCAGCAGCGGCTTGTCGAAGCCCTTTTCGATCTTGCCACGCAGGCGCGACACATGCACGTCGATCACGTTGGTCTGCGGGTCGAAATGGTAGTCCCAGACATGTTCGAGCAACATGGTGCGCGTGACGACACGGCCGGCGTTGCGCATCAGATATTCCAGAAGGCGGAACTCGCGCGGCTGCAGCACGATGTCCTGCCCGGCGCGCGTGACGCGGCGCGACAGTCGGTCGAGTTCGAGGTCGGCGACCCGGTAGGCGGTCTCGGCGTCGCCGTTCTGGCTGCGCCGGTGCAGCACCTCGATGCGCGCCAGCAGTTCGGAAAAGGCGTAAGGCTTGGTCAGATAGTCGTCGCCGCCGGCCCTGAGACCGGTCACGCGATCATCGACCTCGCCGAGCGCGGACAGGATCAGCACCGGGGTGCGGTCGTCCTCGGCGCGCAGCTGGGCGACGATCGAAAGCCCGTCGCGCCTCGGAAGCATGCGGTCGACGATCAGCGTGTCATAGGTGCCGGTCGCGGCCATGGCGTAGCCGTCGTCGCCGTCATGGGCGACATCGGCCGTGTGGCCCGCCTCGCCGAGCGCCTTCTTCAAATAGGCGGCGGCCTGCGGATCGTCCTCGATGATCAGCACCTTCATGGGCGTCGTCTTAGCAAGGGGGAAAGCAGCCCGAAAGGCCGGCGGCGGGCTGGAGGGGGAAGGCCCGCCGCCGTGGGAACCGTCCGGAGGGGATGACATGGAAGGGGCCCGGACGGAACTGGTTTACGCGTCAGCCGCGCGGCAGCGGCACGGCGACGAAGCGGCTGGCATCCTCGCCCTGAAGCCGCAGCAGCGCCGCGCTGCGGCCGGCATCGGCCACCTCGCCGATGCGCTGTTCGACATCGGCGGTCGAAGCGACCGGCTCGTTGTTGACTTCGCGGATGATGTCGCCGGCCCGGATGCCCGCCTGGAAGGCCGGGCTGTCGGGCACGACGTCGGTGATCAGCACGCCCTGGCCGTCTTCGGCCGGAACGAGCGTCAGGCCGAGATCGTCCATCGAGGACGGCTGGGCGCTTTCGGGCTCGCCGCCCTGATCGGCGTCGGGCGTGCCGGCCAGTTCCTGCAGCGAAGGCAGTTCGCCCAGTTCGACCGCGATGTCGCGAGCCTCGCCGTCACGCTGGACGGTGATGGTCACCTCGGTGCCCGGATCGAAGGCGGCGATGGCACGCGACAGTTCGCGGGTGCCCTCGATGGCTTCGCCGTTGACCGCCGTGATCACGTCACCGGCCTCGATGCCGGCCTGTGCGGCTGGCGCGCCGGCTTCGGGTTCGGCGACGATGGCGCCGCTCGCGTCGGCGAGGCCGAGCGATTCGGCGATCTCGTCGGTGACCGCCTGGATGCGCACGCCGAGCCAGCCGCGTTCGACATTGCCATCGTCGATCAGGTCGGCGACGACATCGGTCGCCACCGCCGCCGGGACGGCAAACGCAATACCCACATTGCCGCCCGAGGGCGAGAAGATGGCCGTGTTCACGCCGACGACCTCGCCGGCGAGGTTGAAGGTCGGACCGCCGGAGTTGCCGCGGTTGACCGCCGCGTCGATCTGGATGAAGTCGTCATAGGGGCCGGCGCCGATGTCGCGCCCGCGGGCGGAGACGATTCCCGCGGTGACGGTGCCGCCAAGGCCGAACGGATTGCCCACCGCGACCACCCATTCGCCGACGCGCGTCGCATTGTCGTCGTCGAAGGTCACGTAGGTGAATTCGCGGTCGGCATCGACCTTCAGTACGGCCAGATCGGTGCGCGCATCGGCGCCGATCAGTTCGGCGTCGAGTTCGGTGCCGTCATTCATGATGACGGTGAACTCCTCGCCATTGTCGATGACGTGGTTGTTGGTGACGATGAAGCCGTCGCCGGAGATGAAGAAGCCCGAGCCCTGGCTGACCGGGCGCGCGCGGCGCGGACGGTCGGGGCCGCGCTCGCCGAACTGGCGTTCGTTGAACCGGTCGCCGAATTCACGATCGAAGAAGCGGCGGAAGGGATGGCCCTCGGGCAGGTCCTCGAACGGGCTGCCGCGGAACTGGCGACCGAAGGACCGGTCGGAAACCTCATCGACGCTGGCGCGCACGCGCACCGAGACGACGGCCGGCGAAACGGCCTCGACCACATCGGCGAAGCCCGGCGCCATGGCGGGCGCCTCGAGGCGGACCGGTTCGGCGTAGGCGGGGTTGGCGAACTGCGCGGTGCCGTAGCCGGCAAAGCCCGCGCCGACGACGGCGGCGGCCATGACGGCCGCGGTGAAACGGGGCGTTCTCATCTGGGTCATCCTCTTGATTGACGTTCGGGCGCGGCGAGCGCCGTTGCCGTCAATCTAGGAAACCCAAGGTTGCCCAAACATGGCCGTCACATGAAAAATCGGTAAGGTTGGGTCACGGGCGCGTGAGGTGCCCTACCCCGTCTCGACCTTGGTGATCACGGTCGCGCTGCCTTCCAGCGTCTTGTGGACGGGGCACTTGTTGGCGATCTCCTCGAGCTTGTCGGCCAGTTCGGGCGGCAAATTGCCGTCGACCGTGATCACCCGCTCGAAGCGGTCGATCTTGCCCTTGCCGTTCTTCTGCTCGTCGGTGCAGTCCACGCAGTCCTTCGCATGCACCTTGGCGTGGCTGACATCGACGGTGACCGTGCCCAGATCGAGCTTCTTGAACTCGGCGTAGATGCGCAGCGTCATCGAGGTGCAGGCACCGAGCGCCGCCGACAGGAAGTCGTAGGGCGTGGGGCCGGTGTCGGTGCCACCGACCGAGGCGGGCTCGTCGGCGAAGAAGCGATGCCGTCCGGCCTGGACGCTGTTCTGGAACTTGCTGGCGCGCGTTTCGGTGACGCGGACATGCTCGATCGCTTCCTCGCCCTGCGGCTGGTCCCCGGGCAAAAGGCGCGAGGCCCAGCCGGCGATGACCTCGGCGGCGAATTCGGCGTCCTCGGCCTTCGACAGCAAGTGATCGGCCGTATCGAGCGAAATGAAGCTCTTGGGGTGCCTGGCGGCCGTGAAGATGCGCGTGGCGTTGTCGATGCCGACGGTCTGGTCGATCGGCGAATGCATGACCAGAAGCGAGGCGCGCAGGGCCTTTATCCGACCGGTCAGCTCGGTCTCGCGGGCGGCCTCGACGAACCCCTTGCCGATCCGGAACGTGCGGCCGCCAAGGGTCACCTCGGCCGAACCCTCGCGCTCGATCGTGTCGAGATCACCCTCGAAATTGTGCAGGACATGCTCGGCATCGGCCGGCGCGCCGATCGTCACCACGCCCTTGACCTCGGGGATGTTGCCGGCGGCGGCGAGCACTGCCGCCCCGCCCAGCGAATGACCGATCAGCAGAACCGGCGCCTGTTCGGTTTCCCGCAAATGATCGGCGGCGGCGATCAGGTCGGCGACGTTGGAGACGAACGAGGTGTTGGCGAACTCGCCCTCGGAGGAACCGAGCCCGGTGAAATCGAAGCGCAGGACCGCGACGCCAAGGCGCGCCAGATTGGCGGCGATGCGCCGGGCCGCGACGATGTCCTTGGTGCAGGTGAAGCAGTGGGCGAACAGCGCGACGCCGCGGACGCGACCCTCGGGCCGGTCGAAGCGGGCCGCGAGCTGGTGGCCGTCATGGGACTGGAAGGTGCGTTTTTCGACTGGCATGGCAGGCTCCCCTGATATGAGGGCTCCCTACCGCTCCTGCCGGTCACCTTCATCTAAAATCTTTGCGACGCGCGCTTGTTCTTCGGCGGTCAGCGCGTCGCCGAGCCGTGACTTGCTCTGGCGCCGGCTGAAGACGAGCGCGGCCGTGCCGCCAAGGATCAGGATGATGGCGGGCGTCGCCCACAGAAGGGCATTGCGCGCCGAAAAGGTCGGCCGCAGAAGCACGAACTCGCCATAGCGGTCGACGACGTAGGCGACGACCTCCTCGTTGCTGTCGCCGGCGACGAGCCGGTCGCGCACCAGAACGCGCAGGTCGCGGGCCAGTTCGGCGTCGGAATCGTCGATCGACTGGTTCTGGCAGACCATGCATCTGAGGCCCGCCGAGATGTCGCGCGCGCGCTCCTCGAGCGCCGGATCGTCGAGGATCTCGTCGGGATTGACGGCGAGCGCAGGCGTGGCGCTAAGCGCCGCGATCAGCGCAAAGGTTACGACAAGGCGCTTCATTCGGCCGGCTCCGGTCGCGCCTGAGCGGCCGTCTGCTCGCGCCGCCGGCGCGCGGCGACGGGCGCGCCGATCCGCAGGCGCCGGTCGGACAGGGAGATCAGCCCGGCCAGCACCATGACGATCGTGCCGTGCCAGATCAGCGTGACATAGGGCTTGTACCAGATGCGAACGACGATGGCGTCGGTGTCGGGCGCGGGGTCGCCGAGCGCAATGTAATACTGGCTGAACAGACCGACCATCTGGATGCCCGCCTCGGTGGTCGGCATGCGGCTTGCCACATAGACGCGCTTTTCCGGCTCGACGGTGCCGATCTCTCGGCCGTCGCGGGTGATGGTGAAGACGCCCCGGTCATAGGTGAAGTTGGGACCCTTGCCCGGCGTCAGTGAATCGAAGGCGACCTCGTAGCCTGCAAAGGACGTCGTCTCGCCCGGCGTCATGCGCAGCACGGTCTCGTCCTCGAAGGTGGTCACGCCGACGATGCCGAGCGTGGTGACGCCGAGGCCGGCATGGGCGAGCGCGGTGCCCCAGTTGGCGCGCGGCAGGCCGCGCAGCCGCGACCAGCCCTTGGCAAGACCGTTTTTGGCAAAGCCCGCCTTCTGCCAGACGTCGGCGAACGCACCGATGATCAGCCAGAAAGCGACGAAATAGGCAAGCGCCGACAGGACCGGCGCTTCGTAGCGCACATAGGCCATGAACAGGGCGGCGACGAGCGAAAGGGCCGCCGCCAGCCAGAGGCGTTCGGCGGCGGCGTACAGATTGCCGCGCTTCCAGGCGAGCAGCGGCCCGAACGGCACGGCCATCAGAAGCGGGATCATCAGCGGGATGAAGGTGTAGTTGAAATAGGGCGCGCCGACCGAGATCTTCTCGCCGGTCACGGCCTCGACCAGCAGCGGATAGAGCGTGCCCACGAGCACCGTCGCCGTGGCCGTCGTCAGGAACAGGTTGTTGAGGACGAGCGCGCCCTCGCGGCTGATCGGATGGAACATGCCGCCATTGCGCAGGGTGCCCGCGCGCAGGGCGAACAGGATCAGCGATCCGGCGATGAAGAACACCAGGATCAGCAGGATGAACAGGCCGCGCTGCGGGTCGGTGGCGAACGAATGCACCGAGGTCAGCACCCCCGAGCGCACAAGGAACGTACCGAGCAGCGAAAAGGAAAAGGCCAGGATCGCCAGAAGGATCGTCCAGACCTTCATGGCCTCGCGCTTTTCCATCACCAGCGCGGAGTGCAGAAGCGCAGTGCCGATCAGCCAGGGCATGAAGGAGGCGTTCTCGACCGGGTCCCAGAACCACCAGCCGCCCCACCCGAGCTCGTAATAGGCCCAGTAGCTGCCCATCGAGATGCCGGCGGTGAGAAAGATCCAGGCTGTCAGTGTCCACGGCCGCACCCAGCGGGCCCAGGCGGCGTCGATGCGGCCCTCGATCAGGGCGGCGATGGCAAAGGCAAAGGAAATAGAGAACCCGACATAACCGAGATAGAGCAGCGGCGGATGGATCGCCAGGCCGATGTCCTGCAGGATCGGGTTGAGGTCATTGCCTTCAAGGGGCGCCGGGTCAAGCCTGTTGAACGGATTGGAGGTGAGCACGACAAAGAGCAGAAATGCCACGGTGACCCATGCCTGAACCGCAAGCACATTTGCCTTCAGCGTGTCAGGCAGATTGCGACCGAACAGCGCCACCAGCGCAGAGAAGAGCACCAGGATGAGCACCCAAAGCAGCATCGAGCCTTCGTGATTGCCCCAGACGCCGGTCACCTTGTAGAGCATCGGCTTGAGCGAGTGGGAGTTCTCCACAACGTTCTGGACCGAGAAGTCGGACACCACATAGGCGTGGGTGAGCGCGAAGAACGAGATCGCCACCAGCATCAGCGAGGTCACCGCCGCCTGCGGACCGACCGCCATCATTCCCGCGTCGCGGCGCCGGGCTCCGATCAGCGGTACCACCGACTGAACGATCGCGGTCGCCAGCGCGAGGATCAGGGCAAAATGGCCGATTTCAATGATCATGGCTTCTTTCCTCCTGCACGTCTGCGGCGCCCCGGCCGGTCAATAGACTGGCGTCTCCTTGACGTTCACGCCTGGTGGCGGATCGCCCTCCTGCCAGACGCCCTGCGCCTTGAGCGCATCGGCGACTTCCTTGGGCATGTAATTCTCGTCATGCTTGGCCAGAACCGTATCGGCCATGAAGGTGCCTTCCTCGGGCGAAAACACGCCCTCGGTGACCACGCCCTGCCCCTCACGGAACAGATCGGGCAGGATACCGACATAGCGCACCTTGACCGAAGCATTGGTGTCAGTCACCTGGAAGGTCACCGCCGAATTCTCGCCGCGCAGGACGGTGCCCTCCTCAACCAGTCCGCCAAGCCGGACCCGGGTGCCGGGTGCCAGCGGCTGGGCCAGCACATCGGTTGGCGAATTGAAGAACACGATCTGCTCGCGCAGCGCGGACGTCACCAGAGCCGCCGCTCCTGCGAGGAAAACCGCACCGGCGGCAATGATGGACAATCGTTTCTGCTTGCGGTTCATTGGCTCTCCACAACAGGTTCCAGCCCTAGCTGGGCTGCGAGTTCGGCCAAGGCGCGGCCGCCGTCGCTCTCCACAGCGAATGTCGTACCGGCACGCTCAAGCGCCGTTTGCGCTGCAGACCGGTCTCCGAGGACGGCATAGGAGCGCACAAGGCGCAGCCAGCCTTCGAGATTGTCAGGGTTTTCGACCATCCGCGCATCGAGCGATTCCACCATGGAGCGGATCATCGACGCCCGGTCCTCGACGGACATGTCGGCGGCCGCGGCGATGTCGGCCTGCGACGGCCCCGCAGCCGCAGCGTCATCAGTCTGGCGTTCTTGCGAAGCCAGTGTTTCGCTGCCTGCGGGCGGCAGAATGAACGGCGTCTTGGCCGCGGCGGACGGCTCAACGACGGGCTGCTCCTGCCCGGGAACGGCGGGCGCCATCGGAACGCCGCCAAGCGTGGGCGTTGCATTCAGGCCGAGTTCGCCAGCCAGCGCAGTCAGCTGTGAGTTCTCAGGTCCGGAGGGGGCGAACACAGCAAAGGCCCGATCCAGCGCCGTCTGCGCCTTGTCACGGTTTCCGGTGACAACGTGAGACCGCACCAGCCGCAGCCATCCGGCGACATTGTCGGGATTGTCCGCCAGCCTGGCTTCCAGCCCTTCAATCATCGAGGCAATCATCGCCTGGCGGTCTTCCGCGCTCATGTTTTGCGCAGCGGCGATATCGGCGGCGGAGGGATTTCCAGGTGCGGCACCCGCCGGCGACAATGGCGAGGTCTGCGGTTGCTGCTGAAGTGCCGCCAACTGGCTTTGAACAGCCGGAATCCATGGCGCATCCGGCGGCGCCGTTTCGAGCATGCCGGAGAAGGCCGCGCGGGCTTCGCTGGTCTTGCCCGACTGGGCCAGGGCCACGGCCAGGAAGAATTGCGGCCGGGGATCGGTCGAATCAAGTTCACGGGCGGTCTGGAAGGCCAGGCTCGCTTCTTCGGTCACGATCCCACCGGCAGCGGAAAACAGCGCTTCACCAAGGCTTGCCAGCCTGGTCGGTGACGGCCCGAGAATGGAAATCGCCTTCTTGAACGCGGCAGCCGAATCCTCAAAACGCCCGGTTCTGAGATAGATCGGGCCGAGAACGTCCCAACCCCGGCCATCATCCGGATTTTCCGCCAGGTGCTGCTCGGCCCGGGCGATCAGCATGGCGATGTCATCGGCCTGCGGATCGGCCTGAAGCCGTGCCGCGAGCGGCAGTTGTGGCAGACCGGGGCGGCCAAACTCAAGATAGGCGGTCAGGGCTGCAAGGGGCATGAAAAGGGCAACTGCGATCGCTGCGACGCGGCGCAGCTGTCGGTTGCGATCGGGCGCGTCATCGGTGCCCGCGGCTTCGCTCTTGCGTGCTGCGGCCAGAAGCCTGCGGGAGATTTCGGTCCTCGCGACCTCTGCCTGAACCGGATCAACGAGGCCATCGGCCAGATCGCGATCGACCTCGGCCAACTGGTCGCGATAGACCTCGATGTCATGCAATTCAGGCGCGTCGGACGCCTGCGCACGTGAACGCATCACCGGCCCCAGAAGGGCCACGGTGACAATGGCAGTCATGACGGCGGCGATTACCCAAAATAACATGATGCTTCAATATCCGAGCATTGATTGTTTTCCAACATCAATCGGCCTTGATTCCCCAATTGGGGCGTTTGGTCGCGTATTTGAGTGTTGCGAGGCCGCATGCACACCAGAATACGCCGCGAGGTGCCGGTCCGGACCGGCATTCGAGACCGCTTGGCGCTTGCGCCGGGGCTTCTCTTTCATCGGCCCCATGCAGGGATCAGCAGACGGTCAAAATGCGGGTGCCACATGACCTTTCCGCGCCGACACCAGCGATCAACCCAGCGGCGTCCAGCTGCCATCCTCGTTGCGGCAGGCTGCTCCCTGCCCCTTCACCGGCACACCCCTGATGGTGGCGGTATGGGTGTACTGGCGGCAGTTCTGCTGGCCGACCTGATAGGGCGTTCCGGCAGAAACCTCGCCGGCAGTTCCCCGGGCCTGGCTCTTCCAGGCGACGACCTGGCCAAGCGAGGCCTTTTCCAGCGCCTGGTACTCGGCTTCCAGAGCGCGCAACCGGTCGGGCCCGGCCAGACCGCCAGCGGCGTCCGGCGGCAGGATTCCGCCATTGAGCGCGGCTAGAATGGCGTCGCTGTCGGCCACCTTGGGAGTGGAGACGGGTGCGAACGCCAAAGGCTGCACACCCCCGGTGGCGGCACATCCGGCAACTGCTCCCGCCAGCAAGGCAATGATACCGAACCGCGTCACTCTTGAGATCAAAGTTGCCATGCTGCCGTCATCCTCGCTTGAATTGCGGACAAGCCCCGCAAACCGGGACCTCCGCCTCTTCAGGTTCATGCCTTGTTCCTGTGGCGGCATTGTGGCGCACCACCGCACCTCCCATCGAGACTACCCGAGCGGGCGCCTGGTAACCAACCACGTCGGTTCAAGCCTCCGTGATCAGCGCCGGCAGGGTCAATCGTGCCGACAGGCCGCCGCTTTCGCCGCGCGCCAGCGTGAAACTGCCTTTGTACTCCGACGCGATCTCGCCAACGATCGACAGACCGAGACCGGTTCCCGGCTTGGATTCGTCGAGACGGCGGCCGCGTTTCATCGCCTCGCGCATGCCTTCATCATCGAGGCCTGGGCCATCATCGTCGATGTCGATGCGGACCATCGGCCTCTCGCCCTCGACGGCGGGCGCCGGGCGCAATCTGACCACGACCTTTTTGCGCGCGAACTTGGCGGCATTCTCCACCAGGTTGCCGAGCGCCTCCTCCAGATCCTGGCTTTCCATGGCGAGCACCGCGTCGCGCGGTTCGATATCTGCGGCGAAGTCCAGATCCCGGTTGAGCTTGGCCATCACCCGCACCAGCCGCTCGATGACGGGCGCGGCTTCGGTGCGCGCCAGAACGCTGCCGCGCTGGGCGGCGATGCGGGCCCGGTCGAGATAGGTCTGCACCTGCGCCTGCATGGTTTCAGCCTGGGTGCGCACAAGGCTCGCATGCGCCGGGGTCATGTCGCGGGATTCGTTGATCAGCACGGCAATCGGCGTTTTCAGGGAATGGGCCAGGTTGCCGACCTGCATGCGGGCCCGCTCGATGACCCGGTGGTTGGCCTCGATCAGCGCGTTGATCTCGCCGGCCAGTGGCGCGATCTCGCGCGGAAAACTGCCGTCGAGCTGCTGCGCCTCGCCGGCGCGGATCCGACCGAGCGCCTGCCGGGCATGATCGAGCGGCCGGAGACCATAAAGAATGGCGATGGCGTTGACGATCAGGCTGCCGATGCCGAACAGCGCCAGCGCCAGGTAGAGATTGGCCGAGAAATCGGCAATTTCGGCTTCCAGCACCGCGCGGTTGCCGGCCACGCGGAACCGTGCGGCATGGCCCTGGTTGTCGAGTTCGACTTCAGTCTCGATGACTTCCAGGTGGTTGCCAAAGCCATCATCGGCCGCGTAGCTGCGCTGATAACGATCACCGAACGGCAAGATCTCAAGTGATGGGGACGGTATCGCCTCTTCGCCGATGGAAATCGAAGCCAACCGCGGGCCATCCAGGCCACCAAGCGGCTCAACCAGCCAGATCCAGCCGCTGCCGGGCTGGTCGAACACAAGGTCGCCCAGTTGCGGATTGCCGGCCAGGCGCCCCTGCTCGTTGATTGTCACTGCATTGATGACGCTGTTGAGATGGGCACGGAGCAGGTCGGCAAAGGCGCGTTCGCTGCCGGTCCGATAGAGCTGTGAAATGACAATGGCGATCGCCACCAGGGCGATTACGGCCCATACGGATGCAAACAGCAGGACGCGGGCGGTAAGCGAACCTCCCTTCATCCGGACTTGCCGCTGCTGTCGCCTTCGGGCGCAACCATTCGGTAGCCCAGGCCGCGCACGGTCTCGATCAGCTCGACACCGATCTTCTTGCGCAGACGGCCGACAAAGACTTCGATCGTGTTGGAATCGCGGTCGAAATCCTGATCATACATGTGTTCGACCAGCTCGGTGCGCGACACCACCTCTCCCATGTGGTGCATCAGATAGGAGAGAAGTCGGTACTCGTGGCTGGTCAGTTTCAGCGTTGTACCATCCACGCTGGCCTTGGACGCCTTGGTGTCGAGCCGGACCGGACCGCAGGTAATCTCGGAAGAGGCATGGCCGGAGGCGCGGCGGATCAAGGCGCGGATGCGTGCGAGCACCTCCTCGACGTGAAACGGCTTGGTGACATAGTCATCTGCGCCGGCGTCGATACCGGCGACCTTGTCGCTCCAGCGATCGCGCGCGGTCAGGATCAGCACCGGCATGGCGCGGCCGTCAGCGCGCCATTTCTCGAGCACGGTGACGCCGTCCATTTCCGGCAAGCCGATATCGAGGATCACCGCGTCGTAGGGCTCCGTGTCACCGAGGAAATGGCCTTCCTCGCCATCATGGGCCCGGTCGACCACGTAGCCCTGCTCCAGCAGCGCCTCGGCCAGCTGGCGATTGAGATCCTTGTCATCCTCGACGATCAAGATGCGCACTTGAACTGCTCCCGCTTTGTGTCTTCGCGCGGTCGGCTCAATACCGCCTGTACGCGCCCTCTTACCATGCACCGACTCGCGCGATCCGCACAGGCCGGCGTGAAAAGGCCAGGCATTTCAGGACCTGCCGAGCCCCCGCACCGATTGCACTGCCGCTTTCCTACTGCGGAACCGTGACGGTGACTTTCTTCGGGCGGTCATTGCCGCTGCCGGGTACCAGTACCGTGATCACGCAGACCGCCTGACCGCCTTCCGTCTGGGCGGAAGCAGAGAGCAATTGTCCGCCGGTCTGGCCGACAACCTGATTGGCTGCGCCCGAGCAGTCGGCGGCGGTGCGGATGATGGCGGTGCCATCAGGCGCCCGCAGATCCTGCGACACGGTGGCGACCGGCGCCATGGTTGCGGCCTGGGCGGCGACTAAGCCGATACTGAGGAAATTCATGATCATGATCAGCCCTGGAGCGGTTCGTATTTCATCTTGGAGCCAGTGATACAAGATCCTGCCTGAACCGCAAATGAATGGAAACCGGCACCGGTCGCCAAGCGGGGTTCACCCGATCCGGTTTTTGGCCTTGATCCGCCCGAAGATGGCGATCATGCCGCCAATCGCGGCACCGAGCGAAGTCAGAAGCCCGGTCAGCGCCTCGCGATCCGTCTCGCCGAGATCAAGTCCCGCCAGGCCAAGCACGGCCGAACCTATCGTGACGATGGCGCCCCACAGGGTTTTCGATTGCCACCAGGGTTTGATGTCGGTCATCGCAGATGTCCTTTCAAGGTTTTCGGGCTGGATTTTCAGTTTGGTTTGGAGATGCCGTGTGAGGAGATCAGAGACTGCATGCTGCCGTTCGGCTGATCCCCCAGGGGACGCGCTTTCCGGCCTGTGCAACGCGAAAGGTCAACTGCGCCTGCGGTGCGCCGAAATCAGTGAGTTCATCGGCCGCCGGATAGAGCCACTCCGATGTGGTCATTTCCACCGTCCGGATAACCGTGACGCCATCGAGGATGTCGATGCGGTAGCGCTCGAAGCCCTCGTCGTTGGCAATCTCGGCGGGCGTCCAGCTGTCAGCCGACAGCCTGCCGCGGCGGATCCAGGACAGCCCGATGCCTTCCGCCCGCCTCTCGGCGCGAAGGTGCACCGGCGACAGCGGCGTCAGCGCCCGTTCCCCGCCCGCGAATACCGTCGGTGACGGCCCGCCAGCGAGCCCGCCGCTTGCTTCCGCGATCCAGTTGAAGGCGCGACCGGCCTCGTCCAGGGACAGTCCGAGCGATCTGACCGCGCCGTCGAGAACGATGAAGGCCGAACCGGAGGCTGCGCCGGCGCGCATGGCGTCGTCGGTTCCGGCCTGTCCGCGCAACAGGCTTTCAAGCCGCCAGCGTCCCGGTGCGATCTCCTCGGCGATCTCGAACTGGATGATCTCCCAGCTCCCGGCTTCCGAGCGGACCGCCACCGCGTTGGCGCCGTTGAGCACCGCCAGACGGCTTGCGCTCGAAAGGCCGCCAAAACCCAGATCGGCCAGGATCGCGTTGCTACGGTCAAACCGTCCTTCGATTAACCCCGGCGGCAAGGCCTCGGCCAGCGCGCCGATGCGGGCCGGCGCATCCAGCGTCACCCTCGCCGCATAGCCTTCGGCTTCAACGGAACTGGAGAGCAGCATCTGCCGCCAGGGGATCGCCAGCGCCCCTGCCCTTGCCCATCCGGTTTCCTCGTTCCCCGACAGCACCGGCAGGTCGAGCAGAACGACTTCCGGCGCGAAGGGCGCATTGGCATCGTTGCCCGTTTCGCCGCCGTAGTCCTCGTTCGACCGCGGCGCAGCGGCCCCAAGATGAGCCACGGCCTCGATGCGGCGGATCTCGCCATCCTCGATCCGGGTGATGCGGAAGCGGCTCGGCGGAGCGTTCTCCATCGCGAACCGGACGGTGTCGCCGGGCTCAAGCCGGACTGCCTGTGGCGGCAGTGCAAAGCGCAGCTGTCGGCGCTGCAAGCGGTGGTCCTGCAGCCAGCGGTCGGCAGTGACGCGGGCCAGCCCCGCCTCCATCGCAACGCTCAGGGGTAGATCGCGCTGGCGCGCGGCCTCACCCTCGAGCCGGCGCGATCGGGCCGAGGCCGGGGCGTAATCGCTCATCGGATCGGCCGACAGCAGAACGGCCTCGTTGGCGAACTCGCCGCGTTCGCCACGGATTTCCTCGAACAGCGGCCCCTCGGCGGGCTCCGCCACCGCATCGATTTCCAGCGGCGCCGCGCCACGGGTAAGCCGCGAGTTGAAAACCAGCCCACCGGCCCCTTCCCGAACATCGATGGCGAAGGCCTCGGCCAGCGGCGCCAGCACCGCGCGCACCGAGGCCGGACTTGAGATCACGTGCCCGGTCACCATGCCGTCGACACGGTCCACGTTGAAACCGGTCATTCCGGCTTCCGTCAGGATGGCCGCGATCAGGTCCTTCAGCGCAACGGTCCCCAGCCTGCCATTGAGCCAGTGGCCGGTGCGCCAGTTGGGGCCGTCGGACCAGACCCGCGCGGACAGAGGAAACGCCGGAAACGGCCGCGCGTCCCAGGTCCACAGATGAATACGGTCGGTGGTGACCATGCCATCGACATTCGCCGCGCCCGACCAGTGGGCAAGATGCGCCTCGAGGAATGCCCGCTGCGCCAGGTCGTCGCGCCCGCCCGACGAGTACCAGGGGATCGCGCCTTCCGACGATTTCGGGTCGGGAAACAGGTTGGGCTGGTTCGCGCCCTTGTCGACTGCCGGACAGCCAAGTTCTGTAAACCAGAACGGCTTCGAGCCGGGCACCCAGGGGCTGGCGCTTGCCGCCTCGGCGCCCCCGACGCGGTCGAAGTGCTGGTTCTGCCACCAGCCGCGCAGATCCTTGACCCGGTAGACCCAGTGCTTGCCCGCAAGACCGTCGGTGATCGCAAGCCGCTGCCGCGCATCCCGCCCCGCCTCGCTCGCGTAGTACCAGTCAAATCCCTCGCCGCCGGCGATAGCGGCGCGCATGGCTGCCTGATCATTGGCAAAATCCGCATCATCGGGATTGCCGGCCGACAAATCCGCGTCGCGCCAGTCGCTCAGCGGCATGTAGTTGTCGATGCCGATGGCGCCGATGGCCGGATGGGCCCAGAGCGGATCGAGATTGAAACAGACGTCGCCGGAACCGTCATCGGGCCGGTAGCCGGCATATTCGGTCCAGTCGGCGGCATAGGTCACCGTCGTCGCCCCGCCCAGCATCGCCTTGCTGTCGGCAGCGAGCTGCAGAAGCTGGTCGACGAACGGAAACGCGCCGGCATCATCCCTGAGCCGGGTCAGGCCGATCATTTCCGAGCCGATGACAAAGCCGTCGACACCGCCGGCGGCGATTGCCAGTGCGGCGTGATGCAGGATGAAGCGCCGGTAGCCTTCGTCGCCGCCGGTCCAGACAACGTTGTCACCCGAGACGACGACATCGGAGACGAGCGTTCCGCCGCACAGCGCATCGATTTCGGCTCGCATCGTAGCCGTGCGGTCCGGCGTCCCCGTCAGTCCCGGCGCGACACTCCCCGTCATCCGCCCGCGCCAGGGGTAGACCGGCTGTCCGGTTCCGCCGCCAGGATTTGACAGGCCATTTCCGGCCGGTATGTCCATCAGCACGAAGGGATAGAGCACCACCTTGAGCCCGCGCGCCCTGAGATCGCGGATCGCCTCGACGAGCGCGGCATCGTCAGGCGTGCCGCCATAGGCCGGGCCGCCATTGCTGGTCGAAACCAGATGCGCGGTTGTCCGGTCGAGCCCACCCACCTTCCAGGGTCGCGTCTCGCCGTTGCGGGCCACCACCTCGACGCCGGGGCGGAAGCGGCAATGGCTGGCGCGCAGATCGTCGCCGAACCAGGCCGACACCAGCGCCACTGACTTCAGATTGGGGCACAGCGCCTGCAATTCATCGATCGATTGCCTCCAATCGGTCGCGGCCTGGCGCATGTTGCGATTGAGCGTCCGCGCGGCGCCGACCCCGGTGGTCTCACGCACCTGCGTCGTCGCATAGCCATGCTCGGTCGAACCGGGGATCAGCGCCACCGCCTCGATTGCCGGTTCCAGCCCGCCCACCGGCCGGATCACCTCGAACTGCAGCGCCGGAATCCGGTTGCCGAAATCGTCAAGCGGCAGCCGCTCGAACACAACATAGGCAAGCCCGCGCCAGGCCGGCGCCCGTCCGGCACCCTGCTTGGCTTCGATCAGCGGGTCGGGCAATTGCGTTGCGGTCCCGCGGTGGATCCGCATGTCGAGGCTCTCGAGATCGAGCTCGCGCCCGTCGGCCCAGACCCGCCGGATGAAGGCGATCGGGCCCTCGCAGAGCCCAAGC